>NZ_JBEUKS010000006.1:0-529504 GCF_042510965.1 Streptacidiphilus jeojiensis
CAGCAATGTGCTCACCGCGTGAATCGCCGGATTTGGGCACCAGGGCCGGCCTGGTGCCCAATTCCGGCTGCTGGCACCAAGATGCGGGCGGCCCCACCGCTGTGGATGGGGCCGCCCGCACCGACACGTCGGCTCGACGAAGAGAGCGGAGATCTACCGCTCGTCCATCTTGCTGGCGTAGCTGACGCAGGTCCAGGTCTGCGAGGTGCTCTCGTCGTTGACGTCCTTCTCGAGCATCTGCAGGTCCAGGATGGAGCCGATGGTGGGCTTGACGGTCTCAGCCATGGTGATCTCCTCGGTCTTGGGAAGGTCGTGGGCAGGACACGGAAACGGCCGGTCCTGCTGAGGGAGAAGCTAGCCGGTGAAAGTTCGGCAGTGGTCAACTGCCGGTATGGAAACGCTGTTTGCGTACAGATGTGTGAAGTGCGGCACCGAGTACAGCGTGGCGTGCGCCGTCACCTCGGCCTCCGGTGAGACGACCGCCCCGCGCTCGATCAGCGACTCCAGCTGACGCTGCGCGCGGACGGGGTCGCAGCCCAGGGCCGTCGCGGCCTCCGGCGCGGTGAACGCCCGCGCCAACGGCGCGGCCGCCAGCTGCAGCAGAGCGGACCGGGCCGGCTCGCCGAGCTGCCGCCACTCGTCGGCGACGCGTGAGCGCACGTCGTTGTCGCCGACCGCCAACTCGTCGAGCACGGACCGGGGATCGGCGAGCCGCGACGCGTACTCACCGAGCGTCAGATGCCGCAGCACGGCGAGCTTGAGGCCGGCCACCCTGACCGCCAGGGGTAACAGCCCGCAGGCCGTGACGATGCGCTCGGCGGCCGCGACGTCGCGGTTCGCCCGTTCCGGTCCGATGATCCGGCCCAGCAGTTCCAGGGCTTCGGCAGGGGAGTACGGCTGCACCTCGATCCGGTGCACCGAGGCGAGCCCGGCGAGTCGGCTCCGAGCGGTGACGAGCACCGCGCTCGGTCCGGAACCCGGCGTCAGCTGCCGGACGGCTGCCTCGTCGGGCGCGTCGTCGAGCACCAGCAGCACCTTCCGGTCCGCCAGCCAGGTCCGCCAGACTGCGGCGGCCTGCTCCGGACTGCCGGGCGTCGCCGCCAGGCCCGCGTACTGCAGCAGTTCCGCGGTCAGCGAGGCGAGCGAGCGGGGCGTCCCGTCGTCCGCGCGGAGCCGTACCCAGATCCGACCGTCGGGGAACTCACGCTCCAGTCGGTGCGCCACCCGCGCGGCGAGCGCGGTCTTTCCCACGCCTGCCGGTCCGACGACGACACTGACCGTATTGCCATCGGTGGCCCGCTCCGTCAGCTCCCGCAGCTGACTCTCGCGTCCGGTGAAGTCCCGGACGTCGGGCGGCAGTACCACCGGTGCGCGGCGCTGTCCGCCCGCACCGGCGGACGCCGGTCCGGTGAAGTAGCCGACCTCGTCGGCGAGGATCGAGCGGTACACGGACTCCAGCGCCGGGCTCGGCGAGAGGCCCAGCTCGCGCGAGAGGTGCTGGCGCAGTTCGTCGTACGCGGCCAGTGCCTCGGCCCGGCGCCCCGAACGGTGCAGGGCCGTCATGTGCGCGGCGCGCAGGCGTTCCCGAAGCGGGTGCGCCTCCACCAGGTCACCGGTGGCCTCGGCGACGTCGGCGACCTGACCCGCCGCCAGCGCGGCCTCGGCCCAGTCCTCGCTGACCGCCAGGTACCGGGCCGTGATGCGCTCCGCCGCCTCCCGGACCGGCTCCGAGCAGGCCAGCTCCATCAGCGGGGGACCGGTCCACAACTGCCTTGCCTGCCCCATGAGATGGGCGGCACGCGGGAAGTCGCCCGCCGAGGCCGCCGCACGGCCGGCGCGGACCAGCCGGTCGAACCGCAACGAGTCCAGCTCCGCCTCGGCGGGACGCAGCAGGTAGCCGCCGGACCTGCGGAGCAGCCGGCCCTCGGCCCCGGTGCCGGACTCGGCCAGCGTCCTGCGCAGTGCGGATACGTAAACCTGCAGGTTCTTGCGCGCGGTCCGCGGAGGTTCGTCGGACCACACCGCCATGGTCAGCATGTCGACCGAGACCACCGTGCCGGGACAGCACAGCAGCATGGCCAGGACCAGCCGTTGCTTGAGCGGCCCGAGTTCGAGCGGGCGTCCGTCGGCCTCGACGGACAGCGGGCCCAGGACGGAGAAGCGAAGGGTCCCCGGACAGTGTTCGGGATCCGACAGGTCAGTCACCGCAGTGCCTTTCGCTGTTCCGGGAGGAAGCCGATGGGCCATCGCTGGGAGCAACTCTGCCCAAGGCGGTGGCCCCTAGCATCGGGGGAATCCCTACACCCCGTGGTACCTCAGCCGGTGCCGACCGGGAGCAGGGCGTCCAGACGACCCTTGCCCTCCAAGGCGGTGTGCAGGGCGAGCAGGACCCCCGCCGAGCCGGTGGCGAGATCCGTCGAGAGCCGGGTCAGGCCGGCGCCGGGGAAGACCAGGCCGTCCTGCCTCCGCACCGCGTGCCAGGAGAGCCTGCGGATCGGTGCGAGCACCCGGTCGTCCTGATCGGGGTCGCCGAGCAGGCCCAGGACCGCGATGAGTCCGGCCCGCCCTCCGAACAGGCCCGGCTCGCGGACGAGTTCGGAGGTGCAGACCGCAGGGGCGCAGGCCGTAAACGCGCTCAGCGCGGGGTCGTCGGCGTGGGCCAGGTACTCCCGGGCCACCAGCGCGATTCCGGCGCTGCCCGTGTCGAGGTAGGGGAGGTGGCGGTGGCCGTACTTCGCCCAGACCGTGCCGTCGGGCAGGGTGACGCAGTGTCCGAGGTCCCAGTGCAAGGCGGTTCGGGCGGCCGTCAAGTACCGCTGCTCCCCGGTGATGCGGTGCAGCCGCAGCTGGAGCAGCGCCGCACCGCTCAGGCCCTCCAGCAGCCCGGCCGTGGCCGGCAGCCGCAGGCCGTCCCGGGCCCCCGTGCGCACCAGGGTGTCCAGTCGCTCCGCGGTGCGCACGGCTTCGTCGAGCAGGGTCGCGTCGCCGGTGCGGTGGGCGAAGTGGCAGAGGTTGAGTGCGACGCCGGCCTGTCCGCCGTGCAGGCCCGCGCGCAGCGGGTCGCCGACGGTCCGGGCCCGTGCGAGCACGTCCAGGGCCTCTTCGTGGCGGCCGAGTTCGTCGAGCACCGCGGCGGTGCCGTGCAGTCCGTCGTACAGTCCGTAGCCCTGCTGGGGGCGGGCGCGCAGAGCCGAGTCCGCCAGCCAGTCGACGTACTCCGTCGGGACCGCCGCGCCCGCCCGGTGCAGTGCCAGCAGCACGCCCGCCGCGCCGTGCGCGAGGGTGTGGCCGCCGGTGTCAAACACCGACCAGTGGGCCGGGAACAACCGGTCGGTGCGATCCGGGGTCGCCCGGGCGTGGATGCCCGCGACCAGCTGGTCGCGCACCGCGGGCCAGTCGAAGGGCATCCGGTCGAAGAGGTCCTCGGGCGCGCCGGTCGCGCCGAGGGCCGCCGCGGAGCCGCTGATCACCGGCCTGCGCGGGCCCTCGGTGGCGGGCAGCCGGAAGCGTTCCCGGGCCGTCGCCTCGAGGAGTGCGGCCTTGCCCGGATCGAGGTCGATCATCTCGGTCAGCATTGTCAGCATGAACAGCCAGGTCGCCCAGAGGCCGTACTGGTCGGCCTCGACCCCCGTCGCCCCGGCCGGGGCGGTGAAGCCGGCGGCGCCGACCCGTGCGAGGTCGCGTGCGTCGAGGTCAGTGGCGTACTCGAAGTCCACCAGTACCACCGAGTCGTCGGGGCGCACGATGATGTTGCGGGGGTGCACGTCCCGGAAGCAGACACCGCGGGCGTGGAATGCGTCCAGAGCCGCCGCCAGGCTGTCCGTCACGGTCGCCACCCAGCCCGCGTACGCGCGGAAGGCCGCTTCGGAGGTGTCCCGGCCGGGGAGCGGCATCCGGCCGATCACCGACTCCAGGAGCGTCGGCCCTTCGATGTACTCCTCGATCAGGAAGTGGTGCTCCCAGACGGTGCGCATCCCGTACAGGCGGGGTACGCAGTCCAGTCCCTGGAGAGTCATGAGTGCGCGGTACTCGTTGTGCAGCCGTTCCACCGCGTCGGCGCGGGCGCCGTCGAGGCCGCTGAACGGCCGTGCCTCGCGCAGGACGACCTGCTGTCCGGTGGTGCTGTGCTCGGCTCGGTAGATGCCGCCCGCGTTGGAGAAGTGCAGGGGCTCGCGGACCAGGTAGGGGAAGCTGTCGTCGCGAGCCTCCCGCCGGGCGGCGGCGTGCGGTTCCAGGACGGGCGGCAGCGGTACCCACTCGGGCAGGTGGAAGACCGGTGCCCGGACGTCGGGGACGAGTCTCCCGGACGGGTCGCGCAGCGCGGGCACGGGGATGCCGTTCTCGTCCGGACACTGCAGAGCGATGAACGCTCCGTAGCGCACGTGCACGGGTCCGCGGCCGATGCGCAGGTCACTGAGGATGTACGGGCCCGGCAGCCCGTCCAGAGCGGCGACCAGTTCACCCAGCACCTGCTCCAGTTCGGCCTCGCCCGCCGGATACACGGTGACGAACTTCCCGCTGCTGCCCCGCGGCATGTTCTTGTTCCCCATCAGCAGCAGTGCCTGACTGCTGCGCAGGAACTTGAACGGGACTCCCCGGGCCGTGCAGAGGGCGGCCGCGCGCTGCAGGGTCGCGTCGGCCGTGTGCGGTGTGGCGGAGAGGTGGATCTTCCAGCCCTGCTCGACGGACGGGGCGTGGTCCGGGGTCAGGTTGGCCCAGAGTCCCTTCACCGACCGGCGCCAGCCTGCCGGGACTTCTCCCGTCGCCAGTGCGAAGCAGGTGGCCTCATCAGCCAGCCGGCCGGGCGTCTCGAAGTACAGGGGGTCGGCGGTGCCGTAGACCAGCGCTTCGCGGGGGTCGGCCACGAGTCTCTCCTCGGTCAGGGGTTCACGGGTTCACGGGTTCACGGTGGGCCGGAGCCCGTTCGGTCGTGACCGGTGCGGGTTCGCTGCGGACGGACGGGGCCCACGACACCAGCGCGGCGCACACCAGGAACACCCCTCCCAGCACGAGGTACGCCGTGTCCGCTCCCCAGACGGTGAGCAGTGCACCGCCCGCAAGCGGGCCGAGCGGCTGGATCAGCGAGGAGACGAAGCCGGCGGCGCTCTGCACCCGCCCGACCAGGTGTTCCGGGGTGGCCACCAGGACGGAGGTCGCGAAGCCGACGCTCCCCATGGACGCGGTGGCGATGGTGAGGGAACACAACGCGCCTACATACAGAGGACTCTGACTGATCGGCAGCAGCAGAGCGGTCCCGGTACAGGCCCAACAGGTGGCAGCGATCATGGTTCCGGGGCGCAGCTCCGCCGGCACCTTCCCGGCCAGCAGCGATCCGGTCAGTGAGCCGACGGCGATGAGCGAGACGATGGTGCCGCCCCCGATCCCGGAACTGCCGCCGTGGGAGGCCGTGGCCAGCGCCACGAACATCATGGCGCTGAACGCCGCGTTCAGCCCCAGCCCGAAGACCAGCAGCACGGTGCGCAGGTACGGCCGGCCCAGGATGAAGCCGACGCCGGCCGCGAACTCCTTTCGGGAGAAGGCGGAACGCGTCCCCCGGTTCGGTGCCGAGCGGGTACGGACCAGGGTGAGGCAGCCGGTGGACAGCAGCAGGCCGACAGCCTCGGCGGCGAACGGGAGCGCCGGGTGCAGCGCGTAGAGGGCTCCTCCGCCGATCGGGCCGACCAGGCGGGTGGCGGCGCCCCTGGCCTGCAGGCGGGAGGTCGCGCGGCCGAGCAGTTCGGCGGGCACCATCGCGCGCAGCAGGCCGAGGGCGGCCGGCCCGTACACGGTGTTCATCACGGCCCCGACGGCCGCCACCGGCAGTACCAGGAGCATCGGGGTGCGGCCCAGGAAGACGCAGACCGCCAGTGTCCCGACGACGAGCGTGCTTCCCAGGTCGCAGATCCGCATCAGCCGCCGCCGCTCGACGGTGTCGGCCAGGGCGCCTCCGGGCAGCATGGCGATCAGCACGGCACCGATCGAGACACTGCCCACCGCCCCGGCCTCCACCGGGGAGCCGGTCCGGTGCAGGACCAGGAGGGGCAGCGCGATCGCGGACATCTGCGAACCCAGGGAGGCCAGCAGTCCGCTGATCCAGAGCAGCCGGAAGTCCCGGATGCCGCTCAGGCCCACTCCGTCCCGCGGACCCATGGCGGGCGGTTACTTCCTGGTGGACATGTCGAAGGAGCTGACGAAACTGATGCAGGACATCTCGGACTTGTCCATGTCCTTGCCGAGACCCTGCAGGTCCAGGACGGAGCCCTGGACCTCGGTCTCGGCGGTGACGGGCTCGATGTTCTCAGCCATGGTGATCCCCTTGCTTCGTGGCGGGAGTGGAGCGGACCGTGAGTACCGGTTCGGCAGGGGGACGCTAACCGGCGGGGGTTCGGCGGCGGTCAAGCGCCGGTATGGAAACGGCTTGGCCGCCCCGGTGGCTGCCCCGCCGGTGCCGGTCAGCCGGTGGGGAGCACCGCCAGCAGGTCGCCCTTGGCCTCGAAGACCGTGTGCAGGGCGAGCAGGATGCCGGCCGCGCCGGTGGCGAGGTCGGCGGAGAGGCGGCGCAGTCCGGCCCCGGGGAAGAACAGCCCCTGCTGGTCGGGGACCGCGTGCCAGGCGAGCCGGCGAACCGAGGTCAGCACCTGGTCCTCGGCGTCCGTTCCGCCGAGTCGGGCCAGCACGGCGATCTGCCCGGCCCGCCCGCCGAAGAGCCCGGGTTCGAGCGGGACGTCGTCCGCGCAGCAGCCGCGGACGGTCGCCAGGAAGGCGGAGAGCTCGGGATCGTCGCGGTGTTCCAGGTACTCCCGGGCCACCAGCGCCACCCCGCCGCCGCCGTCCAGGTAGGGCAGCCGGGGGCCGGCGCAGTGCTCCAGCTCCCAGGCCAGGGCGGCCCGGGCCGCCGTGAGCCGTCGCTGCTCCCCGGTGATCCGGTACAGCCTCAGCTGGAGCAGGGCCGAGCCGCTCAGGCCGTGGAGCAGTCCGGCGGCGGCGGGCAGCAGCAGCCGGGGACCGGGACCCTCGCCCAGCAGCGCCTCCAGCCGATCGGCGGCCTGCTCGGCCTCGGCGAGCAGACCGCCGTCGCCGGTGCGCAGGGCCAGACGGGCCAGGTTCAGCGCGACTCCGGCCTGTCCGCGGGCCAGCCCGGCGAAGGTCGGGCGGTCGGCCGAGCAGGTCCGGGCGAGCAGTTCGTCCCGCCCGCCCGGGCAGCCGAGCTCGTCCAGCACCGCTGCCGTCCCGTGCAGGCCCTGGTAGAGGCCCTGCGACTGCGCCGGGCCGGCCCGGCGGCCCGAGGCGAGCAGCCAGTCGGTGTACTCGGCCGGGACCGGGACGCCCGCCCGGTGCAGCGCCAGCAGGACGCCCGCCGCGCCGTGGTCGAGGGTGTGCCCGCCGGCGCCGAAGACGGCCCACTCGGCGGCGAAGAGCCGGTCCTCGCGCTCGGGGGTCGCGGTGGCGTGGATCCCGGCGACCAGCCGGTCCCTGACGGACGGCCAGTCGGACGCGCCGCCGACGAAGAGGTCCTCCGGCGGTCGCGGCGGCTCGGTCCCGCCGGGTGCCGGCGGCCGGCGCGGACCCGCTCCCGGCGGGAGCCGGAACCGCTCCCTGGCGGCGGCCTCCAACTGCTCGGCCTTGGCCGGGTCGTGGTCCACCATCGGGTTCAGCGGCAACAGCAGCCACAGCCAGGTCGCCCACAGGCCGTACTGGTCGGCCTGGAGGCCGGTGCCGCCCGGCGGCGCGGCGAAGCCGCCGGCCCCCACGCGTGGCAGGTCCTCCTCGGTGAGCGGGACGGCGTACTCGAAGTCCACCAGCGCCACCGTCCCGTCCGGGCGCAGCAGCACATTGCCCGGGTGCAGGTCGCGGAAGCACAGGCCACGGCTGTGGACCGAGTCCAGGGCCGCCGCCAGGCCGTCGACGATGGTCTGCACCCAGCGCGCGTAGGCGTCCAGGGCCTGTTCGGAGCAGTCCCGGCCGGGCTGCGGACCGCGCGCCCGTACCGCGTCGTCCAGCCGCTCGCCCTCCAGGTACTCCTCGATCAGGAAGTGGTGGTCCCTGACCGTGGCGATCCCGTACACCTCGGGGACGCAACCGAGGCCCTGCAGCCGGGCCAGCGTCCGGTACTCCCGGTGCAACCGCTCGATCGCCTCGGTGCCGTCCCGGTCCAGGCCGCTGTACGGTCTGGCCTCGCGCAGCACCACCACGGCCTCGGTGGTCCGGTGCCGGGCCAGGTAGACCCCGCCGGCGTTGCTGATGTGCAGGGTCCGCAGCACCTGGTAGGGGAAGTCGCCGTCCCTGGTCGTCTGCAGTCGGGCCTGGCGCGCGTCCAGGTGCGGCTGCAGCACCGGCGGCAGCGGTACCCAGTCGGGGAGCCGGAACGTGGAGCCACGGACGTCCGGCACCAGCTCGCCGGAGGGGGTGCTCATGGCGAGGACCGTGCTGCCGCCCGGGCCCGGGCAGGTCTTCCGGACGAAGGCCCCGTAGCGGACGTGGACCGGGCCCCGGCCGACCCGCAGGTCGCCGAGGATGTCCGGCCCGGGGAGGCCGTCCAGGGCCGCGACCAGCTCCGCAAGTACCTCGGTGAACTGCAGGTCGTCGGAGGGGTAGACGGTCACGAACTTCCCGCTGGCGGTGCGCGGCAGGTACTTCCGCGAGACCAGCCGCAGAGCGGTGGAGCTGCGGAGGAACTTGAACGGGACGCCCCGGGCGAGGCAGACCGCGGCAGCGGTGTCGAGGATGTGCTCAGCCAGCTCGGGGACCGCCGCGAGGTGGATCTTCCAGCCCTGTTCCGCCGTCTCCGCCGCCCCTGCCCGGTCCGGGCGCAGCACGGTCCAGAGCCCCTGCAGCGAGCGCCGCCAGCCGGCCGGGACCTCCGCGACGGTCAGCGGATAGCGGGTCGCCTCGTCCTGGAGCCGCTCCGACGGCTCGTAGTAGCGGGTGTCGGCGGCGCAGTAGAGCAGGGTCGGGCCGAGGTCCGGCACAGTGCTCCTCCTTCGGTTCGGTCGCGGTTCAGTTCTGCGAGCTGGCCGCCAGCTCGGGGACCTCGGCCGGATCGTCGCCGGACCGGACGGAGTTGACGGCGGTGCGCAGCCGGGGGCTCGCGCAGAGCGCGCCCAGTGGCAGCAGCAGCGGGGCGACCAGCACGATCGCGGCGGTGAGCCCGCCCTGACCGGCGATCAGGAAACCGGTGATGCCGGGCCCGGCCCAGGCGATGCTGCCGGCCAGCAGTGCCACCGCGGCCGAGATCCGGCCGAGCAGGTGGGCCGGTGCGTCCAGGCCGACCTGGAGCGACACCAGCGAGCCGATCGGCGGCAGGAAGAACACGATGACGCCCACGGCCGCCACGGTGAGCAGGGTGTGTCCCAGCCCCGTCAGCGGTGTCAGCACCAGCCACACGGCGCCGATCCCGCCGAGCACCGTCACCGGTCGGAACCGGCGCAGGATCCATCCGGTGCAGACGCCCCCGGCGATGCCGCCGCAGCCGGCCGCGGTCAGCACCCAGCCGGCCGACACCGGATGCCGCCCCAGGTCCGAGGCGCCGATGGCGGCGAGCAGTTCGACGGAACGACCGAGCAGGTTGAGGTAGGCGACGAAGGCCACCAGGAACAGCAGCGGGCGCTGCTTGAACACCCACTCGAAGCCGCGGGTGAGCTCGCCGGTGGTGTGCCGCAGCGCGCCGGCCCCGCCGCCTCCCGCGACCGACTCGGCGGGACGCGGGAGGTGCTGGTAGACGACGCGGGACAGCAGCAGCAGCGACAGCAGGTAGGAGGCGCTGTCCACCAGGAACGCGATCGGTGCGCCCAGGGTGAGCAGCAGGCCGCCCAACGGCGGGCCGACCGCGATGGCGATGTTGGTGCGGACGATGGTGCGGGTGATCGCCTGGCGCCGCTGCGCGACCGGCACCGCCTGGCGGATCACCCCGGTCTCCCCGGCGGAGAAGAGGGTGGAGACCACCGCCGTGGCCGCCGCGGCCGCCACCGCCACGATGGTGGTCAGCTGCCCTGTGGCCAGGGCGAGGGCGAGCAGCAGCGCGATCACGGCCCGTCCGGCGTCGCACAGCAGCAGCAGCGTCTTGCGGTTGACGGTGTCGGCGACGAGCCCGCTGGGCAGCTTGGCGATCAGCTGGGCGATCCCCACGGCGGTGGCGACCATGGCCGCGTCCACGGGCGACCGGGTGGCCGCCAGCACGGCGAGCGGCAGGGCGAGCGAGGTCATCTCGCTCGCCATGTCGGACAGCGCCTGGCTCACCCAGATCAGGGTGAAGCTCCTGCTGATCACGGCTGCCCCCGGCCCGGTCAGCTGTCGGAGCGGCGTACTGCGACGTACAGCCCCTTGGTGTGGACGTCCTCGTCGACCGAGTCGGCGAGGCTGCCGTTGCGCTCCAGCCCGTGCGCCGCCACCAGGTCGAGGCCGGCCGCGTCCAGGAACGCGGTGAACTCCTCGACCGTGTGGTGCCGCTGGAGGTGGTCGATGCTCTCGCGGGTCCAGGACTCCGGGTCCTCGGGGGACTGCCGGAAGGCGTTCATGACCAGCTTGAAGCGCTCCGGGTCGCCCTCCTCCGGCAGGAACCGGCCCTGGAGGGTGACATGCAGGCCCTCCGACTCGAAGACGTGCGGCTCGTGCATCAGCCGGTACCCGCGCCGGGTGTTGGCGTCGAAGACCAGGACGCCGCCCGGGTTCATCACCGAGCCGAGACTGGCCAGGGCCTCGGCCAGGTGCTCCGGGTCGGCCAGGTAGTTGGCGATGTCGCTCATGCACAGCACGACGTCGTACGGGCCGCCGTGCGGGAAGGGCAGCCGGATGTCGTGCACGTGGAAGTCGATCCCGGAGTCCGCGTGGGTGGACCGGGCGATCTCGATCATGGCCGGGCTGATGTCCGTCCCGGTGGGGTGGAAGCCGCGCTTGGCGAAGGCGATGGTGCTGCGTCCGGTGCCGCAGCCGGCGTCCAACAGCCGGTCGCCGGGCGGTCGGGCCTGCTTGATCAGCTGCTCCAGCAGGTCGCCGAAGACCGTGTAGTCGTCCTGCTGGGTGAGCGCGTCGTAGAACGGGGCGGTGGCGTCGTAGGCGACGGCCGCGTGGTCGGTGGAGAGCGTGGTCACGGGGACTCCTGTCGGGCGGTCGGTTGCAGCGGGGACGGGACGGATCAGCGGTTCAGCGGCAGGCTTCCTCGACGGCCTGGGCGGCCAGCGCCGCGCTCTTGGTCTGCCGCAGCGCCTCACCCAGCCGGCGGACCCGGGACCGGAGCACCGGGTCGGCCAGCGTCTCGCCGACCGGACCGGCCGGGTGCGCCAGGTCCGCGGCGGAGACGGGCAGTTCGGCGGCGACGCCGGCGCGCAGCGCGGCGGCGGCGATGACCCGCTGCTCGCCCCCGTTGGGGCGGAGCAGCAGCGGGCGGTCGTGCAGCAGCGCCCCGAGGACCGGGGCGCTGGTCCCGTTGGCGACGACCAGGTCGGCCCGGTCGAGCAGGGCGGACATCCACGGCAGACGGACCGTCAGCACGTCGGCCCCGGGGGCGGACCGGTGTTCCTCGGTGCGCCCGAGTTCGACCACGGCCCGGTGACCGGTGCCGGTGAAGGCCGCGTCGATCCACGGCCACAGGGTCGTGCCGCCGAAGGTCCGGCCCAGGTGCACATAGGCCAGCGGCCGGTCCGAGCGGGCGAGGAACTCCTCGGCCTGTTCCAGTCGCCCGGGGTCGGCCGGCGGCTCCCACCACAGCGGGCCGACGTGGCGTACCTGTTCGGGGAGCAGGGCTCCCTGCGGCTCCAGGTCGGGGTGGCCACGGAGCAGGAAGGCCTGGCCGAGCAGCGGGAGCATTCCGGCGGCCGGAGCGCGGGCGGGGAGGCCGACCTCCTGGCGGGCGGTGTCCAGCATTGCCAGGCTCTGTTCGAGCCGCCAGCCGCGATCGGCGTCGTCGGCTCCGTCGGCCCCGTCGGCCGTGTGCGGGGCGTCGAAGGTCCAGAGGTGGCAGGTCAGGCCGAGGACCACCACGGGGAGGTCCAGCGTCTCGGCGGCCAACAGGGCTCCCGGGCACAGGACCGAGGTGACCAGCACGTCGGGCCGTCGGGCCCGGGCGAGCTCCAGCACCGCCCGGTACTGCGCCGCGCTGCTCCGGAACCACCGGCTCACCTCGAAGGCGCCGGGCTCCGGCAGGGCGTCAACGTCGTGGACGTCCAGGCCGTCGGCCCGCGCGGCGGTCGCGGCACCGGCCGCGGAGAGCAGGGTGACCTCGTGGCCGCGCCGGTGCAGCTCCAGGGCCAGGGCCGTGGCCGGGTAGAGGTAGCCCGGGCTGGTCAACGGGCAGAGCAGCGCCCTCAACTCGCCGACTCCAGGGCCCGGCGGCGTTGGCGCAGCATTTCCAGCAGGCCCACCGAGAGCGCGTCGTCGAAGGCCTTCGAGGCCGCCTCGGTCGCCGTCTTCTTGGAGAACTCGCCGCAGCTGACCCAGCGCTCCTGCGGGTAGTCGCTGTAGCCGTCGTCGATGGTGCCGACCTCGTAGTCGGGCTTCCCGATGGTCTCCCAGCAGCTGTAGAGCGTTCCGTCGGCGTTGATGACGGCGCCGGAGACACCGTCCTGCTCCCCGCAGAAGCCGCACTCGCCGCCGCCGGGCCAGCCGACCTCGAAGCCGCTCTCCAGCGCGGCCGCGTACGCCCGCAGGATGGTCTCGACCTCGCCGCCGGAACGGTCCAGGACGTTGTCGAACATGCCCGCGTAGTTGAGCACCGGGGCGACGTCCAGACTGCAGCGGGTCGGGTCCAGTCGGCCGGACAGGTCGCGGATCAGGTCCTCCAGCCGCGGCAGGCCCTCGGACGTGGTGTTGAGACGCAGCGTGAGCCGCAGCGCGGTGGCCTCCTGGACGGCGGCCAGGTTGTCCAGGATGGCGTCGAAGGTGCCCCGGCCGGACCGGGTCGCGCGCAGTCCGTCGTGCAGTTCCCTGGGGCCGTCCAGGGTGATCTGCACGGAGCGCAGGCCGGCCGACTCCAGCCGCTTGGCCTTACGGGCCGTCAGCAGCACTCCGTTGGTCACCATCGAGGCCGTCACCGGGCCCAGCGCTCGCAGCCGGACCAGGAGTTCACGGCAGGCCCAGGGATTGAGCAGCGGCTCGCCGCCGAACAGCAGGACGAACAGCCGGGTGGCCCCGGCCTGCTCCATCCGCGGCCGGGTGAAGTCGACGATGCGGTCGATGGTGGGTCCGTCGAGCACCTGCTTGTCGATCCGGGGCGGGTCGAACCGCCCGGGCGCGGCCGCGTCGGTGTTCTGGAAGCAGTAGGGGCAGCCCAGGTTGCAGGCGGTGGAGGTGACCACGGTCAGGTTGTAGCGGTCCGTCGGCCCACGTTGCGCGATGTCCGCGCGCTCCAGCTCGCAGGCCCCCTCGGCGGTCAGCTGTCCGTCCTCGTAGAAGCGCTTCGGGAGGAGCAGGGTCCCGCCCGGGCCCATGTGCCAGACGCCGGACTTGCCTTCGATGATCTTCACGGTTGGCCTGTACTTCCTGTGACGGGGCGGATGGGAAGTCTCCGGGGGACGCGGGAACGCGGGGGCGCGGTCGGACCCGGAGCGGGTGAACGCCTCGGGGCCGACCGCGGACTGCGGGAGGCGAACGGCTAGGCCAGGTCCGAGACATAGAGGGGGCACCCGTAGGTGGGGGCCTCATGCAGCTCGGCGGTGTGGGCGAGGACGTCGTCGGAGTCGGCGAGGTCCTTGTCGAAGACGCCGCAGATCACCTCGGTGGCCTCGAACGCCTCGGCGCCGTGGGCGAGGACATCGTCCTTCTCGGTCGGGACAGACACGTGTTCCTCCAGCAGTTCGGGGACGAGCGGTCAGTCCAGGTCCTGGGTGTAGACGCTGCACACCAGGTCGGCGGACTCGTGGATCTCGGCGGTGTGGGCGAGGACGTCGTCGGAGTTGGCGAGGTCCTTGTCGAAGACGCCGCAGATGACCTCAGTGGCCTCGAACTTCTCGGACAGGTAGGACATGTGTTCCTCCAGTGGCAGGAGTCCGACCGGCTCGAACGTGTCGGTCAGGTCAGGGTGGGGTCGTAGATGGTGCACATACAGGTGGCGGCGGTCTCGTGCAGCTCCACGCCGTAGGCCGGCAGGTCGTCGGAGTTGTCGAGCTCCCTGTCGACGACGCCGCAGATGACCTCGGTGTCCTCGAACATGTCAGTCAGGACGGGCATGTGTTCCTCCAGCGGTGAGGGGGCGGGGCGGACGATCAGAACAGGTCCTTGGTGTAGAGGTCGCAGATGTACTCGGAGCCGGTGAACTTCTCCGAGCTGTGGGCGACGACCTCGTCCGAGTTGGCGAGGTCCTTGTCGAAGACGCCGCAGATGACCTCGGTGCCGGTGAACTTCTCGGAGCTGTGGGCGATGACGTCGTCGGAGTTGGCGAGGTCCTTGTCGAAGACGCCGCAGATGACCTCGGTGCCGGTGAACTTCTCGGCGGTGTGGGCGATGACGTCGTCGGAGTTGTTGAGCTCCTTGTCGAAGACGCCGCAGATGACCTGGTTGCCCTTGAACTTCTCGGACATGGGTTGCTCCAATGGTTGGGTTCGGACGTCCTGGAGAGACACCCTTCGCTGATACGGGAGCAGTCTCGACCGCCGGGGTTCGGTACCGGTCGACAAGTGCTTCGTAACCGGTAAATCCGCAGCCCAGGGCGGCTGTTGAGGCGGGACGGCACCCAGCGGCGGTGCGGCCGGGGATCGGCATACCGTTTCCATGCCGGCTGTGGACCGCTACCGAACTCCGCCGCCCTAGCGTCGCCGCACTCCGGTTGAATACGCGCGAGGACTCTGGATCATGCAGCGAACAAGCACAAGGCTCATCAACCGCGAATACGCCCGGCTGTGGTGCGGTCAGGCGGTTTCGACCGTCGGCAACTACGTCTTCGACACGACCCTGGTGCTGTGGATCGCCACGGTCCTCGCCAAGGACAAGGTATGGGCGCCGGCCGCAGTGAGCGGAGTCATGCTCTCCATGGGAGCAGCCGTGCTGCTGGTCGGCCCGGTCGCCGGTGTCTTCGTGGACCGCTGGGACCGGTACCGGACGATGCTGCGCTCGGAGGTGATCCGTGCGGTCCTCGTGGGCGCGCTGGCGATCGTCGCCTTCCTGCCGGTGAGCGCCCTGCCGGCCTACGGGTGGCTCGGCCTGGTGTACACGGTCGTCTTCGCGGTCGAGGCCACCGGCCAGTTCTTCGGTCCGGCCCGCTTCGCGATCCTCAGCGAGATCATCACCGGGGAGGTGGACCGGACCAGGGCGGCCGGCATCGGGCAGGCGACCATGGCGACCGCGGCGATCATCGGACCGCCGCTCGGGGCACCGCTGCTCTTCGTCTTCGGCCTGCAGTGGGCCCTGCTGATCAACGCCGCTTCGTATCTGTTCTCCTACCTGGTGATCCGCTCGATGCGCACGGATATCTCGGAACTGGCGCGGACGGAGCCGGCCGGGCCCGAACGCAGGAGCCTGGGGCGGGAGTTCGTCGAGGGTCTGCGCTTCTTCGCCGGGAACCGCATCCTCGTCGCCCTGCTGACCGTCGCCGTGATCGTCCAGTGCGGCACCGGTGCCATGAACGCGCTGGACGTCTTCTTCGTCACCGAGAACCTGCGCACCGCGCCGAACCTCTTCGGGTTCATGTCGACGGCCTTCGGGGTCGGTGCCATCGCCGGATCACTGTGGTCCGGACGTGTCGTCCAGCGGCTCGGCGCCCGTGCCACCATCTGGCTCGCGCTGCTCCTCACCGGGATGCTGTTCGTCGGCTACTCCCGGCAGACACACTTCTGGAGCGGTCTCGTCCTGCTCACGGCGTGCTCGATCCCGGTCGCCATGGTGAACACCGCGCTGGGTCCGCTGCTGCTGCAGGCCACACCGCAGGAGTACCTGGGACGGACGATGGCCGTCTTCAACCCGGTGAACCAGCTCGCCTCGACGTTCTCGGTCATCGCCGCCGGATGGCTGGCCAGCACGCTGCTCCAGGACTTCCACGCGGATCTCGGCGGACTGCACGTCGGACCGGTCGACACCGTCTTCTCCGTGTCCGGTCTGCTGATCGTGCTCGCGGCCGGATACGCGTTCCTCGCCCTGCCCCACGGGAGCGGTCGAACCGGGACCGGCGCCGAAGCGGAAGCCGAACCGGACCCGGTCTCCGTCTAGGGGGCTTATCGACAGAGGGCCTTCTGAGCGCCGGTGCGGATGTCACCATCCCCACCGACCCAGAAGGCCCTCACCCGTGTCAGGGTCGGTTGCGGAGCCTAGATCGAGGGCGGGATGTAGACGGCGCACCAGATGGAAGCGGCCTTGTGCAGCTCGGCGATGTCGGCGGGGGCGTCGTCGGAGTTGGCGGTGTCCTGGTGGAGGACGCCGCAGATGACCTCGGTGTCGAGGAGCTTCTCGGGCATGGATTACTCCCATGGGAGGAGGCGGACATGCTGGAACCGTGTCGTCCAGATCGGGAACAGTCTCGACGGCCCGGGTTCGGTACCGGTCGACAACCGGTTCGCAATCGGTAGATCGGCAGCATGTCCGCTGCGGACGCCTGCCGCTGACTCCCGACCGGGGGAGGGGCATACCACCCGCAAGCTTTCAGCAAACCGAAACCATACGCGGCCCCCCGACACTGGGGACGTCGCAGTCGCCGCTCAGCGGCACGATCACTGAACCACTGGGGGAGCCATGGAGCTGGCCGAGTTCATCGGATTGCGGCCCGTCCCCTGCGCCGGTCTCCTGCTCACCCTCACCCGCCGCTGCCCGCTCAGCTGCGCGCACTGCTCGACCTCGTCCACGATGGCCGGCGAGGAGCCCAACGCCGGTCAACTGCTGGAGTTCGTGGGCTCGTTCACCGCGGCGGAGCGGCCGGAGGTGGTGATGCTCACGGGCGGGGAGCCGCTGCTGCTGCCCGCCCTGGTGCAGCAAATCGCCACCCGGATCCGGGCGGCCGGCGCCCGCAGCGCGCTGCTGAGCGGGATGTTCTTCGCCAAGGGCGGCCCGGTACCGCCGCGGATCATGGCGGCGATCAGCTCGGTCGACCACTTCTCGGCGAGCCTGGACGCCTTCCACGAGCGGGAGGTGGAGCGCGCCGACGTCTTCCGGGCGGTTCGGCAGGTACTCGACTCGGGGACCGCGGTCAGCTTCCATCTCGCCGGCACCGGGCCGGACGACCCCTATCTCGCGGACCTGACCGCCGCGATCAGGCGGGAGTTCGCCGACCGGGTGCCGATGCTGGTCAACGAGGTCCGCCCGGTGGGCAGGGCGGCTGCCTGGGCCGCCGCCAGCACGCACCGCCCGGACGGAGGCGGCGTGCTCCCCTGCGCGATGGCGGCCTGGCCGGTGGTCGCCTTCGACGGCGCGGTGCTGGCCTGCTGCAACCAGCAGACCGTGGACCGCAGGCCGGCGCCCGCGCACCTGCTGCTGGGGCACATCGCCGAGGACGGCTGGGGGACCGTGCGCCGCCGCTCGCTGTCCTCGCCGGTGCTGCGGATGGTCCGCGCCGTCGGACCCGCGCATCTGTACGACCGGTATGCCGCGGCGCCCTGCGCCGGCGGATACTGCGCCGGATGCCGGAGCCTGTCCGAGCACCCCGAGGTGATCGCGGGAGCCGTGGGCCAGGGCTCCGGACCGGTCGGCGAGCTGCTGGACCGGGAGGCCGCACGGAGGCAGTCGGCAGCCGGTCCGGTCCAGCTGATGCAGCGTCACGGCGTGGCGCGGTACGCCGATCTGGTGGCGCTCTCCGGCGCCGGGGGGCATTGATGACCGCGCCGACCGCCTCCTCCGCGCCGACCGCCTCTCCCGCGCCGCCCGCCTCCGTCGCGCTGCGCATCAAGCTCGACCTGGCCGGACCGGCCATGCGCGCCGCCACCACCGCGCTGTGGCGGCCCAGCGGCCTGCGCTCGCGCTATGTCGAGTACCTGTACGCCATGCACGCGCTGATCCGGTCCTCGGTACCGCTGCTGGAGCGGGCCGCCCTGCGCTGCGCCGAACTGCCACCCGGTGACGGGCTGGCGCTGCCGCTGCGGCGGTACTTCGAGCAGCACGCCGCCGAGGAGCGCGGCCACGACGACTGGCTGCTCGCCGACCTGACGGCGGCCGGCGCCGATCCGGCCGCGGCGCTGAGCCGGCTGCCCGATCCGGTCGTCGCCGAGCTGGCCGGCGCACAGTACTACTGGGTCGAGCACCACCACCCGGTCACGCTGCTCGGCTACGTCCTGGTCCTCGAAGGCAACGCCCCGGCGCCCTGGTTGGCCGACCGGCTGGCCGACCGGACCGGTCTGCCCGGCCAGGCCTTCCGCACCCTGCGCGATCACGCCGAACTCGATACCGGGCACACCGCCGCCCTGGACGCCCTGCTCGACGCCCTCCCCCTGACGCCGGCCCAGGAAGCAGCGGTGGCCGTCAGCGCCCTGCGCACGGCCGACGGCGTCGCCCGCCTGTTCCACCAACTCGCCGCCCATCCCGGAGGTACCCGATGAACGACCACACCCCGCTCGCGCGCCTGGAGACAGCCGGCTTCGCCCTGGACGCGCTCAATGACGAACAACGGGGCGTCCTGAGCGCCCTCACCCCGCAGGAACTCACCGTCCTGATCGACCTCAAGGGTCAGCTCGACCGGGTCGGGCCCGAGGTGCAGGCGCACAGCGACATCGCCGGCGGCGCGCTCTTCTGAGCCGGAGCAGCACCCACCACGAGACGAAGGAACGAGGACGCCAGCCATGCCCTGCTCCTCCTGCCGACTCGCGCTGCCGCCGGACGCCCGCTTCTGCCCCTCCTGCGGAACACCGTGCGCACCGGCCCCGGCGGCCGCGGCGACGGAGGGCCGGAAGATGGTCACCGTGCTGTTCTGCGACCTGGTGGGCTCCACCGCACTGTCCGGCACCCTCGACCCGGAGACCCTGCGCACCGTCACCTTGCGCTACTTCGAATTGATGGGACGTCAGATCGAGGCGCACGGCGGCACCGTGGAGAAGTTCATCGGGGACGCGGTGATGGCCGTGTTCGGGGTGCCGACCGTGCACGAGGACGACGCCCGGCGCGCCCTCGCCGCAGCCCTGGACATGCTCGACGCCCTGGCCACCCTCAACGCCGAGCTGCAACTCACCCTGGGAGTCCGGCTGAACGTCCGGATCGGCGTCAACACCGGTCAGGTGGTGGCCGGTTCGGACGCGTCCGCCCGGCAGGCACTGGTCTCCGGCGAGACCGTCAACGTCGCCGCCCGACTGGAGCAGAACGCCGCCGCCGGCCAGATCCTGATCGGCCCCGACACCCTGCTGTCGGTGGGGGCCGCGGTGCGCGCCGAGCCGGTCGGACCGCTGCTGCTGAAGGGGAAGACCGACCCGGTGGCCGCGTACCGGCTGCTGGGTCTCGGCGAGGACGACCCGGAGCTGCTGCGCCGCTTCGACGTCCGCTTCGTCGGCCGGCGCCGCGAACTGGCCGCGCTGGACCAGGCCCTGGCGGAGGCCGGGCGGGGCAGGGGCGTCCAGCGGGTACTGGTCCACGGCGAGGCCGGCCAGGGCAAGACCCGGCTGCTCAGGGAGTGGCTGCAGCAGACCGCCCGGCCGGTCCTGCACGGCACCGGGCGCTGCCGGCCCTACGGCGAGCGGGGCAGCCTGCAGCCGCTGGCCGACGCGGTGACCGCGCTGCTCGCGGCCGGTGGTCCGGGTGACCCGCTCGGGCCCGGTGAGCAGCCGGACGTGACCGAGGCACTGCGGGTGCTGTCCGTCGGACTGCTGCTGGACGGCACCCCGAACCCCTCGGTGGAGGAGACCTGCGCGGCGCTGGTCCGGATCCTGGCCGTGCTGGCCGCCCGGCGTCCGGTGGTGCTGGTGGTCGACGACTTCCACTGGGCCGGACCGCTGCTGCTGGACCTGCTCGACCGGCTGGTCACCGAACTCGGCCGGACCGCCGTGCTGCTGGTGTGCCTGTCCCGTCCCGAGCCGTCGACCCCGCGGCGGGAGCAGCCGGGCACTCCGTCCAGGTCGCTGCTGCTGTCCGGCCTGTCGGACGACGACGCGTCACTGCTGGCCGCCGAGCTGGCCGACGTCAGCGCCCACCTGGAGTCCGGGCCGCTCCGGCTGCTGGAGCGGGCCGGAGGGAATCCGCTGCACCTGGAGCAGCTGCTGGCGGCCGCGGCCGGAGCGCCGGACGGACTGCCGCTGAGCCTCCAGGCCGTGCTCGGGGCACGGATCGACGCCCTCGAACCCGGCGAGCGCACGGCGCTGAACCTGGCCTCGGTCATCGGGCGGGAGTTCGTGCCCGGCGAACTGGCCGGACTCTGCGGCACGGATCCGGCACGGATGGCGGACGGCGTGCGCGACGCCCTGCTGCGGCTCAGCCGGAGCCGACTGGTGGAGCCGGACCGGCGCAGCCGCCCCGGCCAGGTCACGTTCCGCTTCAGCAGTGGCCTGGTCCAGGAGGTCACCTACGCCTGCATGTCCAAGCGGGCCCGGGCCGAGGGGCACGAGAAGGCTGCCGCCCTGCCCTCGGTCCGGGTCGCCGGGCCGGCGGCGGTGGGCGGCCACCTGGAGCGCGCCCACGGCTACCGCAGCGAACTCGGCATGCTCGATGCCGCGACCGAGGACCTGAGGGTCCGGGCGGCCGAAGCGCTGGGACGGGCGGGGGACCAGGCCCGCGCCCGGTCCGACCTGCCCTGGGCGGCCGACCTGCTGGCCCGCGCGGTGGCCCTGGGCCGGCCGGACGAGCCCGGGACGACGGCCGCCACCCGCAGGCTGGGCGAGGTCAGACTGGCCCTGGGCCGCACCGACGAGGGCCGTGCCCTGCTCCGGAGCGTGCTGGCCGGTTCTGCCGACCCGGCCGAGACCGCCCACGCCCGGCTGTCCCTGGCGATGGTGGACGCTGACGGGGAGTCCCCCGCGGACGCGGCGCAGGCCGCGTTGCCGGTCTTCGAGGCCGCCGGGGACCAGCTCGGGCAGGCCCGCGCGTGCCTGCGGCTCGCCCAGGCCCGCCAGGCACAGGGCCGCCACGGGGAGGCCGAGGGCTTGCTGACCCGGGCGCTGGCCCACGCGGTCCGCGCCGACGGCGAGCCGGAGCGGGCCGCGGCCCTCGGTGCGATGGGCATCTCGCTGTGGCGGGGACCGGAACCGGTGCCCTCCGCGGTCGCCCAGTGCCGGACCCTGCTGGCCGAGCAGGGGCGCGAACGGCGCACCGTCCGGGTGACCCTGAACTGCCCGCTCGCGGTCCTGCTCGCGCTGCACGGGGAACCGGACGCGGCCCGGGAGAGCCTGGCCGAGGCGGGCCGGTTGGCCGACGAACTGGGCTACGCGGAGGCCCAGGTGTTCCTCCCGCTCTTCGCGGCGGCGGTGGAGGTGCTCGCGGACCGCCCCGACCGGGCCCTGGACATGCTCGACGCCGCCCGGGTGGTCGCCCGCCGGCTGGGGGCGACCTCGCTGCTGGGCAACATCGCCCTGGAGTCCGCCAGGATCCTGGCGGACTCCGGCCGCTGGTCCGCCGCGGCGGAGGCCCTGGAGCAGGTCGGCTCGGGCCCGGGACGGCCGCGCGGGGACGCGGTCGAACACGACGGTCTGCAGGGCCGGATCGCAGCCGCCCGGGGCGATCGCGTCCCGGCCCTGGAGGCCGCCGGCCGCGCCGTGCGCGCCGCGGACCGCACCGACTCCCCGGTCCTGCGGGGTTCTGCCCTGCTCGACCGGGCCCACACCCACCTGCTGCTCGGTGACGCCGCGGAGGCGGCATCGGCAGCGGCCCTGGCCCGTTCGGCGTTCGCCGCCAAGGGCCACCGCCCCGGTATGCGATGGGTGGCCCGGCTGATCCGGGCCGCCTCCGAGGGAAGCGAGCGACGATGAGCACGGCCACGCCACAGACCGGCCTCACCTGGAGCCTGCGCGGCCGGAGCCCGGAGGACATCCCGGTGCTGCTCGACCACGCAGCGGTGCCCGGGGCCGGCGGCCGAGGGGTGCGGGTCTGCGTGGTGGACTCCGGCGTCGACCGGGACCACCCCGTGGTCGGGCGGGTGGACTCCTCCTGGGTGGTCGAGAAGGACGACGCCGGGATCCGGGTGGCGCCGACCGACACCGGCGACTCCTGCGGTCACGGCACGGCCTGCGCCGGCATCGTCCGGAGGGTCGCGCCGCACTGCGAGCTGCACAGCGTCCGGGTCCTCGGCGAACGCTTCTCCGGCACCGGCGAGGTGCTGCTCGAAGGGCTGCGCTGGGCGGTCCGGCAGCGCTACGACGTGGTGAACCTGAGCCTGTCCACCACGCGGATGCGCTTCGTCGAGGAGCTGCACGCACTGGCCGACGAGGCGTACTTCAACGGCACGGTGATCGTCGCCTCGGCCCACAACACCCCGGTGGAGAGCTTCCCCTGGCGGTTCGCGTCGGTGGTCTCGGTGGGCAGCCACCAGGAGGACGACCTCGACCTGCACCTCTACAACCCCAGCCCGCCGGTGGAGTTCTTCGCCCCCGGCCAGAACGTCGAGGTGGCCTGGCTGGGCGGCCGGACCATCCGCACCAGCGGAAACAGCTTCGCCACCCCCTTCATCGCCGGGCTCTGCGCCCGGATTCTCTCCGAGCGACCGCGGATGACGCCCTTTCAGCTGAAGAGCGCGCTCTACCTCTCCGCGGCCAACGTCCGCTCCCCGCGTCCCGCCGCCGGCCGACCGATGGCCGCGGGCCACGGTCCGCAGCACCAGTAGAGAGGTTGTCACCGTGCCCTCCGACATCGAACCCACCACACTCCCGGTGGCCGATCCCGCCGACCCGGTCGCACTGGAGCTGCTCCAGTCGATCGTCGACGTGGCCCGCGCCATCTTCGGCGCCCTGGCCAGTTCCGTGTTCCTGCTCGACGAGGAGAGCGGCGAGCTGGTCTTCCGGGCGGTCTCCGGCCAGGGCGAGGAGTTCCTGGTCGGCCGGCGCTTCCCGGCCGGCCAGGGCATCGCCGGCTGGGTGGCGGTCTCCGGTGAGTCGATCGTGGTCGACGACCTCACCGACAACGCCGCCTTCGACCGCTCGCTGGCCCAGTCCACCCAGTACGTGCCGGACGCCCTGATGGCGGCCCCGCTGATCCACGACGGCCAGGTGCTGGGCGTCCTGGAGATCCTCGACCCCTCCGCCCAGGCGCGGTCGGGGCTGCCGGAGCTCGACCTGCTCTCGCTGTTCGCCCGTCAGGCCGCGATCGCCCTGCGCATCGTCACCGCCGACAGGTCCGGCGCCGCCGAGGCCGCCCCGGGCATGCCGCCGCAGCAGCGGGCGGCGGCAGCGCAGCTGATCCGCGAACTGGAGCGTCTGATGGCCCTGTGAGGACGCGCCTCCGCGCTCCCGGACGCGGGATTCAGTAGGAGAGTACGTAGTTCCCCGGACGCCCGGTGGACATGTCATGTCCGATGATCGAGGGAGCCCGGAGTGCTCCTGGCTTCACCACACGAACCGCTCACGCGGGGCTGGAGTTGAGGAGGCCGATGAGCGCACAGCGCCACCAGCAGTCCGAGGCACGACCGCTGACGGGCCGGGAGCACGAGATGTCCGTCCTGCGGTCCGCCGTGGCCGGCTGCGCCGGCGGCGCCTCGACGGTCATCGAGATCACCGGCGACCCCGGACTCGGCAAGTCCCGGATGCTCGACGAACTCGGCGCCCTGGCCCGGGCCGAGGGGCTCACCGTGCTGAGCGGTCGGGCCTCGGAGTTCGAGCAGGAGCGTTCCTTCGGGGCGTTCGCCGAACCCGTCCGGGGGTGCGTGGGCCGACTGACGGAGCGTTGGCACGAGACCCTGGACCTGGAGACCGCGGCCCTGCTGGACCTGGTACTTCCCCGGACGGCGGCACCGCACGACGGACCGCCGCCCTCTCCCGGCGTGGAACGCTACCGACTCCACCACGCCTTCGGCCGGCTCCTCGCCGACGCCGACCGGGGCCGCGGGGTACTGCTCTGCCTGGACGACCTGCACTGGGCCGACGAGGGCAGCGTGGAACTGCTGCACCACCTGCTGCGGCAGCCGCCCCGGGCGGCGTTGATCCTCGCCTGCGCGCACCGGCCACGGCAGGCACCGGCGAAGCTGCTCGCCTCCTTCCAGCACGCCGCCGTCGGCTACCGCACCGTCGGCCTGCCGCTCTCCCCGCTGGACCGGCAGTCCTGCCACCGCCTGCTCGGCACCGCGCACACACGCGCCCAGCGGGAGCAGCTGTGCACGGTGAGCGGGGGCAATCCGCTCTACCTCGAAGTGCTCTCCGAGCTCACCACCGAGGGCGCCACCGACTTCAGCGACCTCCCGGCCACCCTGCGGGCCGCGCTGGCGCGTGAGATCGCCCTGCTCACGGCGGACGAGCTGGCGGTGCTGCGCGCCGCCGCCGTGCTCGGCGACCCCTTCGACCCGCTCCTGCTGGCCGCCGTGTCCGGCCTGGCCACCGGACCGGCCCTGGAGGCCCTCGACGTCCTCTCCGGGACGGATCTGATCCGCTCGTGCCGGCCGCCGGGACCGCAGCCGGAGGTACGCCAACTCCTGCAGTTCCGGCATCCGCTGCTCCGCGAGGTGGTCTCCGGCGAGACGCCGCCCGGCTGGCGGCTGGCCGCGAACGCCCGCGCCGACGAGGCCCTGCGCAGGAGCGGGGCCGGCACCGTGGAGCGCGCACCCTACATCGCGCGCGCCGCGCAGATGGGCGACACCGAGGCCGTCCGGGTGCTGACCGAGGCGGCCACGCAGACCGTCCACTCGGCGCCCGCGACCGGGGCGGCCTGGCTGCGGGCGGCGCTGTACCTGTCCGTCCCGGACGGCTCCGAGGAGTCGGTCCTGGACCGACTCGGGATGCTGCTCGGGCTGGCCAACGCCTACGGCGTGACCGGCGAACTCGCCGCCTGCCGTGACACCCTCGGCCGGGCCCTGGACCTGGTCCCGCCCGACCGGCCCGACCGGCGGATACCGATCGTGGCACTGCGCTCGATCATCGAACGGATCATCGGCAGCATCAAGGTGTCGGAGACCGTGCTGGTGGACGAACTGACCCGCTGGCCGACGACGGACCCGCGCGCGAATCCGCTCCGGCTCCAACTCGCCACCACCCGTGTGGGCCAGGGGAGGACCGACGAGGCGGACGGCCTCCTCGACGCCCTGCTCGCCGACACGCCCGCACCCGACCGCCGGACCCTCACCTCCGCGGCCGCCTGCCGCGCCCTGGGCGCCGCGTACGGCGGCAGGGTCGCGCCACTGCGGGCGTACGCCACCGAGGCGGCGACCGCGATCGATCTGATGGAGGACCAGGAGCTGGCGACCTTCCTGGACGAGGTCGGACAGCTCGGCTGGGCCGAGGTCCTGGCCGAACGCCATCACGACGCGATCCGGCACATGGACCGGGGCATCCGGGTGGCCCGCCTGAACGGACAGAGCTACATGCTGCCGTACCTGCTGCTCTGCCTGTCGTACGCACAGCAGGCGACCGGTGATCTGGCCGGGGGGATCGAGTCGGCGGCCGAGGCGGAGGAGATGGCCCACCTGCTCGACCGGCCGGACCTGATCGGGTACGCGCTGGCGCTGCGCGCTGCGGCCACCGCGCTGCGGGACAGCCCGGAGGCCGCCGTCGAGGCCGCCGAACGCGCTGTGCACTCGGTGGGCCGCCGTGGCCGCCTGTGGGAACTCTCGACCGCGGTGCTCGCCTCCGTCCGGCTCGACCAGGGGCGTCCCGACGACTGCCTCGACCTGCTGCGCACCATCACCGGCAGCAACCGCTCGGTGACCACGCACGCGCTGCGGGCCATGTGGTGCTGCACCGCGGCCCAGGCCGAGACGGCCAGGGGGGACCTCGCGGCGGCGCGCGAATGGGCCAAGCACGCCGACGAGGCGGCCGAGGCCGTTCGGCTCCCGGGACAGCTGGGCTATGCCGCCCTGGCCAACGGATGCGTCCAGGACGGAGACCCGGCCGCCGCCGCAGCCCTCTTCGCCGCAGCGGTCGACTTCTTCGCGGTCGGCGGACTGGTGACGGCCGAGGGCCGCGCCAGGCTCCTCCTCGGCCGGGCACTGGCCCGCGCCGGACAGGACGACGAGGCCGCCGCCGCCATCGGCCGTGCCAAGCGGATCGCCGACACCCACGGCGCCGCGCACCTGGGCGCGCTCGCCGTCAACGCCCAGCGCAGCCTGGGTGCCCGGCGCCCCCGTCCGGGGCGGAGCCGGGCGGCCGACCGCACGCTGTCCGAACAGGAGCGCCACATCTCCGACCTGGTGGCCCGCGGCATGTCCAACCGTGCCATCGCGAGCAGCCTGTTCCTGTCGGTCAAGACCGTCGAGAGCCACCTCACCCGGATCTTCCGCAAACTCGGCGTCAGTTCACGCTCCGCCCTGATCGGTGTCCTGGCCCAGTTCCCCGACGCTCCGAGCCACCAGGCCACCCGGTGAGGGGACTGGATGCACTACCGATCGGCAAGCCGCGCCCGCTGGGTGGTGACACCGGCTGCCAGCCGGGCCGAGCCGCACTGGTCGGCCAGGACCGCGGCCCGGTCCAGCCGGCCGCCCACCGCGTCGGTCCGGCCGGCGTCCAGGGCCAGTGCGGCCGCGGTGAGCAGGGTGCGGGCCAGCTCCAGGCGTTCACCGCAGGTGGCGAAGTCGGCTATCGCGTCCCGGGCGCTGCGGAGTGCTCCGTCGGTGTCGCCACGCAGCACCCGGGCCCGCATCCGCGCCCGCAGGGCGAAGCCCCGCCGGCCCGCGGAGGGCAGCTGTTCGACGCTCTCCTCGGCCAACCGGGCCCAGCGGTCGGCCGCATCCTGGTCGCCCTCGGCGGCCGCCACCTGGGTCAGGCTCTCGCACCAGCGGGGTCTGCGCCAGGCGGTGAACCTCGGCAGCCCCTCGCCGCCCGCGGCGTCGAGCAGCAGCCATCCGGCCCGGGCCGGGTCGCCGGCGTGCAGGACGAACTCGGCGGTGGTGCAGCGGACGGAGACGGCCCAGGAGGTCAGCGTGGAGCCGACGGACGCCATGACGCGTTCGGCGGTTTCGGTCGCGTCCGTCAGGTCGCCGGGGCCGTCGCGCCAGAACAGGGCCTCGGCCCGCAGCGTCATCAGCACCGCCTCGGTCGCGGTGTCGCCGATCCGTCTGACCTGGTGGTCGGCCTCGTCCAGGGTCGCCAGTGCGCCGTGCAGGTTCCCCGCACGCAGCTGGGCGTTGCCGAGCACCGTCACCATCTGCGGATGGATGTAGGTCTGCCCGGTGCGCCGGGACAGCACCGCGCCACGGGTGAGATGGCGTTCGGAGTCCACCAGCCGTCCCAGCATCCCTTCCGCCATGCCCACCTGGAACGCGGCCTCCAGGTTGGCCACCAGCGTCGAGTCGGGGACGGCGTCCAGGAGTTCGGCGGCCTTGCGCAGCGTCGTCAGCGCACTGTCCTGGTCGCTGGTGAACAGATGGGCGAGGGCCGCCTTGCCCAGGGCGTAGGTCTCGCCGACCCGGTCCCCGTGCCCGTGCGCCAGTGCCGCCGCGGTCTCGGCGTGCTGCCGGGACGTCTCGAAGTCCTGCACGTCGTAGGCGTAGTCGGCCAGTTCGGAATGCAGGGCCGCGGCCGTCGCCGAGTCGTCGTCGGTCAACGCAGCGAGCCCGGCGCGGGCCAGCGCACCGGCCTCGGTGTACCGGCCCAGCCGCCGTTCGATCCGGCTGGAGTCGGCGAGCGCGGTCGCGTCACCGGGCGGTCCGCCGGGGATGTCCGAGCGCAGGGCCTCCAGCAGCGCACGGCTCTCGGAGGCGTCCCCGGTGAGCAGCCGGGTGCGGGCGAGCAGGACCTTGGCCTCGTACCAGTGCGCACCGCCCTCCTGGAGCAGCGACAGCGCCGCCTGCAGATGGCCCTTGGCGACAGCGGGGGAGGTGTAGATCATGCCGCGGGCCGCCGCGATCAGGGTGGTCGCGTGTTCCGGCCGCCGTGGATCCGCGGCTCGCGCGACATGGTGGGCGCGTTCCGCGATCGGCGCCGCCCGTGCTGCCAGTTCGGCCTCGGCCATCCGGTGCAGTTCGGTGCGGCGGCCGGGTTCGAGCCGCCGGTAGACCACCTTTCCGATCGCGGGATGACGCAGCGTCAACTGCGAGGCGGGCTCGGCCGGGCGGACCAGGTCCAGCCGGGCCAGTGAGTCCAGCGCGGCCATCACCACTGACAGCTCCAGACCCGCGACGCCGGCCAGCAACTCCGGGTGGAACGGCCCGTCCAGGACCGCCGCTGCCTGCACCACGGCCAGCGCACGGGCGTCGAGGCCGGTGAGTTCACCGAGGATCGCCGTCTCGGCGTCGACCGCCGTCCGGTCGTCGGCGGCCATGATCTGGAGGTACTGGGGATTGCCCTCGGCCTCGCGGTGCACCTGGTCCAGGTTCGGCCGGTCGCCGAGCAGTTCGCGAGCCTGCTCCTGGGAGAGCGGCCCCAGGCTCCACACCTCCAGGAACCCGGCGGACGACGCCCGGGAGAGCACGGCCGCCAGCGCCGGCGACAACTGGCGCTGCCGGTAGGACAGCAGGCACAGCACCGGGCCGGCAGCTGTCGTTTCGATCAGCCGCTCGATGTCGGCAATGCGGTCGGCGGCGAGATCGTGCAGGTCGTCCACCACCGCCATGACGGCGGCACGGTCGGCGGCGTGCGCCGCCACCTCGTGCAGGTCCATGGTGCCCGGCCCGCCGAGGAGCGCGGGCAGGGCCGGGTGGCCGCCGTGTGCGGTGAGGACCTGGATCCCCTGGTCCCGGGCCTGCGCCGCAGCCGTCCGCAGCAGCGAGCTCTTGCCGATGCCCGGCTCCCCGACCAGCGCGATCGCCCGGCCCGTGCCCGCCTTGAGATCCGCCAACGCCCTTGTCACCGAATCGACTTCGACGCCTCGCCCGACCAGTCGGCTGCCCCGCGCCGCCCGCGGCGTCCGCGGGGCGATGTCAGCGGGCGGGTCGGCAGGCGCGGGCGGGTCGGCCTTGCTGCGGGTCACGATGGAGGCCAGTGCGGCGCGGGAGGACACCCCGGTCTTGCGGTAGATCCGGGCGATGTGGGTCTCCACGGTGCGGGGGCTGAGGTAGAGCTCGGCGGCGATCGCCGCGCTGCTGAGACCCTCCGCGACGAGAGCCGCGACCTGCCGTTCGCGCGTGGTCAGCGAGACCAGCTCGCCGACCGTTTCGGCTCCCGGATCCCTGCCACGGTCGTCCTGGGGCGGCGGGGTTCCGAACTGCCCCGGTGAGTTGCCGTTCGCCTGGACCACTGGTGCTCCCTTCGGGGGATCCGACAACCCGGTGTGTCCGTGCTTGTGGTGAGTTTTCCAATCGTGGGGCCAGGAAGCATCCGTGATACTACGCAAATCTCGTACGTAGCCCGGCCGGGACCTGCGCCGTTCCGCTCGGAAGCGACCCCTCGGAAGCGACCCCTCGAAAGCACGACCCCGGCCCGTGCGGGAGGCGCGGGCCGGGGTCGGTGGTTCGCATCGGGTCAGGCCGTGTGGATGCTCCAGTCGCTCCAACCGGAGCTGATGCAGAAGGTGGCGACCTCCTGGGGCTCGGTGTCCAGGGCCTGCAGGGCGAGGATCTGGGTCATGGGGTGACTCTCCTTCTCGGTTGTGGTTCCTTCGCTGTGGTTCACCCGCGGTGCGCGGGGGTCCCGGTGGCCGGGTCCAGGGTGAACACCTCGTCCCCGGGCCCGTGCAGGACGCGGTGCAGGGCCAGCAGGACTCCGGCCGCGCCGCTGGACAGATCGGCGCTGAAGCGGTGCGCCTGCGAGCCGAGGAAGCGGACGCCGCGGGTGTGCGGGACGGCGTACTTGAGCAGGCCGGTGGCGGACCGGACGGCGGCCGCGCGGGCGGTGTCGCCGCCGTCGGCCTCCGCGTGGTCGGCCAGGGACCAGGCCAGTCCGGCCAGCCCGCCGTACAGGCCCGCCTCCTTGGTCCAGGTCGCCACGGAGGCGCCGGCCGTCACCAACGGCAGTGCCGCCGCGATGCGTTCGTCCTGGCCGGTGGCCGCGTACCGGGTCAGCGCGGTCCCCACGCCCGCCGCGCCGATGGCCAGATAGGGCATGGCACGCCTGATCACGGCGTTGTCCGCGAAGGACAGGGTGCCGTCGTCCATGGCGATCGACCGGTCCAACTCCTGGTGCAGCAGCCGCAGTCCGGCCGCGCGGTAGCGTTCGTCGCCGGTCTCGCCGCCCAGGTGGTGCAGGAAAAGAGCCAGTCCGGAGCGGCCGTGGAACAGCCCGCGGGCGTCGTCGGGGCCGAGGGTGGGCACCAGGTCGGCGGTGGCCAGGATGGCGTCGCCCGCGGCGGCGGCCCGCTCCAGATGGCGGCTGTCCCGGGTGTGCCGGTGCAGGGCGAGCCAGGTCAGGCCGACCCCGGCCCGTCCACCGGCCAGGGTGGTGCAGGACGCGGTGAGGGGGTGGCCGTCGGCGTGCCCGGCGAGGTCGACCGCCTCGTCCAGTCGGCCGAGCGCCGCCAGGACGCGGGCGATCCCGGCGGTACCGGTGTCCAGGCCGGGTGGAAGTTCGCCACGGCGGGTCAGGGCGTCGTGGCGGAGCCGCTTCTCGATCTCGTCCGGGATCGGCACCCCGGCCCGGTGCAGGGCGTGCACCACACCGGCGGTGCCGTAGGCCACGCACACGGTGTTGGCGCCGAACGCCTCGGGCGGCGGTGGGAAGACCCGGTCCTTGCGGCCGGTGTCGGCCGTCGCCAGCAGGCCCTCCGCCACCTGGTCGGCGAGCCGGCCCAGGCAGCCCAGCGGATCGGCGTCGACCTCGGCGGGGGAGGGCGGCGCGGCGGACGCGGTTCCATCGGCCCTGGCGGCGACCCGGTGGAAGGTGGTGGCCCGGGTCCACAGGTCCTCCGGTGGCGCCGCCGCGGCCGTTCCGAGCTCGTGACGCAGCAACGTCAGTGCGGCGGGGGCCTGTTCGGCGACGTCATGGAAGGGTGCGAAGCAGGCGAGGGCCAGCGCGGCCATGCCGTAACGGTCCGTCAGAAACGGGTCGTCGCTGTCGCGCAGCAGAGCGGTGGGCGGCGAGAAGCCCCTGGTACCCATGGCCACCGGGGGCCCGTCCAGCGCGGTGGCGGCCTCGAAGTCGACGAGCCTGGCCTCGCCCGACGGCGTGACGAGGACGTTCCCGAGACTGATGTCGCCGAATCGGTACCCCAGCGCGTGCAGTTGGTCCAGGGTTCGGTCCAGGCCGTCCAGCACGCCCCGGCAGAGGCCGAAGAACGCCGGGTAGTCCGCGGCCGACCGCCCGCTCCGCATCAGCGGAGAGATGCGGCTCAGCCAGGTCCGCAGCGGATCCCCCTCGACGAACTCGGTGACCAGGAAGTCGTGCTCCCACTCGGTGAAGTGGTCCAGCGGCTCCGGACACACACCGGGAGCCGCCGCATGGAGGGCGGTCAGCACCTCGTACTCGTGCCGCAGCCGCTGCTGCGCGCTTCTGCCGTCCCAGGTAAGGCCGTTGTGGGCGCGCGCCTCCTTGATGAAGACGCGGCGGCCGGTGCGGGTGTCCCGGGCCTGGTACGTCCCACCGGCGTTGCTCGGCTGCAGCGCCGCGAGCACCTCGTAGTCGCGGATCAGGATCGCGCCCGAGTGCGGTGCGGGTTGCTCCGCGACGAAGGGATCGGTGATCCCGTCGGGCAGCACGAAGTACGGCCGGCGCTCGTCCGCGACATCGTGCCCCGCGCCGTCGCGGACCAGACCCTGCCTGGTGCCGTCGGGCAGCAGCCTGCCCCGGGCGCCGAACGCCCCGTAGCGGTAGTGGACGGTGCGGGAGTCGCCGAAGCGGCGGTCCGAGAGGATGTAGGGACCGTCCTCGTCGCGCAGCGCCTCGGACAGCAGGCCGAGCAGCCGCCGCGCGGTCTCCGTGTCCGGCGGGTAGATCGCGCAGAACTTGCCCGCCTGGGCCCGGTGGGCGTGCTTGTGATGCAGGATCAGGAAGAAGGTCCGGGCGGCGATGTGCTTGAACGGCACCCGCTGCGCGAAGCAGACCTCCGCCACCCGGTCGAGCACCTGCTGGGCACGGTCGAGCCGCGCCGACACATGGATCTTCCAGCCCTGCTCGGGGCGCCGGGAGTCCGGCTCGCTCCACACCGTCCAGATGTCCTGCTCCACCCGGAGCCAGCGGGGTTCCGGCCGGCTGGGCGCGAAGCGCGGGCCCGGATCGGCCATCGTCGCGAGCGGAGCGTAGTACTCCTGGTCCGCGAGCGACTCAGCGAGGGCGTCGAGCACGTGATCTCTCCTCAGGGCCTGCGATGCGATCCACTGTCAGCTGCGGCTCGACCGGCGCAGGAGGTCACTGGGTGTGAACGGTGATGCTGCTGCCGACGATGCTGAAGCAGGGGGCGAACAGGCTCTCCTCCTGCTCCACGTCGAGTTCCTGAAGGGCGAGGATCTGGGCCATCCGGATCACCTGTTCCTGTGCCGAGGGGGACCCGGCCGGTCCCCATGTGTCACGGTCGACGTTAGGAACCCCCGGTTCGCTTTTCGGCTGCGTCCGGTATGCGACGGGTATGCCCGCAGCCCGGCCGGGCGGACGATGCGCCAGCCGTCAGCCGACGGCGGCGGCGGACACCTCCCACAGCCGCCGCGCGGCCTCCGGGTCGAGCGCGTACCCGGCGACGCCCACCGGTTCGAGGTCCGAGCCGATCGCCTCGGGTGCGATCACCGGGGCCTCCGCGCTGTTCTGGAAGTACCGTCCGGTGACCCCCTCGACCAGCGGCGAGCCGGCCAGCAGCGCCGAGGTGGCGGCCCCCTGGGCGGCGGAGCGCCACGGGTAGCTGTCGTAGACGGCGCGCGCCTGGTCCGACATGTCGTCGCCGTAGGCGTAGCGCTGCAGCGGCGTACGGATGCCGCCTGGCATCAGCGAGTTGGCGGTGATGCCGTCGGCGGCCCAGCGCCGGCCCGCCTCCGCGGCGAACAGCACGATCGCGGTCTTGGACTGGCCGTAGGCCTCGATCGGGAGGTAGGGCCGTTGCGCGTAGTGGATGTCCTCGAAGACGACCGGCGAGTACAGGTGCGCGGTCGAGCTGACCGCGACGATCCGTCCGCCCTCTGCGGCCAGCGCCCGGTGCAGCCCGGTCGCCAGGGCGAAGTGGCCCAGGTGGTTGGTGGCGAACTGGGTCTCCCACCCCTGCGGGGTGAGCTGCAGCTCGGGCAGCGCCATGATCCCGGCGTTGTTCACCAGGATGTGCAGCGGGCCCTGCCAGTCGGCGGCGAAGGCGCGCACCGAGTCCAGGTCGGTGAGCTCCAGCGGAGCCACCGCGACCTGAGTGTTGCCGGTGTCCGCGGTGATCTCGGCGGCGACCCCGGCGCCCTTGGCGGTGTCGCGCACCGCCAGGGTCACCTCGGCGCCGGCCCGGGCCAGCGCCCGCGCGGTCTCCAGACCGACTCCGGAGGAGCCGCCGGTGACCACGGCACGCCGGCCGGAGAGGTCCACGCCGTGCAGCACCTCGTCGGCGGTGGTGTCGCGGTTGAAAGGAGTGGTCAGCAGAGTCATGGTTGTCCATTTCGATACGAGTCGTCCCGTATTGAAACCGTAACTCCGACATGGCACGGAAGCAACACAGGCCCGGCGCGTCGGCGGCCGACCTATGATTGGCCGGTGAGTGAGCCCAGCAAGACCCCTCCCACCAGCAAGGATGTGCGCCCCGGCCCGGGTCGCAAGCGCAGTGAGGCGTCGCGGCTCGCCATCCTCTCGGCGACCCGCGAGCTCATCGGCGAGCTGGGCTACGAGCGGCTGTCGATCGGCGGGATCGCGTCGCGGGCCGGGGTGGGCAAGGACACCATCTACCGCTGGTGGCCCTCGAAGGGGATGGTCGTGGCGGACGCGGTGCTGGAGGAGGCGCAGCCCTTCTACCTCGCGCCGCCGGCCCGCGGCGGATCGGTGGACCAGGACGTCCGGGCATGGGTGCACGCCCTGGCCCGGGACTTCGTCGACCCGGTCCGGGCCGGCCGGATCCGGGCCGTCACCTCGGCGGCGAGCGAGGACCCGGCCACCGCCGAGCGGCTCTACGAACGCTTCACGCAGGTCCAGCGGACCGGACTGATCGACCGCCTCCGCCTGGCCGCCGAGGCCGGCGAGGTGCGTCCGGACGCGGACTTCGGCGCTGTCGTGGACGCCATCCTCGGCTCGCTGATGTACTGGGTGACCGCCCGCCGCGCAGACCTGAGCATCGCGTCGGTGGACTCACTCCTGGACGTGCTGCTGCGCGGCCTGCGGGTGGCGCCGGAGTCGGAGCCGGCGGACGGTCGGAAGGCGTAGTCAGACCGTGCACCCTCAGCTGCGCCGTGCCGCCCAGACCATGCGCTCGGTGCGCACCGCCAGGTCGTCGCGGCGCAGGATGCTGTCCGGTCCTTCGGTGTCCAGTAGTCGGTCGAGGGCGGCGAGGTCCTCGGCCGCCAGGACCTGGGCGACGCTGCCTCGCATGCGGCGCAGGCTGCCGAGGGCGTAGCGGCCGACCGCGTCGGTGTGCGGCGGCCCGATGTCCACGCTGACGGTGCGTTCGGCCTCGACGGTGAAGCCGGCGGCGGTGAGCTCGGAACCCCAGTCGGCACCGCGGTGCGGCACGTGCTCGGCGTGGTGCCGGTCGTTGGCGGCATGGCAGCGCTCCTCCAGACCGGGACGGTCCTCGGGGGCGCCCTCGGGCAGGAACCTGGGGAAGCCGGCCAGCTCCACCACGGCGAACAGTCCGCCCGGAGCGAGCGTGTCGCGCACCCGGCGCAACGTACGCCCGGGGTCGGCCATGTGGTGCATCGAGGCCGATGCCCAGATCAGCTCCGGCCTGCCCAGATCGGGCCAGCCGGCGTCGAGGTCGGCCTGGACGGCGTGCACCCGGTCGGCCAGGCCCGCTGCCTCGGCCTTCCGGAGCAGCCGGGCCAGATGGCCGGCGGAGGTGTCGACGGCGGTCACTTGGGCCCGGGGGAAGCGCTCCAGCAGCGCGAAGGTACCGGCCCCGGTCCCGCAGCCCAGATCCACGATCTGCCGGGGATCGGCGCCGACGGGCAGCCAGCCGGTGATGTCGGCGAGGTGCTCGGCGAGCACCTCGGCATCCAGGTCGAGGAGTTCCGCATGGTCGTCGGAGTCGTGCTCCGTTGCGTGCGGGGATGGTGTGTGCGGGGATGATGTGTGCGGGGATGCGTGCGTCATACCGCTCACGCTAGGAGAAGCATGCGCGAACGGCACGAGTGCTCCCGGAAACAGCAAGACAATGACCCCCCAGCCTGCCAGCCGCGCAAGAACCGCCCGACCTGCGGCCCAATGGGAGCTCGCACCGATGTCGGACCTCGGCAGGCAGGGGTGGCGTTGTCAGCGCGGGAGGAGCGTGAGGGTGAGCTCGGCATCCATGGCGTTGGCCAGCCGGGCGAGCATGTCGACGGTGGGGTTGAGACGCCCGGATTCGATACGGGAGATGACGGGCTGACGGGTCTGCGCGGCTTGGGCGAGCCGGGCCTGGGACCAGCCGATCGCTTCGCGGCGCTCCCGTACGAGCCGGCCCGGGGTCATGCCGGCCTCTGGTCGTCGCTGTACCGGGGCAGGTCGGCGGTGTCGATGGTCCAGTCGCCGATGCGAATCTTGTCGCCGAAGCCGTAGGAGACCTGGTTGAGGTAGGCCGGGTGCCCGTTCTGCGTTGCGATCTGCCAGTGATGGCGCGCGGTACCGTCGCGCGGGTCGATGATCAGGTAGTGGGGGATTCCCATGGCCGGATAGTCGGCCACTTTGTCGACATAGTCCGTATTCGGGTTGGATCGCGAGACGATCTCCACGGCAAGGCTGATCTCGTGCGGGTCCAGCGGGTCGACGCTCTTCATCGCATCCTCGGGCACGACCAGAACATCGGGGATGCGCAGCTTTCCCAGGGCGGCGTCATCAGTGTCGGCATTCTCGAAAGCGCCCAGGGGCGGAGGCAGTTGGGCGTCCAGCTGTCGGGCGATGCTTCTGGCGATGTACGCATGCATCGGCACAGGACTCATCATCATGACGATCTCGCCATCGCTGATCTCGCCGTAACGGCCGGATACCACGCCGAGTTCATTGCGCAGGTCGCGCAGACGCCGGTAGATCTCCTCCTGAGTCTGCATGCAGCCATCCTTGCATAACCTATAGGGCATAGCCCGGTGTGGCCGCAGGGCACCGTGCCCGAGGGGCGCCGCACCGCATGCCGGATGATGGAGTCGGCAGGCTGACGGCGGATATGAGGGGTAGCGGAGTGACGACAGGCAATGAGTCCCGGTTGTCGGACCCGGCCGTGGCGGTGGCCGGCGTCGGTGGCCCGGAACCCAGGGGAGATGACGGGGCGTCACCAGAAGCCGAAACCGGTGGCGGAGGTGGTCGGGGTCTGCGCCGGCTGCTGGGCGGGTCCGTGGTCGTTGCCGTGCTCGTCCTGCTGTTCCTGCTGCCCTGGTGGACGCTGTTCGCGGCCGGTGCCGACTGGCCGTTCCCGGTGGTCCTGGTCGGCTCCGTCGTCTTCGCGGCTGCCCTGTTCGCCTTCCCGGTGCTGATGGTCCGGGGGCACGGGCGCAGGCGGTCCGACCCGGCGGCCCGCGCGGCGGACACCACGCTGGGGATCGTCTGGGTGCTGTTCGCCTGGTCGGCGCTGAGCGGCCTGCTGCGGCTGGTCCTGTTCGCCTTCGGTGTCGGTGACCCGGCCCGGTCCAGGATCGTGGCTGTCGCCGTCGCGGTGGTCGCCGCAGTCCTGCTGGTCTGGGGCCACCACGAGGCCATGCGCCTGCCCCGGGTCAAGCGCCTGGACGTCACCGTCCCGCGGCTCGGCCGTGGCCTGGACGGGACGCGGGTCGTGGTGCTGGCCGACACCCACTACGGCCCGATCGACCGGGCCGACTGGTCCGCGCGGGTCGCCGAGGCGGTCAACGAGCTGGACGCCGACATCGTCTGCCACGCGGGCGACATCGCCGACGGCACCCTGGACCAGCGCCGCGGGCAGGCCGCACCGCTCGGGACGATGCGCTCGCAGCTGGCGAAGGTGTACGTCACCGGCAACCACGAGTACTTCGGCGAGGCCCAGGGATGGCTCGACCACATGGCCGAACTGGGCTGGGAGCCGCTGCACAACCGCCATCTGGTGGTCCAGCGCGGCGGCGACAGCCTGGTGCTCGCGGGCGTGGACGACGTGACCGCGGCCTCCTCCGGGCTGGCCGGACACCGGGCGAACCTGGACGGCGCACTGGCGGGAGCCGACCCGGAACTGCCGGTGCTGCTCGTCGCCCACCAGCCCAAGTACGTCGGACAGGCCGCGAGCGCCGGAATCGACCTGCAGGTCTCCGGACACACCCACGGCGGGCAGATCTGGCCCTTCAACTTCCTGGTCCGCATCGACCAGCCGGTGGTCCACGGCCTGAGCCGGCACGGAGCACGTACTCAGCTCTACACCAGTCGTGGCACCGGCTTCTGGGGCCCGCCGTTCCGCGTCTTCGCACCGAGCGAGATCACCCTGCTCACCCTGCGGTCGAATGGCTGACGGCACCCAGGAACAGACGGAACGTCAGAGAGCGACCACAGACACGGCGGCACCGGCGGAGTCCCGACTGCGCCGGCGCCTGGTGCTGGCCGCCGCCGTCTCGCAGACGGGGAACTGGCTGACGTTCCTGGCCGTGGTGGTCGCCGTCCAGGAGAAGTACGGTTCGGCGGCCAGCGCCGGAGTGTTCTTCGCGCAGACCGTTCCGGCCCTGTTGGGGGCGCGTGCGGTCTCCGACCGGATCGGCGGCCGACACACCTACCGCGCCTGGGCGGCGACGCAGGTCGTGCTGGCTCTGCTCTCCCTCACGATGTGTGTCGGCTACCGCTCGCTGCCCTACGTCTACGCGTTCGTCGCGCTCGCCATGTTCCTGCGCGCCGTCGCCAACCCGCTGCTGTTCACCCTGGTTACCACGTCCGTGAGCAGTGCGGTGCGTGAGTCGACCTATACGGCGGTGGGCGCTGCGGGTTCGCTGACCCTGGTGCTGGCGCCCGCCGTCGGCGGTGCGCTCAGCCAGGCACTCGGGGTGGGGCTCCTGTTCGCCCTCGACGCTGGGAGCTTCCTGATCGGGGTGGCGATTCTGCTGCCCCGACACTTCCAGCACGTTCCCGACCAGGAACCTGCCGAGAGCGCCCCGGCCGGACCGCGGAGACTCTTCTCCTGGGCCGGACGCCCGCAGCACACCGGTCCGTTGCTGACCCGCGGCATGGTCGTCTGGTTCAGCTTCATGCTCACCGGAGCGCTGTTGAACGCGGTCGAGATGCCGAGATTCCAGCAGGGACTCGGCTTCTCGGCGGGGCAGGTCGGACTGGCCCTGGGCTGCTACGGCCTCGGTGGCCTCGCCGCCCTCGGGGTGTCAACACGCCGGCCCACCTGGACGGTTCCGATGAACCTGATGGCGGCGTTGTACGCGGTGGGCCTGGTGGCCTGGTCGTTCGGCTCCGGACCGCTGCCCTACCTGGCCTTCCTCGCGCTCGGCTGCTGCTCCGCCCTGGTCAGCGGTGCCATGCGCTCCGCGCTGTCCCGACTGGCGGCCCGGGAGAACGTGTCCCAGCAGGGGCTGTGGGGCTGGGTGAACCAGATCATCCTCTTCGCCAATCTCATCATGTACAGCCTGGCAGGCATCCTCTTCCTGCTGCGGACACCCCTGTGGGCACTCCTCACGGCCCTGATCGCGACCGCCACCCTGTGGGCGGCAGCCAGCCATCTGCTCATGCGCCCGAGCAGCGCGACCGGTCGGATCCTGGCCCGGGGCAGTGAGGCGTGATCCGGAGCGACCACGCAGGGGTTGAGATCGGAGCCGCTGCCGTTCAAGCAGTAACAACGTTGGAAGCCCGGACGGTGGCAGGGCGACCGCCCCGACGGCGCTGACGAGCGGAACCCCGCAGCTGGCGCCGGACTCATGGACACCGTCCTGAGGGTGTGATGTCATGCCACGTACAGAGATTCCAACGATGGAATGGGGTGCGGCCCTCCCATGAGAAGAAGCCCAGCGCAGCGCGTGATGCGCTTACTCCGACGGCGGGCCACCGTCGTCGCACTGGCCGTCAGCATGGCGGCCATGGCGACGGTCGGTGCCGGACCGGCGTCAGCGGGGGAGTCGGCGGGGGCCGCCGCAGTCCACCGGCTCGCCACGGTGACCTCCGGCGGGGCGCGCTTCGAGGTGCTGTCACCGACGCTGATCCGCACGGAGTACGCGCAGGACGGCAGGTTCACCGACAGCGCGACCTTCAACGCCGTCGGCCGCACCGCGTTCACGCCGACCACCTACACCACCAGCACCTCCAACGGCTGGCTGACCGTCAGCACCAGCGCGCTCACCCTGCGGTACCAGGTGGGGTCGGGCGCGTTCAACGCCCAGAACCTCTCCGTGCAGCTGTCGGCCGGCGGGGCGCCGGTCATCGCCACCCCGTGGCAGCAGCTGACCTGCGCCCTGGGCGCCCTCTGCGAGGCCGAGCGCCTGTCGTACAGCGGGCTCAGTACCGCCACGGACCACACCGGCTACACCGGCTCCGGCTTCCTGGCCGGCTTCCAGGGGACGGGCAACTCGCTGTCGGCCGACGTCGACGTCGCCGCGTCCGGGACCTACCAGTTCGACACCCGCTACGCCAACTCCGTCGGCGGGGACGGCCAGTCCACCACGCGAACACTGACCCTGTCGGTGGACGGCGGCGCGAGCCGCACGCTGAGCCTGCCGACCACCCCCAACTGGGACTCCTGGAGCCTGGCGACCACCTCGGTGCAACTCGGCGCCGGACACCACACGGTCACGCTGGCCAGGACCGCCACCGACTCCGGCAATGTGAACATCGACAGCGTGGCCCTGGTGAACCCGGGCGCCGCCTACCCGCCGGTGTCCACGACCGCGATCACGGACTGCCGGTTTGCGGTGAGCTGTGAGGCGGAGGCCGCCCGCCTCGCCGGCTCGGCCGTCGTGGCCACCGACCACACCGGCTACTCCGGCAGCGGGTTCGTCGCGGAGCTGAACCAGGGGTCGAGCGTGTCGGCCCATCTGGTCGGCGTACCGGCAGACGGCAGCTACGCACTGCAGGTGCGTTACGCCAACGGCACCGGCGGCGACGGTCTCTACCAGACCCGCAGCGCCACCGTGTCCGCCGGCGGTACGTCACAGACCCTGTCGCTGCCGGTCACCGGAGGCTGGGACAGCTGGCAGACCGCCTCGGTGCCGATCACGCTCAAGGCCGGCGCAGACGACCTCACCATCGGCTGCCCAGCGGCCACGAGCTGCCATGTCAACCTCGACACGGTGGCCGTCACCGCGGCCGGAGCCCCCGCCCCGCAGCCGCACCTGGCGCTCGGCGGCTACCGCCGCAGCCTCGACGGCGTCAACGGCGACAACGGCGCACCGGCGACCACGCCGGGACTGCTGTACCAGGACGGCTGGTACCTGCTCGACGACACCACCTCCGCCCTGTACGACACCGGCACCCGACAGGTCACCCAGCGTCCCTCGCACGGCGGCACCCCGTACCAGGACGGCTATGTCTTCGGCTACGGGCACGACTACCAGCAGGGCCTGTCCGACCTGGCGACACTGACCGGTCCGGCCGAGCTGCTCCCGGAGTGGGCCTACGGGGTGTGGTACTCGGAGTACATCGACCGCACTGCCGCCGACTACGAGAACACGATCCTGCCCGCCTTCCGCTCCGAAGGCGTGCCACTGGACGTCCTGGTGACCGACACCGACTTCAAGTCCCCCAACACCTGGAGCGGTTGGGAGATCGACACCGCCAAGTTCCCTGACCCCAAGGCGTTCTTCGACTGGTCCGCCTCCCAGGGTCTGCACAACACGCTCAACATCCACCCGAGCATCCTCAGTTCCGACCCGCAGTTCGCCCAGGCCCAGGCGACCGCCAAGGGCAAGCTGCAGAAGGGTGGTTGCGCACCTGCCGCCAGCAGCGGCGCCGGAGACTGCTACACCTTCGATTTCGGCGACCCCGACCAGCTGCAGGCGTACCTGAACCTGCATCAGACCATGGACCAGCAGGGCAACGACTTCTGGTGGCTCGACTGGTGCTGCGACTCCTCGCAGTCCTCGGTGCCCGGCGTCACCCCCGACGCCTGGATCAACCAGCAGTACGCCACCGACGCCGACAAGTCCATCGGCCGCGGCTTCGTGCTCTCCCGTGCCTACGGCTCCCTGCAGTCCGGCGGCAACGCAGCCCTGCCGACCGGGCCCTGGGCCGACAAGCGCACCACCGTCCACTTCACCGGCGACACCTCCTCCACCTGGGGCACCCTCAAGGCGGAGGTCGGCTACACCCCCGGTGAGGCGGCCGCCACCGGCATGTCGGCGATCAGCCACGACATCGGCGGCCACAACGACACCACCGGGCTGACCGGTTCGGAGACCTACACCTCCGGCGGACAGACCCTCACCACCCACAAACTCCCGGACGACCTGTACGCGCGCTGGGTCCAGCTGGGCACCTTCCAGCCGATCGACCGCCTGCACAGCAACCACAGCGACCGGCTGCCCTGGCAGTACGGGACCGCCGCCCGCGCCTCGGCCGACAAGTTCCTCAACCTGCGCGAGAACCTGGTGCCGTACACCTACTCGCTCGCCGAGCAGGCCAATGCCACCGGCGTCCCGGTGACCCGCCCGACCTACCTGGAGTACCCGGACGAGCCCCAGGCGTACGCCACCGCCGGCAGCGAGTACTTCTACGGGCCGGACATGCTGGTCGCCCCGGTCACCACGCCCGGCACCACCGCCACCACCTCGGTGTGGTTCCCACCCGGCCAGTGGACCGACTACTTCACCGGACAGACCTACACCGGCGGCACCACCCAGTCCGTCACCACCGGCCTGGACACCATGCCGGTGTTCGTCAAGGCCGGTGCGATCATCCCCACCCGCACCGACGACGTCACCAGCAACGACCAGTCCCCGCTGACGAAGGTCACCCTCACCGTCGCCGCTGGCGCCTCCGGCTCCTACACCCTCTACGAGGACAACGGGACCACCACCAGGCCCGGCCACGGCGCCACGACCGCGATCCGGTACCAGGAGAGCGGCACCAGGCGCACGGTGACGATCAGTCCGACCTCCGGATCGTTCCCCGGCCAGGTGCAGTCCCGGCAGTGGACCGTCCTGCTCACCGGTGTCACGGCGCCGGCCGGCAGCGTCAGCGCCGACGGTTCCCGACTGTCCCCCGACGACTACCACTTCGACAGCGCGACCCGCACCCTGTCCGTCACCCTGCCCCGGCAGAGCGTGCACCGGCCGGTCACCGTCAGCTTCGGCTGACGGCCTCCGCGGTCACGTCGACTCCCTGACCACCAGTTCGGTGGGCAGGATCAGCGGGGTCGGCTCCTCACCGTCGATCAGGCGGACCAGCATGCGGGTCATCTCGCGGCCGAGCGCGATGATGGGCTGCCGAACGGTGGTGAGGGCCGGCCGGGTGTGCTGGGCCGCCCGGACGTCGTTGAAGCCGACGACCGCGACGTCGCCCGGTACCGTACGGCCGCGCTCGCGCAGCACGCCGAGGGCGGCGGCCGCCATCGCGTCGGAGGCGACGAACACCGCGTCCAGGTCCGGGTGTTCGTCGAGGAGCCGGCCGGTGGCCGCGGCACCGCCGGCCTCGGTGAAGTCGGCGTGGGCCACCCGGTGGTCGCTCAGCCCGGCCAGCGCCATCGCCTCGCGGTAGCCCAGGTAGCGGGAGACGCCGGCGTTCAGGTCCTGCGGACCGGTGACGGTGGCGATGCGGCTGCGTCCGGTGGCGACCAGGTGTTCCACGGCCTGCCGGGCTCCACCGCGGTTGTCGGCATCCACGTACCAGCGCGGTGTCCCGTCCAGCGGACGGCCGCCGTGGACCACCGGGACGCCTCCGGCCTCGGCCACCTTCGCCAGCGGGTCGTTCTCGCGCAGCGCCAGCAGCATGACCCCGTCCGCGCCCCGTGACTGCAGGATCCGGGCGAGTCTGCTCCGGCCGCGCTCCGAGGCGGCCAGGACCAGCAGGAGTTGGAGGTCGGTCTCCTCGATGACCGCGTTGACGCCGGCGATCACCTCGGCGAAGAAGAGGTTGGCGAACAGTGCGGGGTCGTCGCTGGAGATCGCCAGGACGACCGCACCGCGGCGCTGGGAGGCGAGCGACCGGGCCGCCATGCTGGGCACGTAGCCGAGCTCCGCGATGGCGCTCTGCACGGCCAGTCGGGCCTTGGCGCTGACGTGGTGGCGATCGTTGATGACCCGCGAGACGGTGCCCCGGGAGACACCGGCGCGCTCCGCCACCTCGTCGAGCGTGGGCTGCCGATTGCTCATGTACGAGCTGCTCCTGTTCCTGCATCGCGGACGGGGACCACCAGAACTGTATGCCTCGCCGGCCGCCGCGCCCCAGGGCCCGGCGGTTCTCGGCGACGCGGGTACCTCCGATCCAGTGCCGACCGGCTTTTCTGTGAGCGGTTACAGTCTGAACAACACCATTGAACTGGGTTGACGCCGCAGTTTCGGACCGGTGTTGACGTCTGCTCCCATGAAAACTGGGAGCGGTAACAGTCGCAGGCTAGAAGGACGCCCCGCCGTCTGGGAAGTGTTTCGACGGGGAAAATTATCCGAGTCGCAGCCGTTGACACGGTCGGTGGCCGACGCGACCATCGAGCACTGACGCCGCTCCGGGCCGGGACCCTGCCATCGAAGAGGTCCCGTCATGCCGATCCACCCGCACCTGCGCAACAGACCGCTCGCCCTGCTGACCGTCGTCCTCATGACCGGCCTCGGCCTGGCCGTGACGGGCTCGGCCACAGCCGCCGCGACCCCACCCGCGGACGCCACCTCCACCTCCACCGCCACCCCAACCTCCAGTTCCTCGACCCGCACCCTCGCCCCCGGCACCCGCTTCTACGTCAACCCGGACGGCTTCGCGGCGAAGCAGGCGAGGACGGACCTGTTCCGGCACGACCTCGCCGACGCCACCGCCATGGCGAAGCTGGCCAGTTGGCCCGGTGCGACCTGGTTCGGCGACGACACGCCCACCCAGGTGAACCACAAGGTGAAGAACCTGGTCCGGAAGGCCGCGGCGCAGCGGTCGGTTCCGGTGCTGGTCGCCTACGACATCCCGTTGCGCGACTGCTCGCAGTACTCGGCGGGCGGAGCCCAGTCGGACGCCGACTACCAGGCGTGGATCGCGGCGTTCGCCAAGGGCCTGGGCCGGAGCAAGGCCGTCGTCATCCTGGAGCCGGACGCCCTGGCGAACCTGCCCTCGGACTGCGGCGCGGCCACCGACCCGACCGGCGCGCTCAGCGCGGCCCGGCTCGCCGACCTCAGGTACGCGGTCGGCGTGCTGGAGGCACAGCCCGGTGCCTCGGTCTACCTCGACGCCGGGAACAGCCACTGGCTCGCCGTCGGCGACGCCGCCTCCCGGCTGATCCGGGCCGGAGTGGCCCAGGTCCAGGGCTTCTCGCTGAACGTCTCCAGCACCCAGCCGACCGCCCAGTCCGATCAGTACGGTAGCTGGGTCGCCAAGTGCATCTGGTTCGCCACCGAGGGGCCGGCCTGGGCCGCGGGCCACACCAACTACTGCGCGAGCCAGTACTACTCGGCCTCCGCCCCCAACGACTCGCTGCCCGGCGACAAGGTGTCCGCCAACGACTACAGCACCTGGCACTGGACCGACGCCTGGTTCGACAAGAACGTCGGCACGCCGCCCGCGGACCAGCTCACCCATTTCGTCGTGGACACCAGCCGCAACGGCCAGGGCGTCTGGACGCCGCCCCCGGGCAAGTACGCGGGTGACCCGCAGACCTGGTGCAACGCACCGGGCCGCGGCATAGGTGCCCGTCCGACCGCCGACACCCAGGTCCCACTGGCGGACGCCTACCTGTACGTGAAGACGATCGGCACCTCCGACGGCCAGTGCAACCGCAGCATCCCGGGCGGGACCGTCGATCCGGAGTACGGGGCAGTGGACCCGGTCGCCGGGGCCTGGTGGCCCGAGATGGCGCTGACGCTGGTCGGCAACGCCGACCCGGTCCTGACCTTCAACCGGAACCGGTGAGGGGGCCCGCCATGCGCCGCAGCGCCCTGCTCGGCACCGTCCTGGTTTCGTTCGCCTGCTGCCTGTTCGCAGCGCCGAGCGCCTCCGCCGACCCGCTCTCGGGAACGAGCGGCTTCTACGTCAACCCCGCCTCGGCCCCGGCGGCGTGGGTGGCGGCCAACCCGTCCGACTCGAGGGCGGCGAGTATCCGGTCCGCCATCGCCGCCGAGCCGATCGCCCGTTGGTTCGGGGACGATGGCGGCGACATCGGTACGGAGGTGAGCAGTTATGTCGGTACGGCCTACAGCCACGGCAAGGTGCCGGTGCTGGTCGCCTACGACATCCCCGACCGGGACGCGTGCAGCGGCTACTCGGGCGGCGGCGCGAGCAGCGTCAGCGCGTACGAGTCCTGGATCTCCACCTTCGCCGCGGCCGTCGCCGCCCGGCCCGCCGTGGTGGTGATCGAGCCCGACGCCCTGTCGGACTACAGCTGCCTGACGGCGGCTCAGCAGTCCTCGCGGACCGCGATGCTGCTGTTCGCGACCCGGATGTTCCAGACGAAGGCGACCGACACCTGGGCCTACCTGGACGCCGGACACACCAACTGGGTGGCTCCGGCGACCATGGCGGCCGAGCTGAAGGCCGCCGGTGTGGCCAACATCCGCGGCTTCTCGGTGAACGTCTCGAACTTCTACACCACCGGCTCGTCGGAGACCTACGCGAGCTCCATCAACGCCTCGCTCGGCGGGAGTTCGCACTTCGTGGTGGACACCAGCCGCAACGGCAACGGCTCGGACGGCGAGTGGTGCAACCCGTCCGGGGCGAAGCTGGGCACCACCCCGCAGTCGGGCGGCGGAGCCGACCTGCTGCTGTGGGTGAAGACACCGGGGGTCTCCGACGGGGAGTGCGGGACCGATCCGACCACCCCCGCCGGAACCTTCGATCCGGCGCTGGCCGTCGCACTGATCAACGGAACATGACGGACGCCGCCTGAACACCGTTGCGGGGCAGGGATCCTGACGGACCCTGCCCCGTACCGCGGATCAGGCCGACCGGGAGAGCTCGTCCCAGCGCACCAGCCCCTGCAGGGCCTGACCTGCCGTCAGCCGTTCCGCCTCGGCGGCGGTGAACTCCCCGAGCAGTCGCCGCTCGCGCCCCGACGCCCCGGCCACGTGCGGGGTGATCAGCACCTCGGGCAGCGACAGCAGCGGGTGGTCCGGCGGCAGCGGCTCCGGGTCGGTGACGTCCAACACCGCGGCGAGACGGCCGGCGCCGCACTCCTCCGCGAGCGCCTCGTGGTCGAGCAGCGAGCCTCGGGAGGTGTTGACGAGCACGGTCCCGTCGGGCAGCAGCCCCAACCGCCGGCGGTCGAACATGTGCCTGGTGGACGGCAGTTCCGGGGCGTGGACGGTGACCAGGTCGCAGCTGCGGCAGAGGGCGTCGAGCCCGGTGAGCTCGGCCCCCATCGCCGAGGCGGCCTCCGCACCGAGGTAGGGGTCGGCCAGCAGCACCCGCGCGCCCGCCACCACCAGGCCCGCCACCACCAGCCGTCCGACCCGGGACGCCCCGACCACGCCCACGGCCCGGCCGCGCAGTCCGATGCCGGTGGGCGTGGTCACCTGCCGCTCGTCCACCGGGGCGCGGCGGCCCGCCGGCAGTACCCGCTTGGCCGCCAGGACCAGTGCGGCGAGGGTGTACTCGGCGACGGGCACGGCGTTGACCCCGGCCGCCGAGGACACCTGTATCCCGCGCTCGAACACCTCCGGACCCACGAACGCCTTGACCGAACCGGCCGAGTGCAGCACGGCGCGCAGCCGCGGGGCCCGGTCCAGCACAGCGGCGTCGATCGGCGGCCCGCCCCAGCCGGTGACCACGACCTCGGTGTCGGCGAGGTCGACGCCGCCCAGGCTCGGGTAGGGGCCGCGCAGGTCCAGGCTGCGGCCGAGGCGGGCCAGCACGTCCGGCGGGAAGACGGCGGCGGTGTGGACGGGGTCGAACGCCAGGACTGCGGGCAGGCCGGCCACGCGGACTCCTTCTCTGTGGGTTTCCCTGTGGGTACGTGGGCTTCGTGGGCTTCGCGGTCTTCGCGGGTACGTGCTGCGCCCCCGGCAGACGCGCTGCCGGGGGCGCAGGTCGGTCGTCCGCAGGGCCTACTCCTTGACCGCTCCGGCGAGACCGTTGACGAAGTACCGCTGCAGCCCGAGGAAGACGGCGACGATGGGCAGCAGGGTGATCACCGACCCGGCGCAGACCAGCGTCCAGGCGGTGGAGTTCTCGCCGAGGAAGGTGAACATGCCGACCGTGAGCGTGTGCAGGTCCGGCCGCGACAGCGTGAACACCAGCGGGACGAAGAAGCTGTTCCAGGCGTTGATACAGCTGAACAGCGCGACGGTGGCCAGCATCGGCCCGGACAGCGGCAGCATGATCCGCCAGAACACCTGGTGGAAGTCGGCTCCGTCCACCCGGGCGGCCTCCTCCAACCCCCGGTCGATGGTGGAGAAGTAGCCCATGAACAGGAAGGTGCCGAAGACCATGCCGCTGGCCGACTGCACGATGATCAGCGCCCACAGGGTGTTGAGCAGGTGCAGCCGCTGGATGAGGTCGAACACCGGGATGATGGTGTAGCCGTGCGGCAGGAACAGCGTCGCGCCGATCAGGGCGAGCACGGCCTTCCTGCCGGGGAACTCGGTGCGGGCCAGGACGTAGCCGGCCATGGCGGTGGCCAGCACGGTGAGCACGACGGTCCCGCCGGCGAAGAGCACGGTGTTGAGGAAGTAGCGGCCGAAGTCCCCCTCCTCCCAGGCCTGGCTGTAGTTGGACCACTGCGGGTGGGTGGTGAACGGGTCAAGACCGGTGGCGAAGAAGTCGTCGTCGCTCTTGAGCGAGCCGCCGATGGCCCACAGGAACGGGTAGAGCCAGAGCAGTCCACCTGCGGTGAGGGCGAGGTAGAGCAGGCCGCGCCTGCCGGTGCGGGCGATCGGGCCGGTACGCATGGGGGCACCTTTCACAGCGCTGAGCCCGCGCGTCGCCGACCCAGCCGGCGCAGGGCCAGCACCTGCGCGGCGGAGAAGAGGATGAGCAGCAGGCCGTAGAGGAAGGAGGCGGCGGAGGCCAGGCCGACGTCGGGCTGGACCGCCCCGGAGCCGGAGCCGCCGCCGAAGGCCAGGTGGTAGATGTAGGTGTTGACGACCTCGGTAGCGAAGTAGGGGCCGCCGCCGGTGAGCACCTGCACCAGGTCGAACACCTGGAAGCTGCCGATGAACGCCAGCACCACGATGACCACGCCGACCTGGCGCAGCATCGGCAGGGTGATGGAGAAGAAGCAGCGGACCGGCCCGGCGCCGTCGATCCGGGCCGCCTCGTAGAGTTCGGCCGGGATGGTCTGCAGCCCGGCCATGAAGTAGACCAGGTTGTAGCCGAGGGTGTGCCAGATGCCGATCGCGATGACCACCGCCAGCGCGGTGTGCGGGTCGCCCAGCCAGTCGATGTGACTGCCGGTCAGCCCGGCCCCGGCGAACAGGCTGCCGGCCGCGTCGCCGAAGTTGGACAGCATCAGCTGCATCACCACGCCGACCACGGCGGCGGAGGTGACCACCGGGACGAAGTAGACGGTGCGGAAGAACATCCGGAACCGCAGCCTGGGGTTGTTCAGTACCAGCGCCAGCATCAGCGCGATCAGCAGCTGCACCGGGACCAGCACGAACGCGTAGACGAAGGTGTGCTCGACCGCGCCCCAGAAGATGGAGTCGTGCAGCACCTGGCGGAAGTTGGCCAGCCCCACGAAGTTCGACGGGCTGCCGATGCCGTTCCACTGGTAGAAGGTGTAGCCGAGCGAGGCGAAGATCGGGTAGACGACGAAGGCCAGTACCAGCACCGCCATCGGCGCGAGGTAGGCGTAGGACCAGCCGGCCGCGCGCACCCGCCGGCGCAGGCCGGTGCGGCGGACGGGAGCGGGCTCGGGCGTACCGGCGGGGTCCGGCCTGCGCCGGAGCCCGGGAGCGGAGAGGGTCATCGGGCCGCCGCTCAGGCCTTCGCTGTGGTGTACGGCCGGGTCGGGTCCCAGTCGGCGAACACATAGTCGGTCATGGCGGCCTTCTTGCCGCCCTTGGCCACTGCGGCCACAGCGGTGGAGAGGAGCTGCTCCTTCTCGCCGGCCAGGCTGCTCAGCGCCGACTGCAGGTCCTTGATCTGCCCGGTGTAGACGCCGGTGACCAGGTCGCCGATGTCGGACTTGGGGGCCTGCGGGGCGACCCCGGCCAGGTCGGGGTTGCGGATCACCGGCACCGGGCCGGTCAGTTCCTGCGCCGTCATGGCGACGAAGGCAGCGAAGGGCTTGGAGTCGATGCCGGCCGGTGCGTTGTCGGCCGGGTAGACCGAGACGCCGTTGAGGTCCTGCACCCAGCGGCGTCCGGCGGCGGGCGAGGTCAGCGCGTCCACCCACTGGAAGGCCTGTTGCGGGTGCTTGGTCCTGGCGGAGACCGCGGCGAAGGCGCCGGTGCCGACCGGGTCGGCGTAGTAGAAGGCCTTCGGTGTCGCCCCGGGGGAGGGGAGGGTGACCAGGCTGTAGTCGGTGAACCTGTGCTGGGTCCACTCGGGCTGGTTCCACACCCCGCCGACGGTCATGCCGAACCTGCCGCGCTCGAAGAAGGCGCGGGCCGCCTCGTCGGACAGGCTGAGCGAGTCGGGGTAGAAGTAGCCGCGCTGCTTCCACTGCACCATCAGGTCGAGGAAGTCGGCGTAGGAACGGTCGCTGGCGTAGGTCCACCTGCCGACGCGCAGGTCCAGGCCGGTGCCCGATCCGCTGGGAGCGCCGCCGGGGGCACCGGCCCCGCGCACGAACAGGTCCAGCCACCAGGCCATCAGTCCCATGTTGTCGCCGTTGCCGAAACCGAAGCCGTACGTCTTACCGCCGGACTTCCTGGTGATGGCGTCGGCGGCGGCGCTGACCTCGTCCCAGGTGGTGGGCGTCTTCACGCTGCCGTCCGGGTTGGTCAGCCCGGCGGTCCTGAACACGCCGTTGTGGATGTAGAGCTGGTACTGCGGGGCGGAGCCCTTGAGCGGGGCGGAGTAGACCTTGCCGCCGAAGACGTTGGCGCCTTCAATGAAGGTGCCGGCCGGGAAGCGGGACTGCCAGGAGGCGGTGGCCCACTGGTCGAGCGGGAGCAGCCAGCCGCGGTCCACCTGCTCGGCCAGTCCGGGGCTCTGCGGGACCATGAACACGTCCGGGGTGGAGCCGCTGCGGTAGGCGAGGGCGACCAGGTCGGCGTACTTGGCGGAGACCTGGGTGGTCTTCTTGACGGTCACGCCCGCATGGGCCTTCTGGAAGCGGGAGATCTCCCCGTCGACCCAGGGCGCCTGGGTGACGTACCAGTCCCAGTAGGCCAGCCCGGAGCCGCTGCCGGAGCCGGATCCGCTCGATCCGCAGGCGCTGAGCGCACCGCCGGCGGCGACCGCGCCGGCGGCGAGTGCCGAGCCGCGCAGGAAGGTTCTTCTGGACAGGGGCGAGGCGGTCATCTGCATGGACCTTCCGTGAGGGGAAGACGATGTAACGTTCATGGAAACGTTTACAGTGACGGGACGCTAGGTCCTGCCTGGAGAGCCGTCAATACTCCGCGCAGAATTCGCGAGTGGGTGTAGTCGGAGAGGGTCATCCTGTGTAACGTTTGCATCCGCGTTACACGATCCACTCGTACCGGAGGGCAGAACCATGGCACGTGGCCGCAGCTCGAGCGGGCGGCCGACCATCCGCGACGTGGCGGAGCGCGCGCAGGTCTCGGTCGCCACGGTCTCCCGCATCCTCAGCGGCTCCTACACCGCGCCGCCGGAGACCCAGGAACGGGTGATGAAGGCCGTCGAGGCGCTCGACTACGTCGTCAACGCCAATGCGCGCTCGCTGAACGCCAGGTCCGGACTGGTCGCGGTGGTGGTCAACGACATCACCTCGCCGTTCTTCATGAACGTCGCCTCCGGAGTCGAGGAGCAGGCCATGGCCGACGGCCGGGTCTGCATCGTCTGCTCCACCCAGGGCGTCCCCGAGCGCGAGCTCTCCGTCATCGAACTGCTGCGCGCCCGGGGGGTGGAGGCGGTGATCCTGGTCGGCGGCATGGCCGAGGGCGAGCAGCACCTCGGCCAACTCGCCGCAGCCGCCGAGGCGCTGGACCGCGCCGGGGCGCGCATGGTGCTCTGCGGACGCTCCTGGGCCGGGCCCGACGCTCCGATCGACGTGGTCGAGAGCGACGTGGAGGGGGGAGCGTTCGCCGCCACCAACCACCTGCTCTCCGCCGGCCACACCCGGGTCGCGCACCTGGCCGGACCGCACGAGTTCAGCGTCGCTCGGCAGCGCCTGCACGGCTACGAGCGCGCGCTGCGGGCCTACGGCATCGAACCCGACCCCGCCCTGATCGCGAGCAGCGACATGACCCGGGAGACGGGATACGCCGCCGCCCGCACCCTGCTCACCGGCACCGATGCCACCGCGGTCTTCTGCGCCAACGACATGAGCGCGGCCGGCGCCGTCGCCGCCGCCCGCGACCTGGGGCGCTCCGTGCCCGACGACGTGTCCGTCGTCGGTTTCGACGACATTCCGCTGGCCGAGGACGTCTACCCCGGCCTCACCACCGTGCACGTGCCGCAGCAGGAACTGGGCCGGTCCGCCACCCGGCTGGCGTTGCACCGGCGGGCCGGGGACCCGCCGCGCCGGCACGTGATGCTCGGCTCGCACATCGTCGTCCGGCAGTCGGTGGCACCGCCGGCCCGCCTCTCCGGAAAGGGAACCCCGTGATACCCGGCGACGACCGTCGGACCTCCCCGTACACCGGGTGGACCCGGGCCCACTGGGAGGAACTGGCGGACCGTCAACTCCTGGCGGTGCGGCCGTTCGCGACGCGGCGTCACGGACTGGTCGAACCGCTGGGCCCGGCCAGCCGCAACGGACGCCGCAGCGACGGGCTCGAAGGCTTCGCCCGCACCTTCCTGCTGGCCGGGTTCCGACTGGCCCAGGGGGGCGACGACGACCCCGCAGGCCTCGCCGAGTGGTACGCCGAGGGGCTGGCCGCCGGCTCCGACCCGGCCGCGGAGGACGCCTGGCCGCTGCTGGACGCGTGCGGCCAGGCCAAGGTGGAGTGCGCCTCGGTGGCCATCGCCCTGCACGAGTCCCGGCCCTGGATCTGGGACCGGCTCGACGACCGGGTGCGGCAGCGGATCGTCGAGTGGATGACCGCGATGCACGGCACCGAGGTCCCCGACAACAACTGGGTCTGGTTCCGCGCCGTCACCTCGGCCTTCCTGCGCTCGGTCGGCGCGCCGTTCCACGAGCCGGACATCGAGCACGCCGTGGCCCGCACCGAGCACTGGTACGCCGGCCACGGCTGGTACTCCGACGGCGGCCACCGGGAGTCGGACGGCCCGCAGTCGGACGGCCCGCAGTCGGGGCGCGGCCTGCGGAACTTCGACCACTACTCCGGCTGGGCCATGCAGTACTACCCGCTCTGGTACTGCCGCGTCTCCGGCGCCGACGCGGACCCCGCGCTGCTGCCCCGCTACCGCGAGCGGCTGCGCCGCTACCTCGACGACGCACCGTTCCTGGTCGGCGCGGAGGGCAGGCCGCTGCTCCAGGGACGGTCGCTGACGTACCGTTATGCGACCCTGTGCCCGCTGTGGGTCGGCGCGGTCTTCGACGCCACCCCGCTGAAGCCGGGGCTGACCCGGCGTCTGGCCAGCGGCACGCTGCGACACTTCGCGGAACGGGGCGCCTTCGACCCGCGTGGTCTGCAACCCCTGGGCTGGCACCGCGAGTTCACCGCGCTGCGGCAGCCGTACTCAGGGCCGGGCTCGCCGTACTGGTCCAGCAAGGGCTTCGCCGGGCTGGTGCTGCCCCGGGACCACCCGGTGTGGACCGAGGCGGAACTGCCGCTGCCGATCGAGGAGGGCGACTTCCGCCGCCGACTGGCCGCCCCGGGCTGGCTGGTCAACGGGACCGCCGCCGACGGGGTGGTCCGGGTGGTCAACCACGGCAGCGACCACGCCGGGTCGGGGCCGCCGGCGGCCGAGGCCGACGACCCGGCGTACGCGCGGCTGTGCTACTCCACCCACGCCTTCCCCGACAGCGGCGACGAGGCCCTGAACGACCCCCTGGACTCGCACGTAGCCCTGCTCGACCGAACCGGACGCCCGTCCCACCGCCGCCCGCTGACCCGGCTCCAACTGGACGAGCAGGTCGCGTCCTCCCGGCACCGGGCCCACTGGCCGCTCGGACCGGTGCCGGCGCCCTACGCGGACGGGCCCGCCGCACCCGCGTTCCGGGACGGACCGTGGATCACCACTGCCTCGGTGCTGCACGGGCCGCTCGAAGTCCGGCTGGTCCGGGTGGACGGCGCCGCGGACCAGCCACTGCGGCTGCGCGTGGGCGGGTACTGCCTCGCGGACGACGCGCCGCTGTCGGCGCAGACCTCCGCCGATCCCGGCCCCGACGCCGCTGCCTGGCTGCGCCGGTCCGACGGCGTGGCCTCCACCGTGGTCGGCCTGCGCGGCTTCGACCGGGCGGGTGTGGCCGGGGCCCGCGACGCCAACGCCCTCGGGCGGCACTCCGCGACGCCGTGGCTGGCCACCTCGGGCGCGGTCGTCCCCGGCGAGCTGTATGCCGCGCTGGTCTGCCTCTCCGGCACGGCGGCAGGGCCGGACACCGCCGAGGGGCTGCTGGTCGACGTCACGTCAGCCGAGGACGGTGCGCTGCTCGCCACCGTCGGTTGGGGCGACGGCAGGAGGGACAGCGTGCGCCTGTCCCCGCCGCAGTGAGCACGGCGGGGACAGGCGGGACCTGCGCGGGTGGTGCCGGTGCCCGGCCGGCTGCCTAGCCGAGGGTGAAGTCGTCCGCGTAGACGTTGGCCTGGCCGTACCAGCCGTGGACGAAGACGGTGACGGTGCCGCTGCTGCCGGTGGTGAAGGAGGTCGACAGCTGGTTCCAACTGGTGCTGTTGGACCAGGTGCTGGCGCTGGCGCCGCCGCTGACGCCGATGTAGGCGTAGGGGCCCTGGACCCAGCCGGTCAGGGTGTAGGTGTGGTTGGGGGACAGGGTGACCGTCTGGTCGCACTCGCCGGTGCTGCTGGCGCTGGGCACGACCTGCAGGGCGTGGCTGCCGGAGTGGACCGGGCTGGAGACCACCGCGCTGCCGGCGGCGCAGGTCCACGGGCTGAGGCTGCCGGTCTCGAAGCCGGCGTTGGTCAGCGAGCCGCCACCGCCGCCGCCGGAGGTGGTGCTGGTGACGGTCAGGGTGTAGGTCGCGCTGTGGCTGCCGGTGGAGGCGGTGCCAGTGACCGTGATCGGGTAGCTGCCCGCGGCCACGGACGAGCCCACCGTCGCCGTCAGCGTCGAACTGCCGCCGGAGGAGACGGAGGTCGGGCTGAGCGAGACGGTGACGCCGGAAGGCGCACCGGACGCGGAGAGGCTGACCGACTCGGCGCTGCCGGAGGTGACCGCCGTGGAGACCGTCGCGGTGGCGGAGCCGCCCTGGGCGACCGACGCCGAGCCCGGTGAGACGGCGAGCGAGAAGTCACTGGTGGTGGTGCCGCCACCGCCGCCCGAGCTGCCCTCGTACGGTACGAACGCGTCCGTGAAGGCCAGGCTGTTCTGGCTGATCTCGCTGCAGGTGGACAGCGAGTTGGCGGTGCCGCTGCAGGGCTGGTCGCGGTCGACCGACCAGAACGCCAGCCGTCCGACGCTGTGCTGCACGGCGAAGCTCTCCACCGTCTGGGCGTCGGCGAGGGTGAAGGTCGAGCCGTCGTCGTTCTTGCCGATCATCGGGGTGATCCCGAGGTTGGCGTAGGTGTAGCTGGAGTCGACGGCCTGCATCTGCGCCAGCGTGGCCTGGGCGGCGGCGACCGAGCCCTGGCCCATCTCGGTGCCGGTGCCGGAGTAGTAGTCCATGGTCATGATGTTGACCACGTCGATCTTGATGCCCGCGGTCTTGGCGGCCTTGAGGATGTTGATGCCGTCGTTGGTCAGCCCGCTGGCCAGCACCGGCAGGGTCATCGAGAACTGCAGGCCGGGGTTGGACGCCTTGAGGTCCTTCATCGCCTGCATCTGCCGGGCCGCGGCGGCGGTGTCCGCGACCGCGGCGCCCTCGACGTCGAAGTCCAGCTGGCTGACCCCGTAGTCGTTGATGATGGCCTGGTACCCGGCGTCGATGCTGCTCTGGGTGGAGCAGGTCCAGGCGAGCGGCTCGCCGGCGGAGCCGCCGGAGGAGACGATCACGGAGGCGCCCTCGGACTTCGCCTTGGCGATCAGCGGGTCGGTGTAGGAGTCGGCGCCGATGGGGAGGGTGTCGCCCCAGATCTGGGTACAGCCCTCGCCGAGCACGAAGGCCGCGGTGTAGGCCTTGAGGCCGTGTCCGGTGATGGCGGTGTCGAGCATGCCCTCCTGGCCGTTGGACATGTCGACGTAGGGGGCCACGGAGTAGACGCTGCCCGTGGCGGCGCTGCTGGTGGGGGCCAGAGCGACGACCGCGCCGGCGGTCGTGAGCGCGAGAGCGCAGGCGGAAGCTGCAAGCTTTGCCAGGTGCATGACAGTGATCCCTTTCGGGGGATGCCCCGTCGGGCGTGGGGGTGTGGGGGTCGTGCGGCGCAGGCCTGGCGTTGGTACATACCAAACAACCTGTGCGGGTCCACGTCAAGAGGACTAGACCAAATTCCTGGACTGCCAGGCAACTCCCAGTGCGGTACCAGCAGATGACGATTCGTCGGCTGTCAGAAGAGCGTCGGCGGGCCGGTGGGGACCGGCTCGGGGAGCGGTTCGAGCCCGGGGACCAGACTGCTGACGCCGTCGTGGAAGCGGCGGGCGAGGGAGAGCGCCTGCTCGTTGTCCGGGGTGTGCAGGAACACCGTGGGGGAGCGGCCCTCGCGCAGCCAGTCGGCCACCGTGCCGGTCCAGTGGCGCCAGCCCGCCGCGGTGGGCTGCGCGCCGTCCCGTCCGAGCTGCTCCCGTCCGAGCTGGTCCCTGCCGATGTAGCGGACCACCGGGTGCTCGGTCAACGCCCGTGACCTGCGCGGGAGTCGGGGCTTCTTCTGCCAGGCCTCCAGCTCCGCCGCGCTGCTGGGCGGGGCCGCGAACAGGTCGGTGGTGTCGAACGAGGTCCACTCGGCGCCGACGTCGTTCAGGACCCCCTCCAACCGCCGTTCCCAGCGCGGGTCCTCGAAGAACGCCGGGTGCCGCACCTCGACCGTGCAGCGGAGCCCGCGCGGTACCCGGTGCAGGAACGCGGCCAGCGTGCCGAGGTCCGACGGGCCGAAGGACGCCGGCAGTTGCACCCACAGCGCGTGCACCCGCGGACCGAGCGGCTCGACCACGTCCAGGAAGGAGCGCAGCAGGCCGTCGGTGTCGGCCAGCCGGCGCTCATGGGTGATCTGCTTGGGCAGCTTGAGCAGGAACCGGAAGTCCGGTGCGGTCTGCTCGGCCCAGGAGGCGGCCGTGGCCGCGGACGGCGTGGCGTAGAAGGTGGTGTTGCCCTCCACCGCGTTGCACCAACTCGCGTACGCGCGCAGCCGTTCCCGGGGCGGGAGCGGGTGCGGCAGCAGGCTGCCCTGCCAGGCGGCGTGCGTCCACATCGCACATCCGACGTGGAGTTTCATGCCCGTCAGCCTAGTGCAGGCCCAGTGCTCGAACATGCCCTGCACGCGGTGCGGCGCCCGGGCCCGGCGGGTCGACCGGCTCAGTCCTGGATGCGGGCGGCCAGGACGGCGATGTCGTCGTCGGGGACGGCGGGGGTGACGTCGGCCAGGACCTGGTCCAGCAGTTGCTCCAGGGGTGTGCCGCTGCGCGGGCGTTGCAGCCGGGTGAGCCTGGCCAGCGAGGCGTCGATGTCCTCGGTGCGGCGCTCGACCAGACCGTCGGTGTAGAGCAGCAGCACCTGCCCGGGGTCCAGCGGGTGGACCACCGCCTCGTAGTCGCCCAGGCCGGTCCCCAACGGGGGGCCGGTGGGCACCGAGAGCAGCTGCGCCGGCCCGGCGGGCCGCAGCAGGGTGGGCGGCAGATGCCCGGCGCTGGCGAAGGTGGCCCGGTGGCGCGCGGGCTCGACCAGGGCGAGCAGGCAGGTGGCGGGGCGGGTGGCGTCGCTCTGCGAGGTGAGGTGGTCCAGCTGCCGCAGGATGCGGTGCGGCGGCAGGTCGGTGGCCGCGACGTAGCGCAGCAGGGTGCGGTAGGCGCTCATGTCCACGGCCGCCTCGACCCCGTGGCCCATGACGTCGCCGATGACCAGCAGGGTGCGTCCGAAGGACAGCCGGATGGTCTCGAACCAGTCGCCGCCGACCATCGCGGAGGTGCCGCAGGGCAGGTAGCGCGAGGCCAGCTCCAGGTTGGCGTGCGGGCTGCCCGGCTCCGCCAGCAGGGCGCGCTGCAGCTCCATGGTCAGGTCCTGGGCCAGCGCATGGCGGCGGGCGTTGTCGATGCTCCGCGCGGCCCGGTCGGCGACGGCCTGGATCATCGCGTGGTCCTCCCCGAAGGGCACGAAGGACACCCCGTGCGCGGACCGGAGCAGCGAGAGGACCCCGATGAGCTGCCCCCGGGCCCGCAGCGGGACCAGCAGCACCGACCTGCCACCGGCAGCGCCCGCGTCGATCTCGCAGGAGAAGACCTCGGCGGGCGCCCCGTCGCCGGGGGCGCTGCCGCTGTGCCGGTTGTCCAGCAGGACCAGGCCGCTCTCCAGGCACTGTGATGTCGGACACTCCGGCTGGTGCCGCACCCAGGTACCGACCGGTGCCGGGGCCTCCGGGCCGAGGCGCAGCGCCGGGACCGCCTCCAGGGCGGTCCGCTGCGCACGCAGCGGACCCGAGCTCAAGGTCAGTCCGGCCGGGAGCGCCTCGGGGGGCAGGATCTCCACGCTCGCCAGATCCGCGAACCGGGGCACCGCGAACCTGGCCAGTTCGGCGCAGGTGGCCTCCAGGTCCAGCGAGGTGCCGATGCGTTCGGATGCCTCGTTCAGCAGCACCAGCCGCTCACGCTCGGCCAGCAGATCGCGCAGGTCGCCGGTGCCGGGGGCCGCCGAGGCCCGCACCGCTTCACCGTTGCCCGGGCCGGCGCCCGATCCCTCGGAACGCACCCCGCCTCCCTGGTCCGATCCCCGTCCCGAAAGAACAATCATCGGACCCTGAGACCCTTCACGCATCCCGGAAACGTGGCAGCCGACGTCGATACACGGAGATCCTATGTCGCCGCAGAGGCAACTCGGCCGCCAACAAACCCACAATTTCGCACACCCGCCGCCTCCGCCGCGGCAGCGCGGAAGTGACGCCTGATGCAGGTGCGACGACGGTGACCGCGCAGTCTCACACCGTGTCCGTCGGCCGGAGCCCCGGCTCCAGCACCATGGCACTGATCTCGACGGCGGCGCGCTCGCCGACGGTGGGCCGCCGGAGCAGGCGGTCCAGCCGGGGGACGGCGACGCGACCGACCCGGACGTCGTCGATCCCGGTGCGGCAGGAGATGGTGAGTTCGTTCTTCCCGGTGAAGACGACGCCTGTGACATCGGCCCAGGGAACCCGGTGTCCATGCCACATCCTGCGAATGCGCAGTCCGAAGGCGTCCGCGGTGATCCGCCAGCTGATCACCTGGAGGCAGGCCACCGCCCCGGAGCACAGCAACGGCACCCAGAGGATCAGGGTCCACCACCTGGAGGCCACCATCAGGGCGACGACCGCGCCGGATATCAGCAGGGTGAGTGCCGCGACTGCGCGGGTCGCCGCATCCGCCTGCCGGCGCACCGGTCCGCTCGCCGGTGCCATGGCGGCGAGGGCCTGCTGGACCTGGGCCTCGGTGACGATGCTGGGCGCGGCCTCGCGTTCGGCGGTGCGAGCGTAGGAGTCGGCGGCGGCACCTCGTCGTATCGCGGAGATGTTCACCTCGACGAGCCACTGTCCGGCCTCCGTCGCGCTCGCCAGCACCAACGCAGCACCCCCGCACGGCGCCCCGTAGAGCAGCCCCTGCCGGAGTGAGGTCCACTGCCCGTCGTGCGGCTGGTAGTTCAGCACGGGGTGCAGGGCGTCGGTGTCGTCCGCCGCGAATATCTCGGTGCGGCCGTGGTTGCGGCGGGTCAGCACGCGCAGCACCGGCACCGGGCCACGGCGCAGCGCGGCATCGCGTCGGTGGGCGAGCAGGCCCCAGCCGAGCAGGGTCAGGCCGAGGGCGGCGCAGAGGAGGGCGACCACCTGACGGTCGGTGGGGTCGCCGTAGGGCTCGGAGGCCAGCCGCATCCAGTCGCCGTGCACCAGCACCCGCACGGTGCTGCCGTTCCGGTAGCTGCCCTGCACGTCGAATCGGTGCCGAGTGCCGTCGGGCAGGCGGACGGTGAGGGTGTAGTCGTCGTTGTCGACCGCCACCACGCGGGCGTCCTGCGCGGTGGCCGCAGCGGCCTTGCGGTCGTCGGCACGGTCGTCCAGGACGATGCCCGCGATCAGGACGGCGGCCACCGTGCAGGCCAGTGCACCGGCGACCCAGCGGATCAGACCCTGGCGCACCCGCGGCCCGCCCGGCGCCGGGGCGGAGGCGGTGATGCCGCCGGCCGCGTCGTGCACCGCCGAGCGTGCCTTCCGCCTGGTCCGCAGCCGGGTTGCCATGGCTGCCCAGCCCCAGCAGAGTGCCACCACCACGACGGTGTCCGCGATCTTCTCGCCCGCGCCGCCCTGCCAGGTGGACGGTTCTGTCATCCACAGCAGCAACAGCGGCGCGGAGACGACGGCCAGTTCGGGAAGCAGGAACAGCCACAGCAGATGCGGCAGAAAGGCCATAGTCCCGACCGCGTCGAGCCAGTCCGTCGTGCAGGGCGCCGTCACCGAGCACGCCGGGCAGGCCGGCGAGAACACCATCGCCGCGACCACGGACCCGAACAGCAACAGTGCCGGACCCAGCGGTCGGGCCCAGAGAGGAACACTGATGGTGGCCCAGCGTCCTGCGTCGGCGGCAAGCCAGGGTCTTGCGGGCACATCTGCCGGGGAGACCGGGATGATCGTCATCCCGGCATTATGGGGCTACCGGCTGTCTGCGGGCTGAGCGCGGAATGGCCGCCGCTCGCGCCCGATCGGCCAGAGCGGGTCCGCTCTGAGGGCCATCAGTCCGGTGCGGACGGCATCAAGCGCGCATATGCCGATTTGTCCCTGAACAGACCCCGATTCGGGATGGATCCTGGCTCGTTCCGGGTACGGATGAGCGACAGAGGAAGAGGACCGTCGGACGGAGGGGGACTCCAGTGGACGACCAGCTGTCAGGGAAGGGCTCGATCGGGGAGCACCTGTTGCAGTGGGAGTTCGGCACCGCCGAGCGGGCCGGGGCCTTCTACCGCGACCAGGTGCTGGACCACCTCAACCCGCGGATGCGGGAGTTCGTCTCCTGGCAGGAGATGGTTTTCGTGGCGACCGCCGACGGCGAGGGGGAGTGCGACTGCTCGTTCCGGGCCGGGCCGCCGGGGTTCGTCCAGGTGCTCGGGGACACCTCGCTGGCCTACCCCGACTACCGGGGGAACGGGGTGATGGCGAGCCTGGGGAACTGCAGCGAGAACGCCCATATCGGGCTGCTGTTCCTGGACTTCGACGTGCACCGGATCGGACTGCACGTCAACGGCACGGTCCGGCTGGTGCAGGACGACCAGATGCGTTCGGAGCATCCGGATCTGCCGGTCGACCCGGTGCCCGGCCGCCGCCCCAGGATCTGGGTCGAGGTGTCGGTCCAGGAGGCGTACATCCACTGCTCCAAGCACATCCCGCGGTTGGCGAAACTGCCGAGCGGCGGCCGGGCCTGGGGCACGGACGACGTGCGGCGCAAGGGCGGGGACTGGTTCGGTGCGGCGGCCGAGCAGCGGATCGCGGCCGCGGACGGCCAGCCGCAGCAGCCCGAACCCGTGGAGCGGGGTTCGGGCCACCGCGCGCCCGATCCGGTCAGGCGTTCATGAACTGACCGGGCGTCAGCGCCCGCCCGGTGATCCGGACGTCACCGATGGTGCCGTGGAAGACCTGGTTGATGGCGCCGGCCCACTGGTAGCCGCCGAGCAGGAACGGCATGCCGAGGGCGGTCAGTCCGACGGCGGTGCTGGTGGGGTTGCGGCCCTCCTCGCAGCCGTTGACGTAGAGCTTGCTGATCCGGCCGTCGTTGACCACGGCGACGTGCCACCACTGCTCCTGCTGCAACAGGTGGCTCCAGGCGGTGGTGGCCCCGTTCTGGTTCAACGGGTAGACGTTCCACTGCAGTTCGATGGAGCTGGACAGGCTGAGGGTGAGGATGGGCTCCTCCGCGGTGGCGGTGGGGCCGTTCTTGCCCGCCTGCCCGGCGCTGCCGGCCCGGCTGAGCATCGCCGACCAGCCGTTGCGGCCGCCGTCCCAGTCGGAGGGCACCTTGAAGAACGCCTCGAAGGTGTAGCCGTGGGCGAAGGTCTCGCCGTTGATCGGCGCCTGGTCGACCGTCTGCAGGTACGAGCCGCTGACCGGGTTGCCCTGGCCGGCGAAGACCAGGCCGGCGTGGGCGGGCTGGTCGGGGTGGTGGTCCGCGGTCCAGCTGAGCGAGTGCGCCGGGGTGCCCGGGGCGCTGCGCAGCACCAGGTCGTTGCCCTTCCCGGTCTGGTCCTTGATGACCGTGTCCGCGGCCACGTCGCTGCCGGCCGCCCCGCCGTCGTCGAAGCGCCAGTAGGCGAGGGTGCCGGGCAGCAGCATCCGCCGGGCCGGTCGGGCCTTGCGGGCCGGGACCGGTGCGAAGCCGGCGAAGCGCTGGTCGAAGTCGATCTCCATGGAGAAGTAGTCGACCTTGGAGGTGAGTTCGAGCTCCTGCGCGGCGAGGGCGTTGGCCTCGTCCTTCTCCACCAGCTCGCGGATCCACGGGGAGAAGGTGGCGATGTCGACCATGCCGCGGTTGAGGTCGAAGCGGTACGAGCGGATCATGCCGGCGCCGCCGTAGTACCGGTCCTGGTAGTTGGTGATGTGCAGCTGCACGTCGTTGCCGGCGCTGTTCTTCAGCACGGTGCTGCCGGGCGGCCAGTAGTGGCCGTTGAGGGTGAGGAAGATCTGGTCGTTGTCCTTGATCAGTCCGTCCCACAGCTGCTGCCCGTAGGCGGACAGGCTTGCCGCGCCGTCCTCGTCGGCGCCGACGATCTCATGGGTCGTCACGATCACCGGCAGCGTCGGGTTGTCGGCGATGACGGCGTTGGCCCAGGCGAAGCCCTGCTCCGACAGCCGCCAGTCCAGCGACAGCAGCATCCACTTGCGGCCGCCACCGGTGAAGACGTGGGCGGTGTTGTAGCCGTCCGGGCTGGAGGAGTGGTAGCCCGGCGTCCTCCTGGCCCGGGCCGGGCCGAAGGTGTCCAGGTACGGGGTGCTGCCGCGCTGGTCGGTGCCGGACACGTCGTGGTTGCCGGCCAGCACGCCGTACGCGGCCCCGGCCCGGTCGAGCAGGTCGAACACCTTGGTGGCGGCGGCGTACTCCTCGGCGAGACCGTTGTTGGTCACGTCGCCGAGGTGCGCCAGGAAGACGATGTTCTCGTCGGGGCCGCCGGCCCGGCCGGCCGGGTCCAGGACGTAGCGGAACGAGGCCTCCATGGGCACCGGGTGGATCCGGTCCTCGTCGAACATGTACTGGGTGTCGGGCATCACGACGACGGTGAAGCGGGGGTTCTCCGGGTCCGGGCTCCAGGTCCCGCGCGGGGCGGGCACCATCGTGGTCAGACCGTACGGGTCGTCGTCCGCGCCACCGCCGTTGCCCTTCCCGGCTCCGCCGGTCGAAGCGTACGCGGGGGTCTCGGTGAGCAGCCCCGCGGCCGCGGCCCCGGCGCCGAGCGCACCGGCCCGGTGCAGGAAGGTGCGGCGGCTGGACGCGGCGATGCCGTCGCCGTCGAGGTCAGCGGTGCGGGGGCAGCCGCAGTCGGCCGCGTGCTGGTCGTCCCCAGGAGTGCTGTGCATGTCCGCTCCAATGTGCCGAGTATTCGAACGGAGTCACGCTAGGGACGCCCCGGGTACGCCGGACCCGCGCGCCGGGTACCGGCGGTCGAACACTCCCCCAACAGCACCCCCACCCGCACCGCGCTGCAGGGGCGGCGCTGATCTGGTCCGGTCAGCTGCACACGTCCCCGCACCCCTCGGTCCCGGCCGGACGTACCTGGACCGTCAACCAAGGTGGCGCAGGCTCTCCGGGGTGAGGTCGGCCAGAGTGGGGTAGCCGTCCACGGCCATGATCAGGTCGGCCTCGGCGAGCAGCGAGCGCAGCACATGGACGATGCCGTCGGTGCCGCCGAGGGCGAGGCCGTAGGCATAGGGGCGGCCGATCCCGACGGCGGAGGCGCCCAGGGCGACGGCCTTGACGATGTCGGCTCCGCTGCGGACCCCGGAGTCGAACAGCACCGGCAGGCCGTCGGCGGCCTCCACCACGCCGGGCAGCGCGTCCAGGGCCGGGAGGCCGCCGTTGGCCTGCCGGCCGCCGTGGTTGGAGCAGTAGATGCCGTCCACGCCGCCGTCCTTGGCCCGGCGCACGTCCTCGGGGTGGCAGATGCCCTTGACGATCAGCGGCAGGTCGGTCAGCGAGCGCAGCCAGGGCAGGTCGTCCCAGGTGAGCGGGTTGCCGAAGATCTGGGTCCAGAGCAGCACCGCCGACTGCGGGTCCTCCTCGGGCGTGCGCGCCAGCCGGGCTCGGAAGACCGGGTCGCTGGTGTAGTCGGCCAGGCAGTGGCCGCGCAGCTGGGGGAAGTTGGCGGTGGCCAGGTCGCGCGGGCGCCAGCCGGTGATCCAGGTGTCCAGGGTGACCACGATGCCCCGGTAGCCCGCCTTCTCGGCGCGGTGAACCAGGCTGGCGGCCAGCTCCCGGTCGGTGGGGGTGTACAGCTGGAAAAGGCCGGGGGTGTCCCCGAACTCGGCGGCCACCTGCTCCATCGGGTCGACGGTCAGGGTGGAGGCGACCATGGGCACCCCGGTGCGCGCGGCGGCCCGGGCGGTGGCCAGGTCGCCGTGCCCGTCCTGGGCGCACAGTCCGATGACACCGATCGGGGCCATGAACACCGGCGCGGGCAGCCGCATCCCGAACAGCTCCACGGACAGGTCTCGCTCCGCGGCGCCGACGAACATCCGCGGCACCAGGCCCCAGCGCTCGAAGGCGGTCGCATTGGCCCGCTGGGTGCGCTCGTCGCCGGCACCGCCCGCGACATAGGACCACACCGAGGGCGGCAGTGCCGCCTGCGCCCGCTCCTCCAGCTCCGCGAAGCCCATCGGGAACCGCGGCAGGACACCGCCCAGCCCGTTGAGGTAGATCTCGTTCTGGTAGGAGCCGAACGGCTGTCCCATGTCTGGTCCCCTTCGCTTTCACCGGTGGAGTCGCTGGGCGACATCCTCGACCAGCAGCGGCGTTCCGTCGACGGCGGGGTGATCAGATCAGATCAGCCTGAGCTGCGTCGGCCCCGGGGGCTCCGGGGGCTCCGACGGCTGCGCGGGCTCCGCAGGCACCTCGACCCGTGCCCGGGCCGGTCGCTCACTGGGCCCGATGCCGAACTCGGCGGCCAGTTCGTGCACCTGGCGGGTGATCCGGCGCTGGTACCAGGTGGGGGCGTAGGCGCCCTGGTGGTACAGGGCCTGGTAGCGGCGGACCAGGTCGGGGTGGTTCTCGGCGAGCAACTGGAAGTACCACTCGCGGGCGCCCGGTCGCAGGTGCAGGACCAGCGGGGTGACCGAGGTCGCGCCGGTGGCGGCGATGGCGGCGACGGTGGCACGCAGCTGCTCGGGGGAGTCGGAGAGGTAGGGCAGCACCGGCGCCATCAGCACGCCGCAGGGTATGCCGTGCTCGATCAGCGTGCGGCAGACCTCCAGCCGCTTGGCCGGCGACGGGGTGCCGGGCTCCACGCTGCGCCACAGCCCGTGGTCGGTGAAACCGATCGAGACGGCGGTGGCGACCTCGGTGACCTCGGCGGCCTGTTCCAGGATCGGCAGGTCACGCAGGATCAGCGAGCCCTTGGTCAGGATGGAGAAGGGGTTCGCCCGGTCGCGCAGCGCGCTCAGGATGCCGGGCATCAACCGGTACCGGCCCTCGGCCCGCTGGTAGCAGTCGACATTGGTGCCCATGGCGATGTGCGCACCGTCCCACTTCGGCGCAGCCAGTTCACGCCGCAGCAGTTCGGCGGCGTTGACCTTGACGACGATCTGGCTGTCGAAGTCGTGCCCGGTGTCCAGGTCGAGATAGCTGTGGGTGCTCCGCGCGAAGCAGTAGACGCAGGCATGACTGCAGCCCCGGTACGGGTTGACGGTCCAGCCGAACGACATCCGGGACGACCCCGGCACCCGGTTGATGATCGACCGCGCCCGCACCTCGTGAAACGTGATGCCCCGGAACTCGGGCGTGTCGAACGTCCGCGTCACCACGTCAAGGCCGAAGAGCCCCGGCGCGGCCGTGCCGTCGGCACTCAGATTCTGCCAGCGCATGGCGCCTCCTCGGGTTGGTGCGGTTGACCTCCGAACCCCAGAATAGAACAGATGAGCGAATATATGTCGAGGGGGTGCTCAGGGCTGGATGCCGCGTAGCAGGTTGGTGATCAGGGCGTCGGCGAAGGCGGGGTCGAGGGGTTCGTCGGGGAGCAGGAGGCGGTGGTAGCAGGCGCCCCAGAGTTGGTCGACCACGACCTGGGGGTCGACGTCCGGTCGGATCTGGCCCTGGTTCTGGGCGGTTCGGAGGCGGTCGACGGCGAGCTGTCGGCGCGGATGGGTGTAGCTGCGGCTGAGGGCCGCGGCCAGGGCGGGGTCGGTCTGCGCCGCGCCGACCAGTTGGGCGATCGCCGGGCCGGCCTGCTGTTTCGTCAGCAGTCGTACGAAGGCGTGCAGTTGGGCGGTCAGGTCGCGTTCGATGTCGCCGGTGTCGGCGAAGGCGAGGGTCTCCTCGACCGCGCTGAAGTACGCCTCGAAGGCCAGTGCCCCGGGGGAGGGCCACCACTTGTAGAGCGTCATCTTGCTCGCTCCGGCGCGGGCGGCGACCTTCTCGAAGGTGATCGAGGCCAGCCCGCCCTCGAACAGCATCGCCGCGGCGGCCTCCAGTACCTCGCCGCGGACCTGGGCCGCCGGTCGCCGTCCGCGGCCGCGCCGTGGCTGGGCCTCGGCCCCGGTCTCGGTCTCGGTCTCGGTCTCGTCCATGTGTCCCCTCGCCCTCCTGCTTGCGCTATATGGACGATCAGTCTACATTTCATTTATGGACAAGTAGTCCACATGTGAAGAGGAGGCTGATTCCGATGACCACGACAACTCCCCGGGTAGCCATCGTCACCGGTGCCACCGGCGGCATCGGCCGCGCCGTCGCGGAGCGGCTCGCCGCCGACGGCATGGCCGTGGTGGTGCACTACGCCGGCAACGAGGCCCGCGCCAAGGAGGTCGTCGACACCCTCACCGCGGCCGGCGGCACCGCCACCGCGATCCGCGGCGACGTCGCCGACGAGGCGGAGATGTCCGCGCTCTTCGAGCAGACCGGACAGCTGTATGGCGGCGTCGACGTGGTGGTGAACACCGCCGGCATCATGCTGCTGGGGCCCGTCGCCGAGTACGACCTCGGTGACTTCGACCGGATGCACCGCACCAATGTGCGCGGCACCTTCGTCGTCTCCCAGCTGGCGGCGCGCACGCTGCGCCCCGGGGGCGCCGTGGTCAACTTCTCCACCTCGGTGACCCGGCTGCAGCAGCCGGGCTACGCCGCCTACGCGGCCACCAAGGGCGCGGTGGAGGCGATGACGCTGATCCTGGCCCGCGAGCTGCGCGGCCGCGACGTCACCGTCAACGCGGTGGCCCCAGGGCCGACCGACACCCCGCTGTTCCTGGAGGGGAAGCCGCAGCAGGTCATCGACCAGATCGCCGGCCTGGCGCCGATGGAGCGCCTCGGCACCCCGGCCGACATCGCCGAGGCGGTCGCCTTCCTGGCCGGCCCCGGCCGCTGGATCAACGGCCAGGTGCTGTTCGCCAACGGCGGCATCGCCTGACCTGGCCCGATCCCATTCAAAGACCCGTCGGAAGCTGCCAGACTCGGGGAATGGCTGACGAAGATCCGTATCTGTGGCTCGAGGACGTGACCGGCGAGCGGGCCCTGGACTGGGTGCGCGCCCGCAACGAGGAGTCGACCGGGCGGTACGCCACCGGCCCGGCCTTCGACGCCCTGCGCGAGGACCTGCGGGCGGTGCTGGACGCGGAGGGCAGGATCCCCTACGTGACCCGCCGCGGCGAGTACCTCTACAACTTCTGGCAGGACGCCGAGCATCCGCGCGGCCTGTGGCGCCGCACCACCCTGGAGCAGTACCGCACCGACGCCCCCGCCTGGGAGGTGGTCCTGGACGTCGACGCGCTCGCCCGCGACGAGGACGAGAACTGGGTGTGGCACGGCGCCGACGTGCTGCGGCCGGGGCACCGGCTCGCCCTGGTCGAGCTCTCCCGCGGTGGCGCGGACGCCGCCGTGGTCCGGGAGTTCGACATCGAGGAGCGCCGGTTCGTCAAGGACGGCTTCGAACTCCCCGAGGCCAAGAGCCGGGTCGGCTGGATCGACGCCGACCGGGTCTACCTGGGCACCGACTTCGGCGAGGGCTCGCTCACCGAGTCGGGCTATCCCCGGCTGGTGAAGGAGTGGCGCCGCGGCACCCCGCCGGACCAGGCGGTGACGGTCTTCGAGGGCCGGACCGAGGACGTCTCGGTGAGTGCCCACCACGATCCGACACCGGGCTTCGAGCGCGACTTCGTGCACCGGGGGATCGACTTCTTCCGCGACGAGCTGTTCCTGCGCCCGTCCGACGGCAGCGAGTTGGTGCGGGTGGAGGTTCCCGAGGACGCGGAGGCGTCGGTGCACCGCGAGTGGCTGCTGGTGCGGACCCGTTCGCCCTGGCGGACCGGCGGCCGCGACCATCCGACCGGCGCGCTGCTGGCCATCGGCTTCGAGGAGTTCATGGCCGGCGGCCGGGGCTTCACCACCGTCTTCGAGCCGGACGGCCGCACCTCCCTGGAGGACTACCGCTGGACCCGGAACCACCTGCTGCTCACCGTCCTGCGCGATGTGGCCACCGAGCTGCGGGTGCTCACCCCGGCCGGCGAAGGCCCCTGGGCGTCCGAACCGCTGCCGGGGACGCCGCCGCTGGGGTCGGCCGGGATCCTGGACACCAACCCGGAGGACGACGACGAGTTCCTCACCCTCACCACCGGGTTCACCACCCCGCCCACCCTCAGCAGGGGCGTGGTCGGCGGCCCCGTCGAGGTGCTCAAGCGGGCTCCGGACCTCTTCGACGCCGAGGGGACCGCTGTCGAGCAGCACTTCGCGGTGTCCGAGGACGGCACCCGGATCCCGTACTTCGTGGTCCGTCCACGGCCCGGCGGCGGCGCGGACGGCGCAGACGGCGAAGAAGGCGGGCGCACGCTGCTGACCGGTTACGGCGGCTTCGAGGTCTCGCTGACGCCGGACTACCTCACCGTGGTCGGCCGCGGCTGGCTGGAGCGCGGCGGGACCTACGTCCTGGCCAACATCCGCGGCGGTGGCGAGTACGGGCCCGAATGGCACACCCAGGCGGTCAAGGCCGGGCGGCACAAGGTCTACGAGGACTTCGCCGCCGTCGCCCGGGACCTGGTCCGACGGGGCGTCACCACCCCTGCGGAGCTGGTGATCCAGGGCGGCAGCAACGGCGGGCTGCTGATGGGCGTGATGCTCACCCGCTACCCCGAGCTGTTCGCGGCGATCGCCTGCCAGGTCCCGCTGCTGGACATGAAGCGCTACCACAAGCTGCTCGCCGGAGCCTCCTGGACGGCCGAGTACGGCGACCCGGACGATCCTGAGCAGTGGGCCTACATCGGCGCCTACTCGCCGTACCAGAACATCCGCGAGCAGCCCGGATATCCGCCGGTGCTGTTCGCCACCTCCACCCGGGACGACCGGGTCCATCCGGGCCATGCCCGGAAGATGGCGGCCAGGATGCTGGAGCTGGGCCACACCGTCGACTACTACGAGAACACCGAGGGCGGCCACGGCGGCGCCTCCAACAACGAGCAGACCGCCTTCAAGTGGGCGCTGGTCCTCGACTACCTCTGGACCCACGCCGGAACCTGAGAACGCCGTCGGCCCCCTGACCGAACGTCAGGGGGCCGACGGCACAGCCTCAGAGGGTTCCGACGCCGTTGGAGTAGCTGGTCATGTTGAAGGTGCCGAAGCCGTTCTCGACCGGGTCACCGGTGTTGTTGATGCAGTGCAGGATGCCTCCGCCGCCGGGGCCGTTGAGGCAGACCGTCATCAGGTCGGTGAAGACCACGCCGGGGGTGTCCGGGACCTCGTAGGCCCGGTCGGTGTAGATGTTCGCCGACAGGTCGAAGAAGCAGTAGCTGCCCAGCCCCCAGGCGTGGTGGTCGGTAACGTGGTCGGCGACCTTGTAGGAGGCGTAGCCGTTGGTGCTGCCGTGCACCCAGGCGGACTGGGTCGGGACGTCGTAGGGGTGCTCGTTCTGGAAGAAGTAGGTGCGGCCGTGGTTGCCGTTCCAGAGCACCTCGTACTTCTGGTAGTGCTCGACGGCGAGGCCGTAGGCGGTGACGCGGTCACCGTTGACCAGGAAGCCGGTGTCGGCCGGGTTGACCGACCAGCCCACGCTGCCGTCGTTGCCGTGGTCGGCGCGCCAGAGCCAGAGGTTGTCGCAGACCACGTCGTTGCTGTCGAGCTGGATGCTGACGGTGGCGCCGCCGGGCAGCGCGCCGCCGATGCGGGCGTAGACGTCGAAGAGGACGGTGGGGTTGTCGCTGTGCCGGGTCCAACTGCGGCCGTGGCCCACCCGGAGCAGCACGGGGGAGTTGGCCGATGCGGCCTCCAGCAGCACCCCGGCGACGGTGACGCCGCCGACGTCGGCCACCTCGATGAGCGAATTGCCGTGCGTGGCCTGGAGGGTGGCCAGACCGATGCCGAGCAGGACGGTGTTCGGGCGGTTGACCCGCAGCGCCGAGGACAGGGCGTAGACGCCGGGGGTGAACAGCACGTGCTGTCCCCGCTCCAGCGCCAGGTTGATGGTGGAGGCGGAGTCGCCGGGGTGGGCCACGTGGAAGCGGGACAGCGGGATGCTCTCGCCCGCGGCCCGGCCGTTGGCCCAGGTGGTCCCGGCGGAGTTGCGGCGCAGCGCGGGGACGAAGACGCGGTACGAGCCGTCGCGGGCCAGCGTGAGGAAAGGCTTCTCCCGGACGGTCGGGGTCTTGTCGACCACGGTCCAGGCCGGGTTGGGGAAGTGCTGGGCCGGAGCGCCCGGGGTGCCGACGAAGACCATGTTCCAGTTGGAGCCGACCCAGCTGCCGAAGGTGTCGTTGCGGGACAGCCACTGCTGCTGCGAACCGGAGTCGACCTGGCCGTCCACCACACTGTCGGCCAGGAACCCGCCGCTGGACCAGCGGTTGCCGGGCGGGCTCGGCCACAACGTCATGTCGCCCTTGACGTGGGTGCGGCGCATCGGACCGGCCTGGGCGACCGCCCAGCGCTCCAGCCCGTCCGGCGGGACGATGCACAGGTTCTCGGCGGCGCGCCAGAAGTTCTGGGTGCCGTTCCCCTGCAACCACTGGGCGTCGACCGTGACATGACCGTTGATCACGACATCGTCGGGACTGTCGCCGAGACCGAGCACATGGGTGTAGAAGCCGACGTTGACGTCGACGTTGTAGGTGCCCGGCTTGAAGGCCAGGGCGTACCGCTCGGTGCCGAACTGGTTCGACTGCTGAGTGTTGAACACAGCGTCGACCTGGGCCTGGATCGCGGCGTCGCCCATGGACGGGTCGAAGACCAGGACGTTGGCGCCCAGGCCGCCGGCGCCGCCGTTGCCGCCGCCGCTGTTGCCGTGAGCGGGCGCGGAGGCGTAGGCGGATCCGGTGGCGAGGTTGCCGACCAGTGGCAATGCGGCTGCGGCGACGGCCGCGCTGCGGAGCACGGTGCGACGGTTGGGGCTGACGGACATGACTCTCCCTGACGTGGTGGATGGGGAGGATGGTGCAGTTGCTCCTCGAGGGCGAGAGAGCGCTCTCAGGTGGAAGTGAAGCAGCTGGCTCATACACCGTCAATGGTCTGTAGCCAGGCGGCCCCAGGTCGTGCGGATGGCTTCAGATGATGAAGGAATGTCGATGTTCGCGGACCTGGAAGGGACTTGGAGGGGACTTGGAAGGGGCCTGGAAGGGACCCGGAGAGGGAGCGGGCCGGGGCCGGATCGGGTCCTCCGGCCGGGCCCGGTGATCGTCGCGCGAAATGTGTCGGGCCGATGGCGGCCCGGGTTGGCCGGAAATGCCTGCGGAGGCAGGTGGGACGCCCTAGCGTGCTGTGGCATGGACACAACTTCTCCGCAACCGAAGTCGCCTGTCCCTAATCTGGCGTGGTCGAACGAGCTTCTGGACGACGCCAGGGCCGCGCTGCTCGGGGCGCTGGGGATCGCCGACACGGTGCTGCACCGGGCCGGCGGTGACCGGTCGGCCTTCCAGGTGGACCTCGACGACATCCGGCGGATGCCCGCCGACGTCGTCGAGGCGCGGACCCTCGTCTACCGCACCGGGACCGTGCGGACCCACTTCGCCTGGGAGGACGCCCGGGGTCACGTCGAGGCCCTGGCCGCGCTGCTCACCCGGCAGCCGCCGGCCTTTCCCCCGGTGACCCTCGCCCGGGCCGTGCTGGAGGCAGCGGCGCTGGCGTTCCACTTACAGGACAGCTCGGAATCGCTGACGGTGAGGCTGGCCCGCGCCGCCGGGCTCTGGGCCACCGAGACCGCCTACGAGGTCGACCTGACCACCGCCGTCTCGCCGCAGGACGCGACCGGCGCGCTGGCGCGCCGGCAGGAGATGGTCGAGACGTTCCAGCAGGCCGGCATCAGCCTGCTGGAGGACCGCCGCGGCCATCCGCTGGCGCTCCAGGTCGAACGCACCACGCTGGAGGAGACCGGGGTGAACCTCACCAGGACCATCGGCAAGCTGCTGCCCGCCAACGCCAGCCTGGGCGTCTACACGGTCCTCTCCGGAGCCGCCCACAGCCGTACCTGGGCCGCCGCCAGCGGGGACACCGTGGGCGACGGCTGGGGGCGGCTGGAGTCCCAGCCCTCCACCACCGTCCAGGCCGTGATCACCACCCTGGTCACCCTGGAGTACTGGGTCCGGACCTGGGGCGCCTTCGCCGGACTGGCCACGGCGGCGGAGGCCGACCGGATCGCCGGCTGCACCGGTCGGTTCGCGCTCCAACTGCGCGACCGGCACCTGAGCGGATGATTTTTCTGTTGGCAACACGTTCGTCACGGACCGGCAAGCTCGGTGGGTCCTCCTGATGGCGGCGGGCCCGGGGTTCACGGGACGGTTGCGTACGGACGGCTGGTGATGAGGTGCTGGAGAAGGACGGACTGCGGGTGCTCTCGGTCTACGAGGGGTTCTTCTCCGGCGGGGCCCGAATGCTGCACAGCGACGCGGTGATCGGGCTGCACCGGAGCGGCCAGCGCCACAGCGTGCTGAGCATCCACGGTGAGGTGCACCGCGAGGCGACCCGCCAGCGGATGGAGGACGACGCCTGCTACGCCAGGCTCACCGCCGCCGGCGTGCCGGTCGCCTCGCTGGACCGCAGCCCCAATCTGACATCAAGTCAGGATCTTTCCAGAGGACCGGACTTCACCGCCGCGGAGTTGGACGCCACCGCACGCCTCGCGGCCGGGGCCGACATCCTGCTGTCCCTGAAGGAGCAGCCCCTCGGCCTGCTCAGCCAGGCCGTCCCCGCGCACCGGCCAGTGGTGGTCTGCCTGCACCGCTCCGACCCGGAGAACCAGGGGCCGGCCCTGGACGACCTGCTGGCCGCCGTCGCCGACGGCCGCGTCGCCGCCTGCGTCTGCTGCGCGGAGTCCACCCGCGACGCCTACCGGGACGCCGGAGTCCCGGCCGGCCTGATGCGGGTCATCCCCAACGGGGTCGACCTGCTGAGGTTCCGCCCCGACCCGGTCCGGCGCGCGCAGCTGCGGGCCTCGCTGCGGATCCCGGCCGGCGCCCCGGTGATCGTCTTCGCGGCCCGCTACGCCGCGATGAAGAACGTGCCGCTGTTCCTCCGCGCCGCCCGCGCCTACCTGCGCCGCGAGCCCCGGGCCCGGCTGCTGCTCTGCGGCGCGGGGATGACCGCCGACAACCCGGGCCTGCTCGCCGACATCGCGGCGGCCTTCGCCGACCGGCCCCGGCTGGCCGGCCGGCTGAAGCTGCTCGGAGTGCGCCTGGACATGGAGAACGTCTACGCGGCCGCCGACGTGGTCTCGCTGACCTCCGCCAACGGGGAGGCCGCCCCGCTCTGCCTGATCGAGGGCATGATGTGCGGCGCGGTCCCGGTCGCGACCGACGTGGGCGACTGCGTCCCGATCGTGGCCGGCCACGGCTTCATCACACCCCCCGACCCCGAGTCGATCGCCGCCGCCTGGTCCGAGGCGGTGGCCCGCCGAACCGAGCTCGCCCCGTCGCTGACCCGCAGCCGCGAGCGCTTCAGCCGCACCCGCATGGTCGCCTCCTACGCCACCCTCCTGGACGCCGTCCACCGCGATGCGGCAGCCCGCGTGGCGCTGCACTGACAGCGGACCACTCGGCCGTTCGGCCGCTCGGTCGTTCGGACTACCCCTGGGCGGCTTTGCTCGCCTTCGCCGCCCTGGCTGCGGCCTTGGCCTCCTGCTTGAAGGCCCGGACCTGGTCCAGGGACTCCGGGCCGGTGATGTCCGCCACGGAACGGAAGCTGTTCTTCTCGCCGTAGGGGCCGGCCGCCTCGCGCCAGCCCTTGGGCTGTACCCCGAGCTGCTTGCCCAGCAGGGCCAGGAAGATCTGCGCCTTCTGCTTGCCGAAGCCCGGCAGCTCGATCAGCCGGTTGAGCAGTTCGGTCCCGGTCCCTGCGTCCCGCCACACCGCGGTGGTGTCGCCGTCGTAGTGCTCGTCCAGGTACGCGCAGAGCTGCTGGATCCGCTTGGCCATCGCGCCGGGGTAGCGGTGCACCGCGGGCTTCTGCGAGCAGAGCGCGGCGAAGGCGTCCGGGTCGTAGCCGGCGATCGCATGTGCGTCGAGATCGTCGCCGCCGAGCCGTTCCAGCAGCGTGTACGGGCCGCTGAACGCCCACTCCATCGGCACCTGCTGGTCCAGCAGCATGCCGATCAGCGCGGCCAGCGGGCTGCGGCTGAGCAGCGCGTCGGCCTGCTCGTTCTGGGCGAGGCGGAGGGCGGTCGCCATCGCGTGCTCCTTCGTTCGGTTCGTTCGGTTCGTTCGGCGGACGGTCGATGGTCCGGTGACCTTCCGGTCTATTGTCCGCGCGCACCGACCGTCGGGCATGTGCGCCACTCCTGAACTGGTCATTCGTCAGATTGCAGGGGCAGCGGTCATGAGCAGAGTCCGGCCGCGAACGCCCCCTGTAACCCATTGACCACCGTTGCCCAGACGTGCACGATGGATCCCGAGAATGTTTCTCGAACCTTCGAGTGAAGGAGGCGCCGTGCGCGCTGGCTTCCTTGGCAAGGATCCTGAGTCGCAGGTGGGCAACTCGCCCACCCTGTTCGCGACGGACCGTAAGGACCGCGTCACCTACATCGCCCAGGGATGGAAGGTCACTGACCCCCAGGCGCTCGCTGACATCGGTCCCGTGCCCGACCACGAGACCCTGATCGAGATCCCCGAAGAGGTTCTGAAGTTCTACGCCCGCCGCTACATGGAACAGGAGGGAGATCACTGAGCCTCCTGGTTGGAGACGACTTCGCCAAGCTGTTCCGCACCTTCGAGCACACGGCGTTCCGCCTGGAGGTGCGTGACAGGTACGACGCCTCATACGAGAACGAGTCACTTCGCAAGTTCCTCGCGGGCGAACCGGATGACCTGCCCTGGATTCAGGACTGGCTGACCATGATCAGCGCTGCGACACAGCGAGGGTTGCGGTTCTCACGGGTGCGCGTCGTCAGCTTGCCCCTGACGGACTACAGCCGCTTCGGCGTCTGGTGTTCCCAGTTCACGAACGGTGCGGGCGAGGACATCCGTTACCTCCCTCGCCCCGAGGCTACGGCCGCGGGGCTGCCCAACCACGACTACTGGCTCTTCGACTCGTGCATCTTGGTGCGGATGCACTTCGATGACGGTGATGGCTTCCTTGGAGCTGAGATCATCGAGGAGCCGGCTGTGATCGTGGAGCACAACTACTGGCGGGATGCCGCATGGCACCACGCCAGACGACGGGAAGACTTTGCCACCGAACAACGCATCGAGCGCTACTAACGTCCAAGAGGCGCGTAGGGCGCTCGGACAACGACTCCGTGAGCTACGCCAGCGGTCGAACCTGACTGGACGGCAGCTCGCGGAGTCGTTGGCGTGGCCACCGTCGAAGGTTTCCAAGCTAGAGAACGGAAGACAGACCCCGACGGATGAGGACATCCGGGGGTGGGCGTCTACCACCGGCAGCGTGGGCGAGACAGAAGCCCTGCTCGCATTGCTGCACACGCTCGAACTCCAGCACGCCGAGTGGCAGCGTCAGTTCAAAGTGGGACTGGCGGCCCATCAGGGTGAGCTGGCTGACCTTGACGAGAAGACCCGCCACTTCCGCGTGTTCGAGTCAACGGTGATCCCTGGACTCTTGCAGACGGCCGAGTACGCCCGAGCCCGTCTCGTCCAAGGGGTCACCCTGTTCAAGGCGCCGAACGACATCAATGATGCGATCCGCGGTCGGATGCAGCGTCAGGAGATGCTCTACCGGCCGGGCAAACGGTTCCACTTCGTTCTGACCGAGGCTGCGCTTCGCTTCCGGCTGTGCTCCCCAGACATCATGCTCGGGCAGCTCGACCGCCTGATCTCTCTGTCAGCACTGCCGAGCGTGCATCTGGGGATCATCGGTTTTGAGACGCAGTACGTCGTCGCCCCGTGGCACGGTTTCTGGATCTTGGACAACGACCGGGTGATGGTTGAGACCTACTCGGCTGAGCTCAACCTTGCCCAACCCCAGGAAGTCGAGCTCTACTCCGGCGTCTTTGAGTCATTGGCGGGCGTGGCCAGCTACGGCAGGGCAGCCCGGGCGATCATCACGCGCATCATTGATGACCTGGTTGCGGAAGGCGAAGGGCCGACGTAGCTTCCGAAAAACCTCATGCGGCTCGTTGGCGTGCAGGCGTAGCCTGACGGAATGGTCTACGACGAGCTTGAGGATGAACATTTGCCAGACCCCTACGGGCCCAATTGGGATGCCCTTGGGGGAGCGGCTGATGAATCTCCTTTTATGGAGGCTGCGTTCTATCTCTTGAGGGAGGGGACGCAGTGGTTTGGCATCCTTGCGGGCCTGGTGATTCCCGAGAAGCCCTTCGCGCGAAATGACGCCATCTTGCGTGGACTGCTTGTCCGGCAGTGCAAATTGCTGCGCCTAACTCTTCGAGAGCTGCACAGCCAAGAGACATTTCAGCAGCAAAGCATCACGCGGGATTCAATTGAGACGCTTGCCACGTTGCTCTACCTGCTCAGCGACGACGGCACGGGCATCCACTTCGACCGGTACATCATGAACAGCCTGGTCGCCGAACGCGAACTCCTCCGAGACATCGAGGAGAACATCAAGCTCCGCAATGGCGAGGTTTGGCCTATTGAGGAGCGCATGAAGCGGTCGGCGGAGAAGACTGCCAAGGCAGCGGGTATCGATGATGTTTCAAAGCTCCCGGGGCGAGCGAAGATCCGCTATCCAAATGCGGAGGAGCGAATCAAGCTCCTCGGGCGGAACGCCTACATTGCCTACCGCATGGGTTCGGTCGAAACCCACGGCGATTGGAACGACCTTTACCGCAACCACCTCTCCGTTGAAGGTGGGGAGTTCCTTCCGAACCTAAAGAGCTTCGAGGTCCGGCCTCAAGTGCCCCTCATGCTCGTTATCCTCTCGTTCACGGTTGTTCTGGACAACATCGAGCGCCTTACTCTTGGCAACGAAGCCGCCGACTTCCTCCGGCCGTACCTGGAGGATCTCCTTGGGCGCACACGGAAGCCGGATGAGCTGCACGAACAGTTCATGATCTCTGCCTAAGGGGCGAGCCGAACCGTTCTCGATGATTCGCAGGCGCCAGCTCTCTTCTGTGAGTTCTAGAAACCTGGAGAAACTTTCTTCCTGACTCTCCTTCGTGTCCCTACGCTCCCTTGTGGAGCAGAAGCTCTGACTGGGAGTCAGGAGATCATCTCGTGCGCACCTCGCTTCCGCTGCTCACTTCCGAGCAGCTTGCCCGCCTGCCTGAGCGGGCACGGAATGTGGTCGAGTACCGCAAGAGCGGGCTCAGCCTCAACCATGTGCAGGGATGCCCCCTGGACTGTGCCTACTGCATCCGCCACACCTACGGCTTGTGGGACCAGCGCGTACCGCGAGCGCTGATGACGGATGCTGAGGCAGTCGATGAACTGGTCAATCACCGCTACTTCCAGCCGCACATCACGCCGGTGCAGTTGTTCAACCGAGCCACCGACCCGTTCCTGCCCGCTGTCCGTCCCCACACCTTCGCCGTGCTGGAGGACCTGGACGCCCGCGGCCTTCGGAACCACGTACTGGTGATCACGCGCCACCAGATGAAGACCGAGGACGCCGTACGACTCAACGGGCTGCGGAACGTCAAGGTGACGCTGTTGTTCACCTACTCCGGGATCGACAACAAGGACATCGAGCCCTACCCGTCGACCGTGGCGGCTCAGTCGCTGAAGATCATGAGCGCAGCCGTCGGGCGTCGCTACCGAACGGTCCTCTACTGGCGCCCGCTGGTTCCGGGGCTCAACGATTCGCCGGAACACCTCGCGACCGCGTACGAGCTGAGCAAGTACGCTGACGCCACCGTGTTCACGGGACTGTTCTACCGGGACGAGATCGCTGAGTACTACCAGGTGAATGGATTGCCTGAGCCGTACGACGAGACCGCCCGGCGCAAGATCGTGCCGGAGACGCTGGAAGAGCGTGTCCTCTCAACCTTCGCCGGCAGCAGCTCGTTGTTCCGTAAGACCTCCTGCGCGGTGTCGTTCGCCCATGGTGAGCCGGACTACAACGGCCACTACGGCATCCCAGAACTTTGCGACATCTGCCCCCTAGCGCAGCTCGACCTCTGTGGGAGCAGGCACCAAGTGCCGACGGCGAGACGGATACAGGAAGTCGCACGCACTCTTCCCGACGCCAACGGCCTGGTGGTCGTTGACATCACGGAGGGAGCCGCCGTCGTATCTGGGCTCAAAGAAGAGCAGCCGCGCTACTACTTGCAGCACGCGCTTGGCTTCCAGGTTCACGATGTCCGTCACCCTCACCGCGACCGGCGACATGGCCGGGCGGACATCGGATGGAAGGAAGCAACCTCATGACCGACTGGACGAGCCTTGATTACGTGGTCGTGGATGTCGAGGGCAACGGGCAACAGCCGCCCGACCTTGTAGAGCTGGCTGCTGTCCGGATCGCCGGGGGAGTCATCGGGTCGCTGTCGACATGGTTGGTACGTCCGGCGACACCGATTACGCGGTTTGCCGAGTCGATCCATGGCATCAGCAACGAGCAGGTGGCTGGCCTCCCGGTGTTCAGGGACATCAAGCACGAAGTGCTTCGGGCGCTGGACGGGGATGCCTTGGTCGCCCACAACGCCCACGTTGACGTTGGCGTTCTTCAACGCAAGCTCGGCGACTGGGAGTGTCCGGAGGTCTTCGACACCCTCAAGCTCGCCCGTCGCCTGATCCCGCACCAGATGAGCTACAAGCTCGGTGCCCTGGTCGAGGCGTACAAGCTGGCCGAGGGAATGCCTACGGACCTTATGCCGCACCGCGCAACCTATGACGCCCTGGTCGCAGCACAGCTGTTCATCCACATGGCGAATCCGCCTGGGATGGAGCCGCTGACGCTTGAAGCCCTCCGCAACCAACTACCGGGAGGGATTGGCGATGAAGCTGCGACCCTTTTCTGACCACCCGCGCGGAGTGTTCGTCAGCATCGATGGGCCAAGCGGTGCCGGTAAGTCAACGATCGTCCGGCACTTGGAGCAGATGCTCGTGGCGACCGGCGAAGCCGTCCACGTCACGGCTGAGCCATCCAAAGGTGCCATCGGTGGGTTGTGCCGGGAGCTGACGGAGACGACCAAGGGCTACGCGCTGGCCTGCTTGTACGCTGCCGACCGCTACCACCATGTGGATGAGGAGATCCGGCCACACCTAGAGGCCGGCCGGACGGTGATCAGCGACCGCTACATTCCGTCCGGACTGGTCATGCAGCGGTTCGATGGCATCGACCCGACGTTCTTGTGGCAGATCAATGCAGCCGCTGATCGGCCGGATCTCGCGGTCATCCTCGAAGCCGACGCCGAGGTCATCGCAGAGCGCCTGCACGACCGGGGTGCACACAACCGCTTTCAGCTCTCGCCGGGCAGTTCTCACGCTGAAGTGCACTTCTACCGTCAGGCCACGGAGCGTTTGATCCAGGCGGGTTTCGATGTGCTCCGCGTGGACTGCAACCAGCGGGCACCCGAGCAGGTGGCACGAGTCATCCGCGATCGCCTGACGAGCTTCTTCGCTCAACCTGCCAGCACGTCATAAGCCGACGCGGCTGGTGGGAATTGAGGGTTCCCACCAGCCGCGTCATCCACCGGTGGATGTGGGAACGACGATGAAGCCTCTGATCTACGGCTACATGCGGGTCACGGATGACATGGACGACCAGGAAGTCCTACAGACGGAGCAGGCGCTTACGACCTTCGCCACGGTCGAGGGGTACTGCCTGGCGACGATCTTCTACGAGTACGACAGCGGCTCTCAGGCGGCCTTCGCTCAGCTGATCCACGAGCTTCGACGATCGGAGGCGCACCACGTGGTTGTGCCCTCCCTGGAGCAGCTGGCTGACTCCCAGATAGTCCAGGCGCTCATGGTCGACCAGGTTGAACTTGATGCCGGTGCGGCTGTCCACGAGACGGCGAAGGCATGTTGAGCGAACTCGACCAGGCGATCGTCTTCGGCCTCACCACGCTCAGGGACGATGCGGCGAAGATCGCTGCTGCACTCGTCGCCAACGAGATGACGGACAGAGAACAAGACCACCTTGCGAAGCGGCTCGTCGTCCTGGCGGACGCACTCAACGAGCGTGCCGAACTGACAAGGAAGCGAACCGGCGGTGGAAGCGTCAGTGACATCAGCAGCGCTCGGGGAGACACGGGTACCAAGGCGGTCTGATCCGCGCCCTATCGACCAGCGACGATCGCGTCCCTTGGCGTGGTGTAGCCGATCAGCGTGGGGTGGTGCGCCGGGGGCGTGGGCCCGGGTAGCTTCCGCTCCCTGCCGACAGGGTGGGCCACCGTGCAACTCTCCGTTGTGAACGGGCAGTTCAACGCGGGAGGTGCCAGGTGGCCCTGTCTCAGCATGACCTACTGCGGCTGCTGGAGTCACTACGTTCGGCAGACGGCCTGGAACTGGTGCGCTCGGTGGCCGAGCGGATGCTCCAGGAGCTGATCGAGGCCGAGGCGACGGCCAGGATCGGCGCGGAGTGGAACGAGCACACCGACGCGCGCACCGCGCTGCGCAACGGGCACCGGGACAAGACGCTCACCATGTCCCGAAGCGAGGAAACGCAGCAGCGATTCGCCGATCGCGTAGTTGGCATTCTAGCGTCCAAGTTTGAAACATCGGAGGATGAAGTCGCTGAACGAATCGCGTTCTTCTTTGGCCAGCACGCCGCGTTCTCAGGATTTCGAGGGTTGGGCTATGAGTATGACGGCTCGCTAGGTGCTAAGCGAGCAGTTAGGAACATGCGAAAAGAGCTCTTCTCTATGTTCATAGACAAAGCGGCGTATACGGGCGATATTTCAAGAGGGAGACACTTCGCTGCCCTTGAGGTAGATGACGGCGTCAGGTTGCTCAATGGGATATTGAAGCAGTTGGTTTGGGTCTACGTAATTGACAACCCTCGGATGGCAACGCATCAGTTCGGACAGCGGGAGGTAGTCAGATTTCTGCTAGACAAGCACGTGCAGGTTGCACTTCATGGAAGCGAAGGGGGCCTCAGTATCTTTCCACAGGGTCGTAAAGATACGATCCTGTCCTTGCGTGAGGGTGGAGACAAGATGGGACTGCTGCGATTTGCGGCAGATCACGTGTCAAACATGACCGACGCTTATGCAACTATGATGTTCCATAGATTGAGTGGTCAGGCGGCAGGGCCGCTTAACGTCTACATCTAATACTCTGCTTCATGTGACTTCTCTGCCTCGTTCAAACTTGCACAGCTCCGCTCATCTACCGGCAGACGATGACAGCCCGCTCGTCGCCCGTACGACCTTGAACACGGCTATGCGGAACGGTGAGGGAGGCAAGACGCCTCCCGTCGCAAGGTCGTGCCTGATCCCGGCGTAGAAGTCGAAGCCACCGGTATGCAGGCCGTCCAGGATGCTGGTGACGCTCCGTTGGGCATCACGTAGCCCTGCCCGGGATTCTTCAACGGCGCCGGAGATCTCAAGCCAGTCGGTGAGGTCCTGGACGGCGCCGTCGATGAGGTCTTCTTCCTCCTCGGTGCACTCATCGGGCTCGTCGGTTATCCACGCCAAGGCTCCAGAGAGGATCGGCCACAGATCACGCCCTGTCTGCATGCGCCTGAGTTCAACGAGGGGCGGCGACTTGGGGTCCGGAACGATCTGGATCGGCGGCATCTCCTCCGTCGAGTTGACGTCGATGATCCTGTCGACCTGCGCTTGCTTGAGCCTGCAGATCTCATCGACGAGCGTCTTGAGCCCCCACACCTCGATGGTGACGGCCGGGTACAGGGGGCGGAGGCCGTTGTCGATGAACTGGTCGACCTCGCCCGGCAAGGTGTCGTTGGTGAGGAAGCGCCATAGACTCACGTCGCGGTGCTCGTTGAGACAACCTTCCAGGTCGCCGCGGATCTTGGACTTGGTCTTGTCGATCCGCTCACCGCGGGTTGCGTGCGCGGCCATGAACACCCTGGCCTTGGGACAATAGCCGTCGTTCTTGGTGTCACCCTTCGGCCCGGCTGCCCGTACCGGCTGATAGTCGCCCGGATAGAGCTCCACACCCAGTCGGTCCATGCAGTCCTGGAAGGCGTTGCCTTCGAGGAGGACGAGCCGGCCTTCAACGACCTTCCGCAGCGAGTTCTGATCCACGGCAGCCATTACCTCACGTGCCGTTGCTCGGCGTCGGTGGATCAGGCGGATCTGACGACGTGGCCGGCGACGGGTTGGTCCTGGGGTTCTACAAGGTCGGATCGACTGGGCAGGATGGGCGGCGCCAGTCGTCGGCACGTCCGTAGATCGTTGGATCGATCAGGGTGTGCAGGGCTCCCGTGAAGTTCTTGCTGATCAGCCGAAGTCTCTGATCGGGTCAGCGCTCGTACTGCTGCATCTGCTCCATCTCGTCGTGGCTGAGGCCTGGAATCAGTCCGCCGCGGCACAGAACCCGCTGAAGGCGTGGACGAGTGGCGTCTTGCGACGCAGCAGATGGAGGCAAGAAGCTCCGCCTTCGGTGATGCTCCCATGGCCTCGGAAACTCGATGTTTAGGACCAAGATCGTTCGGGTGGACCATGGAAGTCACGGCTCGTTCGGCGTGCCATGGCCAACATCATTGATCAGAAGCTGACTTGAGGTCCCCGTAGGTCTCTGCGGGTACCGGCCCCGCCGTCGACGCCCCGCGGGTTTGTACTTCGGCTGCTTCGGGTGGGACATGTAAAGCAAGACGTTCGACGCCCGGAGGACGCCTTGATCACCTCCACCTTGCAAGTCGAAGCGAGCGCCCACCGTTTGGCATAGAAGGTGCCGCGCCGGTTAGCCCTCGCGAAGTGCCGGGTTGAACATCTTCAAGGCGTCCGAGCTCTCGGCGCCTGAGCACCTCTCGCCACGCCGATGGTTCGAGATCGAGCGCGACAAGGGGTTGACGAGAGGACGTGAGATGTCGATCAAGCTCCACGATCCCGGAGTGGTTGAGCGGCCTCGACCCAGCGGCAACGTGATGATCCTTGTGGTGATCATCGTCTTGCTGGCCGTGGCCATGAACCCGGAGCAGATAGCAGCTGCTTCGACCCTCCTCACTGGCGTGGCCGCAGCTGTAGCGAGGCTGAACGGCGAGCGCGGCAAGTAAGAGCCCTCGTCCTGGTGCTGCTTGGCCCATAGGTCCGACCAAGCAGTACCAGTACAAGCACAGAGCTGTTCCGGTACGCGTTTGCCATGGCCACGTTCCAAAGCTCCGCTGGCCACGGGTTGGTACTCCTCCGGTGGGGTCCAAGGTTTCTCGGCCAGCGGCCGAAACGAGGTGAGCTAGAGCCCCTGGAGAAAGGCCCCGAGGTCAGTGTTATCGAGGTCAGCTTTACTCATTTCGGATGCCGCCCGCCAGTTCTCGGTCTTTCGCCAGACGCTGCCTGAAGCCTTTGCCAGCTTGTCGTAGGGTCCGAGCGTCTGGGCGCCATTGCCGAACGCTCGCTTCACGGCGGAGTCAGTGAAGTAGTTCTCAAGCGCCCGCCGGTCGAGCACGTGCCCAGGGATATTCAACCGTTCGCATAGCGCTACGAAGTCCCGGCGATCCTTTGCAAGCTCGTCACCAGCAGCCAGACGCTCGCTGTCGATCAAATAGTGAACGTCTCCGCCGATACGCAGAAGATTGGCAAGTTCTTGTTCCACGTCACCGCGGATAAGGTCGTTGCCGTGCATCGGGATCATGAGGATCTCGTGTTCCTTGCCGTACAGTCGCAGCAACTGCATGAGCGTCCGGATCTCAGTCTTGCCCTCGACCAGCAAGACCTTATTGAACCCCATCTCTGGTCTGTTGTCGAATGACAACTGTCCGAGCAGGGTTACGAGATCCTGGTTGTCCTCGTAAGTCCGCAGGTCACTCGTTCCGCCGGCAGGCTTGGAAACGGTATAGATATGGTCGGCTGCTGTCCGGGCCAGGCCCACGCTATGCGTGGCGAAGATGACCCCGTACTCGGTGTACTTAGCCAGGGTTTGCAGAAAGTCAAGCTGCAAAGACGCGTGGAGGTTCAACTCTGGTTCATCAATGAGCAGAAGCTTTGGACGTCGCACCAGCACGTTCACCATGACGATGACGAAGTGGGCAAACCCAGCCCCCAACTCGCTGATACGGAAACTTGTACCGCCGACTGTAAGTTGAAGCGTCTGCCCGGAGGCGTTCACGTCCAAGTTATCGAATCCGAAGATTCTCTTGAGCTCCTGGAGCATCTTATACACAGCTTCGTTGGATGTTGGATTTTCTCCAGACTTGTGCTGCAAGAAGGTATTTACAAAGGAATCGCCTGTCTGGATGTCGTAGTAACCCGGATTTCCGCCAACATTGATAGTGTTGCGAAATGGTCCGATGTACATGGTGTCGACAAGAACGCCAATCGCCGCAATCAGAGGTGCGAAGTACACCTCTGATGTGAATCTTTCTGCGCCTGGCATGTCGCGCACAAGCTTGGTTCCATTGAGCGCCCTGAGCTCCAGTCCAACTCCGATGCCTTGCTGGGTATAGCGAGTCGTCAAAATTAGTGGCTCGGCCTCGTCTGGGAATTGCCCAGAGGGTCCGTCATGGACAATGATTTGAATCTCCATAGGGCGTTCACTTCCCGCCCGCAGGAAGCGCTCCCCAGGAAGAACAGTGGGAGTCCAAGTCCATTGCTGATTTTCAAATAGAGCATTGCGTGTGTAGCTTCCATTGGCTTGGCAAAGTTGTGTCAGTAGCGGCCTGATCTCATAGAGGAACCGCAGGAGTGAACTCTTGCCGGAGTTATTCGTGCCAACAAGCGCAGTGAAGCCGTCACGTACCCGGAAGATAGTCGGCTCATCGCCGAAGCAGCGGTAGTTCTTGATTCTAAATTCAACATCTAGCATGATCATTATTGTACGCTCACGGCTGGGATTTCGAGTGAAATCCGCCAAGAGTAGCCCGCCGTAGTGGGAAGGCAAGGTCGGCACGGTAGGTAGGCCTGCCCACGAGTGCGTGGCCGGCGCCGCGGTAGTTGGCCGAAGCTCTGCGACGGGCTACCGTCGCTGATAGCTTCCTTCTCTCTCCAGGGAACACCGTTGCTCAGGTGAAGGAGCGTCCATGTCGCGCTGGGAAGTTGAAGACGAGGACTGGGATCGGGTCCGGGACCAGTTGAAGGACGCGATCATCGAGGTCGCGCGACGGAGGGATCTAATCGCCTACAGCGATCTTGTCCGGGGTGTCCCCGAGATCGACGGCGCCCAGTCACATGCGCTCGCGGCCATGCTCGGTGAGATCGGGGGGCAGTGCCGTGCCGAGGGTCTCCCGCTTCTTAGCTCGCTCGTTGTCTACAAGGACAAGAGTGGACCTGGGCCGGGCTTCTACCAGGCGGCCGAGCAGCTCGGCCTCAGCACGGGATCGAACGCCATGGCTCGCGAAGAGTTCTGGTGGCGCCAGGTAGCCAAGTGCCACGAGTACTGGGCTCGGTAAGCCCTCCAAAAGACTGTTCAAGCGCTTCTACGATGACGCCCCTGAGACCTATGTTTCAGATCCATTGCTTCGTGGAACATCCTCGTGTCCTCGGGATCGAAGTTCTCTGCATCGACTTCCCAAGCAGGTTCTTCCTGCGCTCGTTGATGCTTTAAGAATTGCGTAACGACAGCGCGGTCTAGTGCATCAGTCATGCGCTCGTTACAATCCGCAGCTCGATGAAGCAGAGGCGAAGAAGTGGGTTGAAGCACAGCTCGCCGTAGCGCCTGCACTCCAACCCACTCAGCTCAAGCGGATCGCCGAGATTATCAGCGGTAAACCACCTGGAGCCTAGATGAGTCGAACTTCGGCCCCCGCTTGGTGGCCGGATTCAGGATGATCGCCTCGAAGTTCTCGTCGAGGATGTCGCGTTGCTGTTCCAGCTCCAAGCTCGGCCAGCGCTCCACGATGTCCAATTCGCTTGGCCGTGCGGTCTTACGCAGGTAAGAACGACGTTCCTTGGAGAGCTGGGCAATGGTCTGCTCGACCTTGCGTACTTCCGGCCAGATGTAGGAACCCATGTCTGGGTTCTCCTTGAACTGGTCGAGTAAACTCGCCTTGGTGGCCTCGTGTGCTTTGAGTTCATCTTCGTTGGGCCATGGTGCAGCCTCGATAATGACTTCCTGTTGCGCTAGCCGGGCAAGCACCAGCTCCGTAATGAGCTTGTCAATGGCTTTCCCGGCGCCGGTCACTTTATGGCAGGTATCACAGACGTACTCGTGCGCTCCCTTGGGCTTGGCGTTGCCGCGCAGCCTGCTGCCGCAGTTGCCGCACCGAAGATGGCCCGAGCAGAGGTACTTGAGGTTGCCGACATAGCGGCTAGCTCCCGGACGGTCCGGGCCGGCCAAGAGGTTCACGACGTTGCGCCAGGTCCTCTCGTCCAAGATGCTGTCGTATTGGCCCTTGACTGGGTTGCCCTCGGCGTCGCGGTAGTAGCGCTCGGGGAGTGGCACCGCTGGTCCACCGTAGACCCGCCAGCCCACGAGGCGCGGCGAGATCATCATGTGGATGAAGGTCGCCCGCACCCAGTAGTTGCCTTTGGGAGTGCGCACGTTCTGCTCTTCCCACTGCTTCAGCAGTCGGTAGGCCGGAACGCCGTCGAGTAGGCTGCAGGCTGCGTCGCGGATGTACTTGGCTTCTTCTGGGTCGGCGGTGCGCTTGTCTGCCATCCACCCGAAGGGGCGACTACCACTGACAGGGATGCCTTCGCGGGCCATTGCGCGATGGATATTGCGGACGCGGCGAGAAGTCGCGCTGGACTGCTTGCCCGCCATGGTCACCATGACACGGGCCATGTCGCGGCCGTTCTCGGTCAGAAGGTCGAGCGTGCCCGTGATGTCGATGATCGGGCGATGGAAGTGTTCAACCGTCTCGATGGCGTCTTCGAGATGCCGGTTGTCTCGGGTCAACCGGTCAATGTCATAGACGATGGAGCCGTCGATCTCAGTCGTGGCGGAGAGGCCGTCTACCGGCGTGAAGTACGTGGCCGGGGTCTGACCGTTCTTCAGATCCTTGAGCATCCCCTCGAAGACCGGGCGCACCACGCGGTAGGCGTGGCTACCGTCAGGTTGCCTGACTCGCTTCTTCTTCCAGGCCGAGGTGTCAGGTTCGTCGTAGGTGCCGACGTAGACTCCGCCGCGCTGTTCGACATACTCGCGACAGAGCTTCTCTTGCTCTTCCCGGTTATTGATGTCCGTCCCGCTGAAAGGGACTTCGGGGCGCTCACGGTCGGGGTGGATCTCGAAGGACAATCGAACCAGTCCGGCGAAGTGAAGGCCGGTCAGGTCGCCACGGCGGGCGTCGGCAAGGATGTTCGATTATTGCACTCGGTGATCTCCTGTTACTCATAGTAACATTGATCACCTCGTAATCAAATGTGCTGGTCCAGCAGCATGCCGATCAGCGCGGCCAGCGGGCTGCGGCTGAGCAGCGCGTCGGCCTCCTCGTTCTGGGCGAGGCGGAGGGCGGTCGCCATCGCGTGCTCCTTCGTTCGGTTCGTTCGGTTCGTTCGGCGGACGGTCGATGGTCCGGTGACCTTCCGGTCCATTGTCCGCGCGCAGCGACCGGCGGGCACGTTCGCCACCCCTGAACTGGTGATACGTCAGATTGCCGGGGCGGCGGCCATGTAAGTTTCACAACCCTTTGACGACACTTACCGGCAGCTGTCACGATGCGGAGCCCGTGGCATCCGCGGTGCGCCCGGCGCACCGACTCCAAAGGGGGAGACCGGACCGCATGAGAGTTGCAAACCGATCGGCCCGCTCGCGGCTGGGACGCGCCGCAGCGGCCTGCGCAGCGGCCCTGGCCGCGGCGTTCGCCGCGACCGCGCCCAGCGCCCACGCCGAGGCCTCCGGGCCCGCCGTCGACGTCACCGTCAACGCCCAGGAGGGGCTGGGCACCATCCCGGCCACCGCCTACGGCCTCAACAGCGCGGTATGGGACGCCCAGATGAACACCCCGGCGGTGGCCGGGCTGCTGGGTCAGGCCGGGGTCGGCGTGCTGCGCTACCCCGGCGGCTCCTACGGCGACATCTACCACTGGCAGACCAACACCGCCCCCGGCGGCTACGTCGCGCCGGGCACGGACTTCGACGCGTTCATGGGCACGGTGAAGACGATCGGCGCCCAGCCGATGCTGATCGCCGACTACGGCTCCGGGACACCCCAGGAGGCGGCCGACTGGGTCCGCTACGCGAACATCACCAAGGGCTACGGCGCCAAGTACTGGGAGATCGGCAACGAGATCTACGGCAACGGCTACTACGGCAGCGGCTGGGAGACCGACACCCACACCGACAAGAGCCCGACCGCCTACGCGGACAACGTGGTCCAGTACGCCTCGGCGATGAAGGCCGTCGACCCCAGCATCAAGATCGGCGCCGTGCTCACGCTGCCCGGCAACTGGCCGGACGGGGTGCTGGCCGCGGGCGACGCCGCCGACTGGAACCGCACCGTGCTCTCCATCGCCGGCAGCGCGGTCGACTTCGTCATCGTGCACTGGTACCCCGGCGGGCAGGGCGCCGCCACCATGCTCGCCGAACCGGCCCAGCTGACCGGCGAGTTGGCGCAGCTGCGGCAGGAGATCGACCAGTACGCCGGCGCCAACGCGGCCAACCTCCAGGTGGCGCTCACCGAGATCAACTCCAACCAGTACGAGGACACCCAGCCGGACGCGCTGTTCGGGGCCGACGCCTACTTCACCGCGCTGGAGGACGGCGTCTTCACCGCGGACTGGTGGGACACCCACAACGGCGCCACCGCCGTCGGCACCGCACCGGACGGGGCGACGGACTACGGCGACTACGGGATCCTGTCCAGCGGCGGCTGCGTCGGCACGACCTGCGAACCGGCGATGAACACGCCGTTCCCGACCTACTTCGCGCTCAGCATGCTGAGCAAGGTGGGCCGCCCGGGCGACACCCTGGTCCGGGCCAGCACCGACCAGCAACTGGTGGCCGCGCACGCGGTCCGGCAGGCCAACGGCGACCTCGCCGTGGACCTGGTCAACAAGGACCCGGACCACACCTACACGGTGAACCTGCACTACACCGGCTACAGCCCGAGCACGGCCACGCCCACCGTCTACAGCTACGCCGACGAGGGAACCGCGATCACCAGCGCGGCGCAGGGCAGCAGTTCGACGCAGACGCTGCCGCCGTACTCGATCGAGACGGTCGTGCTGACGCCGTCCGGCCAGAACGCCACCGCGCTCACCGCGCCGGGGGCTCCCACGGTCAGCGCCGTCACCGACACCTCGGCGACCGTCAACTGGCCCGCCTCCAGCGGCGGCGCGGTGACCCGCTACGGGGTGTACCGGCAGGTCGGCACCGTCAGCGAGCTGCTGGCCGAGTCCACCTCGACCGGAGCGACCCTGCACAACCTGGTGCCGGGGACCTCCTACACGGTGAACGTGCTGGCCACGGACCAGGCGGGGCATCTCTCCCAGCCCTCGGCGCCGCTGACCTTCACCACCGGCACGCCCAGCAGCAGCACCTGCGCCGCGTCGTACCAGTTCTCCGACGGCTGGGGCAGCGGCTGGGTCGCCAACATCACCGTCACCGACACCGGCCCGGCCGCGATCGACGGTTGGACGCTGAACTTCAGCTTCCCGGACGCCGGGGAGAGCGTCAGCTCGGGCTGGAACGGCAACTGGACGTCGACCGGAACGAGCGTCCGGGTCACCAGCCTGGACAGCAACGCCCAACTGGCCCCGTACTCCGGCAACTCCACCACCGTCGGCTTCGTCGGCAGCAACACCGGCGCCTACGGCCCGCCCACGGCGATCAGCCTCAACGGGACGGTCTGCACCACCACGTACACCTCCTGAGGGAGGCCCGGCATGCCGCCGGCGAGGGCCCCTGCGAGACCGCGGGGCCCTCGCCGGCTGTGCCCGTGCCTCAGCGGAGCAGCTTCCAGCGGCCGGGTTGGTCGGGCTCCGGGGGAGCCGGGGGAACCGGTGTGGACGTGTCCAGGTGCTCGACCAGCTCGGCGAGCTCCTCCACCGGCCGCTGGGCCACGGCGTTCAGCGTGCTGGCCGCCTGGGGTCCCATCAGCAGCGGGACCATGGCGGCGACATCCACCACCGGCCGCAACGTCGCCGCGGTGGTGAGGATCTCCTGGGCGTGGACGCGCTGGTTCGCCGCGCTGAGCAGCGTCACCAGCTGCAGCAGCTCCGGGACCGGTCGCTGCAGCGCGACGGTGCGCAGCAGCCGTCCGGCATCGCTGCGGGGAGCCTGGGCCGCGTCGGGACCGCCTTGGGCATGGAGTTCGTAGTCTTCTTCGTCGGCGTTCGCCTGGGTGCCGGCGTTCGCCTGAGCGTTGGCGCTGGCGATGGCGTTGGCGGAAATGGCGCGTGCCACAGGTGCCTCCTGATGTGGATGGTGCTGCTGGTCGGGATGGGCCGCACGGGGCGGCTGGAACGGTTGACGGGAAGTCAGGGCTGGTCACCTGATCGTTCGCCTGGCGGAGTCCTCTGCCCCGCTTGGCAGTTGGGGCTAACCAACCGCCTGGCCCGGAGCCCGCGGTTGCGCGGCCTCCCATGACCAGCCTGCGATCGTCACCCGATAGCGCCACCGGCGTGAACCATTCGGGCGACGGCGACGCATCACCTGTCACACCAGCCCCATCTGTCCCAACTCGGGCTGGGGCGGTCTGCCGCACCCGAGGTGTCGCACCGTCAGGTCGGCGCCACCCTTATATCGGACATATAAGACATAACGGTCAGTGTATGTCGGGCCAGTGGCCCCAACGTAGGGTCAGTGACCCCAAAACCCGGGCTGTGCAGCCGGGAGGGACGTTTCTTCGGCCCCCGACCGGTCACCCCTCGCGTCGGCGGCTGCCCGGGCCGGGCTGTACCCGTACCCGGGGGCGCTCGCCGAGGTCGTGTCCTGCTTCGCAGGTCACCGCCACCCGTACCGGGGCGCCGCAGTCGGCGTGGACCGGGAGGGCCGGGGGGCCCTGCGGGCCGGCGAGGTGGCGGTCGCCCCAGCCCATGAAGGCGAGCAGGATCGGCATCAACTCGCGCCCCGCGCGGCTGAGTCGGTACTCGTACCGCTCGCGGGAGCCCTCGGTCCGGTAGCCGGTGCGGACCGCCAACTCCGCATCGACCAGCGCCGCGAGCCGCTTGGAGAGCACATTGCGGGCGATGCCGAGGTGTGTGGTCAGGTCGTCGAAGCGGTTGACGCCGTTCGCCAGGTCGCGCAGTACCAGCAGCGTCCAGCGGTCGCCGACCAGCGCCAGGGTGCGCGCGATCGAGCAGGTCTCGCTGTCGAAGGCGCTGTACTCCGGGATGGCCCACCCTGTGCTGTTGCTCATAGCGGCATTCTACCGAGCTGAGTTGCTAAAGAGAACTCAGCTGGCCTAGCGTGGGCGTGCAGCCCGAACGGGGCGTAGCCCGAACGCCGAGCGGACGAACGAGGGGCCACGACGATGACCGACACCGGTACCGAGCAGGCACAGACGTCGCAGACGGTCCGCGAGCGCGCGTACAGCTGGTCCGATCCGATGGAGACGGCCGGGATCGCGGCCGGTCTCAGCGGGATGGAGTTCTTCGAGGCGATGGCGAAGGGTCTGGTCCCGCCCCCGCCGATCCTGAACACCCTGGACTTCGACGGCGTCTCCTTCGAGGAGGGGCGTGTCGAGTTCCGGCTCACGCCCAAGGAGTTCCACTACAACCCGATCGGCTCGGTGCACGGTGGGGTGTTCGCCACCCTGCTGGACTCGGCCTGCGGCTGTGCCGTGCACACCCGGCTTCCGGTCGGCGTCTTCTACACCAGCCTCGACCTCTCGGTGAAGTTCCTGCGCCCGGTCTCCGTCGCCACCGGCACGATCACCGCGGTGGGCTCGGTGGTCCACCTCGGCCGCCGTACCGCGCTGGCCGAGGCGCGACTGCTGGACGCGGCGGGCAAGGTCTGCGCGACGGCGACCAGCAGCTGCCTGATCATGCGCCCCGGCGACTGAGAGAGATGCCTGCTGTCCGCATCGCGGACGAGTGTCCGCCCGAGGTTCGGCGTCCGATGTCCGGCACCCGGCACCCGGCTCAGCGGGTTCCGGCGGTGGCGCTGGTGTGCGGTACGTCCTGGAGTCGGGCGAAGTCGGCGCTGATATCGCCCGCGGCCTGCAGCAGCAGCGGCAGATGGTGCTCCAGCAGGCGCTCCACTGTCGTCTCCGCCGAGTGGCAGTTGACGTTGATCCCGGCGATGACCCGCCCCGATCCGTCCCGCAGCGGAGCCGCCACCGACCGGATGCCGAGGGTGAGTTGCTCGTCCGTCAGCGCCCAGCCGCGGGCCCGCACGTCCCTCAGCTCGGCGTCGCGTTCGGTCCGGTCGGGCTGCCAGCGGGGAACCAGGCCGGAGCGGGTCGGCTCCGCCAATACCGCGTCCAGCTCGTCCGGTGGCAGTGCTGCGAGCTGCACCTTTCCCAGTGAGGTGGCGAGCGCCGGGAAGCGGGTGCCGATCTGCACCGCCAGTGACACGATCTTCGGGACCGACACCCGGGCCACATAGACGATGTCCGAGCCGTCGAGCTGGGCGATCGAGCAGGACTCGTCGGTACGGGCCACGAGCCGCTCCAGGTGCGGCCGGGCCACCTCCCACAGTCCCATCGAGTGCACGTACGCCATGCCGAGTTCGAGGACCCGGGGGGTCAGCGAGTAGCCGCGCTCGGCCGCCCGCACGTACCCGAGCTCCTCCAGGGTGAGCAGGATCCGCCGGGCGGTGGGACGGGCCAGCCCGGTGGCGGTGGACACTTCGGCGAGCGTCATCGCGGGACGGTGCGGCCGGAACGCCGCGATCACCTCCAGGCCGCGTGCCAGTGCCTCGATGAAGTCGGGACCTGTTCCCTCACGTGGCATCACGGACCTCCTCACGATCGTTCTCCGCTGCCCTCCTGTGCAGGATAGCCGCCGTTGTCCGCGAGGCGGACATCCATCCATCAGGACCGTCGGGCCGGGGAGGGCGGCGGATTTACCACGGTCGCCAGGGGTGGGGAGCGCCTTGACAGTCACTGGGGACAGCGCGCAGGATCAAGCGGACGAGTGTCCGTTCTGCGGACATCGCTCGGCAAGGAGAGGAAGCGACCATGTCCACCCACCCGCAGCAGGCGAGCGGCCGGCAGCAGAGCGCCCAGCCACCGACCGGAGCGGCGCGACCGCTGGAGGGGCTGCTGATAGCGGACTTCTCCCGAGTCCTGGCAGGCCCGTACAGCACGATGCTGCTGGCGGACCTGGGGGCCACCGTGATCAAGGTGGAGGGCCCCGGCGGGGACGACACCCGCAGCTGGAAGCCGCCGGTGCGGGAGGACGTGTCGACGTACTACCTGGCCGTCAACCGCAACAAGCGCTCGGTCGTGCTGGACTTCAAGGACTCCGACGACCTGGCCGCCGCGCAGGAGCTCGCGGCCCGTGCGGACGTGGTCATAGAGAACTTCAAGCCCGGTGGCCTGCTGCGCTTCGGTCTCGACTACGACACCGTCCGGAGCCGCAACGAGTCCGTCGTCTACTGCTCGATCAGCGGGTTCGGTACCAGCGGGGGAGCCGGCCTGCCCGGCTACGACCTCATCGTCCAGGCGGTCTCCGGCCTGATGAGCCTGACCGGGGACCCCGAGGGTCCCGGCTACCGGGCCGGGATCTCGGTCTTCGACGTGATGACCGGGTTGCACGCCACGATCGGCATCCTCGCCGCCGTGCACCACCGCACCGCCACCGGTCAGGGGCAGCAGATCGAGGTGAACCTGCTCTCCTCGGCCCTGTCCGCGCTGGTCAACCACACCTCCGCCTATGTCGCGGGCGGCGTGGTGCCGAGCCGGATGGGCAACGCCCACCCGAGCCTGTTCCCGTACGAGCCGCTGCCCACCGCGGACAAGGACCTCATCGTCACCGCCGGGAACGACGGCCAGTTCCGCAAGCTCTGCGGCGCGCTCGGCGTCCCGGAGCTGGCCGACGACGACCGCTTCCGTCGCACCGAGGACCGCACCGCCAACCGGGAGCTGCTGCGCCCGCTGCTGGTCGACCGCCTGGCGCTGAAGCCCGCGGACGAGTGGTTCCGGCTGCTCTCGCAGGCCGGGGTGGCCTGCGGTCCCATCAACACGGTCGCGGGAGGCGTCGAGCTCGCCCGCGACCTCGGCCTGCACCCGGTGGTGACGGTCGGGGAGGGCGACGGAGCCGTTCCGGTGATCCGCAACCCGATCACCTTCTCGGAGACCCCGCCGCAGCACCTGCTGCCGGCGCCGGCCCTCGGCGAGCACACCGACGAGATCAAGGCGTGGCTGGCCGTGCCGCAGCCGGACACCCACAGTCACCCCCGGAACTACCCCGCCGCCACCCCAGCCCCCACGCCCGACCCGCAGCAGGCACAAGGAGCCGACCGATGACCGCCTCCCTCCCCGTCCCCGGAAGCTCCGCGCTGGACTTCCCGACCTCGCTCGGAACCTCCGACCCGACCACGATCCGGCTGCTCGGCCAGGACCTCTCCCAGGACCTGCTGGGCAGGGTCGGCTTCGGCGAGCTCGCCTTCTGGCTGGCGACCCTGCGCCGCCCGACGCCCGGGGAGACCCGGGTCTTCGAGTCCGTGCTGGTCGCCCTCGCCGACCACGGGTTCACCCCGACCGCCATCGCCGCCAGGCTCACCTTTCTCAGTGCTCCCGACGCGATCCAGGGAGCGCTCGCGGCCGGCCTGCTGGGGGGAGGCTCCCGCTTTCTCGGCGTCACCGAGGACACCGGACGCTTCCTCGCCGAGGTACTGGCCGCCGCCGAGCAGGCTCCCCGGACCGACGAGGAGTTCGACGAGCTGGCCCGCCGGGCCGTCGGCCGTTACCGCGCGGAACGCCGGATCGTCCCGGGCCTGGGCCATCCCGTCCACAAGGAGCAGGACCCGCGTACGCCGGTCATCATCGCCATCGCCGAGGAGGAGCGGCTGCGCGGCCCGCACCTGCGCCTGTTCGAGGCAGTCGGCCGGGTCCACCCGGAGGTCCTGGGCCGCCGGCTGCCGCTGAACGGGGCGGGCGTCTGCGGGGCGGCGCTCGCCGACCTCGGCCTGCCGGTGGAGCTGCTGCGCGGCTTCGCCCTGCTGGCCCGCGCCGCCGGCCTGCTCGGGCACCTCGCCGAGGAGCTGCGCCGGCCCATCGCCAACGACGTCTACATGGCCGTGGACCGCAATGCCCGTTACGTTTCCCCTGAGGGCTCAGAGGGCTCAGAGGGCTCAGAGGGCTCAGAGAGCACGGAGACCGCGTGAGCACCGCGGCCGTCCCGTTCCCGGGCTGAGCGTCAGGGGATCGAGGTGGGAGCAGTGAACGGATCCGACGACGGGCTCGATGCGGCCCGCGGCTGGCCCCGCAGCCTTCGCCCTACCCGGGCCGGAGCGGGGCTCGGCCCGGCCAGCGGGGCCGCCGTCCTCGCCGAGGCGACCGCTGCGGTCGGCCCCGGCGCAGTCGCCTGGGCGGTCGAGGTCGGTCATGACATGGCGACGGCGGTGATCGCCGCCGTCCCCGAACTGGGCGGTGGGGAAGGACCGTTCGAGACACTGCGGATGGGCACCGAGTCAGTGGCCCTGCGCGCGCTGGTGACCCTGGTCGCCGACGGCGCCACCAGCCCGCTCACCGACGAGGCCCTGCTGGGCGACCGCGATTTCGTCCGGCGCGGAGTGCCGTTGGACAAGGTGCTGCGAGGGATCCACCTCGGCCATGCCGCCATGGCCCGGGCCTTCATGGCAGCCTGCGAGGCGACCGTGGCCGAGGCCGACCGGTCGGCGCAGATGAAGCGCGTCTCGGAGACCCTGTTCGAGTTCATCGACGGCTTCTCCTCCGGCATGGCCGAGGAGTACCTGGCCGAGCGCGACCGCTGGGTCACCAGCAGTGCGGCGGCGCGGGAGGAGACGGTCCGCTCGATCCTGGAGGAGTCCCCGGTCGACATCGGAACCGCGAGCCGGACCCTCGACTACGACCTGCGGCGCGAGCACCTCGCCCTGACCGCCTGGTGCCATCCCGCCACGGGTGCCGAGGCCTCCGAACTCCAGCGGGCTGCTGTGGAGTTCCTGAGAGCCCGGCGCTGTGTCACGACCCTGGTGGTGCCGATCGGGCGCACCGGACTGTGGGCATGGGGAGCCCGTACCGCCCAGGGGAACACCGCAGCGAACCCCGCAGCGAGCCCCGCGGAGGATCCCGTGGCGGACGCCGCAGCGGATCCCGAAGGGCACCCCTCCGTGCAGATGGCCTGCGGATCGCCGGCGAGCGGACTCGACGGCTTCCGCCGGAGCCATGAGGAGGCCGTCCTCGCCGAACGGACCGCCCGGCTGAGCAGCCGGCCCCGGTCCGGCGTCACGCACTACCGCGACGTCGAGCTGGCGTCCCTGCTCACCGGCGACCTCGACCGGGCCCGGCGCTTCGTTCAGCGCGAGTTGGGGCCGCTGGCGGACGACACCCCGCACGCCGAGGAACTGCGCGAGACGCTGCGCCACTATCTGCAGGCGGAACGCAGCCTGCTGAAGGCCGCCGCGCGGATGCACGTCGCCCGCAACACCGTCACCTACCGGGTCAAGCGGGCGGAGCAGTTGCTCGGGCACGGCGTTGCTGATCGTCATCTGGAAGTGCAGGCCGCCCTGACGGTGGCTCATGTCGTAGGCTCGGCCGTGTTGCGCGAGGAGCCCGCCACCCCGCGCCGGCGGTGATCAGCCGCAGACTGGTCCACCGGGCCAAACCCGGGTGTCCGGCTTGGCCGCGCAGCCCGAGAGGTGGCCCCGTGCCCTGGTGTTCACTTCTCGGAAACGTACTGACACCACCGAGGAGCGAATCATGACCGAGACCCTCGACAGCAGCCGGCAGGCCTCGCCCGAGCAGGCCGCCCTCCCCTCGCGTCTGCACCACACCGCCTATGTCACCAAGGACCAGGAGGCGACCCGTGCGTTCTACGAGGAGGTCATCGGCCTGCCGCTGACAGCGACGTGGAAGGAGAGCGACGAGCTCTTCGGCGCGGTGCGCACCTACTGCCACACCTTCTACGGGCTCGGTGACGGCGGTGCGCTCGCCTTCTTCCAGTTCGTCGACCCGGCGGACCAGGAGCAGTTCGGTCCGGAGATGCCGCACTCCCCGTTCCAGCACATAGCGTTGAAGGTCAGCGAGGAGACCCAGGACGCGATAGCCGCCCGGCTGAAGGCCGCCGACTGGAAGCCGGAGCAGACCTATGTGCTCGAGCACGGCTACTGCCGCTCGCTCTACACGGAGGACCCCAACGGTCTGCTGCTGGAGTTCACCCTGGACGCGCCCGGTGTCGAGGACTCGGCCGAGGCCCGACGGGCGTCGGCCAGGGCCGAGCTGAAGTCCTGGATCGAGGGCGACCACCACAGCAACAACAACTGGCGCTGAACCCGCGGGCGGGGGACGGGGAGCGGGAGAGACAGGGACAGGGACAGGGAGGACATCGTGCACAGGTCGCCGACGCCGACGGTGGTACTGGTGCACGGCGCCAACCACGACGGATGGTGCTGGACCCCGGTGCTGGAGCGGCTGGACCGAGCCGGGGTGCGCGCTCGCACCGTCGACCTGCCGCTCGACTCCTACGACGCCGACACCCGGGCGGTACGGGACGCGGTCGCTGACGCGCGGGTGCACGGCCCGGTCGTGCTGGTCGCGCACAGCTACGGCGGCCTGCCGGTGTCCGCCGGCGGCCATGCCGCCGACCGGCTGGTCTTCGTGGCAGCCAGGATGCCGCTGCCCGGCCGGTCGCCGGCCGCCCTCACCCCCGAGTGGAACCACCCGGGCTTCCGCGAGAGCTGGTCCGTGCGCGCGGACGGGGCCGTCACCCTGACCGCGGCCGCCCGGGAGGTGCTGTACTCAGGGTCGCCGCCCGCCCTGGCGGAGTCGGCGGCCCGGCGCTGGCGGCCGATGTGGAGCCGGGTGCCCGAGCAGCCGCTCGCCGACCCGGCCTGGTGCACCGTCCCCAGCCTGTACGTGGTGTGCCTGCGGGACCGCACCGTCCGCGTGGAGGCGCAGCGCGCCTGCGCCGAGCGGGCCGAGGAGCAGGTCGCGCTGGACTGCGACCACTCGCCCTTCTTCTCGGCTCCGGACGAGCTCACCGAGGTCCTGGTCCGGCAGGCTGCGAGCGTCGGTTCCGACCATGACCGTACCGACCGCGCCGATGCCGGGACCAGGCGGAGTACGGTGCCCGGCTGGTGATCAGCCGGTGCGGTCCAGCACGGCCGCACGGGCCGACTGCGCGTCCCCGGCGGCGAGGGCGAGGGCCGCCAGGGCCCGGCAGTCCTCCAGGGTGTGCTCCGACAGGGTGGCGCGCACCTCGCCCAGACAGGACGGGGCCGCCGACAGGCTGGTCACCCCCAGCCCCACCAGCACCAGGGCCAGCAGCGGGTCCGCGGCCGCCTCGCCGCAGACGCCCACCGGGCGGCCACGGCGTCCGCCCTCCTCTGCCGTCATCCGCACCAGGTCCAGCAGCGCGGGCTGCCAGGGGTCGAGCAGCGCGGCGAGGGAACCGAGGGTGCGGTCGGCAGCGAAGGTGTACTGGGCCAGATCGTTGGTGCCGATGCTGAGGAAGTCGCAGGCGTCGGCCATGGCGCCGGCGCGCAGTGCGGCGGCGGGAACCTCCACCATGGCTCCGGCGACCGGAAGGCCGTGGGCGCGGACCCGCGCCGCGAAGTCCGCCGCCTCGCGCGGCACCGACACCATCGGCGCCATCACCCAGACCTCGGCACCGGAGGCGGCCGCTGCCGCTGCCACAGCCGCGAGTTGAGTGTCGATCAGTTCCGGGTCGCGGGCCGCCGTGCGGAGCCCCCGGATGCCGAGGGCCGGGTTCTGCTCATCGCCCGCGTTCACGAAGGGCAGCGGCTTGTCGGCCCCCGCGTCCAGGGTGCGGACCACCACGCGCCGACCCGCGAAGGCGTCGAAGACCTGACGGTAGGCGGCCGTCTGCTCCTCCAGGCCCGGCGCCTCGGCCCGGTCCAGATAGAGGAATTCGGTGCGGAACAGGCCCACGCCCTCGCAGTCGGCCGCTGCGGCGCTGGAAAGCTCCTGCAGCGCACCGAGGTTGGCGAGGAGCTTCACCGGGTGGCCGTCGGCGGTGCGCCCGGGGCCGTGGACGCGTCCGGCGCGCTCCCGGCGTCGCTGCTCGCGGGCGGCGGCGGAGGCCACCGCCTCGGGGGCCGGGTCGAGTCGGACCGTGCCGGCGGCGGCGTCGACCAGGACCGGACGCCCTTCGGTGAGGGTGTTCGCGTCACCGCAGCCGACGACGGCAGGCAGTCCCAGGGCCTTGGCCAGGATGGCGGTGTGGCTGGTCGGTCCGCCGCGCTCGGTGACCAGCGCCAGGACCTGGGCCGGGTCGAGCAGCGCGGTGTCGGCGGGTGCGAGGTCTTCGGCGACCAGCACGAACGGATGGCCGGGGGCGGGCAGTCCCGGCATCGGCAGCCCCAGCAGCCGGGCGACGGCTCGGTTGCGCAGGTCGTCCAGATCGGCGGCGCGTTCGGCGAAGTACCCGCCCGCAGCTTCCAGCGCGGCGCGGAACTCGCCGAAGGCGGCGTCCAGGGCGTGCGCGCCGTCCCGGCCGCCGCGGATCAACTCGGCCACCCGCTCGGCGAGTACCGGGTCGGCCGCCATCATGCCCTGCGCCGCGAGGACCTCGGCCGCGGCGGCTCCGGCCGTCGCCGCGCGGGACTCCAGGTCGGTGACGACGTCCCGCAGCGCAGCGAGGGTGGCCCCGGCCTCGGCGGCGGTGTCGACCACGGTGCGGGGTTCGGGCAGCGGCGGCACCGGCGCCATCCGCGCCACCGGTCCGGTGACACTGCCGATGCCGACGGCTATGCCGGTCAGCACCGTGGTCACGACTGCTCCGGTGCGTCGAAGTCACGGGCGACCAGGGTGGCGAGTTCCTCCAGCGCCTGCTCGGCCTGCGGGCCCTCGTCCTCGGCGGAGAGCACCACGGTGTCGCCGTGGCGCGCACCGAGGGCGAGCACCGAGAGCAGGCTGCGCGCGTCGACCGCGGTGCCGCCCTCCCGGGCGACGCTGATCCGCACCGGCTGCCGGGCGGCGGCCTGGACGAACAGGGAGGCGGGGCGGGCGTGCAGGCCGCTGCTGGAACCTACGGCGACCGAGCGCTGGGGCATGGGAATCCCTCCAGGGACAGATCCGGGGACGGGTGGGGCTGCGGGTGGTATCGCAGGTGGGGAGCTGATGGTCGGTCAGGGCGGATGCTCGGCCCCGCGAGCCGGGGGAGCGCGCGGGGCCGGGCGGATCGGAGGCGGATCGGGGCAGGATGGGTGCCCGGATCAGCCGACCAGTGCCTCGTGGTTGACGGCCGGCTTGTCGGCGGTGGCTCCGGTACCGGCTCCAGCTCCGTCCGCGGCCGCAGCGCCAGCCGCACCCTCGGCCCCGCCGGCGACCTCGGCCCGGCCGATCTGCTTGGCCCCGATGACGCAGGCCGCACCCACCAGCACACCCGCTGCGATGGCCAGCAGGTAGAGCCCGGGCCGGCCGATCAGGCCGATCACCCAGAGCCCGCCGTGCGGGGCCCGCGAGGTGGCGCCGAAGGCCATGGACAGGGCGCCGGTGGTGGTGCTGCCCGCCATCAGCGAGGGGAGCACCCGCAGCGGGTCGGCCGCGGCGAAGGGGATCGCGCCCTCGGTGATGAACGAGGCGCCGAGCAGCCAGGCCGCCTCTCCGGCCTTGCGCTCGCTTTCGCCGAACAGCTTCGGTCGCACCACGGTGGACAGTGCCATCGCGATCGGCGGCACCATACCGGCCGCCATCACGGCGGCCATGACCTTGAGGTCGCCGCTGGCGAGGCTGCCGACACCGAAGGTGTAGGCGACCTTGTTGACCGGGCCGCCGAGGTCGAAGGCCATCATCAGCCCCAGCAGCGCGCCCAGCAGGATCGCGTTGGTGCCGGAGAGCCCGCCGAGCCAGTCGGTGAGCCCCCGCTGCGCCGCCGCGATCGGCTCGCCGATGACCACCAGCATCAGCACGCCCATGATCAGGGTCGAGACCAGTGGGATGACCACCACCGGCATGATGCCGGCGATCGCACGCGGCGGCTTGTACCTGGTCAGTGCCAGCACCAGGGCACCGGCCAGCAGGCCGCCGACCAGGCCGCCGAGGAAGCCGGCGCCGATCGCCGAGGCCAGCAGCCCGGAGACGATTCCGGGCACCAGGCCCTGACGGTCCGCCATGGCGTAGGCGATGAAGCCGGCCAGGACGGGCACCAGCATGGAGAACGCGGTGGAGCCGATCTTGAACAGCACCCCGGCGTACCCGGCCTGGTCGATGAGCTTGGACAGGTCGGTCACGCCCGGGTAGGTGTGGCCCTGGAACACGCCGCCGTTGACCTTCATGGCGACCTCGGCGCCGCCGAACATGAAGGCCAGCGCGATCAGGATGCCGCCCGCCGCGACGAACGGGATCATGTAGCTGACGCCGGTCATCATCCACTGGCGCAGATGGGTGCCGAAGCGGGCGGCCGAGGAGCGCTGGTCCGACGGGGCGGCTGCGCCGGCCGGGACCGCCGGGGCCGGGGCCGGCGCGTCACCGGGAGCAGCCGCCGCGTTCGCGGGGGCGGCCTGCCGGACGGCCTCCTCGGCGCGGGCCAGCAGTTCGGCCGAGCCGCTGATGGCCTTCTTGACCGGCACCTCGACGGTCGGCTTGCCGGCGAACCGGTCCCGGCCGCGCACCTCGACGTCGACAGCGAAGATCACGGCGTCGGCCTCGGCGATCTGATCCGGCGTCAGCGGGACGGCGCCCGCCGCCCCCTGGGTCTCCACGGTGATCTGGTGGCCGGCGTCCTTGGCCGACTGCTCCAGGGCCTCGGCGGCCATGTAGGTGTGGGCGATGCCGGTGGGGCATGCGGTGACGGCTACGAGTCTCATCTGCCCAGCACCTCCTTGTTGACGAGGTCGACGACGGCCTGCGGGTCGGATGCGTCGCGCAGGGCCTGCCGGAAGGAGGCGTGCACCAGGCGGCGGGCCAGCGAGGCCAGGATGGTGAGGTGGTCGGTGTCGCCGCCCGCCGGGGCGGCGATGAGGAACACCAGGTCGGCGGGGCCGTCCTCGGCGCCGAAGTCGACTCCGGCGGTGCTGCGGCCGAACGCCAGCGAGGGTTCGGTGACATGGGCGGAGCGGGCATGGGGGATGCCGATGCCGCCCTCGATGCCGGTGGGCATCTGCTCCTCGCGGGCCCGCACGTCGGCGAGGAACCCGGCGAGGTCGGTGACCCTGCCGTCGGACGCCAGCCGGGAGGCCAGGGAGAAGGCCACCTCATGGCGATCTGCGGCCCTGAGGTCGAGATCCACGAAATCGGGGGTGATCAGATCGGACATGGCGTCAGTTCCGTTCGGTGAGCGGGTGGTTGGGGTCGAAGTCCGGGTCGAGGTGGACGCCCGCCCGGTCCAGGTGTTCGCGGCCGGGCATCCGGCTGCCGGGGAGCGAGGTCGCAGCGGCGCCCCAGGCGACGGCCTCGGCCAGGGCCCCGGTACCGCCGTCGCCGGCCGAGAGGTAGCCGGCGAGCAGCGCGTCGCCCGCGCCCACGGCGCTGCGGGGCTCGGCGACCCGGGCCCGGCCGTGCACCGCGCCCGAACCGTCCACCAGCAGCGCTCCGTCGGCGCCCAGGCTGGCCAGTACGGTGCGGGCACCGCGGTCGCGCAGCGCCAGCGCGGCGGCGACGGCCTCGCCGAGGGTGGTGACCGGCAGCCCCGACGCCTCGGCCAGCTCGGCGCGGTTGGGTTTGACCAGGTCCGGACCGGCGGCGAGGGCGGCGACCAGCGGTACGCCGCTGGAGTCGACGGCGATCAGCGGTCCGCCTGCCTCGCGGATCCGGCCGATCAGCCGGGCGTAGAGGTCGTCCGGCGCCCCCGGGGGGAGGCTGCCGCTGAGCGCGACCCAGGCGGCTCCCTGGCCGGCCCGGACGGCGGCCTCGGCGAGCGCGTCCAGTTCCTGCGGGGTGAGCACCGGGCCCGGCTCGTTGATCTTGGTGACCGTGCCGTCGGGTTCGACCACGCTGATGTTGACCCGGATCTCGCCGAGCACCGGCACCGCGAGGACCTCGACCCCCTGGGGCGCGAGCAGTTCGGCCAGCCGGCTGCCGACGATTCCGCCGCAGGGCAGCACCGCCACGGTCTTGCGGCCGTTGGCCGCCAGCGCCCGGGAGACGTTGACGCCCTTCCCGCCGGGGTCGGTGCGCCGGGCCGTGGCCCGCAGCACGGCGCCGCGGTGCAGGTCCGGGACCTCAAGGGTGCGGTCCAGGCTGGGGTTGGGGGTCAGCGTGACGATCATGCGCGCACCACCCGGGGGCCGGCGTCGGAGAGCTCGTCGGCGACCTCGGCGTCCAGGCCCGAATCGGTGATCACCACGTCGACCTCGTCCACCCGGCCGAAGCGGGCGAAGTGGTCGGCGGCGAACTTGGTGTGGTCGGCCAGCACCACCGTGCGTCGGGCGCTGGCCATCATCTGCCGCTTGACGTCGGCCTCGGCGGAGTCGGGCGTGGTCAGCCCGCGCTGCACGGAGATGCCGTTGGTGCCCATGAAGGCCACGTCGACATAGGTGTCGGCGAGCGGGTTCCGGGTCCATTCACCGACCATCGCGTGGGTGCGCGAACGCACCCGGCCGCCGACGATGAAGAGGTTGATGTTGGGGCGGTTGGCCAGCAGGGCCGCGATGGCCAGTCCGTTGGTGACCACGGTGAGTTCGCGGTCGGCGGGCAGTTGCTCGGCCAGCCGGGCGGTCGTGGTCCCCGCGTCGAGCAGGATCGACCCCTCGTCGGGAAGCTCGGCGACCGCCGCCTTGGCGATGCGCTCCTTCTCCCCGATCAGGGCGGCCGCCCGTTGGGCCAGACCGGGCTCGAACCCGAGCCGTTCGACCGGGATGGCCCCGCCGTGGACCCGGCGCAGCAGGCCCTGCCGCTCCAGCATGGTCAGATCGCGCCGGATGGTCTCGGTGGCGACGTCGAGCCCCGATGCGAGGGCTGTGACGTCGACCCGGCCGTCCCGCCGCGCCTGCTCCACGATGAGCTGGTGACGCTCCTCCGCGTACATGTGGTTTCACCGCCGTTAGAAGCTTGTTTCGAATGGTTTTACGCCCGGTTGCGAGGGCCGTCAAGAGTTTCGGGCAATAAAACACACACTCGGGCATGAACCACAGGGATAACCACATGGGACGGCAGGGAGATCCCATGCCTCCACAGGTGTGCGATGCTCGGGCGGTGATCCGTTCCACTCCGCGCAACCCCGTCGGCGCGCATGTCCCGGTCGCCGGCCGGGGGCTGGCCGGTACCGGCCTGGCCTACGCCGACAAGGTGGGGGCCGAGAGCGTGCAGGTCTTCGTCGCCAACCCGCGCGGCTGGGCCGCCCCGACCGGCAACCCGGAGCAGGACCGGGCCTTCCGCGCCGGCTGCGCCGAGCGCGGGATCTCCGCCTATGTGCACGCGCCGTACCTGATCAACTTCGGCTCCGACTCCGCGGCGACCCGCGAGCGCTCCGGCGAGTCGCTGCGCCACTCGCTGAGCCGCGGCCGTGCGATCGGCGCGGCGGGAGTGGTGGTGCACACCGGCTCGGCGGTGGGCGGCAGCCGGACGGCGGCACTGCGCCAGGTCCACGACGGCATGCTGCCGCTGCTGGACGAGCTGGACGGCTACGGCGAGGACGCGCCCTGGCTGCTGCTGGAACCCACGGCCGGGCAGGGCAGCTCACTGTGCTCGCGGATGGCGGACCTCGCCGAGTACGTCGACGCGCTGGAGCGCCACCCCAGGGTCGGCGTCTGCCTGGACACCTGCCATGCCTTCGCGGCCGGCCACGACCTGGCCGCCCCCGGTGGCACGGCGCGGATGCTGGACGAACTGGTCGCCGCGGCCGGTCCCGGTCGGCTGCGGCTGATCCACGCCAACGACTCCAAGGACGTGGCCGGAGCCCGCAAGGACCGCCACGCCAACATCGGCGCCGGTCACATCGGCGCGGAGCCCTTCGGCGAACTCTTCACCCACCCGGCCACCGACGGGGTCCCGCTGATCATCGAGACCCCGGACGACCGCCACGCCCCCGACCGGATCGAGGGCGCCCTGCACACCAGGGACATCGACCGCCTCAAGCAGCTGCGCCGGGGCCCCGACGCTCAGCCGGCGACCGCCCCGACCGCCCCAGCCCTGACCGCGCCGGCGCCCGAGGCGCCCGCAGCGCCGGTGCGCAGTCCCGGCTGGGTGCTCTCGCGCACCTCCAGCTCGTAGCGGCAGAGGATGTCCCGGTGGCCGATCGGGACCGTCGACTCCATCCGCTCGATCAGCGCGTTCACCGCCAGTGCGGCCATGTCCGCGTAGTCCGGGGCGATGGTCGTCAGGGTGGGGATGGTGAACCGGCCCTCCTCGATGCCGTCGAACCCGGCCAGGCCGAAGTCCTCGGGGGCGTGCAGGCCCCGGCAGTGCGCGGCGCGCAGCGCGCCGATGGCGAGCACGTCGGCGAAGCAGTACAGCGCGTCCGGCTTCAGCCCCCGCGCGAAGATCTGCTCGGCCGCCTCGGCGCCGGCCGCCTTGCCGTAGGCGGTGGTGGCGATGACCGGGGCCAGCCGCTGGTCGTAGGCCAGACCCGCCTCGGTCAGCGCCCTGCGGTAGCCGTTGAACCGCATCGCGGCCATGGCCGCCGCCTGCGGCGGGGCGTCCTGCCGTCCGATCACCGCGATCCGTCGGTAGCCCTGCTCGATCAGGTGCGCGGTCATCCGCTGAGAGGCCGTCAGATTGTCGAACATGACGTGGTCGCAGTCGCCGTCGTAGTCGTGCTCGCCCAGCAGCACCAGCGGGACGGTACGGCCGCGCCGGTCCAACTGCCGCGGGTCCAGGGCCAGCGGCGCCATGATGACGCCCTCGATCAGCGGATCGCGCAGCCCCTCGGCCGCGTTCAGCTCGTCCCCGGCGTTGCCGCCGGTCTCCTCGATCAGCAGGGTGTAGCCGGCCTGTCGGGCGGCGCTGATCATCGCGGTGGCGACCTCGGCGAAGTACGGGTTGCGCAGGTCGGGCACGGCGAGGGCGACCACGTTGGACCGGCCGCTGCGCAGTCGTCGGGCCGAGAGGTTGGGGCGGTAGCCGATCTCCTCGATGACCTGGAGCACCCGGGCCGAGGTCTCCGCCGACACCTTGCCGGTCACCCCGCGGAGCACATTGGAGACCGTCTTGATCGACACTCCGGCCCGGGCCGCGACGTCGTGCAAGGTGGGCTCACCCACGGGGTTCCTCCAGATGTCGGTCCACTGAGACTTTGACGCCGCTGAGCATTGCGTGAGCGTGCTTCCGGCCCGACGTTATCCAATCGAGGCGGGCAGCCGCCGGACAACCGCTGACAGGCCTGCGAGGCCAAGGGTACAACGTGGGAACGGTTGTCACCGGTCGGTACGGCGGGGGTGGAACGGCCGGGGCGGCCCGGTCACGTCGGACCGCCCCCGCCGGCAGGGTCAGCCGCGGCCCGGTGCCAGCCGGATCATGCTCCAGGAGAGCGGCGGGAGTTCGCAGCGGAGCAGCTCCCCGTCGACGGTGGCGCCCTCGGCCGGCCGGGGGACGACCCGGTCGGGTTCGGCCAGGGTGTTGCGGGCGTCCGGGTCCTGGTCCGCCAGCACGCTGTGCTCGACCACCTCGGACACGCCGGTGCCGTGCAGGGCGACCTCCAGCGGCAGCGCCCGGGTCCGGCTGCGGTTGACCGCGAACACCGTCACCTCCCCGCTCTGCTCGTCCAGCACCGCCGTGGCGTGCAGCAGCGGCACCTCGCCGTACTTGGCGGTGGTGTACGCCGGGCTCTCCGCCTCGACCTGCAGCACCCGTCCGCGCCCGTACCGCGACGCCTGCGCGAAGGGGAAGAAGGTGGTCTGCCGCCAGGCCGGGCCGCCGGGCTCGGTCATGATCGGGGCGATCACGTTGACCAGCTGGGCCAGGCAGGCCACCCGGACCCGGTCGGCGTGGCGCAGCAGGGTGATCAGCAGCGAGCCGAAGACCACCGCGTCGGTCAGCGAGTAGCTGTCCTCCAGCTGCCGCGGCGCCTCGGGCCAGTCCGGCGGGTTCTCGTCGAAGTCCTGCTGGAAGCGGGCGTTGTACCAGATGTTCCACTCGTCGAAGGAGATGTTGATCTTCTTCGACGACTTCAGCCGGGCGCCCACGTGGTCGCAGGTGGCCACCACGTTCTCGATGAACGCCTCCATGTCCACCGCCGAGGCGAGGAAGGAGTCGCGGTCGCCGTCGAGCTCCTCGTAGTAGGCGTGCATGGAGATGTAGTCGACCAGGTCGTAGGTGTGCTCCAGAACGGTGGCCTCCCAGGCGCCGAAGGTCGGCATGCTCTGGCTGGAGCTGCCGCAGGCGACCAGTTCCAGGTTCTTGTCGATCATGCGCATCGCGCGGGCGGTGGCGGCGGCCAGCTTGCCGTAGTCCTCGGCGTTCTTGTGGCCGATCTGCCAGGGGCCGTCCATCTCGTTGCCCAGGCACCAGAGCCCGATCGCGAACGGGTTCTTGTCGCCGTGCGCGGCGCGCAGGTCGGACAGCGCGGTGCCGGCCGGGTGGTTGGCGTACTCCTGCAGTTCGATCGCCTCGGCGGTGCCGCGGGTGCCGAGGTTGACCGCCATCATGGGTTCGGCCTCGGGCCCGAGCTTGCCGAGGAAGCCCATGAACTCGGACAGTCCGAAGGCGTTGGTCTCGGTGGCGCGCCAGGCCGGGTCGAGCCGGCGCGGACGCGACTCCACCGGACCCACGCTGTCCTCCCACTTGTAGCCGGAGACGAAGTTGCCGCCGGGGTAGCGGATCGTGGTCACCCCCAGCTCGCGGACCAGTTCCAGCACGTCGGTGCGCAGGCCCGCCTCGTCGGCGGCGGGGTGGCCCGGCTCGTAGATGCCGGTGTAGACGCAGCGCCCCAGGTGTTCCACGAAGGAGCCGAACAGGCGCGGGTCGACCGTGCCGACGCTGAACGCGGGGTCGAGGGTGAAGCGGGCGGGGGCGGTGCGTTGGTGCGGCATGACTGCCTTTCACTGAAAGGTCGGAGCAGGCGGGCAGGCGGGCAGGCGGAGGGCCAGGGCAGGTGGGCGGCGGGCGGGCGGACCGGCTCAGGCCCGGGCGACGGCTTCGGCGAGGGTCCAGGACTCGGGCGGCAGCAGCAGCGTCGAGCTGCGGGCCCCCGGGTGGAACTGCTCCAGCGGGACCAGGGTGAGGTCGCCGGGGGAGCGAAGGTCGGCGGCGGTCAGGGTGTGCGCGGACTTGATGTCGAAGGCACCGAACGCGTTGTGGTCGATGGTGAGTTCGACCGGTTCGGTGCCGCGGTTGGTGGCGAACACCGCGGCCTGGCCGGTCGCCGGGTCGTGGGTGACGGCGGCTGCCACCTGCGGGACGTCGCCGTGGGTGGGCGTCGCGAACGCCGGCGCGGTGAGCCGGGCGTTCAGCGCGCGTCCGCGCGCGGTGTGCGCGGCGGCGGCGAAGGGGTGGAAGATCGCCTGCCTGCTCGCCCCGCCGCCGGGCTCGGTGAGGATCGGCGCGCTGACGTTGACCAGCAGCGAGAGGCAGCCGATCTTGACCCGGTCCGCGTGGTTGAGGATCCCGATGATCAGGTCGCCGAGGACGACGGCGTCCAGGGCCTGGTAGGGGTCCTCGGTGATCCGCGGGGCGTGGCTGATCTCGTGGTCCTGGCCCTCGCCGACGGGCGAGGAGGCGGCAGCTGACGACCACACGTTCCACTCGTCCAGCGAGATCATCATCCGGCGCGGGGAGCCCAGCCTGGCGCTGACGGCGTCGCAGGTGGCAACCACGTCGGTGATGAAGCGTTCCAGCCGCTGCCCCGAGGCGAGGTAGTCGCGGCGGTCGGCGGTGCCGTCGTAGTACGCGTGCATGGACATGTAGTCGGCGACGTCCAGGGTGAGCTCGGCGACGGTGTCCTCCCAGGCGCCGAAGGTCGGCATGTGGCGGAAGGAGGAGCCGCAGGCGACCAGTTCGATGCCCGGGTCGACCAGGCGCATGGCCTTGCCGGCCTCGGCCGCGCGGCGGCCGTACTCGGCCGCGGTGGTGTGGCCGATCTGCCAGGGGCCGTCCATCTCGTTGCCCAGGCACCAGGTCCGCACCGCGTGCGGCGCGGGATGGCCGTTGGCGGCGCGCTCGGCGGCGGTGGCGGTGCCGCCGGCCAGGTTGCAGTACTCGACCAGCTCCGCCGCCTCCTTGGGTCCGGCAGTTCCGAGGTTGACGGCCATCATCGGCTCCAGGCCGTTCCGTCGCGCCCAGGGCAGGAACTCGTCGATACCGACCGTGTTCGGCTCCAGCGAGCGCCAGGCCAGGTCCAGCCGGGTCGGACGGTCGCCGACCGGGCCGACGCCGTCGCGCCAGTCGTAGCCGGAGACGAAGTTGCCGCCCGGGTAGCGCACCACGCTGACGCCCAGTTCGCGGACCAGGTCGGTGACGTCGCCGCGGAAGCCGGCCGCGTCGGCGGTGGGGTGGCCGGGCTCGAAGACGCCCGAGTAGACGCAGCGTCCCATGTGCTCCACGAAGCTGCCGAAGATGCGCGGATCGATCTCGCCAATGTCGAACAGGGGGTGGACGGTGAGGTGGGCTTGCTGCCGTGCGGTCACGTGGAGGTCATTCCTTCGGCGGTCGGGCGGTGGCTGGCGCGGTCGGGGCTGGTGGCGGTCAGCGGCTGCTGCCCGCGAGCAGACCGCGGATGAAGTGGCGCTGCAGGAACACGAACAGCAGCACGGTCGGCACGGTCGCGAAGGTGCAGGCCGCCATCAGCTGGCCCCACAGGTCGGCGCTGCTCACGCCGGCCTGACCGCCCTGGATGTTCGAGGACATGCCCGCCAGCAGGACCGAGAGGGTCTCGTGCTGCTGGTCGTTGATGGCCACGATCGGCCAGACCAGGTCGTTGTAGATGTTGAACAGGGACAGCACGGCCAGCGCGGCCAGGCTGGGCCGCAGCACCGGGACGATCACCGACCAGAAGGCGCGCAGTGGCCCGCAGCCGTCGATCCGCGCGGCGTCCAGCAGTTCGTCCGGGATCTGACTGATGGTCTGCCGCATCCAGAACACGCTGAAGGCGTCGACCGCGCCGGGCAGGATCAGCGCCTGGTAGGTGTTCACCCAGTTCAGCTGGCTCATCTCCAGCAGCATCGGGATGATCAGCACCATCGTCGGCAGCATCAGGGTGAGCAGCACCAGCCCGAAGAACGCGCTCTTGAACGGGAAGTCGAACTTGGCGAACCCGTAGCCGGCCAGCGGGCTGAGGACCAGCAGCAGGCCGCCCTTGCCGACCACCACCAGGGCGGTGTTGTACAGGGCGTGCATGATCGGCGTGTTGTCGAGCATGCCGGTCCAGTTGCGCAGCGTCGCCGCGGACGGGTCGAAGCCCAGCGGGTCGTTGAGGATGCTCGCGCCCGGCCGGAAGGAGGACAGCACCATCCAGACGATGGGGTACAGGAAGACGATCGCGGCCAGCACCATGCAGGCGTAGCCGGCAACGGTGCGGACGGGCTGCCAGGCGGACCCGGCTCCCCCCGAAGCGGTGGCGGCGCGCGGCCGCTCGGTCAGAGTGGTGGAGGTCACCGGCTCAGTCCTCCCTGGAGCGCAGGACGCGGACCGCGGCCAGGGACAGCAGCAGGACGAGGACCACCAGGAGGAAGGAGTTCGCCGCGCCGGTGCCCAGGTCGGAGGCCCGGATGTGGTTGTAGAGGTACATGCCCGACGTGGTCGAGGAGTTGTAGGGGCCGCCCTGGGTGATCATGAACGGCTCCAGGAACATCTGCGAGATGCCGAGGGTCGAGATGACCACGAAGAAGCCGACCGCGGGGCGCACCAGCGGGACCGTGACCGAGAAGAAGGTCCGCACCGGACCGGCTCCGTCCAGCGAGGCCGCCTCGTACACCTCGGGCGTGATGCCCTGGACCGCGGCGAGCATGATGATCAGGGCGAAGCCGCTGGTCTTCCAGATCACGAAGAGCGCGATGGCGGGCTTGGCCCAGGTGGTCGTGGTCAGCCAGCCGATGTTCGGGCCGCCGAGCGCGGTCAGCACCCGGTCCACCGCGCCGAAGTGGTCGTCGAAGAGCAGCACGAAGGCCTGCGCCATCGCCGCCAGCGGCGTCACGTAGGGCAGGATGACGACGGTGCGCAGGGTCTTCTTGAACCTCAGCCGCGAGCGGGTCAGCAGGCTGGCGACCGCGACCGCGCCGAGGGTCTGCACTGGGACGATCAGCAGCCACATCACCCCGGTGTTGCCCAGCGAGGCCCAGAAGTCCCCGTTGGTCAGCAGGTAGCTGTAGTTGGACCAGCCCACCCAGCGCAGCACGCCGGCGCCGTGCCAGTCGCTGAAGCTCAGCTCCAGGGCGTAGACCAGCGGGTAGGCGGTGAAGGCGGCGAAGATCAGCAGGAAGGGCGAGATCAGGGCCAGGCCCCACCACCGCTCCTGCCGGGCCCGGGACCCGCCGGACCCGGGGCGACGGCCCCGGACCCGGCGGGCGGGCGGCGAATCCTGCTGCGCCGACTGCGGCGCGCGTGTGTTCCAGGTCAGGTTCGCCATGGCGGTCAGGCCCGGTCGACGAGGTTGGTCTGGATCGCCGACACGGACTGCTTGATGACCGCGTCCACGCTCATCTTCCCGTCCATCAGCTTCTGCAGGTTGGCGCCCAGGTAGGCGTCGGCCTGGTTGAACCAGGTCGGGATGCGGTAGCCCGGCGGGATGGCCAGCGAGGCCTGGGTGCCGACCTCCCACAGGTTCTCGTTGCCGAGCCCGGCCAGTGGCTTGAACAGCGAGTTCTGCGGGTTGAGCGCGGACTTGACCGACGGCAGCGCGGTGTTCAGGCCGTTGGGGTAGACGCTGTTGCTGCCGAACACGGCCTGGTAGCCCTCGGCGCTGTAGACCGCGTGCTCGTAGAAGAGCCAGGCCAGGTCCGGGTTGGCGGCCTTGGCCGGGATGACGAAGGAGCTGCCGCCCATCACGCCCGAGCGCGCCCCGCCGGTGGTCCACGCGGGCAGCTGCGCGGCCCGCCAGTGGCCCACGCTCTTCTTGAAGGTGCCCTGGACCAGGAAGTTGTACCAGATCGCCCACGGCACCAGGGAGACCGTGCCGCCGTCGGCCTGGGCGATCTGCGCGGTGCTCGCGAACTTGCTGCGGGCCCCCAGGCCTTCGTCGGCGACCTTCTTGATCCAGGTCAGCGCCGTGCGGAAGGCGTCGGTGTCGATGGTGAGCTTGCCCGCGGAGTCGACCATGCCGGTGCCCTGCTGCTGGTTGACCAGCATCATCAGCCACTGCATGGCCAGGTCGGGGTCCTGCTCCAGCGGGATCGGCTGGGCCTTGGGGTTGCGGCCCTTGATCTCCCGGGCGGCGTCCAGCAGGGCGTCGTAGGAGGTGAGCTGGGTGGGGTCGACCTTCGCGGCGGACAGGATGTCCTCGCGGTAGTAGAGCAGGCCGGGGTCGGTGTCCCAGGGGATGCCGACCAGGCGCTGGCCGTCGGTGTTCACGTCCAGCTTGTACTGCACGGTGTCGGCGCGGTACTTGGCCATCAGGGAGGTCAGGTCGGTCAGATGCTCGGCCTGGCCCAGCACGCTGCCGTCGCCGAGGTAGGCGCCGTCGGGCACGCCGGCGCCGGAGATCAGCGCCGGGGCCAGCTTCTTGTCGATGTCGACGCCGACCAGGTTCACGGTCACCGCCGGGTACTTCTTGGTGAACGAGGGCACCACGCCGCGGAAGACCTTCAGGATGTCGTCGTCCTTGAACCAGAGCGTCGTGCTGCCCTTGGCCTGCGAGGGAGCGACCGAGCCCAGGGCCTTGGGGGCGGCGGAGGAGCCGGGAGCACAGGCGCTGAGCGCGCCGACGGCGGCGGCTCCGACACCGGCCGCGCCGAGCACACGGAGCAGTGAACGGCGGGACGGGCCGGCCACGGGCTGGTCGGCGGCGGATCTGTGCTCGGAGCTGTTCGACGACATGAGAGTCTCCCTTGACTGCTGCTGATGGCTGCCGCCGTGGAGTTCGGCGGGGCGGGCGAGCGGGGGGTGCGGCACACGCAGGGGGAGTGCCGCGGGTGGGGTGGGGCGGATGGGTGGCGCAGAGGGGGTGGAGCGGGCGAAGCTGGGGGCGGGCAGGCGCCGGCGAAGGTCCTGGGGGTGGTGCGGCTCCAAGCGCGGAGCACCGGCCCGTACCTGCGGGGTTCGCCGTCCGCAGTCCGCTGGTGGCGGTGGTCGGCTGATCAGGTTCTTACGTTGTACCCGTGGTACGGCGGTCGCGTCAATGGCCTGTCCGACATCCCGCCGTCGCCTCTTCGTAACACTGCGCCGGAGGCCGCCCCGGGGCGTGGGGGTGCCGGGCGGCGGGCCGTGCACGGCCCGCCGCCTCGACTGCTCCTGCTGGTCACGCTGCTGGTGGTGCGACGGCTACTGGATGCCTTCCTTGACCAGGAGCCACTGCTGGCAGTTGTAGCCGGTGGACGCCCACTGGTCGGCGATGGCACCGTCGGCCGTGGAGTTCGCGTAGATCTCCAACAGCTTGCTGCTGTTGGCGTTGGTCCAGGTCGCGTACCCGGAGTCGGTCGGCGTCAGGGTCCAGCGCTGGGAGGCCGAGCCGCTGGAGGCGTTCTGCACCACCGCGGCGCCGTTGGCGGTGGAGGCCCCGCTCACGGTCAGCAGCTTCCCGCTGTTGAGGTTGGTCAGCGTGTAGCCGCCCGCGGAGGCGGCGCTGATCCGCCAGGTCTGGGTGGGGTTGTTCGTGTCCCCCCACTGGCCCGCCGGCGCGCTCTCGGTGGTCAGCGCGGAGGTGATCTCCAGGTCCTTCGCGCTGTTGCGGTTGACCAGCTTGAACTCCCCGTCCGCGGCGACCCCGGCCTGGTAGACGTCGATGGCGTCGAGCTCCGCGTAGCTGCCGTTGTACCCGAAGGTGATCGTGTTGGACCCGGCGTTCAGGGTCGCGGTGAACTGCGCCCAGCCGTAGCGGTTCCAGTCGACGGTGGCCGGATAGCTCACCGTGCTGGCCGTGCCCCCGTTCACGCTCACGGTCTGGCTGCTGGTGGCGCCGCTGCCGTTGTCGTAGCGGACGTTCACCGTGTACGTCCCCGCGGTGGGGACGTTGACGTGGGTGAACGCGACCTTGCTGTCGGAGTAGTTGATGTAGCCCACCTTGCTGCCGTTGTCCGCGTCGACCTGGGTGACCACGGAGGCGTCGGTCAGGGTGGCCCGTTCGGCCTCGTAGTGGTGGGCGTTCAGCGGGACGGAGCCGACCCGGATGTCGTTGTACGTGGTGGTCAGGTTCTCCACATCGGTCGCCTGGTACAACGTGTTCCCGTCCACGCTGGTGTCGAAGGCCTGGGCGAATCCGGCGAAGTAGCCGCCCTGGGTGTCACTGGCGTCGTAGGTCACCGCGTACGGCAGCCGCTCCCAGGGCCCCTGGCCGAGGTTGTAGTTGACGTAGAAGTTCTGGCCGCCGCTGATGTTCCCGGAGGAGTCCAGGGCCCACTTGGCGGAGACCACGACCATGCCGTTGGGCCCGCCGCCGGCCACCCACTTCACGAAGGGCGAGGAGCCGAGCCCCCGGCCGTTGGCCAGCTTGATCGGAGTGCCCAGGTCGGAGGCGGTCCAGGTGATGCCGTCGTCGGAGAACTTGTAGTACACCACCGCGGTGTTCAGCGTCGTCGAGGGGCGGTTGACCACCTCGTAGGTCGCCATGTACTTGCCGTTGGGCAGCGCGGTGACGGTGATCATGCCGGGGCGGTCGCTGTCGTTGGCGATCGCGGTGACGTTGCCCTCCGCGCCCCAGGTGGCCCCGCCGTCGGTGGACACGTGGTAGGAGACCGCCTGCAGGATGCCGCTCGCCTTCTGCCGTTCGTCGGAGAAGTAGCACACCAGCGCCCCGGCCGAGTCCAGGCCGAGCGAGGGCTCCCAGACCGCGGTCGTGGTCGAGGTCGCGCTCGGGTCGTAGACGGCGGGGCCGCCGCTGTCCACGGTGCTCAGGTAGGACCAGGTGGCGCCGTGGTCGGTGCTCTTGTAGACCACGATCCGGGTGCTGGACTTGTCCGACGGCATGATGTTCCCCGCCAGCAGCAGCGTCCCGGCCGCGAGACCGCCGGTGGCCTGCGGCACCTCGTACAACGACGGCTGCGAGGTCTTGATCAGCGTGGAGAAGTCGTTCCCCGGCACCACGTCGCTGAGGTGCGTCCAGGTCGCGCCGTTGTCGCTGCTGGAGTAGATCGGGTACACCTGCTTGCCGTTCACCCAGACCAGCTGGTCGTAGGTCACCAGGATGCGCCCGTTGGCGGTGCCGCTGTGCTTCAGTACGACGATCTTCGCGTAGGTCGTCCCGGCCGGGTCGAAGGAGCTGCCGGCGGCGGGGGAGTACACCAGCGAGCCGTTGCCGGTGGTCACGGCGTGCGCGGTGCCGGGCGCGGCGACCAGCGCCAGGCAGGACAGCAGCAGGAGCAGGGCCCGGAGGGCGGCACGCCCCGGGCGGCGGGGCGGACGTTCGAGCAGGCGCATACGACATCCTCGGTGGGTGGGTGGAACACGGTGGGACCGCACTGCGGGAGCGGCGGGCGGCATCACGCGCCGGCCGCGCCGAAGGGGGCGTGCGGGCGGGGATCACCCGCTGCACGCCATGCGGTGCCATCGTTGTACCTACCGGCCTGCCCGGCGTCAATAGAACGGACCTGTGGTCCTGCCCCGGCCCGTTCCGGGGTCAGGAGCGGCGCTGCGGCTTGCCGCGCTTGCCGGGCTTGGGCTTCCCGCCCTTACCGGCGCCGGAGCCCGAGCCGCCGCCGGTGCGCGGACGTCCGCCACCGGTCCTGGCCGCCCCGCCCTTCTGCCCGCGCCGGTCGCCCGCCTTGTCGCCCGCCTTGGCGCGCTGCTGCTTGGGCTGCGGCGCGGTCTCGCCCGCGCGGCCCCGGGTGCTGTTGACCGTCCGGCCGCGGACGATGCCGATGAACTCCTCCACCAGGTCCGTGGTCCGGTCCTCCGGCCAGGCGAGCGCCACCTGCGACTGGGGCGCGTCGGTGACCGGGCGGTAGGTCAGGTCCTTGCGGTGGTGCAGCCGGGCGAGCGACTGCGGGACGACCAGGACCCCGATCCCCGCGGCCACCAGCTGGACCGCGTCCGCCGTCGTGGCCGGGCGCTCCTTGGCGGGCACCCCGGGACGCTGCTCCCACTCCAGGACGTCGTCCAGGGGGTGCAGCACGATCTCCTCGGCCAGCTCGGCGGCGGTCAGCTCGGCCGCCTCGGTCAGCCGGTGCTCCTTGGGGACCACGACCACCGTGGTCTCGGTGTAGAGCGGGATGGCGCTGAGGACGGTCCGGTCGACCGGGAGCCGGACCAGCCCGGCGTCCGCGCCGCCCTGCCGCAGGGTCGGGTCGCCCTCGGCCGCGGGCAGTCCCACCAGGGTGAGCGGGACCTGCGGCAGCCGCTCGTTCCAGACCTTCACCCACTTGGTGGGGGTCACTCCGGGAACGTATGCGAGCCGGAACGGCGAGGTCACCTGCGTCTCTGTCACGGAGCCAGGCTACCGGCCGTGACCTGGACAGGCTCCCGCGCTGGTTACCCTTGACCCCATGACGACGCTCAAGCCGAAGACCCCCCAGACGATGAAGCCCGCGACCGCGGCGAAGAAACTGGGTGTCCACCTCCAGGCCACTCCTGCGGAATTCCAGGAGGGCGTCGTCTCCCGCGACGAGCTCAACGCCCTGCAGGCCGATCCGCCGCAGTGGCTGGCGGACCTGCGCCGCAACGGCCCGCACCCCAGGCCGGTGGTCGCCGACAAGCTGGGCGTCTCCATCTCCGGGCTGGCCCGCGGCGGTATCACCGAGGCGCTCACCACCGAGCAGATCGACGAGCTGAAGGCCGCCGCCCCGGAGTGGCTGCAGCGCGAGCGCGCCACCCAGGCGGAGGTGCGCAAGGAGACCGTGCGCATCAAGGAGAAGCACAAGCAGGAGGCGGCCAAGCAGCGGGACCGCGGCTGATCCGCAGCCCCACCCTCACGGCGCCGGCGTCGGCGTGTCGGCGCCGGTCCTCGTACCCGGATGCCACTCCGCCGTCCGGCGGAGACCATTCTGTGACACAGGCATTGACGCGTGTGCATGCCAAGGTCGATAGTTCCAAGAGATCCTTGTGAGAGCGCTCTCACTGCGGCACTCCCCTGCCGCCGCTGTTTCGGAACCGTGCCGGAGCTCCCGTCCCCACACGGCAGTTCGCGGCGCACTCTTGGGAGTTGTAGATGACCGGTACACACGCACGAAGCCCGCGCTCCCCACGGCGTGGGCTCTCCCTGCTCCGCTTCCTGCGCCGGACCCGCTCCGCCGTGCTGCTGGCGACGATCGCGCTGGTCGCGGCGTACATGACCTTCCCCAGTGCCGCCAACGCGGTCACCGTGCCCGCGCCGCCCGCGGGTTGGACCACGGCGTTCAGCGACAGCTTCGCCGGCGCGTCCGGCAGCGCGCCGTCGTCCTCGAACTGGATCTACGACACCGGCCCCGGGTCGAACTTCGGGACCGGCGAGATCGAGACCATGACCAACTCGACCAGCAACGTCCACCTCGACGGCAGCGGTCACCTGGACATCACCGCGATCAACAACGGCGGCAGCTGGACCTCGGGCCGGATCCAGACGCCGAGCGCCAACGTCGGCGCGCCGGCCGGCGGCAAGCTGCAGGTCACCGCGTCGATCCAGCAGCCCAACCCGGGCAGCGGCCTCGGCTACTGGCCGGCGTTCTGGATGCTGGGCCCGGGCCAGTGGCCCGAGAACGGCGAGGTCGACATCATGGAGGACGTCAACGCCCTCTCCCAGGTGGCCGGGACGATCCACTGCGGCACCTACCCCGGCGGGGTGTGCAACGAGGGCAACGGCATCGGCAGCGGGCTGCGCGCCTGCTCCGGCTGCCAGACCGGGTACCACACCTACTCGATGATCCTGGACCGCACCAACACCTCGGCCGAGACCATCACCTGGTACCTCGACGGCGCGCAGTACTTCAGCGTGAGTGAGAGTCAGGTCGGCGCCTCGACCTGGCAGGCGGCCTTCGACCACAACCTGTCGATCATCTTCGACCTGGCCATCGGCGGCGGATTCCCCAACGGCGTCTGCGGCTGCACCACCCCGACCTCGGCCACCAGCTCCGGTGCCACCATGAGCGTCGGCTACGTCGCGGCGTACACCACCACCGGAGGCGGCACCACGCCGCCGCCCACCGGCGGCAGCGCCGTCACCGGCTACAACGGCCTGTGCCTGGACGACCGTTCGGCCAGCACCGCCAACTTCAACCCGGTCCAGGTCTACACCTGCAACGGCACCGCCGCGCAGCAGTGGACCTACGTCGCGGCCGGTACCACCCTGCACGTCCTGGGCAAGTGCCTGGACGTCAACGGCGGCGGCACGGCCAACGGTACGCTCGTGGATCTCTACGACTGCAACAACACCGGGTCCCAGGTCTGGATCCACGAGTCCAACGGGGAGTACTACAACCCGCAGTCCAACAGGTGCCTGGACGACACCGGGTACGGCGGCTCCGGCACCCAGGTGCAGATCTGGGACTGCGCCGGCACCGCCAACCAGCTGTGGTCGCTGCCGGCCTGACGTCACGACAGTTGTGACCCCCAGTCAGCAGTGAAGGAACCATGACGGCCGGCGTCCCACCGCGAAACGGTGGGCGTCGGCCGTCATGGCCGAGGGGCTCAGCCGAGCAGGCGCAGTCGGGTCGTGGCGACTCCGAGGTGGACCACCTGGCCCCAGGTCAGCTCCAGGGCGTCGGACTCGATGCCGTCGCCGAAGGCGACCAGGCGGTCGGACTCCACGGTGAGCGAGAGCCGCTGCTCCCCGGCCAGCAGGCCCTGGACCTGGTCGGTGCCGGTGGTGGGGGAGGGCCAGGCCTCGCGGACGAACCAGGCCAGTGCCGGGTCGTCGGGTGCCGGCAGCCGGAGCGGGCTCTGCCGCTCCAGCCAGGCGGAACGGCACCAGCCGGTGGCCCCGGTGCCGGTGCCGACCAGGACACCGGAGCTGGCCTGCGGCTCCGGCGCCTCGCCGGTCGCGGTCCCGAGCCGGTAGCGGGCGGTCTGGTGGCCGGGCTGGCCCAGGTAGATCTCGTTCAGGGCCAGCAGCCGCTGGGTGTCGTCGGCCACCGCCTCCACCATGGTGCGCTGGTCCAGCCGCGCCTCCAGCCCGGGCTCGACGGCGGCCCGCAGCAGCTTGGCGGCGTCGGCGGCGCGGTGCCGGACCAGGACGCCCGGGTTGCGGCCGGGTTCGGCGTCGATGCCCAGCACCGGCTGCCCGGCCAGGTACTTGGCGGCGTTGGCGACCAGCCCGTCCTGGCCGACGACCACCACGACGTCGTCGGGGGCGAACAGGAAGCGGGACAGGTCGGTGCGCTCCACCCGGGCGTGCCGCCAGTCCGCCGGGACCGCGCCGGCGACCTGGGCCAGCGCGGCCTCGGCCAGCCGGTGCCGCCGCTCGACCTCGCCGATCTCCCGGCCCCGGGTGCGCAGGAAGAACTCGGCCTGCCCCCGGGTGCTGTGACGGTCGATCAACTCCTGGTACTCGGTGCGCCGGTGGACCAGGACGGCGCGCGGGGCCAGGCTCACCGCGCCAGCCTGCCGAGCAGGTCGGTGAGCAGGTCCGGGGTGAGCGTCAGATGGTCCACCTTGGGCAGGTTCCCGGCCAGCTCCATCAGCGCCAGGGCGTGCAGCACGGCCGGGTCGACCTGCTGGTGCGCGGCCAGCCGGTCCGCCTCGGCGGCGGCGGTGGCGGCGCCGATGGTCCGGACCGCCTCGGCCTCGGCGGTGGCCAGGGTGGTGCGCCGGTCGGCCTCGGAGCCGGTGCGGACGGCCGCGGCGGCTGCCTCCTCCTCGGCCAGGCGGCGCGCGTTGGCGCCCTGCTGGGCCACCAACTGCTCCTCGCGGCGGGCCAGTTCGATCCTGCTCTCCAGCTCGTTCTCGGAGATGGCGCGCTCGTTCTCGACGGCGACGGCGCGGCGCTCGAAGGTGGCCCGGTCCGCCTCCTGCTGGATCTGCTCGCGGGCGGGGGTGCGCAGCGCCCGTTCCACCTCGGGCTCGGGGCGCAGCGCGACCACCCGTACCGCGATGACCTCCAGGCCGGTCTCGGCCAGCCGGGGCTCGGCGGCCAGCCCCTCGGCCATCCGGGTGCGCACCGAGGCGACCCCGTCGACCAGGGCCTCGGCCAGGGCGGTGCGGGCCAGCAGGTGCAGCGCGTGCTGCTGGGCGGTCTCGGTGAGCAGCGAGCCGATCTGCTCCAGCGGCGCGGCCCGCCACACCCCGGTGTCCGGGTCGATGCCGAAGTCCAGCCGGGTGGCGGCGGCCGCCGGGTCGGTGATCCGGAAGGTCACCGTGGCCTGCACGGTCACGTCCTGGAAGTCGGCGGTGCGGCCGTGGAACAGCATGGCCAGCTCACGGTCGTCGACGGGTACCTCGGAGAGCGCGGCGACCAGCGGCCGGAACCAGAAGGCGATGCCGGCGCCCTCGTGGGCGATCTCGCCGCGGCGCAGGTGGCGGATGTGCGAGGTGGGTGCGGCGCGCAGGTGTCGCAGCCCGAAGCGCTTGTTGATGTCGGCCATGGCAGGCCCCCCTTGTCGTCAGATAGACGATATCGGGTAACCCAGTTATCGTCAAGGTGACCAAATGGGCTGGTGGGGCGGCTCGGACAGCTCGGGCAGCCCGGACAGATCGCCGCCCAGCAGCATCCGCAGCACCTGCTCGTCGTCGGCCGACAGCGACGCGACGAAGCGGGACAGTACGGCCGCCCGGTCCGGATCGGACTCCAGCTCCCGGCGCATCCGGCGGGCCGTCAGCCCGTGGGCGTCGGTGACCGGTGCGTAGGCGAAGGCCCGGCCGCGCTTGTCGCGCGTCAGCAGACCCTTGTCGTGCATCCGGGAGAGCACGGTCACCACCGTGGAGTAGGCCAGGGTGTCGCCGAGCCGCCGCAGCACCTCTCCCGGGACCAGCGGCTCCCGCGCTGCCAGCAGCAGCTCCAGGACCTCGGCCTCCAGTGTCCCCAGGGGTCTGCGCCCACCCGCGCCCCCGCTGTCGCCCCCGCCATTCACCTGTCGGTTCCTCATCGTCTACAGTCCACTAGAACTTCTACGAGTCCGTAGAAGCTGAGTCTGCCACGCCGCCACCCGTGACCCCGGAGCAAGGCCATGCCCGACATATCCAGCAACCGAAGCGGCTCCACCGGAACGCGCGGCTCCACCGGGTCACGCGCGGCGGGCGGCCCGCGCGGACCCCAGGGGCCGGGTGGCGTCAACGGACCCCAGGGCCCGGGCGGGCCGGGCGGCCAGGGTGGATCACGTCGGGCCGACGGCCGCGGTCGGGGTCCCGCACCCCGGCAGGCCGCCGCGCCCGCACCGCGCGGCGCCCGCGCCTTCGTGGTCCGGGTCGGCCAGCTCTCGGTGCTGGCGCTGGTGGTGCTGCCGTTCGCGCTGATCGTCGGCGGCGGGCTGCTCGCCCTGGTGGTCGTGCTGCTGACCAGCTTCGGCTGACCGGACAGGACGGGCCCCGTAAGGGGCGCGATAAGGTTGCCGTGGTGTGCCGGGAAGTCTGGTCGGCCCGGGGACGGACCGCGCGTTTCGCCGCGGTGGCCCCGGTGGTGAGCCGGAGTTCCCGAAATGCGCGCAGTGGGCACGATCCTCGTCCTGGTGGTCCTGGCGACCGTCGTGGCCACGGGTGCGCGCCGCTGGCGCATCCCGGCCCCCTCACTGCTGGTCCTGGCCGGGCTGGGGGTGGCCCTGGTACCGGGCACGCCGCCGCTGCACATCGCCCCGCAGACCATCGCGCTGGTGGTGCTGCCCCCACTGCTGTACGCCTCGGCCGAGGAACTGTCGATGCGCGACCTGCGGCTGGTGTGGCGGCCGGTGACGGTGCTGGCGCTGGGCCTGGTACTGGCCTCCGCCGCGGCGGTCGGGGCGCTGGCGATCGCGGTGACCGGGCTGCCGGTGCCGATGGCGTTCGTACTGGGGGCCGTGCTGGCCAGCACCGACCCGGTCGCGGTCACCGCGCTGGGCCGACGGTTGGCGCTGCCGGGCCGGGTGCAGGTGCTGGTGCAGGCCGAGAGCCTGTTCAACGACGCCACCTCGCTGGTGCTGTTCAAGGTCGCGGTGGGGGTGGCGGTCGCCGGTGCCGCGGTGGACTGGCCGCACGCCGGGGGTGAGTTCCTGCTGCTGGCCGGCGGCGGCAGCGCGGTGGGCGCGGCGGTGGCGGCCGGGGTCGCGGTGGTGCGGCGGCGCACCGCCGACCCGGTGCTGGAGACGGTGATCGCCCTGGTCACCCCCTACAGCGCCTATGTGCTGGCGGAGAGCGTGCACACCTCGGGGGTGACCGCCGTGGTGGTGGCCGGCGTGGTGCTGGGACGGTCGGGGCACAAGCTGAGCGACGCCAGGATCAGGCTCCAGCTGCAGGCGGTGTACGGGGTCGTGGTCTTCCTGCTGGAGAGCGTGGTCTTCGCGATCGTCGGCCTGGAACTGCCCACGCTGGTACGGGAGCTGCCCGGCGGCACCGGCTGGTGGCCGCTGCAGGCGCTGGCTGTCGCCGCGCTGCTGATCGCGCTGCGGATCCTCTGGGTGCTGCCGCTGACCTCGGTGGTCAAACCGGTCGGCGGCACCGCCTCCTGGCGGGTGGCGGCGGTGGTGACCTGGGCCGGGACCCGCGGGGTGATGCCGCTGGCGGCCGCACTGTCGATCCCGCTGGTCGCCGCCGACGGCACCGAACTGCCCGGACGCTCGCTGGTGCTGGTACTGACCACCGCCGTGGTGGTGACCACCCTGGTCGCGCAGGGGCTGAGCCTGGCGCCGCTGGTGAACCGCTCCGGCATCGCCCTGGAGCCCGAGCACACGGCGCGCGAGGAGGCCCGGACCCGGCGGCGGCTGGCCGGTGTCGGCCTTGAGCACCTGGACCAGCTCGCCGACCTCGACGCCGCCCCCACCGCCGCGCTGGAGCAGGCCCGGCGCGCGCTGGACGCCCGGCTCCAGCACGACCAGCAGGAGGCCGGCGAACAGGGCCAGGGCGGGGGCGCCGGCTCGGTGCTGGCGGCCTACCGGCAGATCCGCCGCGAGGTGATAGCCCTCCAGGGCGGCGAGCTCCGGCGCCTGTACGAGGACCACCAGATCAGCGACACCACCCGGCGCCACCTCCAGTACGACCTGGACCGCGAGGAGTCCGCACTCGCCGAGGGGCCGTGACACCGGTACTGACCGGCCGTCAGGAATAGTGCCGCAGCCGCTTCCAGAGATCCGGCCAGGGCAGCAGCCGATCGCGGCAGACCAGGACCTGCTTGTGCTGCTCCTGGTTGTCCAGGCCGCGGCCGTTGTCGATCCGGGCGGCCAGGGTGCAGCTGCCCCAGTAGCCGGTCAGCTGCTCCGGTTCGAAGCCGACCATGATCGAGGGGCCGTCGCCGGAGGGGGTGCCGAAGTCGGCGTAGCCGTCGTGGTCGGCGTACGGGGTGGGCAGGCCGAGCGGGCGGCCGTAGTGGTCCAGGGCCCCGGCCTCGCCGTAGTTCTCGGCGATCAGGGTGGCGCCGGAGCGGTCGGCGGCCGACGGCAGCGCCCGGTACACCCCGGCGACGGTGGCGGTCAGTTCGGGCCAGCCGACGGTCTCGCCGTTCTCCGCGTTCAACGGCTGCACCAGGTGGTAGGTCGACACCGGCACCACGGGCAGCGCGGCGACCACCTCCACCAGCGAGAACACCACCCCCAGCACCGCCGCGAGCAGCACTGTGCCGGTGTGCCGCGCGGTCCGCGCCCGGTCCGGCCGCCAGAGCCAGTCCACCGCGGCCACCGAGCCCGCGGCCAGCAGCAGCGGGGCCCAGCCGGTCGCGTAGTAGGGCTTGCCGCCGGTGACCAGCACCAGGGCCAGCGTCACCGGATAGCCCACCGCGAGCAGCCGGTACCCGTCGAACTCCCGGCGGCGGGCCAGAGCCCACCAGCCGGCGATCCACAGCAGCGGGAAGGAGGCCTCGAACTGGAACGGCAGCAGCTGCACCCGCTGGGAGTTCGAGGAGATCTGCCGGGCCATGGTCAGCTGCGGCCAACCGTGCCGCCACTGCCAGATCAGGTCGGGCGTCCAGACCAGCAGGGCGATCACGGCTCCCGCGTACAGCAGCGGACTGCGGAACAGCGTCCTCGGTCCCACTGCCGCCGCGCTCAGCACCAGCGCCAGGGCCAGCAGCGCCACCAGGTTGTTGACGAGCAGTCCGACCCCGGCGGCGACCCCGGCGAGCAGCCAGAGCCGGTCGTCGCGGGTCCGCAGCCAGCGCAGCACCAGCCAGAGCAGCAGTGCCCAGACGCACAGGTCCACCCCGGAGGTGACGAAGAGGTGGCCGCTCACCAGCACCAGCGCCGAGAGCGCGGTGGCGACCGCGGCCAGCAGCTGGGAACGGCGGCTGCGCCGGGCGTCCGGCCCGGCCAACTCCCTGGCGCACAGCGCCGCGAGGAACACCGTGCAGAGCGCCACCAGCAGCGGCAGGGTCCGCAGCGCCCGCACCGAGTCGCCCAGCACCGCGGTGTCCAGCCGGACCAGCAGCGGCACCAGTGGCGGCTGGTCGGCGTAGCCCCAGGCCGGATGGTGGCCCGCCACCATGAAGTACAGCTCGTCGCGGTGGTATCCGTAGCGCCCGGCGGTGGCCTCCAGCAGCGCGGCCAGTACGGCCAGCACGGGCAGGACCTGGCGCCAGGCAATCCGTGGGAGCTGGACGGCCGCCATGGCGCGAGTGTGGCATGCGCGGTGCGGCCCGGACACCCCTCGAACGGTGCGGAACCGCGGCGGACCGGTCGGTGGTGACGCACGGTCCGGGTGGATGGACGGAGAGTTCGTACACCGTTTCTGCGCATAAATCACACACAAGTCCACTGTTCGATCATGTCCAGATCACCCTAGGCTGCGGGGATACCTTCTGGGCCGCAGGCTCAGCATCCTGCACGGAAGACCAAATGAACTACTGCTCGACGTGTCGGCGCCGGCTCAACGGCGCGCTGAACTGCCCTGGATGCGGCCGTCCCGCCGAGGAGTTGGCGCCGGAGGCGGTCGCCGGCGAGCAGGCCGCGCCGGACCGCCCGGCGGGTGACGGCCCCGGGGGCGACCGGCCCACGGCGGAACTGGTGATCCGGGAGCCCACCGCGGTCGCCCTGTACGGCGAGCTCTCGCCCGGGGACGGACTCGAACCGCTGGTCCCGCTCGCCGCCCCCGCCCGCGGGCGGCGCCGCAACCGCTCCCGCGGCAGCCGGATGCTGGCGTTGAGCACGGTGGGCATCCTGGCCGTCGGCGGTCTCGGGGTGCTCGCCCTGACCACCGACAACGCCACCGCCCCGGCGACGCCGGGCGCCTCCAGCGCTCCGGCCACCGGTATCGCCGACCCGCAGACCTCGACCTCGGCGGGCGACGGGAGCACCGGTGGCGCCGCCGGCGCCTCGTCCTCGGATCCGGCCTCGACCAGTCGCTCCGCGTCCGCGTCGGCCTCGGCGAGCCCCAGCGCCAGTTCCTCGTCGGCGCAGGCCTCGGCCTCGCACGCGGCGGCCAGCCCGTCCTCGCCCTCGCGGTCGGCCGGCAGTTCGGCGCCCGCTTCCGCCTCCGCCTCCGCGTCGGCCACCTCCTCCGCGGCCGCCTCCACCTCCCCCTCGGCCAGCCCCAAGCCGTCGGCCTCGGCCAGCTGCACCAGCCAGTTCCTGTGGTGGTGCACCAGCTGAGGCCCCCGCTCAGCGGCTGCGGTGCGGGTCGAAGTCGGGCAGCCAGGCCCCGGGGTCGTCCAGTCCGAGGCTGCCGACGCCAGCGGTGAGGGCGTCGACCGCGGCCAGCACCGTGGCGCGGGTCTCGTCGGCCCGCCGGACCAGGGACCAGGTCCAGTACGGCGCCGGGTCGGTCACCGGGCGGCGGACCAGATCCGGCGGCAGCGGCGCGGTCTGGCCCTTGGGCGAGTTGATGACGGGCCGTCGGCTGCGGCGGACGTGGTCGAAGAAGGCCGGGCCGGTGATCCCGCCGTCCCGGGTCCGCACCGCCCGGGCGCCGGTGTCGCGGGCCAACTGCTCGGCGTAGACGTTCCAGGACGACCAGGAGACGGTGTCGTCGTCCACCAGCACGGCGGTGGCGCGGGCCGGGACCGGGCCGGTGTCGTCGCCGACCGCGACCGCGTGCAGCCGGTCCGCGCCGATGAGCCGGGCCCGCAGGCCGTGCCGCTCCAGGTCCTCGTCGCGCACCCAGCACACCGCCAGGTCCAGGCTGCCGTCGGCGACCCGGGCCGCCTGCGCGTGCGAGGGCGCCACCCAGGGGTCGACGTGCAGCTGGGCCACCCCGAGCAGACGGGCGGACAGGTCCGGCGGCAGCCAGTTGACGAACCCGAGCCGCACCGGTTCGGAGCCGGACAGCTCGGCGGCGCGGCGCCGCAGGCCGTCGGCCCGTTCCAGCAGGTCCCGGGCCAGCGGCAGCAGGGCCGCGCCGTCCGCGGTGATCCGGACCGAGCGGCGGTCGCGGTCGAACAGCCGCACCCCCAGGTCCTGTTCCAACGACTTGATCTGCTGGGACAGCGACGGCCCGGCGATCAGCAGCTTCGCGGCGGCCCGCCCGAAGTTCAGCTCCTCGGCGACCGCCACGAAGTAGCGCAGCTGGCGCAGTTCCATTCCGCCGATGCTACGTCCGGCGCGGACCGCTCAGCTCACCGGCACGCTGAGGGTGCTGATCCGCTGGGCGGCGTCGGCTGCCGCCGGGTCGGCGGCGGCCAGGTCCAGCCGCAGCCGGGAGCCGCGGACCGGGTCGAAGGTGATCACGGTGGGCGCGTCGGAGGCGGTGGCCCAGCTGACCGAGGCCCCGCTCACCGGGACGTAGCGGTAGCCGTTCCAGACCGAGACGGTGACCCCGGCCGGCCGCGAGTGCACCGCGTCCACGGTGAACGACACCTCGACCCGGTCGAAGGTCTGCGGCCCCGCGTAACTGACGGACACCCAGCTCGCGGGCCCGGCACCGGAGAAGGCCGGCAGCAGCGCGGTGGCGCTCTTGGCGTAGTAGTTGGACCAGCCGGTCGCCGGGTTGCCGTCCAGCATCGCGGCGGGGACCGTGCTGGGCGAACCGGAGTAGCCCGCGTCCGCCAGCGGGTACACCGGCGCGGCCGGCCCCGGGTCCGGGACCAGTGCGGTCGGCGGGGTGACCGGCGCCGCGCCGACGCCGGTGGCGTGCACCAGGGCGCTGCCGGGGTGCAGCCCGGCCGAGGAGGCGCTGACGGCGAGCGTCCCCGGACGGGTGCCGGAGCGGACGACGGCGAGTGCCTTGCCGTGGAACGCGGTCCGGGTGCTGGCCTGGTAGCGTTCGGCGCTCTCCGGCCGGCCGCTGTCCACTCCGGCCAGCGAGCCGCCGCTGACCTGGAAGCGGATCAGGTTGTCCGCGCCGGGGACCACCGTTCCGTGCGCGTCCACGATCTCCGCGGTGACGTAGACCAGTGAGCGGCCGTCGGCGTCCACCGCGGTGCGGTCCGGGGTGAGCCGGACGGCGTGTGCGGCGTCGGCGGTGCGCAGCAGGTCGGTGGCGACGGTCCGGCCGCCGTGCCGGGCCACCGCCTTCAGCTCGCCCGGCGCGAACGGCACCTTCCAGGTCAGGTGCAGCTTGCCGGCGCTGCCGTTGGGGCTGGTGTAACTGCCGGGGTAGGGACCGCCGGTGACGGTCCGGTCGTCCCCGGTGGGCTCGGTGGTCTCCAGGTAGCTGCGGCCGTCGGTGGTGGTCTTGACGTCGAAGCTGCGCACCCCGAGCGACCTGCCGTTGAGGTAGAGCTCCACGCTCTCGGTGTTGGCGTAGGCCCACACCTCGACGGTGTCGCCGGGCCGGTGGCCGGTCCAGTCCATCGGCACCAGGTGGACCATCGGCTCGCTGCTCCACTGGCTGCGGAACAGGTGGTAGGCGTCCTTGGGGAAGCCCGCGGTGTCGACCGCGCCGAAGAAGGAGGACTTGACCGGGAAGACGTCGTACGGGGTCGGCTCGCCGATGTAGTCCGTCCCGGACCAGAGGAACTGACCGGCGAAGTAGCGCCGGTCCCGGTCCTTCTTGAGGCCGTACTCGCCGCTGATGGTCCAGGAGGCCAGGTTGTTGTCGTAGGAGGAGGTCTCCCGGCGTCCTGGGGAGTAGTTCTCGCCGGTGTTGAGCTGGTCCGGCTGCTGGTAGAAGCCGCGGGTGGAGGTCTCCGAGGAGGACTCCGACTCGAACAGGAACAGGTGCGGGTAGCGGGCGTGCAGGGCGTCCACCGAGGCGGCCGTGTTGTAGTTGAGCCCCAGCCCGTCCAGCTTGGCGAGCATCAGGTCGGCGGCCGAGCCGACGGCCGGCAGGCTGCGGTACTTGTCCGAGCCGATCACGATCGGCCGGCTGTCGTCCAGCGCCCTGATGTCGTCGATCAGCCGCTGCCCCATCGCCAGCCCGGCGGTGCTGGTGGAGTCGGGGATCTCGTTGCCGATCGACCACATCAGCACGGCCGGGGAGTTGCGGTTGGCCAGCACCATCTCGGAGATGTCCGCGTCGGAGTACTGGTCGAAGAAGCGGTGGTAGTCGTAGGTGTTCTTGCCGGTGTGCCAGCAGTCGAAGGCCTCCACCATCATCAGGATGCCCAACTGCTCGCAGACCGCGACCATCTCCGGCGAGGGCGGGTTGTGCGAGGTGCGGAAGGCGTTGACGCCCATGCTCTTCATGATGCCCATCTGCCGGAGCAGGGCGTCGGAGTTGATGGCGGACCCGAGCGCGCCCTGGTCGTGGTGCAGGTCGACGCCCTGGAGCTTGGCGTACTTCCCGTTCAGGGAAAGGCCGTTGTCCGGGTCGACGGTGGCGTGGCGGATGCCGAAGGGGGTGCGGTAGCTGTCGGTGGTCGCCCCGCCGACCCGCAGCTCGGTCTCCAGGGTGTAGCGCCGGGGGGTGTCGAAGGACCACAACTGCGGCTTGGCGACGGCGATCTCCTGGGTGGCCGTCGCGGTCGCCCCCGCGTTCGCTCCGGTGCCGGAGCCCGCCGCGACCTGCACCGTCGAGCTGCTGCGGCCGGCCACCCGGCCGTCCGGGTCCTTGACCGTGGACAGGACGGTGACCTGCTGCGCGGTGTCCGAGTCGTTCACGACGGTGGTCTGCACCCGCACCGTCGCGGTTCCGGAGGCGAGGGTGTCGGCGAGGCCGGGCGTGGTCACGTAGGTGCCCCAACGCTGGACGTGCACCGGGTCGGTGACGACCAGTCGGGCATGGCGGAAGATGCCGCTGCCGGAGTACCAGCGGCTGCTGGGCAGTTGGTTCTGGACCTTGACGGCGATGGTGTCGACGGTGCTGCCGTCGGTGTGCACCAGGTCGGTGATGTCCAGGGCGAAGCCGGTGTAGCCGTAGGGGTGGTTGCCCACCAGGGTGCCGTTGCAGTAGACGTACGAGTCCATGTAGACGCCGTCGAACTCCACCGAGATCCGCTTGCCGGCCAGTTCGGACGGCAGGGTGAAGCTGCGCCGGTACCAGCCGAGGCCGCCGGGGAGGAAGCCGGTGCCGCTGCTGGTGCCGGAGGCGGTGGTGGGGGTGAGTTCGATGCTCCAGTCGTGCGGCACGGCGACGGTGCGCCAGGCCGAGTCGTCGTACCCGGGCGCGGCCGCCCCGGCGTAGGCGCCGGTCGGGTCGGTCGCCGCGGCCGGGTTGACCAGGACGAAGCGCCAGTCGTCGGCCAGTTCGACGGTCCGGCCGCCCGAGGCGCGGGACGGGGTGGCGGAGACGGCGGCCGAGGCCGAGGCCGCAAGGGCGGGCAGGCCCCCGGCGACCGTCCCGGCCACCGAACCGACCGCACCTGCTACTAGGACTGATCTACGAGTGATCGCCACGGCGATCCCCTCTCCCGAGAGTCGGCGGCTCTGTTGAGGGCGGTGGCCAGGCAGGCATGGTGGTGCCAACGGATCAGAAACGAACACGATCAACCACTGAACCCCCACTGTGCACCAGATTCTGACAGCGTTCGACGTACACCCGTCAAGGGTCGTGCACCGTGTTCCTCGGGGCACCGCGGCCACCTGGGGGGATGGGAGCACCTGGGATGATGGAGCCATGGCAGAGCAGCAGCGCCCCGTGGGCCGGCGGCGCAGGGATCCGCAGTGGACCTACGACGTCCTGGTGGACGCGCTGCTGTCGCTGGTGACCGAGGAGAACCGGATCCCCACCGGCAAGGCGATCGCCGAGCGGGCCGGGGTGTCCGAGCGCAGCGTCTTCGTGCACTTCGCCGACCGGGAGGCGCTCTACGAGGCGGGCGCGCTGCGGCAGGCCGCGCGCTGGAAGGCGCTGGCCGAGCAGGTCCCGTCCGGGTGGACGACCAGCCGCAAGGTGGTGGCGCTGATGCGGCAGCGCGAGCGGATGTACGAGCTGATGACGCCGATCCGGCTGATCGGGCTGGGCCTGGAGCCGGAGTCGCCGGGGCTGCGCCGGGTCATGGCCCAGGGCGACCGGTGGTTCCGGGACGATCTGGCGGCGACCTTCGCCCCGGAACTGGCCGGGGTCCGTGGCGCCGGGGGAGCCGGCGGCCTGCTGGACGCCCTGGACGCGGCCGCCTCCTGGGCGTCCTGGAACCATCTGCGGGCCCGCCGGGGCCTGTCCGCCGCCCACGCCCGGCGGGCGGTCACCCGGACGCTGCTGGCCCTGCTGGGCTGACCCCGGCGGGGACGGCCACTACTCGAACTGCGCGTTCGAGGGCGCGGTCATCCGGCCCAGCAGCGGCAGTGCCGTCAGGATCGCGGCCACCGAGGCCAGCAGCCCCACGCCCATCAGGGCGAAGTAGGTGCCGTCCGGCGGGGCGAGGTGGGCCCGCTGCGGTACCAGGGCCAGTACCAGCGGCAACGAGGTGCCGAAACCGATCAGGGCGGCCACCACCGTCGCGGTGAGCAGCGGCAGCATCGACTCCAGCACCACCACCCGGTACAGCGTCGGGGTCGGCGTGCCGCTCAGCCGCAGCAGGGTGAACGGCCGCCGGCGCTCGACCAGGCTCCCGCCGACGGACACCGCCAGGCTGCAGCCCGCCACCAGGACGGTCAGGCCGACCAGCACCTCGATGACCCGTTCCGCCGCCCGGAGTTCGCCCGCCCGGGCGTCGCCGACCTCGCCGAAGGTCTGCGGGGGCTGGGTCACGCCGTTGGCCGACAGGTAGGTGGACAGCAGGGTGCGGATCTGTTCCAGGGTTCCGGCGTTGTCCACCCGGACCAGCACGGTCTGCAGGTCCAGCGCCGAGAGGTCGATCGAACCGGTGGTGCTGGCGGCGGTCACCAGCGGCAACTGCCGTTCCAGCGACAGCAGGTTGTCGTCGAACAGGGCCGAGAACTGCGCCTTGACGTCCTGGGCGCCCGGTGCGCACCGGCCGATCGCGCTGACGGCCGCCAGGTCGGCGCAGGCGGCGATCTGTGCGCCGCGTCCGCCGCCACCGCCGGCGCCACCGGCGTCCGAGTAGATCGGTACGACGGAGACTCCCGGGAACGAGCGCAGTCGTCCCAGCAGCGCCGCCGCGGTCTGCGGCGGCAGGCCGGCGGTGCTCGTCGTGCGGTCCTTCGTGTGGTCCTGGGTGCCGGTGGCGAAACCGGCCTGCAGCACATGGGTCAGCGACCCGGCGGACCCGGCGTTCTGCCCGGCGACCACGGACGGCACCAGGCCGCCGATGGCGGTGCCGACCAGTACGGCCAGGACCAGCCCGCTCACCGCGCGGAAGGCGGCCTTGGGGTTGTCCGCCAGCCGTCGCGCGGCCAGCAGCGAGGCGGGCCCCTTGACGAACCTGGCGACGACCCGGGCGACCTGCATAGTGAGCCAGGAGCCGCTGAGGATCAGCCCCACCATGATCAGCAGCACCCCGAGCTCGGCCAGCGCCAGCGCCGAACTGCTGGGCCCGCTCGTCGACTTGTTCTGGAAACCGAGCACCGCCAGCGGCCCCACGTAGATCACCAGGCCGAGCAGCAGCGGTGCCAGCCGCCAGGCTCCGGGCGGTGGCGGCGTGGCCCGGCGGCTGGTGCCCAGCGGGGAGATCCGCACCCGCCGCAGCGACCAGAGCGCGGCCAGCGCCGAGGCCAGCGGCACGACGAGGACCACGGCGGCGTAGTCGGCCGCGGAGGGGTCCACCACGGCGGGGAAGAACCGCGAGCCGGTGACGGCCAGGTCGTCGACGGGGGTGCGGAGCAGCTGGAACACGGCGATGCCCAGCAGGGTGCCCAGCAGCGCCCCGAGGGCGGAGTCCACCGACGCGATCACATTGATCTGCCGGGGTGTGGCGCCGACCAGCCGCATCGCCGCGTAGCGCTCCTCGCGCCGGGCGGCGGCGAGCCGGGTGGCGGTGCTGATCAGGATCAGCAGCGGGAACATCACCGCGATGGAGCCCAGGCCGAAGCCGTACTTGTAGACGTTGGAGGTGCTGATGTCGCTGTGCGCGTTGCTGACCCGGGTGACGTACTCGGTGCCCGAATCGGCGGCCAGCTGCGCCGGGGTGTGGCCGATGACCACCACCAGCTCGTCCGGTCCGCTGAGCGCGGCGTCGCCGACCAGGCCCGCCTGGGTGCCGGGGAACCGGTCGCCGAGCTGGTCGGCGGGGACCGACCGCAGCAGTGCGGCCAGCGCCGGCGAGACCACGAACTGCCCGGCGGCGGGCAGCTGCTGGAGGCCGGGGACGACCGGTTCGGCCGAGCCCAGGGCCGCCACGTCCAGCCGCTCGATCGTCCGGCCGCGGAAGTAGTCGTCACTGAGGTTCCACAGTGCGCCGGTGCCGGGCAGCGCCGTGCCGGCGGACTGACCGGCGTTCAGCGGGGTCCCGTGGGTGCACTCCCAGCAGGGGCGGTCCAGCAGGGTCTGGTAGCCGTTGTAGTCGGCGAGGATGGACAGCACCACCGCGACGCCCAGGGCGACGGCGGCGACGATGGTGGCGAGGCGCACCAGCGCCTCCCGGCCGCCCTGCAGGGAGAGCCGCAGGCCGAGACGGAACATCAGCGGCCGCCTTCCACCGGGTAGGGGCTGGTCACCAGGCCGTCGCGGACCATGACCTCGCGGTCGGCGTAGGCGGCGACCCGGGCGTCATGGGTCACCAGGACCACGGTGGTGCCCTCGGCCCGGGCCAGGTCGGTCAGCAGGTCCATGGCCCGCTCGCCGGTGAGCGAGTCCAGCGAGCCGGTCGGCTCGTCCGCGAACAGCACCCTGGGGTGGATCACCAGGGCCCGGGCTATCGCGACCCGTTGGGCCTGGCCGCCGGAGAGCTCGCCGGTGCGCCGGCCGCCCAGTCCGTCCAGCTCCAGCCGGGTCAGCCACTCGTCGGCCCTGCGGTAGGCGTCCTTGCGGTCGGCCCGGTTGAACAGCAGCGGCAGGGCGATGTTGTCGGCCACCGTCAACTCCGGTACCAGCTGGCCGAACTGGAACACGAAGCCGAAGGAGGTGCGGCGCAGCTCGGTGCGCCTGCTCTCGCTCAGCCGGTCCAGCCGGCCGCCGTCGAACCACACTTCACCGCGGTCCGGCGGGAAGATCCCGGCCAGGCAGTGGAGCAGCGTCGACTTGCCGGAACCGCTGGGGCCCATCACCGCCACGATCTCGCCCGCGTCGACGGACAGTTCGGCCCCGCGCAGCGCCGGGGTGCTGCCGAAGGAGCGGTGCAGGTCCCGGGCCTGGAGCAGCGGGCCCTTGGCCGTGGGGACGGCGGGGAGGTCCGCGGCGCTCATGAGGTTGCCACCAGATCCGCCAGGGTGGTCAGTCGGGCGGCGGTGAGGTCGATCCAGCGCAGGTCGGCCTCCAGATGGAACAGCCGGTGGTCGGCGAGCAGCGCGTCGACCGGGTCGCTGCTGCGCCGAAGCGTCGTCAGTTCCCGCATCCGCTGCAGGTGCGAGGCGCGCTGCCGGTCGAGGTAGCCCTCGGCGTCGCGTCCCAGCATCAGCGCCAGCACGACCTTGACGAACAGCACGGTCTGCAGGTTGGGGTCGCTGTCCACCGGCTCGGCCAGCCAGGACTCCACCTCGGCCCGTCCGGTCGGGGTGATCGCGTACCGCCTGCGGTCCGGACCGCTGCCGGACTCGCTCTCCCCGGCGACCACCTTGCCGTCGCGGGCCAGCCGGCCGAGGGTCGAGTAGACCTGGCCCGGGGGCAGCGGCTTGCCCCGGACGAAGTAGGTGTCGTAGTCGCGCTTGAGGTCGTATCCATGGCTCGGCTCACGGTCGAGCAGCCCCAACAGGGTCAGCGGAACACTCATGCGGCCACGGTACGCCGGGGATAGATACCGCGTCTATACACTCGGTATCTATTGCTCGACACCTGGCATCGCCGCGCTGCCGACCGCATCGTGAAATCCCCCCGAGCGGTGGGGCGGGCCTTCGTAGGGTGGCGGGCATGACGACTCCTGCCGAGACCCGCGCCGCCGAAGCTCCGGCTCCTGTTCCTGCTCTTGCCGCCCGCACCGCGGAGGTCGGCGGGTCCCCGGTCCGGGAGATCCTGGCGCTGACCGCCCGCCCCGAGGTGATCTCCTTCGCGGGCGGCCTGCCCGCTCCCGAGCTGTTCGACGCGGAGGGCATCCGCGCGGCCTACGATGCGGTGCTGCGGGAGTCGCCGCGGCGGGTGCTGCAGTACTCGACCACCGAGGGCGACCCGTCGCTGCGCGCGACCGTCGCGGACCGGCTCACCACCCGCGGCCTGCCCACCGGGCCGGAGGACCTGCTGATCACCGGCGGCTCGCAGCAGGGGCTCTCGCTGCTGGCCACGGCCCTGCTGGAGCCCGGCGACACCGTCCTGGTCGAGGACCCGACCTACCTGGCCGCGCTGCAGTGCTTCGCCCTGGCCGGCGCGCGCATCGTCCCGGTGCCGACGGACGCCGACGGCATCCTCCCGGACGCGTTGGACGCCCTGGTCGCGGCGGAGCGTCCCAAACTGCTGTACCTGGTGCCCAACTTCCAGAACCCGACCGGCCGGACGCTGCCACTGGCACGCAGGCGGGCGGTCGCGGAGGTGGCGTCACGGCGCGGCCTCTGGATCGTCGAGGACGACCCGTACGGCGAACTGCGCTTCGCCGGCGAACCGGTGCAGTGGATCTCCGGCTGCGCCGGTGCCGAGGACCGCACGGTGCTGCTGAGCAGCTTCTCCAAGGTGATGGCCCCCGGACTGCGGCTCGGCTGGCTGCGCGGCCCGGCCGCGCTCCGGCGCGCCTGCGTGATCGCCAAGCAGGCCGCCGACCTGCACACCTCCACGGTCGACCAGGCCGCTGCGGCCCGCTACCTCGCCGACCGCGACCTGGACGCCCACCTCGCCACCGTCCGCGACGCCTACCGCGAGCGCCGTGACGCCCTGCTCGCCGGACTGGCGGACGCACTCCCGCCCGGCAGCAGCTGGAACCGCCCCGACGGCGGCATGTTCCTCTGGGCCAGCCTCCCCGCCGGCCATGACGCGACCGCGCTGCTCCGGCGGGCGATCGCCCACAACGTGGCCTACGTCCCCGGCGCCCCCTTCTTCGCCGGCCGGCCCGACCCGGCGACGCTGCGGCTGTCGTTCACCACGCACACACCCGTGGAGATCGCGGACGGGTTGCTGCGGCTGGGGAAGGCCCTCGGCTGACGGGGGAGGGGGTGGGGGTGAGGGTGGGGGTGGAGGAGGCGAGACGCCGCCGCCCCCACCCCACGGCCCGAACCTGTCCCCGAAATCGGGACAACAACCCGGTCCGGCGTTCGGCTACTTCGCGGTGCGGGCGAGCACCACGCGGTCGATCTCGGCGCCGAAGCCGTCGATCGCACGGACCGTCAGCTTGGAGGTGCGGCCCCGGGTGGCCGGGGCGCTGTCGATGGCCAGCAGGCAGTAGCCGGTGTAGCGGACCCGGGACCAGGCCACCGACTCGGCGGTCTTGGCCTGGCCCGGCGAGTTCACGAAGGAGGCGATGGGGGAGACGTCGTCCACCGCGCCGTCGTAGCTGTCCTTGGCCGGGAAGGAGTACAGGCTGTTGCCGGCCCCGCCCGCCACCACGTAGGTGGTGCCCTGGGTGGCCGGGGTGACCGTGGCGCCGCTGGGGGCCGCCGTGGTCACGCTGCCGCCCGTGAGCGGGTCGGTGCGCTCGTAGACGTGGTTGTGGCCGTTGATCACCAGGTCGACGCCGTAGGCGTCGAACAGCGGGACCCAGTACTGGCGGACGCCGCCCTCGGACGCGTGCGAGGAGCAGGTGCTGTAGGCGCAGTGGTGGAACTGGACCACGATGAAGTCGATGTCGGAGCGCTTGCGCAGCGCGGCCAGCTCCTGCTTCAGCCAGGCGGTCTGCTTGCCGCCGCTGTAGCCGTTGTTCGCCGGGATCTCGTAGGAGACGTCGTTGGCGTCCAGCGTGATGACAGCGACGTTGCCGTAGCTGAAGGAGTAGTAGGTCTGCTGCTGCCCGGCGAAGTCGAAGCGGGCCGCCAGACCGCCGTTGCCGTCCGGCGAGTACCAGGGCTCCATCTCGTGGTTGCCCGCGGCGACCTGCCACGGCACCGTCGCGGCCACCGCCTCGACCTGCTGGAAGAAGGAGTCCCAGACCTTGGGGTCGTAGGAGTCAGTGATCAGGCCGTGGCCGGTGCCCTCGGCGTAGGAGACGTCGCCGGCGTGCAGGTGGAACGCCGGGTGCTGACCCGCGATCAGATGCGTGGTGGCCACCGCGTCGTAGCTGATGCCCTGGTCGCCGAAGGCGGTGAAGCTGAAGGCGCCGCGCTTGCTCGGGGCGGTGGTGAAGGAGTTCACCACGGCGAGGTTGGCGCGCGGGTCCCAGCCGTCGTGGCCGACCGTGTAGTAGTAGGTCTCGCCCGGGCGCAGCCCGTCGAGCTCCGCGCGCAGGTAGTACTGCTCGATGGTGGTGGGGGAGACCAGGGCCACCGAGTCGATCGGGCTGGTGTCGCTCGCCAGAGTGGACAGCACCCGCACATCGGCGTGGAGCTTCTGGCCGAGGTCCTGCGGGGAGCGTCCGATCCGGACGAAGGGGTTGCGGACCGCGGCCCGAGCCTGCCAGGCGAGCGACATCTGCCGGGTCGGGTCGGCGCCGTAGGAGATGTGCCGCCCGAACGGGACCACGGTGGAGCCGTTCGGACGGTCGGCAGTGGGCAGCAGCGACGCTGCGGACCGCACCGGGGCGGCCGAGGCCGTGCCGGTCAGGCCAGCCGCGCCCACGATCGCGGTGCCGGCGCCGACCAGGCCGCCGCGCAGCATCGACCGCCGCGAGGTCGCTCGACGGAACCACTCGTGCTGCTCGGCCATGCTCAGCTGGGCGGCCTGTTCGGGAGTCATGCCCTGTTTCGTCATGATGCGGAGGCTAGGAGGGCCCCATGGCATCAAGGGAAACACCGTCTGAATCACCAGCCACCCGGTCCCGTGAGTTCACCTCCGGGGCCGGCACGGCAGCCCTGAGCACTGCCGCCCCGAGCACTGCCGCCCGAGCACCGCCGCTCAGGCGAGCCCGGCCATCTGCTCCGCGTAGAGCCGGGCGGAGGTGTCGCTGCCGGTGAGGCGGGCGAGCCGGGCCCGGGCCATGCCCCGGCGGTAGGCGGCCGACGGAGAGGTGTCCCCGGCCGCGTGGGTCGTCTCCAACAGCCAGTCGCAGAACTCCTGGCAGGCCCAGACGCGGGGCAGGCAGTCCCGGGAGTAGTCGCGCAGCCCGGACTCGTCACCGTCACGGGTGAAGCCGCGCAGCGCCCGGGCCAGCACGTCGGCGTCGTGCAGGGCCAGGTTCATGCCCTTGCCGCCCAGCGGGGAGATGATGTGGGCGGCGTCGCCGACCAGGAACAGCCGGCCGTGGCTCATCGGGTCGTGCACCACACCGCGATGGGCGAACACCTCCGACTCGGTGACGGCGGCGGCCCGCAGCCCGGGGTCGCCCAGCCGGACCCGCAGCTGCTCCCAGATCCGCTCGTCCGGCCAGTCCTGCTCGGTATCGCCGGGTGCGCACTGCAGGTAGAAGCGGCTCGCGGCGGGGCCGCGGGCGAACTGGGCGGCGAAGCCGCGGTCGCTCACCGCCATCAGCGGGTGCCGGTACGGGGGCGCGTCGGCGAGCACGGTCAGCCAGCTTGCGCCGCCGTAGTCGTGGCCGAGGACCCGGACGGCGCCGGCCGGGACGGCGGCCCGTCCGGCGCCGTGGAACCCGTCGCAGCCGGCCACGAAGTCGCAGTCGATCTCGTGCTCCAGGCCCTCGGCGTCCCGGTAGCGGACGGTGGGCCGCTCGCCGGTGAGACCGTGCAGCGTCACCTCGGCCGCGCCGAAGCGCAGATCGACGCCGTCCTCCAGCAGCAGCTCGATCAGATTGCGCACCAGCACCTGTTGCGGGCACATGATGCCGCCGATGGCGTCGTCGCCGAGCTGGTGCGGGACCCCGTCCACCCGCAGCTCCAGCCGGCCGCCGACCGGCGCGTCGCCGAGCAGCCGGTCGGCCAGGCCCCAGCCGTCCAGCATCCGGGCGGCCTGGTACTCGACGATGCCGGCCCGCTGCCGCTTCTCGATGTGCTCGCGGTTGCGCACCTCCAGCACCACGCAGGGCACCTCGCAGCGCCGCAGCAGAGCGGCCAGGGTAAGTCCGGCCGGCCCCCCGCCGACGATCACCACGGCCGTCCGCTCCCGCACCATGTCCCCACCCCGTCCTTCCCCCGGCCCTCCCCGGCCCCCACGGCCACGGTCGCCGCCAACTCTGCGGCCCGGCCACCGACCCCGGCAAGGGGGCGATGACCGGGCCGAAGGGCGCTCCCGGGAACTGGCGGACCGTCAGCCCAGGTTCCAGGACTGGTTGCTGCCGCCGTTGGCCACCCACTGGTCGACGACCGCGCCGGACTTGGTGGACTGGCCGCTGACGTCGATGTTCCAGCCGCTCTTGAGGTTGACCAGTACGTAGGTGGCGTCGGAGGTACTGGTCCAGCTGCCCGTCGACTCCAGCGCCCACTGCTGGTTGGTCCCGCCGTTGCAGGTCCAGATGTCCAGTTGGACCCCCTGGACCAGCGAACTGCCCGGTACCTCCAGGCACTTGCCGGAGCCGGTGCCGGTCAGCGTGTAGACGTTGCCGGAGACCTGGGCCAGGGCCCACTTCTGGTTGCTGCCGCCGGTGGCGCTCCACTGGATGACGGCGGCGCCGTTGGCCGTGGAGGCGCCGCTGACGTCCAGCAGCAGGCCGCTGTTGCCGGCGGCCAGGGTGTGTGTGGCGGCCGTCGGGTCGGAGGTCCCGGACCAGGTGCCGGTGGTGAGGTCCAGGGTCCAGCTGTTCTGCCAGCCCACCGAGACGGTGGTGCCGCTGAGCGTCAGCGGCAGCCAGACCATGGGGGAGGCGCCCAGGTCGGCGGTGGTCCAGCGGTCGCCGGCGTAGATGTAGGTGGTCCCGGAGGAGCCCTGGACCGGGATGATGTTGGCGGTCTGGGTGCTGTAGGTCTTGGAGCCCACCGGGGCGAAGGTGCGGAACGCGGACCAAGTGCCGGTCAGCGAGGTGGCGGTGGCGTAGACGTTGTCGTTGGCACCCCAGCCGCTGAGGTGCGAGCCCAGCAGGTAGTAGGTGCCGTCGGCCTTCACCAGGGCCGGTGCCTCGTAGTCGGCGAAGACCTGGACCGAGCTGACCACAGTGAGGTAGTCGCTGGAGAGCTTGTCGATGCGCAGGCCGTTGGCGCGGTCCTCGCTGAGCAGGTAGCCGGTGCCGTCGGTGTCCTGGAACAGTCCGATGTCGCGGCTCTGGAAGCCCAGCGGCTGGAAGCTGTCCAGGTAGGTGTACCCGCCGCAGGGGGTGCTGCTGGTGGCCACGCCGACCTTGGCCTCGCTGTAACTGGCGTTGTCGATGTGCAGGTACATCACGTACAGCCCGGTGCTGCTGTTGTAGATGACCTTGGGCCGCTCCACCACCCGGTTCGGCCCCAGGTCGCCGCTGGCCTGCTCGGTCAGTGCGGCGCCCTGGTAGGTCCAGTGCGAGAGGTCGGTGGAGCTGTAGCAGTTGATGGACTGGAAGGGCGTGGCGGTCGAGTTCTCGCCCGACTTGTTCTCGCCGAAGCCGTACCAGGTGGAGCCGACCTTGATGATGCCCAGGCCGTGCATCTGCAGGGCGTTGCCGGAGGTGTCGGTCCAGGCGCTGCCGGGGGTGAAGGTGCTGCTGGTGTCCGCGAAGGCGGCCTGCGCCGGCAGGACCAGCGCGGCGAGGCCGCCGACGACGGCGGCGACGAGGGCGGTGACGAGGGTGGTGACGAGGGTGCACAGGAGGGCGCGGTAGCGGCGCCGGGTGGGGCTCAGGACGTTCCTGAACATGACGGTCCCTCCGATGGTGTGCCGGGTGGGGTGGTTGGGCCTTGGCGCTACTCCTCGATGGGGCCGAGGTCGGGGACCTCGCGCAGGTCGACGGTGCGTCCGGTGGAGCCGTGGAGTTCGAGCAGGACGATCTCGTTGGCTCCCGGCCGCAGTACCGGGGCGGGCACGTAGAGCGACCGCTGCGGGCCGCGGGACCAGTAGCGGCCCAGGTTGAAGCCGTTGATCCAGGCGTTGCCCTTGGTCCAGCCGTCCAGGTGCAGATGGCTGTCGGCGGGCTCGTCGACCTGGAAGGTGCCGCGGTGCAGCACCGGGCCGGGGGCGGCGGAGTCGGTGCGGGCGAAGGCGATGGGGCCGAGGTCCTCCAGCGGCAGCGGCAGACTTGACCAGTCGTCAACTGCCCTGCCATTGAGGGTGACCGGGCCGATCAGGCCCTTGCGGTCGTGCAGCGCGGCCCCGTAGTTGACCCGTCCCTGGTTCTCCACCAGCACCCGCAGCTCGGCCCCGCCGGCCGGCACCGTGAAGGTGAGGGTGTGCTCGTGGTTCTCCCGCTCCAGGACGCCGACCGGCTGCCCGTCCAGGAAGACCTGGGCGCGGTCGCGGACGGCGCCGACGGCGAGCCTGGTCGGGCCGGGGGTGTCCAGCCGGGTGGTGTAGAGGACGAAGCCGAAGTTCTGGCCGAGCTCCTCCATGGTCAGCGGGCGGTCCCCGGACACCGGGCTGCCGAGCCCGGCCAGGTTGTCGAACAGCGGTGCCTGCTCCGGAAGTTCGATGCCGGGGAGGGCGAACTTGGGGGCGCGGGCCGGGACCGGCTCGGCCGGCTCGGCGGCGTAGCGGGCGATGACCGAGCGGAAGGCCCGGTACTTGGGGGTGGCGTCGCCGGCCTCGTCCAGCGGCGCGTCGTAGTCGTAGGAGGTGACCGTGGCGCGGTAGTTGCCCTTGTCGTTGGCGCCGTTGCTGAAGCCGAAGTTGGTGCCGCCGTGGAACATGTAGAAGTTCACCGAGGCGCCCGCCGCGAGCAGCTCGTCCAGGGCCCGGGCGGCGTCGTCGGGGTCGCGGACCACGTGCTTGCCGCCCCAGCGGTCGAACCAGCCGTTCCAGAACTCGGTGCACATCAGCGGTCCGGTCGGCTGCTGGGCGCGCAGCGCCTCCAGCCCGCGGGCCACCCCGGAGCCGAAGTTGACGGTCCGCAGCACCCCGTCCAGGCCGCCCCTGGCCAGGTCGCCGGGCTGGTCGGAGGTGAACAGCGGGACGTCGACGCCCCGCTTGACCAGCGACTGCGCCAGCCGGGTCAGATAGGCGGCGTCCTCGCCGAAGGCGCCGTACTCGTTCTCCAGCTGCACGGCCAGGACCGGGCCGCCGCGGCTGGCCAGGTACGGCAGGACGACGGGCAGCAGCCGGTCCAAGTAGTCGTCGACCGCGGCCAGGAAGCCGGGGTGGGTGGTGCGCAGCTCCATGGTGGGGTCGGCCAGCAGCCAGGAGGGCAGCCCGCCGCCCTCCCACTCGCCGCAGATGTAGGGCCCGGGGCGGAACAGCACGTGCAGGCCCTCGGCCGCGGCCAGCTCCAGGAAGCGCGGCAGGTCGAGGATGCCGTCCAGGTCGAACACGTCCGGTCGCGGGGCGTGCAGGTTCCACGGGACATAGGTGTCGACGGTGTTGAGGCCCATCAGCCGGGCCTTGTGCAGCCGGTCGGCCCACTGCTCGGGGTGGACCCGGAAGTAGTGCAGGCCGCCGGAGATGATGCGGAACGGCTGCCCGTCCAGGTGGAATCCGTCGTCGGTGATGTCGAGTATGGCCACGGTTGTCTGGCTCCGCTGTCGGTACGGGGTCCGGCCGCCCGGGGTCGGGCGGCCGGAGTCGGGCAAGGGTGCTGCGGCGCTCAGCCGTTGGCGACGGTGAAGCCCTGCTGGGTGCCGTACTGGGAGATGGCGGTCTGCCAGCTGCCCAGCGCGGTGGACAGGTCACTGCCGTTGGTGATGGCCTGGCCGACGCTGTCCTTGAAGACCGAGTTGGCGTAGACCTGGTAGGGCAGGTACTGCCAGCCCGCGGTGACCGCCTTGGAGGAGGCCGCGAAGACCTGGTTGGCCTTCTGCCCGTTGAAGAAGGGGAAGGTCTGGTCCAGGAAGGCGGAGCTGTCGAGCAGGCCGGTGGTGGCCGGGAACAGCCCGATGCTGTTGAGCGAGGTGGCGCCCTCGGTGCTGGAGTTGAGCCAGGCGGCGAAGGCCGCGGCGGCGGCCTTGTGGGTGCTGGTGGAGACCACCGCGTCGGAGGAGCCGCCGTTCTCGGCCGAGGCGTTGGCGCCCGCGGTCCACTGCGGCACCGGTGCGGCGGCCCACTTGCCCTTGGTCGCGGCGATGGTGGTCTCCAGCGAGCCCGGGGCCCAGGCGCCGGCGATCCACATGGCGTACTTGCCGCTGCCCATGCTCTTCCACCAGTCGGTGGTCCAGCCGGGGGTCGGGTCGACCAGCTTCCTGGAGAGCAGCGAGGTCCACAGCGTGGCGAACTTGGCGGAGCCGCTGTCCTTGAGGTTGACGGTGACCGAGGTGGATCCGGTGGTCTGGTAGGGCTTGCCGCCGGCCTGCCAGATCAGGCTGTCGACACCGCCGGCGTCACCGGGGTCGATCGAGGTGATGTAGTGGGTCGGGTCGGCGGCGTGGATCTTGGCCGCGTCCGCCGCGAACTCGTCCCAGGTGGTGGGGGCGGTCAGGCCGAGGCTCTTGAAGATGTCGGTGCGGTAGAACATCGTCAGCGGGCCGGTGTCCTGCGGGTAGCCGTAGATGCCGCCCTGCAGCGCGACCTGGTTCCAGGCCGACGGGGTGTAGCTGGACTTCAGCGAGGCGGCGCCGTACGCGGTGAGGTCGACGACCTGCTTGGACAGCGCGAACTGCGGCAGTGCGAAGTACTCGATCTGGGCGACGTCCGGGGCCCCGCTGCCGGCCTTGATCGCGGTCTGCAGCTTGGTGTACTCGGCGGCGGACTGGCCCGCGTTGACCACGTTGACCTTGATGTTGGGGTACTTCTTCTCGAAGGCGTCCACGGTCGTCTGGATGCTCGGCACCCAGGTCCAGAAGGTCAGCGTGGTCGGGGTGGTCAGGGCGTCGGCGGCGGAGGACTTGGCCGCGGCCGGGTTGGCGGCCCCGTTGCCGGAGGAGCTGCTGCTGCAGGCCGCGGTCAGCGAGAGGGTCAGCGCGGCGGACAGCGCCAGCACGGTGCGGGTGGCCGTGCGGGTCGAGGGCCGGAGGGATCTGCGCGAGGTGTCCATCGGGGGAGTCGTCTCCTGTCGGTGCGAGCGAGGGTTGTTGATGGTGCGTCGGTAACTGGCGGTGCGTCAGGGCGTGGTGGTGCGTCTGGGCGTGCGGAACCACACCGGCGGCCGCCCGTGCGGGCGCGGGCCGGAGCGGGACGAGGGGCGGCCGGGGCGCTGCCGCGGGCGGGCTACTGCTTGACGCTGCCGGCGGCGAGTCCCGACTGCCAGTAGCGCTGGAGCAGCAGGAAGGCGACCACCAGGGGGACGATCGCCAGCAGGCTGCCGGTGATCACCATCGGGTAGAGGTCCAGAGTGGCGCCGGTCTGCGGCCCGGTGGTCTGGGTGTTCCACTGGCTCAGGCCCACCGTCAGCGGGAACCACTTGGGGTTGTTGAGCACGATCAGCGGCAGGAAGTAGTTGTTCCAGGTCGCCACGAGGGTGAACAGCAGCACCGTCACGAAACCGGGGGCCAGCAGCCGCAGCGAGATGGTGAAGAAGGTGCGCAGCTCGCTCGCCCCGTCGATCCGGGCGGCCTCCAGCAGCGAGTCGGGGACCGCCTCCAGCGCGTAGACCCGCATCAGGTAGAGCCCGAACGGGCTGGCCAGCGCCGGGATGATGACGGCCCACGGGGTGTTGACGATGCCGATCTTGCTGTACAGCAGGTACGTCGGCACCGCGAGCGCGGTCGCCGGGACCGTGATGGCGCCGATCACCGCGCCGAACACCGCCCGCTTCCCCCGGAACTCGTACTTGGCCAGCCCGTAGCCGCCCAGCGCGGCCAGCGCGGCCGCGCCGCCGGCCCCCACCACGGCGTACAGCACGGTGTTGCCGAGCCAGCGCACGTAGATGCCGTTGTCGTAGGTCAGCACCTCGTGGACGTTGTGGAAGAACGAGAAACCGTGCCCGAACCACAGGCCGAAGCTGTCGAACAGCGACTGGCTGTTCTTGGTGCTGCTCATCAGCAGCCACAGCAGCGGCACCAGGGTGTAGGCCAGCATCAGTCCCATGGCGACGGTCAGCGAGGTGCTGGCCCGGCTGCGGGGCCGGTCCGGACGGGGGCGGGGCCGACGGGAGGGGGTCGCGCGGGGGCGCTCGGGGGAGCGGTCGGGGGCAGTCGTCGCGGTGCTCACAACGCGCGCTCCTGTCGGTTGGTCCACAGCTGGACGGCGTAGGCGACCACGGCGGTGATCCCGCCCAGGACCACCGCGATGGCGGCGGAGTAGTTGAACTCCTGGCCGTTGAAGGCGAGGTTGAAGGCGTACATGTTGGGTGTGTAGTTGGTGGAGATCACGCCCGGGGCCAGCGCCTGGATCACATTGGGCTCGTTGAACAGCTGGAAGCTGCCGATGATCGAGAAGATGGTGCAGAGCAGCAGCGCCTGCCGCAGCGCGGGGATCTTCAGGCTGACCGCCTTGCGGATCTCGCCGGCCCCGTCCACCTCCGCCGCCTCGTAGAGCTCGTAGGGGACCGAGCGTAGCGCCGCGTAGAGGATCAGCATGTTGTAGCCGGTGTACTCCCAGGTGGTGATGTTGCCGATGGAGGCCAGCATCCAGGAGTGCGAGAGCAGGTCAGGCAGCGGCAGGCCGAGATGGGTGCCGATCTGGTGGACCAGGCCGAACCGCGGTCCGTAGAGGTAGCCCCACATCAGCGCGGCCACCACGCCGGGCACGGCGTAGGGGATGAAGATGCCGATCCGGAACAGGGCGGCCCAGCGCAGCCGGCCGCTGTCCAGTGCCAGCGCGGCCAGCAGGGCCAGCCCCAGCATGATCGGGACCTGGACCGCGAGGAACAGCGCCACCCTGATCAGCCCGGCGTGCAGCAGCGTGTCCGACAGGGCCCGGCGGTAGTTGTCCAGCCCCACGAACATGTTGCCGCCGACCAGCCCCTGCCGGAACAGGCTGAGGTAGGCCGCGTACGCCAGTGGCGCGGCGATCGCGAAGGCGAAGGCCAGCAGGAACGGGCTCACGAAGAGCATCCCGTACTTGCCGGGGCGTGGTGCCCTTCGGCGGCGGAGCCGGGGGTGGAGGGTTTCGCTGGTCACAGCTCGGTCCATTTCGCCGATGTTTACGCAAACACGGTCCGTGTGTCGATGAGTGTGTGTCAGCTGCATCCAGGGCGTCAAGGCTCGTTGCGGAAAAATTTCCAACAGGAGTCCAGCTGCGAAAAGGCGCGGAAGAACCATGCGAATACGGACCAATCGTCAGCTCTGGTGCCTGCGTCAGGGCATGGGATCGGCATTGCTCGCGGCGCTCGGCCCTGGCTACGATGTTGGCGTAAACATCACGAGAGGTGGGACGTGTGACCGAGACCTTCAAGCCGCCCTCCCAGGCGGACGTCGCGGCGTTGGCCGGGGTTTCGAGCCAGACCGTGTCCCGGGTCGCCAACGAGCGCAGCAACGTGGACGAGGAGACCCGGCAGCGGGTCCTGTCCGCGATGCAGGTGCTGGGATACCGGCCCAACAGCGCCGCGCGCGCTCTGGTGACCGGCCGGTTCCGGATGCTCGGCGTGATCAGTTTCAGTCTCAGCGCCCATGGCAACAGCCGTACCCTGCAGGCGATTTCGGAGGCCGCGCAGACCGCTGGCTACTCGGTGAACCTGGTCGGCCCGGAGTCGCAGACCGGGGGCGCGATGCGCAAGGCCTTCTCCAAGCTCACCGGGCAGGGCGTGGACGGCATCATCATGATCGAGGCGCAGATCCTGGACCACCCCGACCTGCGCCTGCCCAGTGGCGTCCCGGTGGTGGTCGCCGACGGCGACCCGGACCAGCTTCACCCCTCGGTGGACAACAACCAGGCCGTCGGCGCCGAGGCGGCCACCGCGCACCTGCTCGGTCTCGGCCACCGCACCGTGTGGCACCTGGCCGGACCGCAGGACTCCTACTCGGCCCGCCGCCGCGCGGCCGCCTGGTTCAGTACCCTCAAGCGCGCCGGGGCGCCGGTCCCGGCCGTGCTCTACGGCGACTGGTCGGCCGGCTCCGGTTATGCGATCGGCCGCAGGCTGGCCGAGGACAAGGACGTCACCGCGGTCTTCGTGGCCAACGACCACATGGCGCTGGGGCTGATCAAGGCGCTGCGCGAGGCCGGCCGGGAGGTCCCCCGCGACGTCAGCGTGATCGGCTACGACGACATCCCGGAGTCGGGCTTCTTCCATCCGCCGCTGACCACCGTGCACCAGGACTTCGAGGAGGTCGGACGGCTGTGCGTGTCCCTGCTGCTGGACCAGCTCGCCCACGGCCACCGGCCCGGGGGCGAGGAGCGCAGTATGGTGACTCCGCAGCTGGTGGTGCGTGAGAGTACCGCACCGCCGCCCCGCTGACCTGCGGTGGAGTGTGGGTGTTGTGTGGGTCTTGGGGCGAATTGACGGGAACTTGACAATATGAGTTGATCAACTAGGGTAATCGGATTCGCGCCCTCCGGACCGCGAGGGCGACCGACCCCGGAGATCCCATGTCCGTCAAGGCTCTGTCTGTCAAGGCTCTGCCCGTCAAGGCTCTGCCCGCACTGGCTCTGACTGCTCATCACAGACACGCGTCCTTCGGCTGCCCACTGTTTCCCAGCGGTCACAGTCGTCACCAGGAGATCCGTTGAGGCTCTCCGGACTGCGCTCCACCCTCCAGGACCGACGGACCCCGGTTCCGCCCTCGGCACCGTCCACGGTTCCGTCCTCGGCACCGTCCTCGATTCCGAGGCAGGCCCGGGTCCCCGCTCCCGGCCGCCCCTCCGCCGCCCCCGCGGCCTCCGCGTCGGATCCGCTGACGCCTGAACAGATCGCCCTGCTGCGAGCCAGCGTGGTTGCGGTGAGCCCGCAGGCCGGCGAGCTGACCGTGTACTTCTACGCCATCCTGTTCGCCCGCTACCCGGCCGTACGCGAGCTCTTCCCGGTGGACCTGGACGTGCAGCGCGACCGCCTGCTGCGCGGACTGCTGCGGATCGTCGACCTGGTGGACGACCCCGACAACCTGGTCCGCTTCTGCACCCATCTGGGCCGGGACCACCGCAAGTTCGGCGCCCTGAGCGGGCACTACCCCGCAGTCGGCGAATGCCTGCTGGCCTCGCTGGAGCGGTACGCCGGACCGGCCTGGACCCCCGAGCTGGCCCAGATCTGGACCACGGCCTACGGGCTGGTCGCCCAGGTGATGTCCAAGGCCGCCGAGGACGACTCACTGTTGGGCCCGGCCGTCTGGTACGCGGAGATCACCCGGCACGTCCACCGCGGCCACGGCATCGCCGAGATCACCGTGCAGCCGGAGACCCCGTACCCCTATCTGGCCGGCCAGTACGCCAGCATGGAGACGCCCTGGGCGCCGAGGGCCTGGCGCTACTACTCGCCGGCCCACGCGCCGCGCCCGGACGGGTCGTTGACCTTCCATGTGCGGGCCGTCCACGGCGGCCAGGTCAGTCCGGCCCTGGTGGAGCAGGCCGCAGCCGGCGACATGGTCAGGCTCGGTCCGGCGCAGGGAGGGATGACCCTGGACCCCGACAGCGGGCGTCCGCTGGTCTGCGTGGCGGGCGGGACCGGGCTGGCGCCCATCCGGGCCCTGGTGGAACACGCGGCGCGCACCGGCTCGGAGCGGCAGACCAATGTCTTCGTCGGCGCCAGGACCGCGATGCAGCTCTACGGGCTGGACGACATGCTGCGGATGTCGCAGCGGCACCACTGGCTCTCGGTGCGGGCCGCCGTCTCCGACGAGCGGATCGCGGGCCTGGAGGGCACCCTGCCCCAGGTACTGGCCGAGTTCGGGCCCTGGTACCGGCACGAGGCGTACCTCTCCGGGCCGGTCGACATGGTCACCCAGGCCGCCTACACCCTGCTGCGCCAGGGCGTCCCGCAGCAGCGGATCCACCACGACCCCTTCGACGTCCCCGCGCTGGAAGCCGCCCTGCTGCCCAGACGCATGGCAGCGCACCTCGCCGCCGGCTGATCCGACCCCACCCCGCCGTCCGGACGCCGCCTCGCCGCAGCCGTCCGCGGCGGTGCTCCCCGCCGGCCCCCGAGCAGGAGAAACACCCTTGTCGTTCCCCCGCCCCCGCACCGCCCTGTCCCGATCTGCGCTGTCCCGAACCGCGCTGTCCCGCACGGCACTGGCCCGTACCCCCCTCATCCGTACCGCCACCGCTCCGGCCGGCCGGGCGGCCGTCCGCACCGCCGAGCAGGACACCCTGCTGCGGGAGGCCGCCGCCTTCGTCCGCCAGTTCGCGCAGGAGAACCCGGACAGCGCCCGGCCCGAGCAGCGCTTCGCGGAGATCGCGGCGGACGTCGCGGCGTACGGCAGCTACGAGCACACGCCCGAGGAACTGGCTTTCGGAGCGCGGGTCGCCTGGCGCAACGCGGACCGCTGCATCGGCCGGCTGTACTGGAACAACCTGACGGTGCGGGACCTGCGCCACCTGGAGCATCCCGACGACATCGCCCAGCACTGCTTCGAGCATCTGCGCACCGCCACCAACGGCGGCCGGATACGCCCGGTCATCACCGTCTTCGCCCCCGACCGGCCCGGCCGCCCCGCGCCCCGGCTGCTCGGCGAGCAGTTGGTGCGCTACGCGGACGACCCGCGCAGCGCCTCCCGCGCCCGACTCGCCGCCGACCTGGGCTGGAAGGGCGGCCGGGAGCGGTTCGAGGTGCTGCCGCTGCTGGTCCAGGCCGCCCCGGAGCAGGCCCCGCAGTTCTACGAGGTGCCCGAGGACGCCGTGCTGGAAGTACCGCTGACGCACCCTCACCACCCTGGCTTCGCCGCGCTGGGCCTGCGCTGGTACGCGGTGCCGGCGGTGTCCGACATGACCCTGGAGATCGGCGGGATCAGCTACCCGGCGGCACCGTTCAACGGCTGGTACATGGGCACCGAGATCGGCTCCCGCAACCTCGGCGACACCGAGCGCTACAACCTGCTCCCGGCGGTGGCGGACCTGTTCGGGCTCGACACCGGCAGCGAGCGCACCCTGTGGCGGGACCGGGCCCTGGTGGAGCTGAACCTGGCGGTGCTGCACTCCTTCGAGCGGACCGGGGTGACCATCGCCGACCACCACACCGAGTCGACCCGCTTCCTCACCCATGTCGAACGCGAACACGCCCGGGGCCGCGGCTGCCCGGTCGACTGGAGCTGGATCGTGCCGCCGCTGTCGGGATCGGCGACGGCCGTCTTCCACCGCTACTACGACGCCCCGGACGAGAACCTGCGACCGGCCTTCGTGCACCGGCGGAGCGTCTGGCCGGCACCTGTCGGCTGAGGAACGGGCCGATGAGTGACGGGCTGGTGAGTGACGGGACTTGAACCCGCCGCACGCCTGTGCCCCGGAGCCGGACCTCACTCCGGAGCACAGGCGTGCAGCTGAGCACCGGTCAGTTGACCGGAGCGTCCCAGTCGATGCGGTGGTCGAAGACCCAGGCCATCTTCTCCGGCTTGGCCAGTTTGTCGAAGATCCGCATCATCAGGGCGAAGACCACGCGTCCCACCGGCCCGGCGGCCTTGGCGCTGTTCTTGTGGGTGGTCTCCTTGATCACCCGCTCGACCCGGGGCCGGCGCAGCCTCTCGTAGGCGGCGAAGGCCTCCTGGTAGGGAAGGTCGCGCAGGCAGCGGGCCAGCTCCACGGCGCTCTCGATGGACAGTGAGGCGCCCTGCCCCGAGCTGGACGAGGGTGCGTGCGCCGAGTCGCCGACCAGCACCATCCGGCCCCGGCTCCACACCGGCACCCGCGGCGGCATGTTCTCCATGGACCCGACCACGATCAGGTCCTCCGGGGCGGTCCGGTCGATCAGCTCCCGCGCCGGGGTGCGGTCGTCGGCGAACTTCGAGCTCAGCAGCTTCAGCCACTCCTCGGACGGGGTCTTCTTCGCCTCGGCCGCCGACATCGGGGTCGGGTGCGGCAGGTTGACGAACCAGATGCCCGAGGCGTCGTCGAGCACCTGGTAGCCCAGGAAGGCCTGCTTGCCGAAGCTCATGTTCATCTTGGACCGGGTGGACGGGGTGGTGGTCCCGGTCACCTGGGCGCCGAAGCTGATCAACCCGCCGTAGGAGGGGCCGGGGGCGTCCGGGTCGATCAGGGTGCGGACGGTGGAGCGGATGCCGTCCGCGCCTATCAGGATGTCCGCGGTGGCCTGCGAACCGTCGGCGAAGTGCGCGGTGATGCCGTCGGCCGTCTCCACCGCGTCGACCAGGCGCTTTCCGTGCTCGATCCGGATGCCGCGGCGCTCGGTCTCGGTGTACAGCGCGCCGTAGAGGTCGGTGCGCCAGACCAGCTGCATGGGTGCGACCCCGGGTGGATTGCCGAACTCGGCGAGCCGTCGGCCGGCCCAGTCCTGCATGACGATGCCGGTCATCGGGACGCCGAACGGGCGGATCACGTCGCCGAGGCCGATGGCGTCCAGGGCGTCCTGGCCGTTGGGGGCGATGGTCATACCGCCGCCCTTGCCCTCGGCGGTGTCAGCGTAGGCCTCGTACACGGTGGCCTCGATGCCGGCCTGCTGCAGCGCCATGGCCGAGATCGGGCCTGCGATGCCTCCACCGATGACCAGGGCGGTGCGGATACGGGGGGTCATGGGATTCCTGCCTTTCGTCGGTGCGGTGGGAGCAGCGGGTGCGCCCTTGGCGATGGATTGATAGTTGCACTGAGACTAGTCTCAAGTCAACTAGTTCTAGGGTGGGTAGTCGCGGGTAGCATGGCCCCATGGACACACCCGTGCGCAGTTCGCCGCTGGCCCTCACCGTGCTGTCGCTGCTGAGCTATCAGCCGCTGCACCCTTACGGGGTCCAGCGGCTGATCAAGCAGTGGGGCAAGGACCAGGTCGTCAACGTCGGCCAGCGGGCCGGGCTCTACCGCACCATCGAGCGGCTGCTCGGCGCCGGACTGATCGCGGTCCGCGAGACCGGCCGGGACCAGCAGTACCCCGAGCGCACCGTCTACGAGGTCACCGAGGAGGGCCGGGCGACCGCCCGGGCCTGGTTGATCGAGATGCTGCGCAGCCCCAAGCAGGAGTTCCCGGAGTTCCCCGCCGCGCTGTCGCAGCTGCTGCTGCTGGACCCGGCGGAGATGCTGGCGGCCCTGGAGGGGCGCCGCGAGGTGCTCGCGGCCTCGGTGGCGGGCCTGGACCGCGCCGCGGTCGAGGAGGCCGCGCGCGGTCTGCCCCGGATCACCATGCTGGAGAGCGAGTACCTGCGGGCCGTCACAGCGGCCGAGCTGAACTGGCTGGACGGCGTGGTCGAGGACCTCCGCGCGGGTCGGCTGGTCTGGTCGACGGAGCAACTGCTGGCCCTGGCGGGCGATGCGGAGCAGGAACCGGAGTAGCGGAGCAGGAGCAGGAGCGGGAGCAGGACCGGGAGCGGGAGCAGGAGTGGGAGTAGGACCGGCGAAGGCGATGACGGTGATGCCCAACGACGAACGCGCGCACTACTGGACCCACCCGGCGCTGCCCGAGGTCGACCTGCTCGACGCCAGGTACGTCCGGCACACCTTCGGGAAGCACACCCATGCGACCTATGTGATCGCCGCGATCACCTCCGGGGTCGAGCTGTTCCACTGCCGGGGCAGCCTGGAGCGCGCGGCCGCCGGCAGCCTGGCCCTGGTCGACCCGGACACCCTGCACACCGGGCACGCGGGGGAGCCCGGCGGCTGGAGCTACCAGGTGATCTACCCGAGCGTGGCGACGATGGCCGCGGTCGCCGCCGACCTGGGCGCCGACCGCGGGACGTTGAGCTTCGCCGGCGCCGTCGCGGTCGACCCGGAGCTGACGCAGCTGGTCCAGCAGGTGCACCTGGCCGCCGAGCAGAACCAGGTCCTGGCCGCCAGCACGCTGCTGCGGCTGGCGCTCGCCCGGGTGGTCCGCGGCCATGCCCGGGGCCGCAGCCCGGACCGGCAGCCGGCCGCCGAAGGGCTGCGGGCCGCCCGCAGCGCCCGCGACCTGCTGGTGGTCCAGCTGGCCGACCCGCCCACCCTGGACGAGCTCGCCGCCGCGGTCGGCGCCCGCCCCTTCCCGCTGCTGCGGGCCTTCCGCAGCGTGTACGGGCTGCCGCCGCACGCCTGGCTGACCCAGCAGCGGGTCAGCACCGCCCGCCGACTGCTGGACGCCGGGACCGCCCCCGCCGACGCCGCCGTCACCGTCGGCTTCGTCGACCAGGCGCACCTGACCCGCCACTTCCGCCGGATCGTCGGGGTGCCGCCCGGGGCCTACCAGCGGGCGCGCAGGAACGTACAAGCCCTGGGGCGGTGACCGGGGGCACCATGTCCGCATGATCGCCTCCCAACGCAACGGACCACCAGCCGCAGCGAACGCCCCCGCCCCGCCGAGGCCGCTGGACGGCGACCCGGCGGCCGGCCACCCGGCCCGGGCGGTACCGGACCGCGCGGTGGTGCGGGACGCCCTGGGCGTCGGCCTGGCCGTCGGAGCGTCCGGGCTGGCCTTCGGCGTCGCCGGTGCCGCAGCGCATCTGACGGTCTGGCAGACCTGCGTGCTCAGCCTGCTGGTCTTCACCGGCGCCTCGCAGTTCGCCCTGACCGCGGCGCTGGCGGCCGGTGCCGCCCCGTTCGCCGCCATCGCCGGCGCGCTCTTCCTCGGCGTCCGCAACTCGCTGTACGGGCTGCGCCTCGGCCCCCGGCTGGAACTGCCCAGGCTGCTGCGCCCGCTCGCCGCCCACGCCGTGATCGACGAGACCACCGCGGTCGCCATGGTCCAGCCGGACCGGCGCTCCACCCGGATCGGCTTCGCCGTCACCGCCGTCAGCCTCTACCTGACCTGGAACCTGACCACCCTGGCCGGGGCGCTCGGCGCGGGCGCGCTCGGCGATCCGACCCGCCTGGGACTGGACGCCGCCGGACCGGCGGTCTTCCTGGCCCTGCTCGGCCCACGGCTGCGGGAGGCCGGGGAACAGCGCTCGGTGGCACTGCTGGGCGCGGTCCTGGCACTGGCCGCCACCCCCCTGCTGCCGGCCGGGATACCCGTGCTGCTCGCGGTCGTCGCGGTACCCGTCGTCGGGCTACTGCGCCGTAAGCGTCCGCTGGAGGAGTCATGAACGTCTGGACCGCCGTGCTGGTCACGGCCGCAGGCTGCTACCTGCTCAAGCTGATCGGCCTGTCCGTCCCGGCCGGGCTGCTGGACCGCCCTGCGGTGCGCCGCTTCGCCGCTCTCGCCCCGGTCGCCCTGCTCGCCGCCCTCACCGCACTGCAGACCTTCGGCCACGGCGCCCACGGCCTGGTCCTGGACGCCCGTGCGCTCGGCCTGGCCGCGGCCGGATTCGCGCTGTGGCGGCGGGCGCCGTTCCTGGTGGTGGTACTGGTGGCAGTGGTCGTCACCGCGCTGGTACGGCTGGTCGCCGGTTGAGCCTGCGTCAGGAGCTGGAGCTGTCAACTGGTGGTCAGGGGCCGGTCCGCAGCCGGATCCCCGCCTGCTCCTCCAGCAGGGCCACCGCCAGCAGCTCGCCGTCGGCCGGGCCGTAGCGGTCCAGGGCGTCCTGGTGCAGTCGGCGGACCGTCTCGGTGATCGTGTGGGGCGTGCCCAGGTCGCGGGCCAGCGAGGTGACGACGGCGAGCTGCTCGTGGATGTGGTCCAGGCCGAACGAGGCGAGGTAGTCGCCGGCGAAGAGCGAGGGCAGGTCGCGGCGGATGAACTCGCTGCTCGCGGCCGACTCGGCCAGGGTGTGGTGCAGCGCGGCGAGGTCGACACCGGCGCTGCGGCCGATCAGCAGGGCCTCGGCCGTGGCTGCGGCCTGGCCGAACCACAACAGGTTGACCAGCAGTTTGACGGTGTATCCGGTGCCGGGGCCGCCGAGGTGGGTGATCCGCTGCGGGTCGGCGACCACCTCCAGCAGGGGGCGGTGCCGGGCGAGCAGGTCGGCGTCGCCGCCGACGAACAGCCGCAGCGTGCCGGCCCGTGCGTCCTCGGGGCCGCCGCCGATCGGGGCTTCGAGCACGCCGATGCCCCGGGTCAGCGCGCGTTCGCGGACCGGTGCGGCCGCGGCGGGGGAGTTGCTGCTCATGTCGATCCAGGTCGGATCGGGGGCGGCCGCGAGCGCGTCCAGGACGGCGTCGTCCAGCGCCGCCCCGACCTCGGCCGGGCCGGGGAGAACGGTGATCAGCACATCCGCGCCGTCCGCCACCTCGCGACCGGAGTGGCACCAGGCGGCGCCGCAGTCGTACGCGGCCGCGGCGCGATCGGGCCGGGCGTCGTGGACGGCCACCTGGTGGCCGGCGGCGACGAGGTTGGCACAGATGGGGGTCCCCATCCGGCCCATACCGATGAGACCGATCTTCAGCACAGCCGGATCGTAGCCTGCCGCTGCCCGCCCCTGGGCCTCAGTCCGCCAGCCCGACCCTGACCGCCAGCAGTGCCGCCTGCACCCTGCTCTCCGTGCCGGTCTTCGCCAGGACCTCGCTGACCAGGGTCTTCACCGCGTCGGGGCCCAGTCCCAGGCGCAGGCTGAGCTCCAGATTGGGCATGCCCTGGCCCAGCATGGACAGCACCTGGCGCTCCTGCTCGGAGAGGGCGGCGACCTGCTGCTCCGGCGCCGGCTCGGCGTCTTCGGCGGCGGCGGTGGTGCCCCCGGCGCCGGGCCGGCTGCCGTCCAGCATCCGGCGCACCACCATGCCGGTCACCCCCGGCGAGAGCACCGCGTCGCCCTCGGCCGCCGCCCGCACCGCGCTGATCAGCTGCTGCGGTCCGTCGTCCTTGAGCAGGAAGCCACCGGCCCCGGCCTGCAGCGCCCGGGTGACATTGGCCTCGTCACCGAAGGTGGTGAGCATGACCACGGCCGGGTGCGGGTCCAGCCGCAGCAACTGCTCGATGGCGGCCAGCCCGTCCAGCACCGGCATCCGGATGTCCACCAGCGCCACGTCCACCGGCGTGCGCGCGGCCAGCTCCACCGCTTCGGCCCCGTTCGACGCCTCGGCGACGACCTCGATGCCCTCGGCATGACGCAGGATCAGCCGCACCCCCGCTCGGACGGTCTCCTCGTCGTCGGCCAGCAGGACGCGGATCGGGGTGGTGGCGGCGCTGCTCTCGGTCATCGGTGCTCCCCGGGCGGGCCGCTCGGCTCGGCTCAGGAGGCCAGCGGCGTGGTGAAATTGGCAATATCGGTCAATTTGTCATCATTGAAACAGTAGCGAGTGATCATCAGCCGGTGCCGACCGTCCGTGGCGGAGGTGTACGGGAAGATGCACTCGGTTGCCCCGGAGGGACGCGAGGGCTCACGTCCGTCCGCCGCCGACCGCACCGCGGGACTGTCCGAGCCGACCAGCTGCTGCAGCTGACTCGGTGTCATACCTAGGTGCACCACGCTGTTCGGCGGCTCGCCCTCGAACGGGCGGGCCTGCTGCAGCAGGCTCAGGCCGACCAGCAGCACCGCGCCCAGCCCGGCGAGGCCCAGCACCGCGGCGACGGCACCGGCCAATCGGCTGCGCACCACCTCGTCGGTGCTGGGCGGCTCGACCGCATCGGGGGAGAGCGGTGGCTCCCAGGCCGGGGCCGCCCCCTCGGCACCGTGGCCGGCCTCGCCGCCGACGTCGCCGCCGGCCTCGGCGCCAGCCTCGCCGCCTGGGCCGGCGTCCGGGTCGGTGGGCAGCACCGCGCGGACCAGGAAGCCGCCGTCCGGCTCGGGTCCCACGGTCAGTTCGCCGCCCAGCAGGGTGACCCGCTCGCGCAGTCCGGCCAGCCCGCGGCCGGTGCCCAGCCCGGTGGTCGCGGCCGGTGGACGCGGTGGCGCGCCGTTGTGAACCTCGGCGGAGACCCGGCCGGTTTCGTGATGCACCGTCACGGTGAGCGCCGCGCCGGAGGCATAGCGGTGCACATTGGTCAGCCCCTCCCGGACCACCCGGTTCACCGCCCGGCGCACCCGTGGCTGGGAGGCCGTCAGATCGTCGCCCTGCCAGGAGAACGCGACCCGGATCCCGGCCGCACGGGACTCGTCGACCAGCGCCAGTACGTCCGCTCTGGTGCCGGTTGCCTCGGTGAGCGCATCGGTGCCGGTGTCCCGCCCCAGCGGGCCGAGCACCCCCAGCACCTGGCGCAGCTCGTCCATCGCGTCCCGCCCGGCCAGGCGTACCTGGGCGGCCTCGTCGACGAGGTCAGGGGCCTGCTCGGCCAGGGCCATCTCCAGTCCGCCCGCGTGCAGGGCGATCAGGCTGAGCCGGTGGCCGACCAGATCGTGCATCTCGGCGGCGATCCGGGACCGCTCCTCGGTCCGCGACTCGCTCTCCACCAGCCGCTTGGCCCGCTCGGCCGCCGCGGTGCGCTCGCGCAGCGCGCGGACCAGCCGGTCCTGCTGGCCGGCGGCGGTGCCGACCAGTCCCGGGACGACCACGCCCACGACGGCCAGCACCGCGCCCAGCTCCACCGCGTACTGCCAGCGGGCGCCCTGCCACAGCACCAGCCGCACCACGCTGACCAGCACCGGCAGCACGGCCGAGGCCAGCAGCACCAGATCCCGCCGGCGCGGGGCGCCGACCCGCCGGGTCGTGCTGTAGCTGACCACCGCACACAGCATGGCCAGCGACGGCATCACCCCCAGCAGCGCGGCCAGCGCAGCCATCGCCACCTGAGGGAAACGGTGCCGGGCAATGAGCAGCGCCAGCGCGAGCAACCCGAGCAGCACCAGCTGCCACGAGCGCAGCAGCCCGGAGTACCCGGCCGAGGCCAGCACCCAGTAGGTGACCAGCAGCACCACCCCGCCGACCAGCGCCTCGACCAGCACCAACGCCGCCGAGGTCGGCCCCCGCTGCGCCCCCGCGCCCCCGCCCCCCAACGGCACCTGGGGATCAGCGGGCAGCACCGGAGCGAGGGACATGGCGCCGATTGTCCCCTCGACGAGGACAAGTTCCCCGGACTCCACGACGCAGTACACCCAGGTGGCGGCTACACCCGGGGGATTGGGCCAGGCCCACGCCGGTCAGTGCACCGCCGGGGTGGGTGGGGCGGCAGCTGTGGGTGGCTTACATGGCGGGTTCGTTGCCGCCCTCCGCCGTCCGTGGCTTGTTGCTGTTGCTCGCTTCGCTCGCGGCGACAGGGGCGGGGAGGGGTGCGGGGTCTCGCCGTTGCCGGGTGGCGGGCGGTCAGTGGTGGGGCTGCAGAAACGATTCGCCAGATAGGTGCCCTCTACACTTTGGGTCAATCTTCGGACATTGGGTCACTTGATCTACATGAATGCCCGGATATATCCGACATCTCCGTACGACGAGTGACCCGATGTACGAGAAGTGACCCCAGTTCAGGCAACTCGACCCGCCGCACGCCCCCTGCCCCGCCCCCACGCCCCCGCCACGGGCCTACGGTGCCCAACCAGGACGGCCCCTCCCGCAGTTGGCCAGCGATCGTAGCGAGCAACAGCAACAGCAACAAGCCACGGACGGCGGAGGGCGGCAACGAACCCGCCATGTAAGCCACTCACAGTTGCCGTAAGCAACCCGCTACGGCATCGCCTCATTCGTCAACTTGATGGGGTGACATTTCCCCCTTGTGGGTGATGGTGGGGTTGGGGGTGGTGGGGGAGAATGGGGTTATGGACGCCCTGGTCTTCGGGGGCGAGGCGATGGTTGACGCGGCGTCCGGTGCTGGCCCTTGGGTCGGCCGGGTGGTGTCGTCCCCTCCCTCCTCCTCCGCGCAACCCTCCTCCTTGTCGGCCCACACGGTGGGTGGCGGTGAGGCGATCGAGGCTGCGACCGGGCTGGACTGGTCGACCGGCTGGCGGGAGCAGGTCGCCGAGGAGGGCGCCGGGGTGTCCGGGCGCAACGGTGGCGTGGGCGGGATGCTCACCGACGCCTCAGGGTGCTCGGTGCGGGCCGGTACGCCGGTGTCCTCGCGTACCGCCGTCCTGCCCGATCCGCTGCGCTCGGTGCCGGGCCGGCCGCAGGCGATGCTGGCGGCGCTGGCCGGGCAGGACCAGGAGGCCCTGTGTGCCACCGGCGCGCTGGCCCTGGGCGAGCAGGTGCTGGCCCTGCTGCGGCTGGGCGAGATGCTGGAGGCCGAACTGCTGCGGCGGGTGGCGGTCTTCGACGCCATGGACGGCGCCACCGTGCTGCGTTCACGTTCCACCGGCGGCTTCCTGGCCACCCACGGCCAACTCGCCAGCGCAGCGGCGCGGCGCTTGACGGCACGGGCCGGTCAGCTGGCCGCGGTGCCCGCGGTCCGCACCGCGCAGGCCGCCGGGACGCTGAGCGCCGACCAGGCGCAGGTGATCGCCCGTCATCTGGCGCCGGTGGACGATGTCCAGGCCCGCGGCCAGGCCGAGGAACTGCTGCTGACCCACGCCCCGCACCTGCACCTGTCCCAGCTGACGCGCGCCGCTGAGGAGGTACGGGTGCGGCTGGTGGCCGAGGAGGAACCGCCCCAGGACGAAGCCCCTGCCGTGTTCCAGTCCTGGGTGAAACTCTCGGCCACCGGAACCACCGACCGCCCGTTCTGGGTCCTGTCCGGCGAACTGGAGGCCCTGGCCGGGGAGCGGCTGCGGACCGCCCTGGAGGCCGCCGCCGGCCCACCGAAGACCGAGGACCCGCGCACCGGTGCCCAGCGCCTGGGTGATGCGCTGGCCACCGTGGCCGCGCTGGCCCTGAACGCCGGCACGCTACCGGTCACCGGCGGCACCCGCCCCCACCTGACCCTGATCGCCGACCTGGACACCCTCACCACCCCCCACCCACACCACCATCACGACGGACCGGTCCAGGACCCGCTCCCCGCCCCGGAGCACCCCGGTGACCCGCTGGCCGGACTGCTGGCCCCGCCGCACGGCGCCTTCACCACCCGCGGACTGCGCCTGGACACCGCCACCGCACGCCAACTGGCCTGCGACTGCACCCTGCGCGTACTGCTGACCCGCGGCCAGGGCCGACCGCTGTCCATCGGCCGGGCCTCGCGCACCATCCCCCCGCACATCCGCGACGCGGTCACCGCCCGCGACCGGCACTGCATCTGGCCCGGCTGCCAGCGGCCACCCTCCTGGTGCGAGGGCCACCACGCCATCCACTGGGCCGACGGCGGACCCACCTCCGTCGACAACATCACCCTGCTCTGCCCCGAACACCACCACGACCTGCACACCACCGGCTGGAACCTCACCCAACAACCCAACGGCCACTACACCGCCACCCCACCCCCCAACACCCCCACCCCACCCAACACCCGGATCCCCCCACTGCCCACCCGGCACAGACAATCCACCGCCGCCGCCTAAACAGCCCGATTCTGGAAGCTGGAGCAGTGTGCCTTGCCGCTACCGGCAGGCCGCTCGCTGGCGGGCGTGCTCGTGCCAGTAGGCCGCTGTCTCGCTGGTCTGCTTCAGCACTCGGGCCGGTTCGAGTGGGCTGGGCCAGAACTGGAGCAGGTACCGGTCCAGTTGCGGCACTCCGGCCGGTCTGTTGTCGGCGATTCTGGCCCGGTCCATTCCGATGGCGCAGTAGCGAACGCGGTAGTCGACCTCTGCGAGATCGAGATCCCAGCGTGCTTCGCCTGCCCACTGCAGCAGTTGCGTCCTCGGCGATGACGGAGTGAACCCGACTTCGACTATCTCCTCCCAGGCCTCGTCGACCGGCGGGCGATCCTGGTGAAGCTCGACGGTGAACCCGACGTCGCCGGTATGAAGTCCGATAGTCAGCCACAGGGCTCCTGCCTGTGCACCGCCGCAGAGCCCGGCGGCCTGGCCCGCGAACGCCTCCTCAAGTCCTGGAGTGAACCTGTCCTGGTCGCTTTCGACGTAGAGCTGGTGGTAGTGCACAGACACCTCACCATCGACCAGTACGCGCATTGCGAATGCCGCATTCCGAATCCCGAGTTGATTGGGTACCAAGCATGGCGGGGAGCACTGACATCACCAGCCGGTCGGATGTTCAGCCGCTCACTGCTTTCGGTCGCCTTCATCGACTTCGACACCGCCCATCCGGTTCGCGAGTCTGGGACGCGGCGTACACCGCGGGGGCACGCAGCGGCAGGCCATCCTGCCTTCTCCTGCCATGTCGCGGAGGGCCACGATCGTCGCTACCTCACCGACGCCCGCTGGAACGAGTCCACGTTCGGGTGACGGGCGTCCCGCCCCGGGAGCAGGGCGGCTGGTAGGAGGCCGAGGGCGGTCAGGGCGGAGAGGGTGAGGAGGGTGGGGGTGAGGGCGGTCAGGCCGGCGGCTATGGCGATGCCGAGGGTGGGGCCGAGGTTGTTGGCGGTCTGTTTGAGGCCGCCGACCACTCCGGCGTAGCCGGGTGGGGCGTCGCCGACGACGGTGCCGGTGGCGGTGACCATCACCGTGGTGAAGCCGGCGCCGAGCAGTGCGAAGCAGACGCTGGTGAGCAGCCAGGGACTGGTCGGGCTCTGCCGGGACAGCGCCGCGATTCCGACGGCGACGAGACCGATGCCGCCGATCGCGGTGCGGCGTGGCCCCTGACGGCGGAGTACCGCCGTGGCGAGCGGCGCGCCGGGGATCATCAGCGCGGTCATCGGGATTCCCCACACCACGCTGACCAGGGGGCTCAGCCCGCGGACGTCCTGGAGGAAGAACGTGGTCGCGAACAGGGCCCCGAACAGGCCGCAACTGGTGGTCAGCAGCATCGCCATCGAGGCCGTCACCGGGACGGACCGGGCCACCGCACGTGGCACGATGGGATGTTCCGCACGGCGTTCGTGCCGGACGAACCCCGCCGTGAGCCCCGCAGCGGCGGTGAGTCCGAGAACGGTGCGGCCGGCGGTCCACCCGTACCCGGGCACTCCGGCGAGGGCATGCACCAGTACCGCGAGAGCTGTCGCGAGCAGGGCCGCGCCGGTCAGGTCTAGGCGGGTGGATTCGACGGGTGCCGGCATCGGCACCCGTACGGCGAGGGTGACCAGGGCGATCGCTACAGCGATCGGGATGTTGATCACGAACACCGTGCGCCAGCCCAGTTGGGTGACCAGGACACCGCCCAGCAGGGGGCCGGCCGCGGCGGCCAGTCCGATCGCGCTGGTACGGACGGCGACCGGGCCGGAGAGCCGGTCGGGCGGGTAGGCCAGCCGAAGCAGCGCGAGTGTCGCCGGTTGCAGCAGGGCGCCGCTCACTCCCTGAGCGATGCGCATCGCTGTCACCCAGCCGATGTCCGGTGAGAGCGCGACCCCGGCGGAGGCTGCGGCAAAGCCCAGCAGCCCGATCAACAGCAGCCGTTGGTGGCCGTACCGGTCGCCTAGGCGTCCGGCGATGACCAGCAGTGCGGCCACCGCCAGCAGATAGCCGGTGCTGGTCCACTGGACCTGGGCCACGCTCGCACCCAGGTCGCGCTGCAGGCTGGGCTGCGCCACGGTCAGGATGGTGCCGTCCAGGGCGACGATCATCGCTCCGCCGGTGCTGGCCAGCAGGGCCAGATGGCGCTGTGGGGTCACCTGTCGGCCGGGCCGAGGTGGGCGTCCAGGGCGGCGTTGATCAACAGGTCGAGTGAGTCAGGGTCAGTGCCCGATCCATCGGTGTCCAGGGCGAGTTGCAGGCTCTGCCAGGTCCAGAGCTGGGCGATGCCGTGGAGGTTGGACCAGAGCGCCGCGGCGGCCACGGCCGGGGGAGGGGCGGCCGGTCGATCAGCCTGCGCCTTCCCCTGTTCGGAGCGGTGACGGGCGATGAGGCCGACCACGAGTCGGAACTGGGGCAGCGACGACTCCCGCAACCCCGGCTTGTCCGAATCCCGCTGTCCGCCGCTGTCCAGCAGGTCATGACGGAACATCAGCTCGAACATGCCGCGCTGCCCCAGTGCGTAGCCGACGTAGGTCCGGGCGATCGCCTGCACCTGGTCGCGTGCGGATTCCAGTCCGGCGGTCGCGGCGGCGGAGCGGATGCCGAGTTCGGCGAAGCCGCGGCGGGCGATGGCCGACAGCAGGGAGTGGTGGGTCGGGAAGTAGCGGCGCGGAGCGCCGTGCGACACCCCCGCCCTGCGGGCGATCTCACGGAGCCCCAGCGCGGCGGTCCCCTCCGTGGTCACCAGCTCCACGCCGACGTCGATCAGCCGTTCCCGAAGCGATCCCTGATGGTCCATGGAGGTTGTCTACCACCGCTCCGTAGACACTGTCTACTTTCTGAGGGCGACTGCAAGCGCGCATGAAATTTTCGAAAGACGTTGAAATTGTTTGCACCCAAGGCTTGACCACCGCCCGTCAGCGGCGGGATCGTCATCTCGCGCAGCCGTCAAGTCCCCAGTGGCCACCGGGGTTGGACGGTCCATCAGGCGCCGTTCGCAGTGAGCTGCGGACGGGCCATTGCGCTTCGTGCGGGCCCGCATGACGACCTTCCCATCCACCCTCCTGGGAGAAGTCACGATGCAGTCGCAGTCATCGCGCAGATCCACGCGCAGATCCATGCCCATGGCACCACCCCCGGAAGGCGGCTCCCGCCGCAACCGCCGTCTCGGTTCGCGCTCGGGCGGCCTGCTGCTGGCCGGCGCCCTGCTCGCCGGCGGACTGCTGCCGGTGGCGCTGGGCGGAGCCGCGCATGCCAGCAGCAGCAACGGCGGTGACGTGATCGCCAACCTCTTCGAGTGGAACTGGACCTCGGTCGCCTCCGAGTGCACCAATGTCCTCGGCCCCAAGGGCTACGGCGCGGTGCAGGTGTCCCCGCCGCAGGACTCCATCCGGCTCTCGGGCAGCACCCACGCCTGGTGGGACGTCTACCAGCCGGTCGGCTACGACCTCAACAGCCGGATGGGCACCGCGGCGCAGTTCCAGGCGATGGTAACGGCCTGTCACAACGCGGGCGTCAAGGTCTACACGGACGCGGTCATCAACCACATGTCCGGCACCGACCAGACCAGCACCGACTCCTACGGCGGCGACAGCTTCAACGTGTCGTCGCGCAGCTACAGCGAGGTCCCCTACACCTCCGCCGACTTCCACAGCTACCCGACCAACTGCCCCAACTCCGACCTGTCGATCAGTGACTGGAACAGCCAGACCCAGGTCCAGGAGTGCGACCTGGAGAACCTGGCCGACCTCTACACGGAGACGGACGACGTCCGCGCCAAGATCGCGGCCTACCTCAACACGCTGATAGCGGACGGGGTCGACGGCTTCCGGGTCGACTCCGCCAAGCACATCGCCCAGGCCGACATGGCCAACATCGAGTCCCGGCTGAACAACACGCTGTGGGGCGCGCGGCCGTTCGTGCTGCAGGAGGTGTATCCGGGCAGCAGCGGCAATCTGGCGCCCGCGGCCTTCGAGAGCAACGGCAGCCTGATCGGCTTCGACTACGCGTACGACATGAAGAGCCAGTTCCAGGGCAGCATCGCCAACCTCAAGACCTTCGGCAGCACCTGGGGCCTGCTGCCGAGCGCGTACGACGGCGCCATGGTCACCAACCACGACACCGAGCGCAACGGCAGCACCCTGAACTACAAGAACGGCACCCAGTACACCCTGGCCACCGAGTTCATGCTGGCCTGGGGCTACGGCACCCCCTCGGTCTACTCGGGCTTCTCCTTCAGCAGCTCGGACGACTCCCCGCCGGCCGACTCCAACGGCTTCGTCACCAACACCGACTGCTCCTCCAGCGCCTGGGTCTGCACCGACCGCAACACCGGCATCGCCAACATGGTCGGCTGGCACAACGCGGCCGGCACGGCGGCCGTCGCCAACTGGTACGACGACGGCTCCAACCTGATCGCCTTCTCCCGCGGCTCCAAGGCCTGGATCGCGATCAACAACGAGAGCACCACGCAGACCAAGACCTTCGCCACCGGTCTGGCCGCGGGTACCTACTGCGACATCATCCACGGCGACTACACCGCCTCGACCGGCGCCTGCTCCGGACCGACGGTGGCCGTCGACAGCTCCGGCAACGCGACGGTGTCCATCGCGGCCGGCGACTCGGTGGCGCTGTACGCGACCACCACCGGTACCAGCACGCCGACCGCTTCGGCGAGTGCCAGCGCGAGTGCCAGCGCCTCGGCGAGTGCCAGCGCGACGGCCACGGCCACCCCCACCTCGACCAGCACCAGCACCAGCAGCTCGACCGTGAACGAGACCTTCACCGTCAGCGGCGCCCCGAGCAGTGCTCCGCTCTACCTCGTCGGCTCCACCAGTGAGTTGGGCAGCTGGGCCCCGGGCAGTGCGATACCGATGACCCAGTCGGGATCGACCTGGACGGTCACCGTCGCCCTGCCGAAGTCCACCGCGATCCAGTACAAGTACATCGCCAAGGACTCGGCGGGCAACGTCACCTGGGAGCCCGGCTCCAACCACAGTGCGACCACCGGTTCGGGCGCCAGCGCCACCCTCACCGACACCTTCAACGGCTCCAGCACCACCGTGGCGGAGACCTTCAACGACACCGCCACCACCTGGTACGGCCAGAACGTCTACGTGGTCGGTTCGATCGCGGCGCTGGGCGGCTGGAACACCGCCAACGCGGTCGCCCTCTCCTCCGCCAACTACCCGACCTGGTCGGCGACGGTGAACCTGCCGTCCAACACCGCCTTCGAGTACAAGTTCATCAAGAAGGACCCGGACGGCACCGTCACCTGGGAGTCCGGCGCCAACCACACGGCGACCACGGGCACCTCGGCGGCCACCCTCAGCAACACCTGGGGGGCCAACGCCACCAGCTCGGTGGGTGTCGTCTTCGACGAGACCAAGTCCACCGTGACCGGCCAGAACGTCTACGTTGTCGGCAGCATCGGCGGGCTCGGCTACTGGGACCCCAACAGCGCGATCCTGCTGTCCTCCAGCAGCTACCCGGTCTGGTCGAAGACCATCAGCATCACGCCGAACACGTACTTCGAGTACAAGTACATCGTCAAGGACGCCGCCGGGAACGTGACCTGGGAGTCGGGCGCCAACCGCAGCTACACCACCGGCAGTTCGGGCACCGTGACGCTGTCGGACACCTGGAAGTAATACCGACCGCTGGACGCACGGGCTGAGGGCCCGACACCGAGACCGGTGTCGGACCCTCTCGTGCCGGGCGGACCGTCGGACCGTCAGACCGCGTCCGGGCCCTGCTCGCCGGTGCGCACCCGGACCGCCGTCTCGACCGGCACGCTCCACACCTTGCCGTCGCCGACCTTCCCGGTCCGCGCGGCCGCGACGATCGCGTCCATCACCGCGTCCGCCTCGGCGTCCTCGACCAGGACCTCGATCCGCACCTTGGGCACCAGGTCGATGCGGTACTCGGCGCCCCGGTAGACCTCGGTGTGGCCGCGCTGGCGCCCGTATCCGCTGGCCTCGGTCACCGTGAGACCGCGTACGCCGACCTCGTTCAGCGCCGTCTTCACCTCGTCCAGTCGGAACGGCTTGATGACGGCGGTGATCAGCTTCATGGGGTGTGGATCTCTCTGTGGTGGCTTGCGGGTCCAGCGAGGGCGCCCTGGTGGATGACGCCGTGATCGTATGCGGTCTCCGCGTGTTCGGCGAGGTCCAGGCCGGAGAGCTCGTGCTCGGCGGGGGCGCGGAAGCCGAGCACCCGGTCGATCAGCTTGCCGATGCCGTAGCTGGCGGTGAACGCGTAGGCCCCGGTGGCCAGTACCGCGACGGCCTGCCGCCAGAGCTGGTCCAGGCCGCCGCCGTGCAGCAGCCCCTCGGCGCCGCCGGTCATCACGCTGGTGGCGAAGACCCCGATCAGCACCGTCCCGGCGATGCCGGCGACCAGGTGAACGCCGACGACGTCCAGCGAGTCGTCGTAGCCGAAGCGGAACTTCCAGGACACCGCGTAGGAGCAGAGCACGCCCGCGACCGCTCCGATCACCAGGGCCCCGAGCAGGTCCACCGATCCGCAGGACGGGGTGATGGCGACCATGCCGGCCACCGCCCCCGAGGCGGCGCCGAGGGTGGTGGCGTGACCGTCCCTCAGCTTCTCGGTCAGCAGCCAGCCCAGCAGTCCGGTGCAGGCGGCCGCCTGGGTGTTCAGCAGTGCGGCCGCGGCCAGGCCGTTGGCGCCGAGTGCGGAGCCGGCGTTGAAGCCGAACCAGCCGAACCAGAGCAGCCCGGCGCCCAGCAGCACCAGCGGCAGGTTGTGCGGACGCATCGCCTCCCGGCGGAAGCCCAGGCGCGGGCCCAGGACCAGGGCCAGGGCCAGTCCGGAGGCGCCGGAGTTCACCTCGACCACCGTGCCGCCGGCGAAGTCCAGGGCGTGCAGCTGTGCGTTGATCCAGCCGCCGGGCGCGAACACCCAGTGCGCCACCGGGACGTACACCACCAGCGTCCAGACCAGGACGAAGACCACCCAGGCCGCGAACCTGGCCCGGTCCGCGACGGCGCCGCTGATCAGCGCGGCGGTGATGATCGCGAAGGTCAGCTGGAAGGTCGCGTAGAGCAGGGTGGGGACGCTGCCGGTGAGCGAGGACGGGGTGATCCCGGCCATCCCCAGGTGGTCCAGGCTGCCGATCAGACCGAGCCCGCCGAGGTCGCGTCCGAAGGCCAGGCTGTAGCCGGCCAGCAGCCACACCACGGTGACCAGGGCGATCGAGACGAAGCTCATCATCAGCATGTTGAGCACGCTCTTGGTGCGCACCATGCCGCCGTAGAAGAGGGCGAGCCCCGGGGTCATCAGCAGCACCAGCGCGGTGGCGACGAGCAGCCAGGCGGTGTCGCCGGCGTCGAGGGCGGGAGGGGCGGCGGCGAGCAGGGCGGGGGTGGTCACGCTGGCGATGGTTGCCGGGGCAGATTTCCGGTTGCGTACGGGTGTGTTTCGCCGGCGTTTCGCATTGCCGGGAGATGTCCTGAAGGCTTCCGCACCGTTTCGGTTTCCTCACCGATCCCGCGCTTTCCGGCACGGGTGGGCCGGATGGCGGCGCCTGCGCCGCGGGTGGGTCACCCGGACGCGTGAACCCCCGGCGCCGTGGCGGTGCCGGGGGTTCACGCGTCGCCCGCGGGCGCGGGGTGGTGCGGGGCGGTTCAGCCCCAGTTGGCGCACTCGTTGCCGAAGGCCGGGTTGAGCACGCCGATGACGTTGACGCTGTCACCGCAGACGTTCACCGGGACGTGCACCGGAACCTGGATCAGGTTGCCGGAGCCGACGCCGGGGGAGCCGACAGCGGCGCCCGCCGCCGTGCTGGAGGCGGAGGCGACACCCGCGCCGGCGGCGAGCAGACCGAGAGCGGCGGCGGCGACGAAGGTGCTGCGCTGGTGGTTCACGATGGGACCCTTTCGAGCGACGGAGACTGAGCGAGCCGATCGGGACACGAGGCTCTGCACCTCCAACGCCGCGCCCGCCCGCCGGGCAACGCCGGGAGGCCGGGCATCACCCGAACGCGTGGCGCGACCGCTCGCGGTCCGACCGCCGCCGATCGCGGGCGCGGCCGGATCGGGGCACCATGAAGCTCCGGTGGAGGCGTGCTTAAGAAAGCCTCGATGGACCTGCGGCGGGGCGGGCGGGCAGGGTTTGTCAGCGTCGGCCGCACTCGCCGCCGGCGTACGTCGTCGCGCCTCAGGAGGCTCCCGCCGTGAAAGCACTGGTAAAGGCGAAGGCGGAGCCGGGGCTGTGGCTGATGGACGTGCCGGAGCCCGAGGTCGGCCCCGGCGAGGTGCTGATCAAGGTGCTGCGCACCGGTATCTGCGGGACCGACCTGCACATCCGTGCCTATGACGGCTGGGCGCAGCAGGCCGTGCGGACCCCGCTGGTGCTGGGCCACGAGTTCGTCGGCGAGGTCGTCGAGGTGGCCCCCGGGGTCGCCGACGTCGCGCCGGGCGACCTGGTCAGCGGCGAGGGACATCTGGTCTGCGGCAAGTGCCGCAACTGCCTGGCCGGCCGGCGCCACCTGTGCCGCAGCACGGTGGGCCTGGGCATCGGCCGGGACGGCGCCTTCGCCGAGTACCTCACCCTGCCGGCCTCCAACGTCTGGGTGCACCGGGTCCCGGTGGACCTGGACGTCGCGGCGATCTTCGACCCGTTCGGCAACGCGGTGCACACCGCGCTGTCCTTCCCGCTGGTGGGCGAGGACGTGCTGATCACCGGGGCGGGCCCGATCGGCATCATGGCGGCGGCGGTGGCCCGGCACGCCGGGGCCCGCAAGGTGATGATCACCGACGTCAGCTCGTACCGGCTGGAGCTGGCCGAGAAGGTCGGCGTCAGCCTGGCCCTGGATGTGAGTACCGCCACCATCGAGGAGGGGCAGCGGCGGCTGGGGCTGCGCGAGGGCTTCGACGTCGGGCTGGAGATGTCCGGCCGCCCCGAGGCGCTGCGCGACATGATCGCCAACATGACCCACGGCGGGAAGATCGCCATGCTGGGGCTGCCGGCCGAGGAGTTCCCGGTCGACTTCGCCCGCATCGTCACCTCGATGATCACCCTCAAGGGCATCTACGGCCGGGAGATGTTCGAGACCTGGTACGCCATGTCGGTGCTGCTGGAGGGCGGGCTCGACCTCAGCCCGGTGATCACCGGCCGCTACGGCTACCAGGACTTCGACGCCGCCTTCGACGACGCGGCCGGCGGACGCTGCGGCAAGGTCATCCTCGACTGGACCGCGTGACCTGACCGCATTTCCCCGGCAACCCTCCGTACCCAGATCCAAGGAGTGACCCAGAATGCTCGACTCGGTCCGCGCGGACCTCCGCGCCACCCTCGACGAGATCCGCTCCGCGGGGCTGCACAAGCCCGAGCGGGTCATCGGGACCCCGCAGAGCGCGTCGGTCGACGTCACCGCGGGCGGGCGCCCCGGCGAGGTGCTGAACTTCTGCGCCAACAACTACCTGGGTCTGGCCGACAACCCCGAGGTGGTGGCCGCGGCCAAGCAGGCGCTGGACCGCTGGGGCTACGGCATGGCCTCGGTCCGCTTCATCTGCGGCACCCAGGAGGTGCACAAGGAACTGGAGGCCCGGCTGTCGCGCTTCCTGGGCATGGAGGACACCATCCTCTACAGCTCCTGCTTCGACGCCAACGGCGGCGTCTTCGAGACCCTGCTGGACGAGCGCGACGCGGTGATCTCCGACGCGCTCAACCACGCCAGCATCATCGACGGCATCCGGCTCTCCAAGGCCCGCCGCTTCCGCTACGCCAACCGCGACATGGCCGACCTGGAGCAGCAGCTGAAGGAGGCCGGGGACGCCCGCCGCAAGCTGGTCGTCACCGACGGCGTCTTCTCCATGGACGGCTACGTGGCGCCGCTGGAGCAGATCTGCGACCTGGCGGAGCGCTACGGCGCCATGGTGATGGTGGACGACTCGCACGCGGTCGGCTTCGTCGGCCCCGGCGGGCGCGGCACCCACGAGCTGCACGGGGTGATGGACCGGGTGGACATCCTCACCGGCACCCTGGGCAAGGCCCTCGGCGGCGCCTCCGGCGGCTATGTCGCCGCCCGCGCCGAGATCGTGGCGCTGCTGCGGCAGCGCTCCCGGCCCTACCTGTTCTCCAACTCGCTGGCCCCGGTGATCGCGGCCGCCTCGATCACCGTCCTGGACCTGCTGGAGGACGACAGCGCCGACGGGCTGGGCGCCGGGCTGCGGAGCCGGCTCTACGCCAACACCGAGCTGTTCCGCCGCCGGATGACCGAGGAGGGCTTCGAGATCCTGCCCGGCGACCACCCGATCGCCCCGGTCATGGTCGGCGACGCCGAGCAGGCCGGACGGATCGCCGAGCAGCTGCTGGAGCACGGCGTCTACGCGGTCGGCTTCTCCTACCCGGTGGTGCCGCACGGCAAGGCCCGGATCCGGGTCCAGCTGTCGGCCGCCCACTCGGCCGAGGACGTCGAGACCGCAGTGGGGGCATTCGTGGCAGCACGGGCATCCCTGGCAAAATGACCGGGTGATCGACACCCGGCGGCTGCGCACCCTGCGGGCCGTGGCGGACCACCGGACGGTGACCGCCGCGGCCGCCGCGCTGTATCTGACCCCGTCCGCCGTCTCCCAGCAGCTGGCCGCGCTGGAGCACGAGGTCGGCCACCAGCTGCTGGTGCGCGACGGCCGCGGGGTCCGGCTGACCGCCGCCGGGGAGATCCTGGTGGCGCACAGCAACACCGTGCTGGCCCAGCTGGAGCGGGCCGAGGCCGAGCTGGCCGCCTACAGCGCGGGCGACGCGGGCGAGGTGACCGTGGCGTCCTTCGCCACCGGTATCGCTGCGGTGGTGGCCCCGGCGATGACGGCGCTGGGGGTGTCCGACCCCGGCATCCGGATCCGGGTGCGCGACGCCGAGGGCGACGCCAGCCTGATGATGGTGCTGGACGGGCACGCGGACCTGGCGGTGGCCGTCGAGTACCGGGGGGCTCCGCGCGAGGACGACCAGCGGCTGTCCCGGGTCCCGCTCTACGCGGAACCGTTCGACGCGGTGCTGCCCCGAGGCCACCGGCTGGCCGGCGGCGAGCGGGTCGACGTCGCCGATCTCGCGGACGAGCCCTGGATCGGCCCCTACCCGGGCAACCCCTGCCATGAGGTGGTCATGCTGGCCTGCGAGTTCGCCGGCTTCCAGCCCCGGGTGACGCACTCCTCGGACGACTTCAGGGCTGTCGCCGCGCTGGCCGGGGCGGGGGCCGGGGTGGCTCTGGTGCCGCGTTCGGCGCTGCGCGGGGTGGACCTGCCGGAGGTGGTGGTGCTGCCGGTGGCCGGGGATCCGGCGACCCGGCGGGTCTTCGCCGCGGTCCGGCGCGGGGCGGAGCAGCATCCGCTGATCCGCCCGGTCCTGGACGCCCTGCGCTCGGCCGCCGACCGGGTCCGGCCGGCCGGACCGCTCGGTCCGTAGCGCGCGGTCCGTAGCGCTTGCCGCAGTCCGCAGGTGGCCTGATTCCGCCGGTGACGCCCGCACGCTCGCTACTGTGGAGCAAGGAGCTCGGCAGACGGGGGAGGGGTTCCATGAGGCGTGCTGTGCTGGTGCCTGTGCTGTTCGGAACGGTCCTGCTCGGAGGCGGCGTGCTCGTCGGCTGTTCCGACTCGGGGGACGTGGGCTGCGCGGGCGGCAGCTGCCATCTGACGTTGAAGGAGGGCGAGAGCCTCACCTTGAACGGCCAGAAGTTCACCATCGACCGGATCGACAACGACCACGTGACCTTCGACTCGCACGGTGTCAGTTTCGTGCTGAACAAGAACACCGACCTCGGCCTCGGCCGCTACCACCTGCACCTGGGCGGCATCAGCGGGGCCTCGGCCAGCGTCGACATGACCAAGTGACGGTGCGGCAGATCACCGTGCGATAGTGTCCGCCATGAACACGCTGACCGAGGACCAAGTCAACGAACGCGCGACCGGACGGCTCTTCGGGCTGTCCGACGGCGTGTTCGCGATCGCGATGACGCTGCTCGCCTTGGACCTGCGCGTTCCCGACGAGGGCGACCATCCGGCCGACCACGTCCTGATCCATGCACTGCTGCACGAGTGGCCGCACTACCTGGCGTTCCTGATCAGCTTCTATGTGATCGCCAGCTACTGGCGCCGCCACAACACCGAGATGCGCACCGTGCAGGCCACCCACCCGGCGCTGCTGGCACGCACCCTGCCGCTGCTGCTGGCGGTGTGCGCACTGCCCTTCGCCGCCGAACTGCTGGGCACCTACGGCGGACAGGACGGGATCGCGATCGCCGTCTACGCCGGGATCAACGTCCTGGCCGTGGTCTCGCTGCTGACGATCCGTCATGAGGCCCGGCGGCACCGGCTCTCCGCTGACGCCGGAACGACCGCGGACAGCCTGGAGCTCTGGTTCGACCTGGTTGCCCTGCTGCTGGCCGTCCCCGCGGGCTACCTCTTCCCCGGCCACGGAGTGCTGGTCCTGGTGGTCCTGCTGCTCGTCGGCGGCCGGGGCGGCTCCTACGCGACCCGCCGACGCGCCGCCCGGGAGGCGGCGCCCCGCCCCGTCTCCCCGCAGGACCCGGACGCCTGATCGGGACGCCTGATCCGGGCGCCTGATCCGGACGGAATTGGCCCAGCGGATCATGCCCCCATTGGCCCTGCTGGGCGGATCAATGGGTGGCTAACGTAGTTCCTGTCAGCAATTGCGACAGCTAACGCCTGAGATGTCGAGAGGAACCACGGTCATGACCCGAACCGAGACGCCCGCCAAGGTCGACTTCTACTTCGACGCCGCCTGCCCGTTCGCCTGGATCACCTCGCGGTGGATCCTGGAGGTGCGCGGGCTCAGGGAGTTGGAGCTCCGGTTCCGGCCGATGAGCCTGTACGTGCTCAACGAGGGCCGCGAGCTGCCGGACTGGTACCGGGAGCTGGTAGACAACTCGCTGGCGATGGCCCGGATCGTGACCGCCGCCGGGCAGGAGCACGGCGAGCAGGTGTACGAGGACCTCTACACCGCCCTAGGGACCAGGATCCACAAGGGCGGCGACAAGGACTACCGCGCGGTGGCCGCCGCGGCGCTGGCCGAGGTGGGGCTGCCGGCCGGGCTGCTCGCCGCGGCCGACAGCGACGCCTACGACGAGGAGCTGCGCCGCAGCCACCACCAGGGCATGGACCCGGTCGGCGAGGACGTCGGGACGCCCACCATCCACATCGACGGCGTGGCCTTCTTCGGTCCCGTGCTCAACTCCATCCCGCGCGGCGAGCAGGCGGCCAGGATCTTCGACGGGGCCCGGGCGCTGGCCGGTTTCCCGGACTTCTTCGAGCTGAAGCGCACCCGCACCGGCAGCCTGAACTTCGACTGACCGGCCGACCGGCCCTCGACCGGCCGGGGTCAGGCCCCGACCACCGGGGCCTGCAGTTCGGCCACCCACTCGTCCGGATCCTCCGAGTAGTTCAGCGTGATCTCCCGGGCGTGCTGGCGGAACCGGTAGCCGTGCGCCTCGGCCCAGCGGGCCAGCAGTTGGCTGGTGGCCAGCACCCGGTCCATCGAGCCGCGGTGCACGATGGTCGCGGCCTGCTCCACGGCGGGCAGGGTGACCACCTGGAAGCCGGGGCCGCCGGGGCCGCCGGTGACCCCGGCGGCGACCGGGAGGCCGGCGTGCACGACGACCTCCGCGCCGAGGGCCTCGGAGGTCTCGTAGTACACGGTGCTCGGGCCGACCGGGGTGACCCCGGCCGCCTCGGTCTGTGCGCACAGCTCGTCGAACAGCCGGTTGACCACCGGGCCGATGTCGGTCGGGTCGAAGCTCGCGGCCGTTCCGCTCAGCTCCGCCAGCCGCAGTGCGGGCAGGCGCTTGATGACGACGTCTTCCTCGGGCATGGCACCCTCATTCTCGATCGACCGGAGCCTCGCCTCGACCTGGACCAGGTTCGACGCCGCCTCGGCGACGGCCGCCTCCAGCTCGGCCCGCCGCAACCGCAGCATCCCGCGCAGCTCCTGGGCGCTGACGTCCTCGTCGAGGATGGTCTGCACCTGCTGCAGCGTGAAGCCGAGGTCCTTCAGCGCGACGATCCGGTTGAGCCGGGACAGCTGCGCCGTCTCGTAGAAGCGGTAGCCGCTGGACCGGTCCACCCGGGCCGGCCGCAGCAGGCCGATGGCGTCGTAGTGCCTGAGCATGCGGATCGACACCCGTCCGTGCCCGGCGAAGTCTCCGATGGTGAACATGATGCTCTCGAGGTTCGGCCCTCACACGGTGTGAGGGTCAAGGGCGGACCGCCTCCAGTGTCCCCCAGTCGCAACGGGACTGCCGGTCCGCGGTCACATAGCCGTGGGCTGCGGCGATGCTGCGGTCGTAGCAGCCGCCGGTGTCGGTGCTGCCCAGGTAGTGCTCGGAGTCGGTGCCGTCGGCGGCGGTGGTGACGCCGGCGGTGCGGGCCAGGGTGCCGGTGGCGTCGACCCGGTCGTCGGTGACGGCGGTGGGCCGCCAGCCGGCGCCGGTGCGGACGCTGTCGACCAGGATCCGGCCCTGGGAGACGGTGGCGGAGAGCGAGTAGTTGTCGCCGTCGGTGTAGAGCGGGACGTCGGAGTCCACCGTGACCGGGTACGACCAGGCGTGCCGGACGGAGCTGTCCTGTCGGCCCGGGCCGGCGGTGGTGGTCGTGGTGGTGCCGTACTCCTGCTGGGTCATCAGCTGCCGCTGCCCGGCCGAGGAGACCGCGTCGCTGTTGCTGTAGACGGCGTGCTGGGAGACGGTGGTGACGATCCGTCCGTGCGAGGTCTGCAGCCAGCCGCTGGTCCGCCAGTCGCGCTGGGCGGTGGTGCGGACCTCGGTGGTGTCGCCGCTGCCGGCGGTCTCGGTGGTGGCGACGGCGGGGGAGAGCCCCAGGGTGTCGCTGCTGAGCCCGCCGTGGGTGCTCGCCGCGCCGTGGTCGGTGTCCAGGAACAGGGTGCCGTCCACGGTCCAGGTGTCGGCGGCGCCGTAGGGGGTGATGGTGAAGGTGTGCGGCCTGCCGTCGACCAGGGTGCCGGCGAAGGGGGTCAGGTCGATGTCGTAGGCCTGGGTGACGAACTGGTCCACCGCCGGGATCGGCCGCCACAGCGTGGGCACGATGCCGCCCGAGTAGACCACCGGGTAGGGCTGGGCGATCCCGGCGGGCCTGCCGTCCACCGAGACCTGCACCTCGCGGTAGGAGCCGCCGCCGCACAGGTAGTCCGGGTACTTCGCGGCGAGGTCCGACGGGACCGAGTCGAACCACTGCTCGTCGCAGCCGCCGCCCCGGGCGTAGACCTCCAGCTGCACGCCGGTGAGGTTGCGGGGCAGGGTGACGGTCCTGGTCGCGGACTGCCCCGGGCCGAGGGAGTACCAGCTCGCGGCGGAGCCGGTCCCGGCCGGGGTGGAGTCGGACAGCGGCAGTACCTGGTCGGCGGTGCGCGCGGCCGGGTGGCTGCGGTCGGCCTGGTAGTAGGTCAGGGTCAGCTTCATGTGGTAGACGCCGGTGTAGGTGGCGTTGACCACGTTGCCCAGCGAGACGGCCAGCGGCTGGGCGGTGCGCAGCAGCGGGATGAAGCTGCTGACGTCCTTCTCCAGGTGCCAGCTGATCCCGGCGGCGGTGGGCTCCGGCGTGCTGGTGCGCAGCACCTCGGCGCCGCCGATCCAGACCCCGGCCAGCCGGTCGTACTGGCGTCCCTGCACGCTGCCGGACCAGTCCAGCACGACCTTGTTCCACGGCCCGGGGCAGTCGGCGGGCGGGGTGACGGTGCCGGTGTAGGGCGGCGAGCTGATGGTGTTGCCGAAGTCGTTCTGCATCACCGTCACCGTGCAGTGCGGTGTCGGCGGACGGCTCACCGGGGGCAGGGCGGTGACCGGGTTCTGGTACCCGGTCTCGATCGGCGCGTCGGCGGCGACCGCCGTTCCGGTCCCCGCCCCCAGCGCGGTCGTCACCAGCAGGACGGCGGCGCCGCCCAGCACTCCGAGTCCGTGCAGCAGGCCCCTTGCTCGCATCCGACTGCCCTCCGCCGATCATGACCAGGTCCTCGGAGGACCATGCACCCGATGACGGTGCATGCACAAGAGGGCAATCGGGCGGTCGGGCGGCCGGGCGGCCGCTGCGAGCGGGGCCTGCGCGGACGGAGCCTATGCCGACGTGTGCTGTGCCGACGGGGTCAGCACGAGGACCGGGATCACCCGGTCGGTCTTCTTCTGGTAGTCGGCGTAGTCCGGGTAGGCCTCGACGGCGCGCGCCCACCACTCGTCGCGCTCCGCGCCGGTGACCTCACGGGCCGTCATGTCCTGGCGCACCGGGCCGTCCTGGAGCTCGACCAGGGGGTTGGCGGTGATGTTGTAGTACCAGACCGGGTGGGTCGGGGCGCCGCCCTGGGAGGCGACCACGGCGTAGCTGCCGTCGTGCTCCACCCGCATCAGCCCGCTCTTGCGGATCTTCCCGCTCTTCGCCCCCTTGGAGGTCAGGATGACCACCGGCATGCCGCGCAGGGTGGTCCCCTCGGTGCCGCCGGAGCTCTCGTAGAGCTCCACCTGGTCGCGTACCCACTTCGACGGGCTGGGTTCGTACTCACCCTCAAGAGGCATGTCAGTCCACTCCGTTGTCGATACTGTGCTGCTGCCATCATGGTCCGTCCGCCGACGAACCGCGGCAACCGACCCGCCAGCGCGGCGTCAGGCCTGCCCCAGCAGGGCCTCCAGCCTCGCGGTCTCCGCCGCGGTCCAGCCGGGCGGCTGGGCGACGGCGGCCCAGCCGGCGACGGGCAGGGTGCCGAAGCGGTGGCCGTGGCCGACCGGGACGCTGTCGGCGCCGAGCAGGTCGCAGGTGACCTGCCAGAAGGTGACGAAGGGGTACCACTGCATACCGCCGGTCACGTCGGGTGCGCGCGGACCCACCAGCCAGCCGGGGCGGTGCACGATCAGGTGCGGGGTCCACCAGGTGATCGGGTCCCCGCCGTTCTGCAGGTAGAGCACCCTGGGGCCGGGCCACGGGCTCGCGGGCCTGCCGAAGTCCGCGGCGACCTGGCCCCAGCGCACCTTCTGCCCCTGCTGGTAGATCGGCAGCCACATCGGGCTGCCGCTGTCACGGCCGTCGGTGACGGTCTGCCAGAGCGGGTTGTCGGCGGTCGGGCCCAGCAGCAGGGCGCCGCCGGCCCGGGCGGTCAGCTCGTCGAGGCTGCCGTCGAAGGCCCGTTCGGTGGCGTAGGAGCCCAGGCTCTCGCCGGCCAGCAGCAGCTTCGGGCGGGTGGCGGCGGGCAGCGAGGACCACTCGGCGTAGACGGCGTCGAACAGGGCCCGGCCGGCGTGCGCCGCCTCGTCCTCGGTCAGCACCGACACGAAGCTGGGCAGGTAGGAGTACTGGATGGCGACCAGCGCGCTGTCGCCGTCGTACATGTACTCCAGCGGGTTGGCGAGGTTCTGGTTCACCCAGCCGCTGCCGGTGGTGCTGATCACCGCCAGCACCTTGCGCTTGAAGGCGCCGGTCCGCTGCAGTTCGGCGACCGCGAGCCGGGCCCGCTCGGCCAGCGTCGGCGCGGCCCGCAGCCCGACGTAGACCCGGACCGGGTCCATGGCGGGCCTGCCGCTGAAGGCGGTCAGCTGGGCCCGGGTGCGGGCCTGGCCGACGAAGTCGCGGCCCTTGGCCCCCAGGCTGCCCCAGGACTCCAGCGAGGACGGACTGCCGGAGAGGGTGGGCAGGGTGGGCTGGACGATGCCGGGTGACGTGGAGTCATTGGCCAGCCTGGCGCTGCTCTCCAGGACGCTGAGCACCCCGCGCTGCAGGAAGCCCTGGCCCAGGCCGATCACCAGCACGGTCACCACCACCACCGCGCAGGCGGCCGCCAGTCTCGGTGGGAGGATCCGGCCGAGGCCGCGCGCCGCGGCGTGGGTGGCCAGCCGCAGCGAGCGGCCGATCACCACCAGCAGCGCGCACAGCAGCACCGCGATCGGGGGCACCAGGGCCCACAGCCACCAGGTGACCCGGGGGTCCATGCCGACCGCGCGGCGCGAGTCGCCCTGCCAGGTCACGCTCCACGCGGTGGTGACCACCACGGCGACCGGGGCCGCCACGCCCAGCGCCCACCAGGCGGCGTGCCGCAGCCGCTCGGAGGGCTTGAACCAGATCCGGACCACCCGGGCGATCAGCGCGCCCAGCGCGTAGCCGATGGTGGCGGTGACCGCCGCCGCCAGCACCTGCAGCCACCAGGGCCGGGGCAGCAGCGAAGGGGTGAAGGAGAGCCAGTAGAAGACGGTCGCGGCCAGCAGCCCGCCCCAGTCCGGTCCCTGACGCACGATCGGGCGACGGCGCTGCGCGGCCCGGTGCGCCCCGGGCGGCGGCTCGGCGGGGGGTTCGGAAGAGGACGGGGCGGGGGGTTCGGCAGGGGGCTGCTCTTCGGGCACCTGCTGCGACATGTGTCGACTGTAGGTGGTTTCATCCATATTTGACCGATCTGCTCCGCGTGTTGCACCCCCGGGTCCCTTCGTTCGGGGCAGCATCGGACTCCTCCGACCTGCCAGGGGGCATCCGTGCGCGACATCGCCGCGCTCAGCGCCGCAGTGGTGCTGCTGGTGCTGACCAATCTGGTCAACAACCGCTGGCTGCCGGCCTGGGGCCTGCTCACCGCGGTGGTCGTGGTCGCCCTGCTGCTGGGCATCGCCCACTGGGCCGGCGACGCCCTCGAACTGGTCGGGCTGACCCGGGCCGGCCTGCCGCGCGGCGCCCGCTGGGCGCTGGTGATCATCGGGATCGTCGCCGCCGTCTACCTGGTCGGCGCGCTGTTCCCGCCGACCCGGGGGCTCTTCGCCGACCAGCGCACCGACTCGCTGAGCGGCGGTCAGGTCGCGCTGCGGGTGCTGGTCAAGGTGCCGCTGGGCACGGTGCTGCTGGAGGAGGTGGCCTTCCGCGGGGTGCTCTACGGGCTGCTGCTGCGGATCCGCGGGGTCTACTGGGCGACCGGGGTGTCCTCGCTGCTCTTCGGGCTGTGGCACATCCTGCCCTCGCTCCACCTGGCCAGCGACAAGCCGGCCCTCGGCTCGCTCTTCGGACACTCGGTGTTCGGCGCGGTGCTGGCGGACGCCGGCGCGGTGCTGTTCACGGCGGCGTCCGGGGTGGTCTTCTGCGAGCTGCGCCGGCGCAGCACCAGCCTGCTGGCCCCGATGGGGCTGCACTGGGCCACCAACGCCCTCGGCTACGTCTCCGCCTACCTGCTCGGCGGCCTGGTCTAGCCGCCGGGGCCGGTCCAGGGGCCGGGCCCGGTCTCCAGGGGCGGAGGGGCAGGTCAGAACCTCCAGACCAGCGGGACGAGGCCGATGGTGACGGCCAGGTACCAGAGCAGGATCGGCGCGCCGAACTTCCAGTAGTCGCCGAAGCGGTAGCCGCCCGGACCCAGCACCATCAGGTTGGCGGCGGTGGCCACCGGGGTCAGCAGCGCGGCCGCGGCGGCGGTCGCCACGCACATCAGCAGCGGCAGCGGTGAGACCGCCGCGTCGTGGGCCGCCGAGACGGCGATCGGGGTGACGATCAGTGCGGTCGCCATGTTGCTGATGAACTGGCCCAGTACCGAGGTGAGCACGAAGACGCCGAGCAGCAGCAGATAGGGGCTGCCGCTGGCCGCGTCGACCACCACCCGGGCGATCTCGTCGCCGGCCCCGGACTGCTGCAGCGCGACCGAGAGCGGGAACATCCCGCCGACGATCACCACCGTGGTCCAGGAGACGCCCTGGTAGGCGTCGTCCACCCGGACCACCCGGCAGACCACGATGGCCAGCGCGGCCAGCAGCCCCGCCACCGGCGCCGGCACCGCGCCGGTGGCCAGCAGCACCACCATCGCGCCCAGCACGGCCAGCGCACGCCAGGCGTCCGGGCCGAGCCCGGTGCCCTGGCGGCGCAGCTCCGCGGGCTGGTCCACCACCAGCAGGTCCCCGCGCCGGCTGGTGCGGTCCACGGCCTGCCAGGAGCCCTGCAGCAGCAGGCTGTCGCCGGCCTGGACGGTGCACGGGGCCGGGCCCGTGTCCCGGCCCCTGCGTCGGGCGGTGATGATCACCAGCTCGCCGTCGGCGCTGTTCATGCCGGGGAACAGGGTGCTGCCGATCAGCGGCGACCTGGGGCTCACCACCACCTCGACCAGACCGGTGTCCCGGTTGAGCAGCACATCGGCGAGATGGTCCCGCAGCGGTGGCGGCAGCGGCTGCAGCCCGGTCCCGGCGGCGAAGGCGTCGACCAGTTCCGGGGCGCCGCGCAGGATCAGCACGTCGCCGGACTCCAGCGGTGCGTCGCCCCGGGAGTCGTGGCCGTCGGCGGTCAGCGCGCCGACGACGACCACACCGTCCGGGGCCCGGGTGTTGAGGTCGGCCGGCAGGGTGCCGACCAGTTCGCTGCCGGCCGGCAGTTGCAGGCTGGCCGCGTCCTCTGCCAGACCGTAGTGGGACACCAGGGTGTGGGCGTGCCGGCTGAGGTCGGCGGGCATCGCGGCGGGCTGCCGAAGCGGCAGCAGCCGCGGCCCCAGCAGCACCGCGATCGCCACGGTGCCTGCCAGCACCGGCACACCGACCAGGGCGAACTGGACGAAGCCGAAGGACCCGGCCCCGGCCTCGTCGGCCGCCTCGGAGACGATCAGGTTGATCGGCGAGCCGATGAGCAGCAGCAGCGATCCGGCGTGCGCGGCGAAGGCCAGCGGCATCACCAGCCGCGAGGGGGCCTGGCCCTGTTGCACCCCCAGCAGCACCACCAGGGGCAGCAGTGCGGCCACCGAGCCGTTGACCGTGATCAGCGCGGCCAGGCCGGCCGCCAGCACCATGGTCGCCACCAGCAGCCGGCGCCGGCCGGAGCCGACCACGTCGGCCAGCCGGCGTCCGGCCCAGGCGGTCAGTCCGGTGCTCTCCAGGGCGGTGCTGACCACGAACAGCGCGGCGACGAACAGCACCACCGGGTCGCCGAACCCGGCGAAGACCTGACCGGACGTCAGCAGTCCGGTGGCGTAGCACACGAGCGCGGAGCCCAGGGCCACGACCTCCACCGGGAGGCGGTTCCACACGAACAGTCCCACCACCACGACCAGGATCACCAGGCACAGCGTCGCGTCGCTCACGGCGGCCGGCTCCGGCTAGGGCTTGCTGAAGTCGAGCGCCAGCTCGGTGAGCAGCCGGGCCCCGAAGCCGGTGCAGCCGCGCGGGCGCCAGGACTTGGGGCTGTCGTTCTGCGCCGGTCCGGCGATGTCGATGTGCGCCCAGGGGCGTCCGGCGACGAACTCCTCCAGGAACAGCGCCGCGTGGATCGCGCCGCCGTTGGGTCCGCCCATGTTCTTGATGTCGGCGACGTCGGAGTCCAGTTCGGCGCGGTAGCGGCGGGCCAGCGGCAGCTGCCAGCAGGGCTCGTCGGTGCGCCGCGCCGCCGCCAGCACCTGGTCGATCAGCGGCTGGTCGTTGCCGAACAGCCCGGCGATCTCCGCGCCCAGGGCGCGCATGCTGGCGCCGGTGAGGGTGGCGATGTCGACGATGGCGTCGCAGGGCTCCTCGGTGGCCAGCACCAGGGCGTCCGCCATCACCAGCCGCCCCTCGGCGTCGGTGTTCAGCACCTCGACGGTGGCGCCGCCGCGGATGGTCAGCACGTCGCCGAGCTTGGTGGCGCTGCCGGAGGGCATGTTGTCGGTGCACATCAGCCAGCTGGTCACGGCGGTGCGGCAGTCCAGCGCCGCCAGCGCGGTCATGGCCGCCAGGATGGAGCCCGCACCCGTCATGTCGTTCTTCATGGTGGCGTGCACCGCGTCGCTGGGCTTGAGGCTGATGCCGCCGGAGTCGTACATGATGCCCTTGCCCACCAGCGCCAGCGTGCCGGCCTCCGGGCCGGAGCCGCCGGCCGGGGAGTAGCGGACCTTGACCATCCTGGGTTCGTCGGTGCTGCCGGCGTTCACACCCAGCAGTCCGCCGCAGCCCAGCCGCCGCAGCGCCGCGCGGTCGAAGACCTCGACGGCGAGGCCGCAGTCGGCGGCCAGCCGCTGGGCGATGTCGGCGAAGGCCTCGGCGGTCATGATGCTGGGCGGGCAGGTGGCCAGGTCCCGGGCCAGGGACTGGGTCCGGGCCAGCACCCGGCCGCGCTCGGCGCCGCTGGCCACCTGCTCCAGCCGGTCCTCGGTGGTCAGCAGCACCAGTGACTCCAGGGCTGGCTCCGGCTCGGGCCGCTTGAGCACCGGATAGCGGTAGCGGGCCAGCAGCACGCCCTCCACCAGCGCCTGCGCGGCCGACTCCGCGGAGAGGGAGGAGCCGTCCGGGCCCGGGGCCGGGTCCGGGACGATCAGGGCCAGCCGGCCGTAGCCCGACGCGGCGGCGGCGAGGGCCGCGCCGGCGTCGCGCAGCGTCCGAGCGTCAGCGGCGCTCGCGGCGCCGGTGCCGTAGAGCAGCGCCACGCCACCGCCGGAGACCGGGCAGGCCAGGGTGGAGCCGATGGCGCCGTCCATCCCCGCGGCCCGGAGCCCGGCACCGCCCAGGCCCAGCCAGGTCTGGTCGCCCACCGGCGTCGCGACCGGGACCCCCAGCACCTCGTCCACCGCCACGGCGTCCACCAGGTCCCCGGGCAGCACCGCCGCCGACACCCCGACCTGCCGCTTCCAGGACGGGACGAGGTTCATCACGTCGCCATCCGTTACGTCGCTGTCCACCGTGTCGCCGACCTTCGCCATGTACGCGCTCCTCGCGGTCCGGGCGGGGGCCACGACACCCCGCAGCTTCACCCCTTTTATCCCATATGCCCGTTCGGCTGCGGCCAGGGCGCGCCGGTGGCCGGGCCTTCGCGGCGGGGCCCGGGCGGCCGAATCGAGTACCCCGCTACGCGTGCCGTCCGCGCCGGGCCGCTGCATGCTCGATGGACCGGGCGGCCGACCAGGGAACCGCCGTCGGGGATTCCGTCCTGCGCGGGGAGGACTGAGTGCGCACGCCCGTCAGTGACCCGTTGACGCTGGGGTCCTACCGTGTCGTCGGCCGCCTCGCCTCCGGTGGGATGGGCTGGGTCTACCTGGGCCGCTCGCGCAGCGGACGGGCGCTGGCCATCAAGGTGGTGCGGCCCGAGCTGGCCTCCGACCCGGAGTTCCGCAGCCGCTTCGCCCGCGAGGTGGAGGCCGCCCGCGCGGTCAGCGGCGCGTTCACCGCGGCCGTCGTGGACGCCGACATCGAGGGCGACCCGCCCTGGCTGGCGACCGTGTACGTGCCGGGTCCCTCGCTGGCCGAGGCGGTCAGGGCGGACGGGCCGCTGACCGCGTCGGCGGTGCGGACGCTGGGGGTGGGCCTGGTCGAGGCGCTGCAGGCGATCCACGCCGTCGGCGTCGTGCACCGCGACCTCAAGCCGGCCAATGTGCTGCTCGCCGAGGACGGCCCCCGGGTGATCGACTTCGGCATCTCCATGCTGGGCGGGGCCAATCCGATCACCAGGGTCGGTGAGGTGATGGGCACGCCCTCGTTCATGTCCCCCGAGCAGCTCAGGGGCGAACCGGCCGGACCGGCCAGCGATGTCTTCGCGCTGGGCGCGGTGCTGGTCTTCGCGGCGGCGGGACGGCCGCCGTTCGGCTCCGGGGCCGGGGTGATGTACCGGATCACCGAGCAGCCGCCGGACCTGGACGGCGTGCCGGCCGGGCTGCGCGGGCTGGTCGGGGCCTGCCTGGCCAAGGCGCCGGGGCGGCGCCCGGACCTGGACGTGCTGCTGGACGGGCTGATCGGGGTCAGGAACAGCGCCCAGGTCTGGCCGCCGCCCCGGGTCGCCGAGTCCATCAGGGTGCGCACCGACGACCTGGAGGCCCGCAACCACAGCCGGGGGCCGGTGCTGCCGGTCTCCTCCTACCTGCTGCTGCACGCCCAGGCGCTGCTGGACGCCGGGCTGACCGACGCCCTGGTGGCCGAGGCGGCCGGCCGTGGCTGACGGCACCGGAGCGGCCACCGGCGAGCTGGAACTCGGACTGCACTGGCGGAAGCTGGTGGTCGGCTGGGCCGAGAACGGGCACTACGCCTGGGCCGAGGACGGCGCGTCGATCTCGCTGGACTTCGACCTGGAGGGCACCGACCGCCGGCTGACGCTGCGTCTCATGGCGACCAAGGAGCTGCTGGTGGCCTTTATGACGGACGGTCATGTACTGAAACCGGGTCAGATCGCGCTGGCCGCAGCGGCATCCAACGCCTGGAACACCGAGCAGCTGATCCCGGTGCTCTCGGTCTGGGACGTCCGCGGTCCGGGACCGTGCCTGGCCGGGGTCTGCGTGCTGCCGCTGGTCTGCCGGATGACCCCGGCGGAGTTCGGCGCGCTGGCGAGCAGATGGGCCGAGCTGGCACGGCAGATGTTCGTCCGGTGCCACCGGGTGTTCCAGCTCTAGCGGCAGGTCGGACGGGGACGGGGGGCCTCTGGTGTCAGTCGAACCGGCGCGGCGGGGTGGTGCGGCCCGGTCCGCCCGCGGGCGAGCGGTGGTCGTCCTGCTGGTGGCGGCGGCCCTGGCGATGCTGCTCGGCGCCCTGCCGGGCGGCGGGGCGCAGGTCCGCTACGTGGCCAGGCCGCAGTGCACGGGCCTGCCGCCGTGCGTGCTGTCGCAGGCCGCGTCCGGGTCCGGGTCGGCCTCCGCGTCCGCCTCGGCCTCCCGGTCGGCCTCGGCCGCTCCGTCCGCTGCCGTGGTCCCGCCGCCGGCCCCGAAGGGAGGTCACCACCCCTGGTACGACAGCGGCGGCGTCCAGGCGCTGGGCGGCGGCGCCCTGGCCGTGCTGGTGGGGATCGCCCTGCTGGTGCTGCTGCGCCCGCACCCCGAGCGGGCCGGACCGGTGGCCCGCCATGCCTTCCCAACCCATGCCCTCCCGACCCGTGCCTTCCCGGCCCGCGGCGGACCGCCCACGGTGGTCGACCCGCCGGTGTCGGACCGGTCGGGGCGCGATCCCGCCGGGCCCGATCCGGTCGCCGCGGCGCCCCCCGTCCCGCGGCCGGCCGAGCTGCACCGGGCCACGGTGGCCACCGACCTGCATCCGCAGGGCTACGTCGAGATCGACGACTGCCTCTACCGGGCGGTCTGGTCCGAGCCCGGCGAGCCCGCGCCCGATCCGGGGCAGCCGGTCGAGGTGGGCTTCCCCGACGTCCGCGGCGCGGACCGGGACGCCGACGTCCTGCTCGCCTTCCCGCAGCCGCAGCACCCCCACAGGAGACACGATGCGCGATAGCACCCATCCGATGACCGTCCGCAACGACCCGCGCACGGCCACCCTGCCCCAGCAGTACGCCGACCTGGAGATCGAGAACAACGCCCAACGGCTGCCGCTGGTGCTGTGCCTGGACACCTCCCACTCGATGCTGGGCGGCCCGATCGCCTCGCTCAACGAGGCCTTGAGCGAGTGGACCAGGGAGCTGCACGACGACGTGAGCCTCAGCTACAGCGTCGAGGTCGCGGTGCTCACCTTCGGCGACGCCGGGGTCAGCGCCTGGCAGGGTCCCAATCTGCTGTCGCCGGACACCAGGGTGAGCCCCTTCGTCCCCGCGCACCGGTTCGAGCCGCCGCTGCTGCGGGCGGCCGGGGTGACCCTGATGGCCGAGGCGCTGGAGCTGGCGATGCAGATCGTCGCGGCGCGCAAGACCGAGCTGCGACAGCTGGGGCTGCAGTACTACCGGCCGCAGATCTGCCTGGTGACGGACGGTCTGCCGACCGACCGGACCGGGCATCCCACCGAGGCCTGGCGGCGGGTGGTCCCGGTGATCACCGCGGAGCAGCGGGACAAGCGGTTCCGGCTCTACGCCATCGGCGTCGGCGGCATCACCGACCGCGGCGAGGAGGTGCTGCGGGCGTTCGCCCCGGCGTTCAACGCCAGGCTGCAGGGGTTCCCGTTCCGCGAGCTGCTGCAGATGATGTCGGCCAGTGCCAACGCCGAGCAGAAGGGCGCCGGGGACGAGGTCTTCGAGAAGATCTTCAGTCAGTTCAAGACCCAGCGGCCGGCCTGGGAGTCCTGAATGGATCCGGCGGTGGAATGGCGGGTGCACGGGGTCAGCGTCGAGGGCTACCGCCACCGGAGGTCCGGAACGCCCTGTCAGGACGCCTGGCTGTCACGGGAGTTCGGGCCGCCGGAGGCCCCGGTGACGGTGCTCGCGGTCGCCGACGGGGCCGGCAGCCGGTCCCGCTCCGACGAGGGGTCCGCCCTCGCGGTGCGGCTGGCCGCGGCCGGCTTCGCCCGCCGCGCCGCCGAGCGGCCGCGGACCGCGGCCGGGGTCCGCAGCGCGCTGCGCGAGGCGTTCCTCGACGTCCGGGACGAGTTCCTGCGGCGTACCGGTCCCGACGCCAAGGAGTTCGCGACCACGCTCACCGTGGTGGTGCTGGCCCCCGACTGGATCGGACACCTCAGCGTCGGCGACGGATTCGTGGTGCTGCGCGCGGGCACGGTGGACGGCGTGCCGCAGTTCCACCTGCTGCCGCAGCCCGACGCCGCCAGCGAGTACAGCAACGAGACGGTCTTCCTCACCTCCGCCGAGGCCGAGCGCTCGGTGCGCACCGCCTGCGTCCGCGACCCCGGGGTGGACGGGGTGCTGCTGTCCACGGACGGGCTGGCGCAGTTGGCGCTCAGCTGGGCCGACGGCCGGCCGCAGCAGCCCAAGCCGTCGTTCGTCGCGGCCATGCTGCGCAGTCTGGACAGCCCGGGTGAGGACCCCGAGGAGGACGAGCGGGCGCTGGCGGTGCTGCTCCGCTCGGACCAGCTGACCGCGGTGAACGCCGACGACAAGACGCTGCTGAGGGCGGTGCGCCGATGACCGGGACGACCGGGTCGACCGGAACGGCGGGGACGGCCGGGCACCGGATCCTGCTGGACGGCCGTTCGGTGCTGCTGTCCGACCGGCCGCTGAAGAGCGGCGGCGAGGCCGCGGTGTACACGGTGGTCGGTGACGACGGGGTGGTGGTGAAGGTCTACCGGGACACCCCCGGGCCGCAGCAGGAGCGCAGGCTGGAACGGATGCTGACGATGACTCCGCTGGGCGGCCGCCCCACCGACCGGGCCCAGCCCTCCGAACTGGCCTGGCCCACCGCCCAGGCCCGCGGCGCCGACGGCGGCTTCCTCGGCTACGCCATGCAGCGGTTCGGCGAACCCGACCACGTGCGGCTGGTCGGACTGTTCACCAGGGCGCAGCGGATGCGGCTCTTCCCGGGCCGGGTGGACTGGCGCTTCCTGCTCGGCGTCGGCTGGAACCTGGCCTTCATGACCGCCCGGATGCACCACGAGGGCCTGGTCGTCGGCGACTTCTCCAGCAACAACGTGGTGGTGGACGCCAACGGCTTCGTCACCTTCCTGGACTGCGACTCCATCGCCTTCACCGACCCCGCCACCGGCGAGTACTTCCCCTGTCTGATGCAGACCGCCGACTACTGCGCCCCGGAGCGGCAGAAGGGCGGCCCGGCCACCGAGGCCGGTGACGACTTCGCCCTCGCGGTGCTGGTCTACCAGCTGCTCTCGGTGGGCAACCATCCCTTCGGCGGCGTCCCGCACGACAGCGACTCGCAGTCCACGGTGAAGGACAACATCGCCGCCAGCTGCTCCTACGTGGTCCAGCCGGAGCGGGTGGTGGTGCCGCGCGGGGTGCTGGACCCGGGGGTGCTGCCGCCGGAACTGCTGCTGCTGGCCCGCGCGGCCTTCGGCCCGGGGGTGGCCGATCCGGCGGCCAGGCCCAGTGCCGAGGCCTGGCTGCGGGCGCTGGACCTGGAGCGGTCCCGGGTGCGGGTCTGCGCGGCCAGACCGCACCACACCTACGGCTCGCACCTGCAGGCCTGCCCCTGGTGCGGGCGGCTGGAGCGTACCGGCCAGGACGACTTCAACGCCGCCCCGGCCGCGGCACCGGTCGCCGCGGCGACCCCGGCCCGCGCCGCGGTCCCGGTTCCGGCCGCCGCGGCGGCGAGGCCGCACCGGCTGCGCACCGCGGTGCTCACCCTGGTGGGGCTGGTCGTGCTGCTGGTGCTGCTGGGTCAACTGCTGTCGCACGGCTAGTCGATGGGGATGAATCGGGTAGGAATCTCCTTACCGCCCGGCGGGTCGCTCGCTACTGTTCTGGCATGGGCGAGGTCTGGCCGCTGACCGGGCGCTCCGAGGAGCTGCGGCTGATCAACGCGGCGTCAGGTGGTGCCGGAGCGCGCGGAGTCGTGCTCTCCGGCGGCGCCGGTGTGGGCAAGACCCGGCTGGCCTGAGGGGCTCTGGGGGCGGCGTCGTGGCGTGGCGCGGCCACCCGCGGGGTGGCCGCGACGGAGTCCGCGCGGGTGCTGCCGCTGGGAGCCTTCGGCGCGCTGATGGGAACGCCCGGCCACGACCCCGGCCTGGTGGTCCGTCAGGCCGCCGAGGCACTGCTGGCCGAGGCCGGCCGCAGGCCCTTCCTGATCGGTGTCGACGACGCGCACCGGCTGGACCCGCTGTCCGCGCTGCTGGTGCACCGGCTGGTGCTGCACAGCAGGGCCGCCGTGGTGGTCACCGTCCGCAGCGGCGAGCCGGCCCCGGACGCGATCACCGCGCTCTGGAAGGACGGCCACCTGGACCGGGTCGAGGTCGCCCCGCTCGACCGGGCCGCCACCGCCGCCCTGCTGGAGGCGGTGCTCGGCGCCCCGGTGGACGGTGCCGCCGCCGACCGGATCTGGGACCTCACCCGGGGCAACGCCCTCTACCTGCGGCAGCTGGTCGACGGCGAACGCGGGGCGGGCCGGCTCGCGCCGGTGGACGGACTGTGGCGCTGGTCCGGTCGGCCGGTGGTGTCACCGGGGTTGGCCGAACTGGTCAGCACCACCATGGGGGAGCTCAGCGAGCCGCTGCGCGGGGTGGTCGACCTGCTGGCCCTCAGCGAACCGCTGGGGGTGCCGCTGCTGACCCGGCTGGCGGGCGCCGAACCGGTCGAACTGGCCGAGGACCGCGGCCTGGTGAGCGTCGAGCGGGACGGCCGCCGGCTCGACGTGCGGCTGGCCCACCCGCTCTACGGCGAGGTCCGGCGCGCCGAGATCGGCCTGCTGCGCGCCCGCAGGCTGCGCGGCCGCATCGCCGAGGCGCTACAGGCGACCGGCGCCAACCGGGCCGAGGACACCCTGCGCCGGGCCACCCTCACCCTGGAGTCGGACCTGGAGGCCGATCCGGCGCTGCTCACCGCCGCCGCGCGGCACGCCCTGGAACTGTTCGACCTGGACCTGGCCGGGCGGCTCGCAGCGGCGGCGGTCGCCGCCGGGGCCGGGTTCGAGGCGCGCTGGACCCTGGCCTTCTGCCTGAGCCTGCTGAGCCGCGGCGACGAGGCCGAGGACCAGATGGCCCCGCTGGCCGCCCTGGCCGGGGACGACGGCGAGCTGGTCCGCTGCGCCACCCTGCGGGCCAACAACCTCTTCTGGACGCTGGGTGAGCCGGCCCGGGGGACGGCGGTGCTGGACCGGGCCGAGGCGGCGATCGGCGCCGCCGGGCCACGGTTCGAACTGGTCGCGGCACGGGCCCCGTTCCACGCCGCACTGGGGCGGCCCGCCCCGGCGATCGCCTGCGCGCAGGAGGCGCTGGCGAGCCCCTCGCTGTCCGGCCAGGGCACCGCGCTGGCCACCTGGGGTCTGATCATGGCGCTCGGCGCGGCCGGCCGGGCCGACGAGATCGCTCCCTGGGCCGAACGGGCCCACACGGTGGCGGCCTCCTCACACGACGCCGCCAATCTGGGTCCGATCCTGACCGACATGCGGATCGACGCCCTGCGCCTGGCCGGCCTGCTGCACCAGGCGGCGCGGGTCGCCGAGGTAAGCCGGGAGCGCGGTGCCGAGGCCCCCGGGCTCTCCCGGGCCTTCGACGCCGCCGTCCAGGGCCGGGCCGCGCTGGCCCGCGGCCGGCTGGACACCGCGGTCCGGCTGCTCAGGGAGGCCAGGGCCGGGCTGCGCCAGGACACCGGGGGCTGGGCCATGGCCACGCTGATCGCGCTGGTCCTGGCGCTGGCCCGGACCGGGGACGCGGCGGCGGCCGAGCGGGCGCTGGCGGAGCTGGAGGCGGCCAGTCACCCGGGGCTGCTCTGCTACGGGCCCGAGGTCCTGCTGGCCAGGGCCTGGGTGGCGGCGGCGCGCGGGACGGTCTCCGAGGCCGCTGCCCTGGCCCGCCAGGCCGCCTGCCGGGCGGGGGAGTTGGACGCTCCCGCGGCCGAGGTGGTGGCGCTGCACACTGCGGTGTGCTTCGGCGACTGCGGCGGGGCCGGCCGGCTGGCCCAACTGGCCGCCGTGGTCCGCGGTCCGCGCCCACGGGCCGCCGCCGACCATGCGGCTGCCGTACTGGCGGCGGATGGTGACGCAGTGTCAGTGGCCGCGGATCTGTTTGAGGAGATGGGCGACCCGCTGGCGGCGGCCGACGCCGCCGCCCAGGCGGCGGTGGTCCACGCCGGCGCGGGCCGCACCCGGGCCGCCCGCGCGGCCTCGGTGCGCGCGGCCCGGCTCGCCGAGGAGTGCCAGGGCGCGCGGAGCCCCGCGCTGCTCGCCGCGGCCCGGCCGCTGCCGCTGACCCGGCGGGAGCGGGAGACGGCCACGATGGCCGCGCAGGGGCTCTCCAGCGGTGAGATCGCCCGGCGTCTCGGCGTCTCGATTCGTACCGTGGAGGGCCATCTCTACCGCACCCACGCGAAACTCGGCACCAGCAGCCGAACCGAACTCGCGGCCTTCCTGGGCACCTGACAATTGCCGGTGAGTGAGCTGGGAATCGCTTTGCCAGGAAGAATTATTCGTCTGCGCCGCAGGCTTCCGTTCTGTTCCGAAAAGTGCCTGGTGGCGGCGGTGCAGGCCATTGTTGATTTCTCGGGAATAGTGGCCTATATCCCATTTCGCCTGCTTGGATCGGGCCTGTCCGGTCGCAATCGACCGGCTGCGATCCGGTGGTGTAGCCTCCCCCCAAGTTGCGCGCCCTTCCGGGGAAAGGGTCCAGAGACAGCCTGCCCTGATCCGTACCAAATTATTGTGCAGAAAGCGTGAAAGCAGATTCGGATCCCCGCGGGTGTTAATCCGGGCCTTTACCACCGGGCTTCCGGGGCGTGCCGACGCAAGGAGTCCAGGACATGAACTCGGTTGCACCCCCGAGCAACCGCCGACGGACCGCCCGCACCATCGCAGCCGTGCTCGTCCTCGCGCTGCTGGGGTTCGTCGTCCCCGCCCTGCTCGCGCCGCCGGCCGCCCTCGCCGCCGCGGTCGCGCCGATCCCCGGGTCCCCGCTCGACGCCTACGACAAGGGCGTCAGCTACGACCAGGGTGTGCACATGATCGCCCGGGTCTTCGCCCTGATCGCGTACGTGCTGATGGTCGCCACCATCGTGCTCGGCGTGGTGCTGCGGCTTCGCTTCATGCAACGCGCCGTCAACCGGCAGACCTTCTACGGCGCCCACATGGTGCTGGCGCTGTCCGCGCTGATCTTCGGCGCCCTGCACGGCTTCACCTTTCTCTACCAGCCCATCTGGCAGATCGGCGCCCGCGAACTGACCGTTCCGTTCACCGGCGGGGTGCAGCGGATCCCGGTCGGGCTCGGCATCCTCGGCACCGAACTCGCCATCGCGGTGGGCTGCTCGGTCTGGCTGCAGCGTCGGCTGGGCTACCACCGCTGGCTGAGGTTCCATCAACTGGCCTATGTCGCCTTCGCGCTGATATGGCTGCACATATTCCTGGTGCACCCCGAACCGCGGCACGAGAACCTGGTGGCCGTCGGCGTCGCCGCCGGAGCCGCCACCTGCCTGCTGGCGTTCCTGATCCGCGCCTTCCCCTCGCGCTCCAGACTGCGGCAGCGGGCCTTCCCCGGTAGCCAGGGGGCCGCCCGATGACGGACCCCGACCCCCTCGCGGATCCGCTGACCGGCCCGCTGCCGGCCGTCCCGGTGACGTTCCGTCAACCCGGCCCCCCGCAGCCGGGACAGCCCGGGCAGCCGTACCCCGGCTATCCGCAGCCCGACCCACCGCCACAGGGCCCACCGCCACAGGGTCACTGGTACCCGGTACCGGTCCATCCGCAGCAGCCGGTGCCGATGCCGGCCCCGCACGTCCCGGCCCAGCACGTCCCGGCCCAACCGGCCCCGGCCCAGCAGTACCTGGTGCACCAGCACCAGGGCCAGCTCCCGGTGCCGCAGCGCCGGCCGGCCGTGCCGGTTGAGCACCGGCCCGCCCCGGTCCCCACCGACTCCTTCGAGCCGGTGCACCCGGTGCTGGTCTCCGAGGCCGAGCCGGTGCGGGTCAGCGTCGACAACAACCGCTGCCACATCTACGGCATCTGCCAGCAGGAGGCGCCGGAGGTCTTCCGGATCTCCGAGGGCGGCTCGCTGCACTACACCCGCAGCGTGCCGGCCGAGTTCGCGGCCCAGGCCCGGCAGGCGGTGCGCTGCTGCCCGATGCAGGCCATCGCGATCCGCGGCGGCGACGCGCCGGGCGGCGGTTCCGCCGTCGGCCGCGGCGCTGCCCGCCCGCTGCGCAGTGGGACGGCCGCGCGCAGCAGCCGCAGGCGCATCGTGGTGGCCGGCGGCGGCCTGGCCGGGCTGAGCGCCGCGACCAGGCTCAGGGACCGCGGCTTCGACGGCGAGCTGGTGCTGGTGGGCGAGGAGTCCCGCCGCCCCTACAGCCGTCCGCCGCTGTCCAAGCAGTACCTGGCCGGGGTGTTGGACGACGAGGACCTCACCTTCCGGGCCGACGAGACCCTGGACGCGCACTGGCTGTTGGACACCCGGCTGATCGGCCTGGACGTCGAGCGCCGGACCGTGGAGCTGCGCGGCGGCGAACGGCTGCCCTACGACGGGCTGGTGCTGGCGACCGGGGTGGACGCCAAGCGGCTGCCGGAGGCCCCGGTCTTCAGCGACCGGGTCCGCACCATCCGCACCGTGGCGGACGCCGAGGCGGTCCGGCGGGCGATGCACGCCGCCCGGGCGCACCATGTGGTGATCCTCGGCGGCGGCTTCGTCGGCTGCGAACTGGCCTGCACCGCACGGGAGCACGGGATGGACGTCACCCTGGTGGTGCACAGCGCCCCGCTGCTGCGCCGGGTGCTCGGCAAGCAGATCGGCACCCTGGTCGGCGACATCCAGCGCCGGGCCGGCGTGGACGTCAGGCTCGGCACCGAGATCACCGACTGGCAGGACCACGGCGATGTGCTGCGGCTGCGGCTGGACGACGGCGCGGTGCTGGACTGCGACTTCGTGGTGCTCGGCCTGGGCAGCGAGCCGCGCACCGAGTGGCTGCGCGGCAGCGGCCTGGACGTCTCCGACGGCGTGCTCTGCGATCCCACCTGCCATGCGGTGGACCAGTGGGGCCGGGCCCACCCGAACATCGTCGCGGCAGGCGACGTGGCGCGCTGGCCCAACGCCCGGTTCGACTCCCAGCCGCGGCGGGTGGAACACCTGATCCACGCCGTCGAGATGGGGCAGCACGCCGCCGACTCGCTGCTGCGCGGCCCGGACCGTGCGGCCCGGTTCACCCCGGTGCCGCGGTTCTGGTCGGAGCAGCACGGCACCCGGATCCAGGCCGTGGGCAGCCCCGCGCTGGGCAAGGAGGTCGAGGTGGTCGAGGGCTCGCTGCGCTCGGAGCGCTTCGTCGCCCGCTACACCCGGGCCACCGACTACGGACCGCAGACCGTCGCGGTGGTCGCCTTCGACATGCCGCTGGAGCTGCTGGCCTACCGCGACGAGATCGGCCGTACCCGGCCGCACACGCGTACCCCGAACCGAAGGAGGCGTCGTTGAGCCGCCGGGTCAACCGCAACCGCCGCACCGGACGGGCCCCCTCCGGCGGGGTGCTGCCCTGGATGCTGAGCCTGCCGGCGCGGCTGCACCTGCGCTGGCTGGTGATCCTGGTCGTGCTGGTGGCGGCGATGGGCGCCTACGCCAGGGTGCTGGTGACCGCCCCGCCGATGCCGCCGAGCAAGGCGCCGGTGGTCGGCTCCAGCGCCGGTGCCGGCTCGGGTTCCGGCTCGGGCTCCGTCACCGGTACGGTCACGGGCACCGGGACGGCGGCGAGGCCGTCGACCTCGCCGACCCCGACCTCCAGGGTCGGCTGAGCAGGACCGCGCGGCCCCGCCCGGACCCGCACCGGAAATCCGGTTGTGCGCCCGGGCGGGGCCTGCGTACGCTGAGCGGGTACCTGATGCCGCCCGACAGGAGAAGGCCGTTGCTCGTCTGAGTTCGGAGACACCGCAGCCCGTGGTCACCCCACGTGAGCCCGCGTGCCCCGTCCGACCTCGACGATCGGCCATGCCCTGTTCCTGGGCGGCTTTTTCGTAGGTGCTTCCGCAGTGTCCCTTCCTGCGGGGCTGTCGGTGTCTCCCTCCGTGGCTGTCACCGGACCTCCATGCGCGAGGTCCGCCATCCGCACCGACACCAGGAGCTGCTCCATGTCACATCCCACCCCGAGCCACACCCCCACCGCCCCGGCGGCCTCGCTGGTCTGCTCCGGACTCGGCTTCTGCTGGCCGGACGGCCGCACCCTGTTCGAGGACTTCGACCTCTCCATCGGACCCGGCCGCACCGGTCTGGTCGGGCTGAACGGCTCCGGCAAGTCGACGCTGCTGCGGCTGCTCGCCGGGGAGCTGCAGCCGGACGCCGGCACCGTGGGCGTCACCGGCACGCTCGGACACCTCCCGCAGAACCTGGTCCTGGACGCGGCGCTGCCGGTGGCCGAGGTGCTGGGCATCGCCGGGACCCGTTCCGCGCTGCTGGCCATCGAGCGCGGCGAGACCACCGAGGAGAACTTCGCCGCGGTCGGCGACGACTGGGACGTCGAGGAGCGGGCCAGGGCCACCCTGGACCGGCTCGGACTGCAGGCCGTGCGCCTGGACGGAACCGTCGGCGAGGTCTCCGGCGGCGAGGCCGTACTGCTGGGCCTGGCCGGGCAGTTGCTGCGGCAGCCCGAGGTGCTGCTGCTGGACGAGCCCACCAACAACCTGGACCTGGAGGCCAGGCAGCGGCTGCACGAGGTGGTCGCCGGCTGGCGCGGTGCGCTGGTCGTGGTGAGCCACGACCGGGAGCTGCTGGAGCACGTCGACCGGATCGCCGATCTGCGCGACGGCGCGGTGCACTGGTACGGCGGCGGCTTCAGCGCCTACCAGGAGGCGCTGGCGGTCGAGCAGGAGGCGGCCGAGCGGATGGTGCGGGTGGCCGAGGCCGATGTCCGTCGCCAGCAGCGCGAACTGGTGGAGACCCAGATCACGCTGGCCCGGCGGAAGCGCTTCGGCCAGAAGCAGTACGACAGCAAGCGGGAGCCGAAGATCGTGATGAACGCGCGCCGGCAGCAGGCCCAGGTCTCCTCCGGCAAGCTGCGGATCCAGCAGCAGGAGAAGGTGGCCGAGGCCAGGGAGCGGCTGGCCGGGGCGGAGCTGGCGGTCCGTGCCGACGCGGAGATCCGGGTGGACCTGGCGGCCAGTGAGGTCCCGGCCGGACGGACCGTGCTGACGCTCCGTGGGCTGCGCACCCGTTACGCGGCCGACGGGGTGTCACTGGACCTGGACCTGCGCGGCCCCGAGCGGATCGCCCTGGTCGGCGCCAACGGCGCGGGCAAGACCACGCTGCTGCGCACCCTGGTCGGCGAGCTGGACCCGCTGGCCGGCGAGGTCGAACGGGCGGTGCCGCTGCGCTACCTGCCGCAGCGGCTGGACGTGCTCGACGACGACCTGTCGGTGGTGGGCAATGTCGCCCGCTTCGCGCCCTCGGCCACCGACAACCAGGTCCGGGCCAGGCTGGCCCGCTTCCTGTTCCGCGGCGCCAGGGCGGACCAGCAGGCGGCCACCCTGTCCGGCGGCGAGCGCTTCCGGGCGGCCCTGGCCGCGCTGATGCTGGCGGAGCCGGCCCCGCAGCTGCTGCTGCTGGACGAGCCCACCAACAACCTGGACCTGGCCAGCGTGCGCCAGCTGTCCACGGCGCTCGCCTCCTACCAGGGGGCCCTGGTGGTGGCCAGCCACGACCTGCCGTTCCTGCGCGGCATCGGCGTCACCCGCTGGCTCCGGCTGGACCGGACCGAGGGGCTGACGCCGTGGCAGCCGCCGGAGGAGTGAGCCGGGGCCGGGGCCGGGGCAGGGTCCGAGTCCGGGGCAGGAGCAGCCGCCGGGTGCCGGACCGTCAGCGGTCCAGCACCCGGGCCAGGAAGCGGCGGGTCGACTCGTGCTGCGGATCGGTGAGGACCTGCTCGGCGGTGCCCTGCTCGCGGATCACGCCGTCCTCCAGGAAGCAGACCCGATCGGCGGCGTGCCGGGCGAAGCCCATCTCATGGGTGGCCATCAGGATGGTCAGGCCGCGCTGCTTCAGGTCGGCCACCACGTCCAGCACCTCGCCCACCAGCTCCGGGTCCAGCGCCGAGGTGATCTCGTCGAAGAGCAGCACCTCGGGTTCGGTGGCCAGCGCGCGGGCGATCGCGGCGCGCTGCTGCTGGCCGCCGGAGAGCCGGTCCGGGTAGTCCTTGGCCTTGTCCGAGAGGCCGAGCCTGGCCAGCAGTTCCTTGGCGTACTCCTCGGCCTGCTTGCGCGGCACCTTGTGCACCTTGCGCGGTGCCAGGGTGATGTTGTCCACCACGCTGAGGTGCGGGAAGAGGTTGTAGGCCTGGAAGACGATGCCGATCCGGCGCCGGGCGGCGTGGTCGTCCAGGCGCGGATCGGTCAGCTCGGTGCCGCCCAGGTGGATGGTGCCGTCGTCGACGGTGTCCAGCAGGTCGACGCAGCGCAGCAGGGTCGACTTGCCCGAGCCCGAACCGCCGATCAGGCAGACCACCTGGTGCTCGGCCACGTCCAGGTCGATGGAGCGCAGCACCAGCCGCTCGCCGTACTGCTTGCGCAGGCCGCGGATCCGCAGCAGGGGCTCGCTCACCGTCCCGCCTCCGCCCAGGTGCGCTGCGCAACCTTGCGCTGGAGTCGGTCGGCGTACCTGGTCATGGGGATGGTGATGGCGATGAACAAGAGTGCGGCGCCCAGGTAGGGGGTGTAGTTGAAGTCGTAGTCCGCGTTGATCTGGGCCACCCGCAGGGCCTCCAGCGGGCCGAGCACGGCCACCAGCGCGGTGTCCTTCTGCAGCGCGATGAAGTCGTTGAGCAGCGGCGGGACCACGGTGCGCACCGCCTGCGGCAGGATCACATGGCGCAGCGTCTGGGTCTCGTTCAGCCCCAGCGCCCTGGCGGCATTGCGCTGCGCCGGGTGCACCGAGTTCAGCCCGGCCCGGAACACCTCGGCGACATAGGCGGTGTAGGAGAGCACCAGCGCGATCACCCCGAGCACCCAGGGCTGGGTGGGGGTGCCCTGGAGCTGCAGCGCCGGCAGCCCGAAGCCGACCAGGAAGACCAGCAGCAGCGTCGGCACCCCGCGGAACACGTCCACGTAGAGCGTCGCCGCCAGCCGCAGCGGCAGCAGCCCGGGGGCCCGGGTGACCCGGACCACCGCCAGCAGCAGCCCCAGCACCAGGATCAGCACCTCGGCGATCAGGAACATCTGGACGTTGAGCCAGAAGCCCCGCAGGATCGCCGGGAAGGTCCTGGTGAACTCGGAGTGGTCCAGGAACAGGCTGTGCACCCGGTCCCAGCCCGGCGAGGCCACCACCCCGACGACCACGACCACCACGAACCCCAGCGTGCACAGCGCGGCGATCCACTGGTCGCGCCGCTTGCGGGAACGGCGGAACCGTTCCCGCTCCTGCTGGCCGGCGCTGGGCCGGTACTCCATGTGGGCGCCGTCGTCGCCGCCTTCGCCGCTCTCGCCGCCGCTGTCCTCGATGCTGACGTCCATGGTCCGGGCCCGCTACTGCTTCAGCGTGGCGACGTTGGCCGAGGCCGACAGCCACTGGTCGGTGATCTTGGTGAGGGTGCCGTCGGCCTTGAGCGCGGCGATGGCCTGGTTGACGCAGCTGGTGAGCCCGCTGTCCTTCTTCAGCAGCAGCGCGAACTCCTCCGGCGTGCCGCCGGCGTAGTTGAACTGGCCGAGGATCTTCCCGCCGGTCAGCTCGGCGCTGGCCAGGTAGAACACGGTCGGCATGTCGGTGACGATCGCGTCGATCTGGCCGTTCTGCAGCGCGTGGATCTCGTCGTTGGTGGTGTTGAAGACGCTGGGCGTCTTGGTGGGCTTGATCTCGTTCACCACGGCCTGGTAGCTGGTGGTGGCCACCTGCACGCCGATCTTGGCGTTCTTCAGCGCGCTCAGCGAGGTCGCCGTGGCGTAGCCCGACTTGTTGAGCACCAGGACGCCCTGGTTGGCGGTGTAGTAGCCGGTGGAGAAGTCCACGGCCTTGGCCCGCTGCGCGGTCGCGGAGATCTCGTTGATGTCGAAGTCGAAGTTCTTGGCGCCGGGGGCGTAGGAGTTGTCGAAGGGCTCGACGACCCACTTCACCTGGGCGGCGCTGAAGCCCAGCTTGTCGGCCACCGCGTAGGCGACGGCGCTCTCGAAGCCCTTGCCGTTGGACGGCTTGTTGCTGTCGAACCACGGCGCGTAGGCCGGGGAGTCGGTGGCGACCGTCAGCTGCCCCTGCTTGTACAGGCTGGGGCTGCTCGTCGAGCACGAGGCGGCGACGGCGGTGGCGCCGGCACTGGTCGAGGCGCTGCCGGACGCCGCCGTCGACGCGGACGACGAGGTGGTGGACTGCGGAGCGCAGGCGGCGGCGGTCAGGGCGAGGACGGCCCCGACGGAGGCGACGAGGGCGGTACGGGCACGGGACACGGGGATGTTCCTTTGCGATGGGGTCCGGAAGAACGGCGCACGGTCGGCGTGGCGGGAGCCGGGTTCAGCACACGGGCGCTCAGCGACAGAGACCTCAGCGACAGAGGTCGGTGGAGCAGCGCTCGTGGTCCACGTGGCGGCGGCGTATCAGCGGAGAGGTTCCGGACATTCATCGAGCATTTCGGTCGGTGCGGTGCCCTGTCAATCGCGTCGGCTACGTTTCAGTAACGCCGGGACAACATGTCAGCTGGTGAGACGCCGCAGGTGGCGGCCCTGCCATGAGTCCGGCGACGCGGCGGCCGGGGGCCGGCGGTCACCGTCCGGCCTGTGCGGGCGATTCCAGCGCGGCCACCAGCGCGGGCAGTTGGCCGGTCGCCAGGGCGATCACCGGGTGGTTGTGGAAGTCCCGGCTGGCCGCGATCAGACCGTCCCGGACGGTGAGGATCTGCACATTGGCCACGTCGAAGCTGCGACCGGTCGAGCTGACCCGTCCGTGGTAGTCGAACTCGGCGACGATCACCTCGGGGTCGGCGGTCCGGTGCACCCGGACGTTGCGCGCCTCCATCTCGACGCCGGCGTCGGTGGCGGTGGCGAAGTGGGCACGCAGCTGTTCGCGGCCCTCGATCCTGGCCGGGGCGGGCAGTGCGAAGGGGATCTCGACCACGGTGTCCTCGGCGTAGAGGTCGGCGATCTGCTCCCAGCGGCCGGCCGAGATGTGGCCGATCAGGGCTTCGAACGCCTGGTGCGGGGTGGCTGCTGCGGACATGGCTCCTCCAGCTGTGGATAGAATCGGAGTTGTGACTCCGATTGAACGATACGGACTGGTTACTCCGTTTGTCCATGCTTTCGCGGGACGTGGTGCCCGATGACGCCCGATCGGCCACTGCGCGCCGACGCCCGGCGCAATCGGGAGCGGCTGCTGGCGGTGGCCGAGGAGGTCTTCGCCGCTCGGGGGACCGGGGCGTCCACCGAGGAGATCGCCCGTCAGGCCGGCGTCGGCATCGGCACCGTCTTCCGGCACTTCCCCACCAAGGAGGCGCTGCTGGCTGCGGTCTTCCTGGGACGGCTCGAACGGCTGGGGGAGCGGGCCAGGGAACTGTCGGCGGCGGCCGAGCCGGGGCCCGCGTTCTTCGGGTTCTTCGCCCTGGTGGTCGACCAGGCGTCGGCGAAGAACGCCTTCGCCGACGCCCTGGAGCAGGCCGGGGTGGACGTCGAGGGGGTGACCTCCGGGGTCTCCGGGCAGCTGGGCGAGGCGCTGGGGGAGCTGCTGCACCGGGCCCAGGAGGACGGAGCGGTCCGCGCCGACCTCGGTGTCGCCGAGCTCAAGGCGCTGCTGGTCGGAGCGTCCAGGGCGGTGGAGTTCGCCGGCGACCCGGAGACCCGGGCCCGCACCCTCGCGGTGTTCCTGGACGGGCTGCGGCCGACCTCCGGTTGAGCGGGCGTCCTCAGCCGGGCCACTCCTGCTTGTGCCCGAAGCCCTTCCCGTTGTCGATCAGCCGCAGCCAGTCGGGCCGCAGGGCCCACAGGTCGGTGCGCCGCAGCGCCTCGCCGAGCCGCGGGTCGGTGCCGACGAAGGGGAAGCGGTCGAGGTAGGCCGCCCAGCCGGCGTCGCGCTGCGCACCCGTCAGCAGCACGCACCTGCCCCGGCCCTGAAGGCCCGTCAGCGACAGCCAGTCCTGCCCGTCCGCCTGCGCGGTGAACGCCACCGAGCCGTCGGCGGCCAGCGCGCCGCCGTGGCGGGTGCTGCGGGAGGTGACCAGCACCAGCGAGCCGTCCGGCGCGCAGGCGTAGAGCACGGCGCAGGCGCCGGGGCCCTGGGCGTCGGCGTAGGCGAGGGTGAGCGTGGTGTGCGCGGCCAGCGCGGCACGGATCTCGGGCGGGTACACGGCGACCCATCCAATCAGACGCCCGCTCGGCCAGTCGGGTAGAACCGCCGTGCGCGGCCGGGCGGGGCGCCGGGTCCTGGCACCGGCAGCGGTTACGTTGCCCAAGGCCGATCGCCTATGCCCCCTGGAGCGCCATGTCTTCCCCTCTCCCTCCCGCGGACCGGCCGCGGCCGGGGCAGGTGCGCCCGCTCCAGGTGCTGCGCAACCCGAAGATCTGGATGTTCCCCACCACCATCGTGTCGCTGGTGGTGGTGGGACTCTCGATCTTCTACATGGGCGGCATCGTCAACCCCAACGGGAACCTGCACCGGCTGCCGGTCGGGCTGGTCAACGCCGACCGCGGTGCGGTGGTGTCCGGCCGGCAGACCGTCCTCGGCGCGCAGATCACCGACTCCATCGCCACCGCCGCCGACCCGAAGCGGCAGGCGTCCTGGCGGCGGCTGGACCAGGCCGAGGCCCAGGACCAGTTGGCCTCGGGCAAGCTGGACGGAGTCCTGGAGGTGCCGCCCGGCTTCACCGCGGCGGTGGCCGCGCTCGGCGGCACCGGTACCGCGAACCCGGCGCGGCCCACGCTGAACGTGCTCACCAATCCGGGGGTGGGCAGCCTGGCCTCCTCCTTCGCCAGCACCATCAACCAGACCGCCGCCCACCAGGCCTCGCTGGAGCTGGGAAAGACCCTGACCGCCACCGCGCCGACCGTGGCCGACGGCAGCGCCAGCAGCGCCACCCGGCTGCTGCTGGCCGACCCGATCGCGGTCTCGGTCCAGGTCGGCCATCCGATCGGGACGCACAGCGGGCTGGGGCTGACCGCCTTCTACTACACCCTGCTGCTGGTGCTCGCCGGTTTCATGGGCGGCAATGTCATCAGCAACGGCGTGGACGTGGGCCTCGGCTACGCGGACAGCGAGATCGGCCCCTGGCACACCCGCCGGCCGGTGGTGCCGATCAACCGCACCCGGACGCTGCTGGTCAAGTGGGCCATGTCGGTGGCCGTCGCCGCGCTCACCTCGGGGCTGATCCTGCTGGTCTGCGTGGTGCTGCTGGGCATGGACGCCTCGCACCTGTGGCTGCTGTGGCTGTTCTCGTTCTGCGCCAGCGCCACCGTGGGCCTCGGGGTGCAGTCCATCAACGCCGCCTTCGGCGGCATCGGACAGCTCGTCAGCATGTTCGTCTTCATCGTGCTGGCGCTGCCCTCCTCCGGCGCGACCATCCCGCTGGAGGCGCTGCCCGGCTTCTACCGCTGGCTGGCGGTGTTCGAGCCGATGCGGCAGCTGAGCGGCGGGCTGCGGGCCATCCTCTACTTCGACGCCCGCGCCGATGCGGGCCTCACCCGCGCCTGGATCATGATCGCCATCGGAGTGGTGGTCGCCCTCGGCTTCGGTCTGGCCGCCGCCTCGTACTACGACCGCAAGGGCCTGCACCGGATGGTCCCGGAGACCTCGTAGCGGCGGCACCCGGATCGGAGTCCGCGTCGCACCCTTGCCCATTTACTATGCGCGCATATAGTATGTGAGCATAGATAGTCGAGGCGGAGAGGATCGCGACGATGAGTCACCCCACCCCCAGCGGTCCGGACGACAGTCCGGGCTTCCTGCTCTGGCGGGTCAGCCTGGGCTGGCAGCGGAGGATGGCCGCGGTGCTGAAGCCGCTCGGGCTGACGCATCCGCAGTTCGTGCTGCTGGCCTCGGCCGGCTGGCTGGCGGGGCAGGGCGGTCCGGCCACCCAGCGCGGGCTGGCCGACCACGCCGGGACCGACCCGATGACCACCAGCCAGGTGCTGCGCACGCTGGAGGCCAAGGGGCTGCTGGAGCGGCTGGAGGACCCGTCCGACGCCCGCGCCAAGCGGATCAGCCTCACGGCCGCGGGCCGGGAACTGCTCACCGTCGCCGTACCGGCCGTCGAGAGGACCGACGCCGAGTTCTTCGCCCAGGTGCCGCGCGCGGACGCGATCGGCCTGCTCACTTCTCTTCTGAAAGAGGCGAAACGGACATGAGCCACACCACCGAACTCACCCTGACGGCACGTCAGCCCTTCGACTTCGCCGCCTCGCTGGGGTTCCTCCGCACCTTCCCGGCGATGACCGGTGAACAGGACGCCGGGGACCGGGCCCTGGTCAAGGCCGTCCGCGCGGACGGTCTGACCATGGCCGCGACGATCGCCGCGGCCGAGTCCGGAGTGCGGGTCGGCCTCAGTGCGGACCGGCCGATCGGCCCGGCGGCCGCCGCTGCCGCCGGCGAGCAGATCTCCTTCTTCCTCGGGCTCGACGACGACCTCACCGGGCTCTACCGGACCGCCGAGTCCGACCCGCCGTTCGCGGCGGTGGTGCGGCGGCTGCACGGCTACCACCAGGTCAAGTTCCCGACCCCGCTGGAGCTGCTGTGCTGGTCGATCCTGTGCCAGCGGACACCCATCGCCAGAGCCAGGGCGGTCAAGCAGACCCTGACCGAGTCGTTCGGCAACTCGGTCACCCTGGCGGGGCGTCAACTGTGGGCCTTCCCGGACCTGGAACAGCTGCTGACGCTCACTCAGGAGGAGTTGGCCGCCCTGGTCGGCAACCCGCGCAAGGCCGACTACCTCCACCGGTCGCTGCGTGGCTGGGCCGAACTCGACCAGGACTTCCTGCGCACCGGCCCCTACCAGCAGGTCGAGCAGGCGCTGCTGGCCCTGCCCGGCATCGGGCCCTGGTCGGCGACCTTCCTGCTGATCCGCGGCCTGGGCCGGATGGAGCGGGCGCCCATCGAACCGAGCCTGCTCAAGGCCGCCGCCCGGGTCTACGACCGTGCCCTCACCGAGTCCGACCTCGCCGCCCTGGCCGCGCCGTACGGAACCTCGCAGGGCTACTGGGCCCACTACCTCCGCGCCGCGTGACCCCGGAGGGCGTCAGCTCCGGTAGGGGCGCGCGGCCGATCGCGCCCGCCTCCCCGGCGGCCGTGCGCAACCGTGCGCCGGGGAGTTGACGGGCATGACGTTTCGCGACCATTCAGTTCGAGCACCAACTCTTTGCCGCCGGAGGCAACGGAGAGGTGTTCATGAAAGACAGTACAAGAGCATACTGGCTCGAATTCAACAGACCGCTCGAGGGCCGGGTCGACTACATGTACCTGGACGTCAAGGGCCTTGTCAGCACGGGCGTCGGCAATCTGATCGACGCAACCCGGGCTCCGCTCACCGCACCCACCGACGCGGAGCGGGCCCAGTCCCACGCCATTGCCGAAGGGCTCGACTGGCACGACTCGGACGGTAGTTCGGCTACGGCCGAGGTCGTGGACGGTGCCTGGGACACCGTCAAGGCGCGCATGGACCTGGCGTCCCACGGCGGCGGGGCCTTCCGGGACCTGACCACCCTCCGGCTGACCGACGACGAGATCGACCGGGTGGTGTTCGCCAAGCTGGACGAGATGGAGTCCGTGCTGAAGGGCCGCACCCCCTTCGCGGACTACGACAACTGGCCCGCCGACGCCCAGCTCGGGCTGCTCAGCATGGCCTGGGGCATGGGCCCGGCTTTCGACTTCCCCCGGTTCCAGGGCTTCGTGGCAGCGGGTGACTGGGCCTCCGCTGCTGACGAGTGCCGGTTCAACCCCGAGGTGGGCACCATCGTCCTGCGCAACGACCGCGACCAGCAGCTGTTCCGCAACGCCGCGGCGGTGCTGGCCGGCGGATACGACCCCGAGGTGCTGGTCTTCCCGGCGACCGAGCCGTCCGGGACCCGGCCGACGGACCCTCAGCCCGAACCGTCCAGCACCGAGGGGATCTAGCGCATGGGTGACTTCCCGAACATCGACACCGCCGAGCCGGTCGGCCCGATCTGGACCGGCGGCTTCCAGCAGACCGTGGTCAGCAAGGACGGCGTCGACTACACGCTCTCCTACCTCCCGGACAAGCACAACGACCTGATGCAGCAGGCCGGGATGCCGCCGGTCTACTACTGGGTGCCCAACGGGGTGCGCCTGGCCCGGAAGCCCGACGGGGACTACGAGTTCTACTACCTGCACTTCGCCGGGGTGCAGACCGGCAGCACCACGGTCGGCGTGATCCCCGGGACGACCAGGGAGGTCACCGGCGGGGCGCTCTCCTTCACGATCACCTCGGCACCGCCGGACGGGGTCCTGGCACAGGCGCACCAGCAGATCCTGGACACCTGGAAGGACAAGGGCGACCGCTACACCCGGTACCAGTCCTCGGCCCCCGCGCCCACCCTCGGCGACCCCGCCTTCTTCCGTCCCATGCCGATCGCCTCCAACATCGTCAGCGTCACCAACGCCAGCATGAACCCCGACGGCTCGCTCACCACGGCCGGCGGCACCGACCCCTTCTTCTGGAAGATGCAGGGCCAGGGCCCCGGCGCCACCGACCCGGTCGCCGACAACTCCTTCACCTGCATGATGGGTTCGGTGTCCGCGGAGATCGTCGCCGCCGGCTTCAAGGCCAACCAGAGCGTCATCGCCGTCATCGAGAACCTGCAGGTCCCGCTGTGGGCGCCGATCACCTCGCTGACCATGACCTCCGACTGGGAGCGGGTCTTCTCGCACCTCTCCACCGCCGTGCACGCCCAGTACTTCTGGGCCTCCGCGGACGTGAAGACCACCTGGAACTACCTGCGCACCACCGGAGCGATCAAGGTGAACCTGGAGATCGACCGCACCCTGCAGGGGGCGGACGACCAGGAGAAGACCGTCGAGAAGTTCATCGACATGCTCATCCCGCTCTGGATGGACCAGGCCAAGCAGGTCATCTTCCAGCCGATGCCCACCGTCCCGGACGCGCAGGCCCCCTCCGGCGGCAGCGGCTGCTTCGGCACCGGCTGGGGCCTGGGCGTGGGGGTGTCGCTGGACTTCCGGCACGACCAGGTCGACATCGCCAACAGCTTCCAGTTCACCTCGGACTCCCGCTACCTCCAGCCGCACACCATCGGCGGCGCCCTGGACGGCCTGGGTGACGTCCTCGCCCATGATCCGTCGGTCCTGCGGAAGTACTTCGGCGAGCTGTACCTCGACGACTACGACCGCATGATCACCGTCGCCTGCAAGCCGGGCGTCAACTGGCCGGACCCGCAACGGCACTGGGTCGGCGACCCGGTCGACTACGTCAGCGTGCAGATCGGCTACCCCAACACCGCCGGTAGCCTGCAGTGGAGCGGCACCACCTTCTCCCCGCCGAGCGACCCGTCGGCGGTCGTGCCCGCCAACCCCGCGCAGGGCCTGCCCACCGGCAGCCCCGGCTCGACCTCGCCGAGTTCCGCGCCCAGCGCCTACATCAGCTTCGCCGACGGCACGACATCCTCCACCTGGTTCGCCCGGATGACCGAGAAGCAGGCCGTCGACGTGGCCAACCCGCCGCAGGGCTGGACCCCGGACAAGCTGTACGTGAAGCGCTCCATCGTCTTCAACCCGCCGGCCCCCGACACCGACAGCCCCTATCTGCGGCAGCGGGTCGAGGTGGGCCAGGTCCAGCTCGACCCGGGCGAGAACGGCACCCTCACCAACGACCTGGCCCAGGCCGTGAAGTGCGACCACGTCGGCGTGCTGAACGTCGGACCGATCGCCCTCGGCGGCCACCTCAGCGGGAACTGGACCGCCGACATCGCCCTCAAGCCGCAGGGCACCCGGCTGGACGGCACCTCCAGGGCCGACGACGTGGTGACCTTCTCCTTCACCGCGGACGACCAGCACACGGCCCGCTACTGGACCGTCTACACCGGACAGCCGGACTACCAGCCGCAGTTCAGCTACCGGGTCACCGTCTACCGCAATGCCGACATCGGCGACGCGGCACCGCCCAACGACGGCTGGACCGGACCCTGGATCGAGGCCACCTCCGGCAACGGCGCGTTCACCGCGCTCCCGCCCAGAGTCGGCGAACCCGGCGTCACCGAGACCAACCCGCGATGAGGATCCGACCGCTGCTGACGCAGCCGCTACTGACCCACCCTCTACTGACCCAGGCGCAGGCCGCGGTGGTGCGCGACGCCTCCCCGCCCGACGACGGCAACCCGGGCGGGCCGAAGCTGCCCGGCAGCGACCCGGACGGGTTCGACGTGCTGGAGGACATCTACCTCGGCTGGTTCAGCTGGTACCTGCCGACCTTCCGCATCGTCGCGCCGACGGCGCAGAGCCAGTGGCCGCAGAGCCCCTTCGGCTACACCTTCGTCACCGGTCACGCAGCGGACGGCGAACCGAGCCTCGCCGCCACGATCACGGTGCAGCTCCAGTCCTTCCTCAGCGACGCGACCAAGGCGAAGATCTCCGACCTCGGCCACTGCGCGCCGATCCCGCTGGACGGCTTCCAGGCCGTCATCGACATCCCCTACGTGGACGAGGTCAAGGGCAGTCTGACCACCACCTCGATCGCGGCCTCCCGGACCACCCAGGACGGGGACAACCGCACCCTTGTCTTCGAGGTGGCCGGAGACCTGGCCCGGGCGGCGTACGGAAGCCTCTCGCGGCCCGGGTACCAGCCGGTTCCGCTGCGGCTGCGGACCAGCGTCACCTTCACCGCCTACTGGTGGGACTGGCTGCTGCCGCCGCGCGGCACCTCGGCGGAGCTGGTGGCTGCGGACGGTGTCCGGCTCGCGCCGGAGCGTGCTCCGGCCGTGTCCGACGGCGGCGACGACCCGGTGGGCAGCTGGGACCGCGTCTCGACCGGGCAGAGCCGCAGCCTGGACCTCCTGGTCCCCTGCACCGACTACGGCCGGCTCTACCTCGACACCACCGACCCGGCCAAGCCGGTCCCGATCGGCTGCCAGGACGGCATGGCCCTGGGCCGACTCCCCGACAAGCTTTACACCGCCCTGGACGAACTGGCCACCGCGGACTACGAGGTGCTCGCCTCGCTCACCCGGCCGGCCGTCTACCTGGTGCTCCCGCGCCGCTACCGGGTCGGCCGGGCGGACCCCGGACACCCCGGAGTCCCGGACTGGAGCCCACTGATCCGCTGGATCGAGGTGTTCGACGCCACCCACGACGGGGGCCTGCCCTGCCGGCTGCAGGCGAGCCTGCAGCCGGACCTGCGCCCCGCCCAACTGGCCGACCTGAGTGCGGTACTGGCAGTCCGTGCGGGGCGCCGGCCGACCCTGCTGCTGCCCACCGACTACGGCTCGGGAATGTCGGCCCTCACCGTGACCGGGTGGAATGCGAGCACTCCGGTCCAGGCGACGGTCTCCGGCAGTTCCCTCCAGATCAGCGCCGAGCTGAACTACACGGACGCCGTGGTCGTCAACGCGATGCTCGGATCCGCCGCCGCGGAGGGGCAGTTGGTGGGCAATGCCGCCTTCGCCCTCAGCGACGGCAGCAGCATCGGCCCGGTCGAGCTGCACGTGGACGTGGTCCACCTGACCGGGCCCTGGCCGGCCGGTCCGGTGTTGGCGAGCGGCGACGGCGCCACGGCCACCGTGCAGAACCACGCGGAGACCGCGGCCACCCTCAGCCGGCTGCTGGAGACCCTGGCCGACGGCTCCAGCCGGCTGGTGGCGGGCGGCCTGGCCGTGGCGGTGCCCGGCGGCGGCGGTACGGCGACCGTCCCGGCCGCCACCTCGACGGGGGCGCAGCTCACCGCCGACTACACCCTGGCCGACTCCACCCCGGCCGTCATCGACCAGCAACGGCTCTACATCGAGGACCTGCACACCACCATCACCCTGGTCAACGACGCGAAGATGGGGGCCGACGGCATCACCGGAGTGGACGTCAGGGCCCGGCTGGACGGGGACACCCAGAGCCTCACCTTCGCCCTCGCCCCCGACACGCCCATGTTCCAGATCGACCTGGTGCAACCACTGGTGGCGGACCGTCAGGCCGATTCCGGCCTGCTCCACCTCGGCGCCACCGTGCACCGGGCCGGTCAACCGGACACCAGCACCGGAGACTTCACCGCCGATCTGCACCAGGGGGTGATCCTCCGGCTCTCCAGCGTGCTGGCCACACCGCCCTGAGGAGGTCCGCGCAGCCCTCCTACCGGCGCGGGGAGTAGCGGAACCAGGGGAAGTCGGCGTGGTTCGGGGAGTCCGGGGCGCCGTGGGAGCTGGCGTAGAGGCCGATGTAGGCGCCGGTGAAGCCGCCGGCGGTGCGGGTGCTCAGCACGGTGGCGTCGGCCTCGGCGAACTCCCGGTCCTGGTACCGGAAGCGGAGCCGCAGGCCGTCGGCGCGGACGGTCAGCCGCAGCGGGGTGCCGGCCGGGACGGCGCTGGTGGAGGCCAGCAGGGTCTCCTTGCCGGCGCGGCGTTCGATGAGGGTGAGGACCGGGTCCAGCTGCCCGTCGGCGCCGAGCAGCAGGCGGAGTTGGTGGTCCTCGTCCTGGAACAGCACCAGGCCGGCCGCCTCGCCGGGCGCGGCCGGGGTGAAGTCGAGCAGGGTCTCGGCCTCGAAGGCGTGGTGCTGCAACCGGCGGGCGACGAAGGCGGGGCAGACGCGTTCGGTGATCGTCTCCGGCAGCAGCGGCAGGCGCAGGCCCGTGCCCGGCAGTTGGTGGACCGGCCGGTACGGGGTCCGCAGCAGGTTCCAGTGCGGGGCCAGGGCGGGGGCGGCGAAGTCGTCGGTCTCGGCGGGCGGGGCCGCCTCCGGGTCGGCCGCGTCCGGGAGTCGGACCTCCAGCCGGGGCTCCACCTGGCCGACGCCGGGGGAGAACAGCGGCCAGCCGTCCTGCCAGTCGACCCGGGCCAGGAAGGTCTCCCGGCCCAGCAGTTCGTGCGGTTCGCCGTCCGGGCCCGGCAGTGGGCGGGTGGCCAGCAGCACCGCGTACCAGTCGCCGTACTGGGTCTGCACCAGGTCGGCGTGGCCGACGGCGCCGACCGGCTGCCCCGGGCCCAGGTGACGGTGGGTCAGCAGCGGGTTGCGCGGACAGTTCCGGTACGGGCCGGTGATCCGGTCGGCCCTGGCCGCGGTGATCGCGTGGTTCTGTTCGGTGCCGCCCTCGGCCAGCAGCAGCAGGTAGCCGCCGTCGTGGCGGTAGAGGTGCGGCCCTTCGGCCCAGACGGCGTCGACCAGGGCGCCGGAGAAGAGGACGCTCTCGGGGCCGGTGAACCGCCAGTCGCCGCCCGCCTCGATCGGGCGCAGCCAGATCTCGGTGCGGCCCTCGGGCTCGGCGCCGGGTATCTGCCGGGTGCCCAGCAGGTACGCGGAGCCGTCCTCGTCGAAGAAGAGCGAGGGGTCGAAGCCGGGTGCCTCCGGCAGCCAGACCGGGTCGGTCCAGGGGCCGGCCGGGTCCTCCGCGGAGACCACGAAGTTGCCCTGCCGCCCCGGCAGGGTGCCGTCCACCAGGGTGCAGACGACGTGGAAGCGGCTGCCGTCGTGCCGGATGGTGGGCGCGTACAGCCCGCCGGAGGGGCGCACCCGGTCCAGCGGGAGCTGCCCGGGACGGTCCAGCACATGCCCGACCGGCTGCCAGTGCACCAGGTCCCTGCTGTGGTGCAGCGGCAGGCCGGGGAAGTACTGGAAGGAGGAGTTGACCAGGTAGTAGTCCTCGCCGACGCGGCAGATGCTGGGGTCCGGGTGGAAGCCGGGCAGCAGCGGGTTCCGGGCGGTCGTCGGCATGGCGGCAGGTACCTCGGTTCGGGCGGTGGCGGCGGTGGCGGCGTTGGTGGTGGTGGCAGTGGCGGCGATGGTGGCGTTGGTGGTGGGGCGGGTGGCGCGGCCGGTGCTCAGGCTGCCGGGGGAGCGGTGCTGCTGCGCTCGACCAGCCGGGTGGCCAGGTCGAGCTGGCGGGTGGCCGGGGCCTCGCCCCGGGCCAGGTCCAGGACCAGCCGGATGGCCGACTCGGCCATCTCCACCAGCGGCTGGCGGACGGTGGTCAGCGGCGGGCCGACCCAGCGGGCCAGCGGCAGGTCGTCGAAGCCGATCACGCTGAGGTCGTCCGGGATGCGCAGGCCCAGTTCGCGGGCGGCCTCGTAGAGGCCGAGCGCCTGGAGGTCGTTGCCGGTGCAGATCGCGGTCGGCCGGTCCGGCCTGGCCAGCAGTTCCAGTCCCGCGGTGTAGCCGGTCTCGTGGTGGAAGTCGCCCTCGGCGACCAGGCTCTCGTCGAAGGGCACCCCGGCGGTGTCCAGCGCCGCCCGGTAGCCGTCCACCCGGGCCCGGCTGCACATCATCCGGGCCGGGCCGCTGATCACGCCGATCCTGCGGTGTCCCAGCTCCAGCAGGTGGCGGGCGGCGCTGAGGCCGCCCTGCCAGTTGGTGGCGCCGATGGCGGGCACGTCGGGGCCCGGGTCGCCGGCCGGGTCTATCACCACGTAGGGGATCCCGCGGCTGGTCAGCTGGTCGCGCTGGGCCTGGTCCAGGTCGGAGAGGACCAGGATCACCCCGACCGGGCGGCGGGCCAGCACCGCGTCGACCCAGCTCTGCCCGGGGCTGAGCCGTCCGGCCGACTCCGAGACGACCAGCGACAGGCCCTCGGTGCGGGCGACGGCCTCGACCCCGCGGATGACCTCCATCGCCCAGGGGCTCTCCAGCTCGTGGAAGACCAGGTCGAGCAGGGAGGACGGGGCGGGGCCGCTGCGCCGGCGCGGCTGGTACTCGTGCTGCTGCAGGAGCTCCTCGACCCGGAGCCGGGTGGCGGGCGCCACATCCGATCGTCCGTTGAGAACCTTCGAAACTGTCGGAGCGGATACACCCGCGGCACGGGCGATCTCAGCGAGCGTGGCTCCGGTCGGGGAGGAGCCGTTCTCGCTGCGCAGGCGGGGTTCTCGGGCGGTGCTCATGGCGGAGATGCTAGCGGATCGTGACCAAAACGGGAACGAGATCCGAACGGACCTCTCTTGACGTCGATCGCAACCGCCGCTTAAGTTCCCCGTAATCATTCGGAATTTGCTCCGAAACATTCGACACGAAGGTGTGTGTGATGGCGATCAGGTCGAACGGTGCTCGGCAGGGGAGTCGACGGGCTGTCAGAACCACCGCGATGGTGGGGGCGGTCTGTCTCGGTCTGCTGACCGCAGCCTGCGGCTCCGGCTCCGGCTCGGGGTCGAGCTCCGGCGGTGGCACGCTGACCGCGTACGTCTACGGCGATGGCGCCGTGAAGGTCCAGGAAGCGGCGGTCGCCGAGTTCAACAAGACCTCCAAGGTCAAGGTGAAGCTGGTCGAGATCCCCGGAGACTCGTACCAGAACAAGCTCAACGCGGTGATGAGCTCGCCCAACGCTCCGGACCTGCTCTACAACTGGGGCGGCGGCAGCATCAAGCCCTTCGTGGACGCCGGCGAGCTGCTGGACCTGACCCCTTACCTGACCCAGGACTCCTCGTTCAAGAGCTCCTTCCTGCCCTCGGTGCTCGCGGCCGGCGCCATCGACGGCAAGAACTACGGCATACCCATGCGCGGCATGCAGCCGGTGGTGCTCTTCTACAACAAGACCCTGTTCACCCAGAACGGTCTGCAGGCCCCTACCACCTGGGCGGCGCTGCAGACGGCCATCACCACCCTGAAGGCCAAGAACATCACCCCGGTCGCGCTCGGCGGTGCCGACGCCTGGACCGAGCAGATGTGGCTGGAGGAGCTGCTGGACCGGATCGCCGGGCCCTCGGTCTTCCAGAAGATCGCCGGCGGCGACTCCTCCGCCTGGGGCGACCCGGCGGTGCTGAAGGCGGCCCAGACCGCCAAGCAGCTGATCGACGACGGCGCCTTCGGCAAGACCTTCACCGCCACCAGCTATACCAACAACGCCGCCCCGACCCTGCTGGGCACCGGCAAGGCCGCGATGCAGCTGATGGGCACCTGGGACTACTCCAACCAGCTGGCCAACCACAAGGAGTTCGCCACCAAGGACGAGGGCTGGGTCAACTTCCCGACCGTCGACGGCGGCACCGGTGACGCGGCCGACGTGGTCGGCAACCCGACCAACTACTGGTCCGTCAACGCGCACACCAAGAACAAGGACGCCGCGGTCGCCTTCCTCAAGGCGATGGCCACCGCCGACTACGCCAACAAGCTGGTCGCCAACGGGGACGTCCCGGCCACCACCTCGGCCAAGGACCTGCTCTCCAGCTCGCCCAACCCGGCGTTCGCCCAGTTCCAGTACGACATGGTGCAGAAGGCCCCGTCCTTCCAGCTGTCCTGGGACCAGGCGCTGCCGGCCAAGCAGGCCACCCAGATGACCACCGAGATCGGCAAGCTCTTCGCCGGCCAGGTCAGCCCCGAGCAGTTCGTCACCGACATGAAGGCGCTCAAGTAATGTCCAGTCAAGCTGAGGCCCGGCCCGCCAGTAAGGACGGCGGGCCGGGCCGGGCCCCGGCCGGCGCCCAGGGCTCCGACGCCCGGGATGACGCCCCGCAGGGCCGCGTCCGCCGCAGTGTGGCCGCCCGGGTGGGGCGCCCCAGCCCCGGCTGGGCCGTGCCCGGCGTGCTGTTCTTCGCGGTCTTCGCGGTGGCCCCCATGGTCTACGCGGTCTACCTCTCCTTCTGCGGCAGCTGGGGCGGCCTCGGCACGCCGCACTTCTCCGGCCTGTCCAACTGGACCCGGCTGTTCCAGGACAGCGACGTCCGCCAGGCGACCGTGATCACGATCGTGCTGACCGTGCTGAGCTGGGCCTTCCAGACCCCGGTCGCCCTGCTGCTCGGCGTCTGGGCGGCCGGCCGGGAGAAGAACCGGGCCGTGCTGTCGGCCGTCTTCTTCATCCCGCTGGTGCTGTCCACCACCGCCATCGCACTGCTCTTCAAGGCGATCCTGGACCCCAACTTCGGTCTGGCGACCACCATCGGGCCGTGGCTGGGCTTCCCCGACGGCAACATCATCGGCTCGTCCAACGGCGCGCTGATCGCGGTGGCCTTCGTCGGCGGCTGGCAGTTCATCCCCTTCCACACCCTGATCTACCAGGGCGGGGCGCGGCAGATCCCCGAGGTGCTGTACCAGGCGGCGTCCATCGACGGCTGCGGCCGCTGGCGCCAGTTCTTCCACATCACCCTGCCGCAGCTGCGGCACACGATCACCACCTCCTCGGTGCTGATCATCGTCGGCTCGCTCACCTCCTTCGAGACCGTCTTCCTGCTCACCCAGGGCGGCCCGGGCACCTCCAGCACCACGCTGTCCTACGGGATGTACCGGGAGGCCTTCCAGGGCTTCGACTTCGGCTACGCGAGCGCGCTCGGCACCGCCCTCGTCGTGGTCTCCACACTGCTGTCCCTGCTCATGGTCAAGTTCTCCGGCTTCGGGTCCATGCGCTCCACCCGGGAGGGGATGTGACGATGAGTCAGTCAATCAAGGCCGCCCGGCTCAGGGGCAGCGGGTCCAGGGGCTCCGGGTCCAGGAGCACCGGCCGCAAGGGCCTGCGGATCAAGGGCAACCCGCTGGCCGGCCTCGGCGCCGGAGTCTGGCTGGTCATCGTCCTGGTCCCGCTCTACATCCTGGTGACCACCTCGCTGCGGACCCAGGACGAGGCCCTCGGCGGCAACCCGCTGTCCTGGCCCAAGACGCTGACGCTGAGCAACTACAAGCTGGTGCTCGACAGCGGCTTCTGGGGCTTCCTGGTCAACAACGTGCTGGTGACCGCCTTCACGGTGGCGGCCGTGGTGCTGCTCTGCGTCCCGGTCGCCTACGTGGTGGTGCGCAGCGCCGGCCGCTGGGCCAACTTCGCGTTCCGGATCTTCCTGCTCGGCCTGGCCATCCCGGCGCCGGTCACCATCGTCCCGCTGTACGTGATGATCGGGAAGATGGGCCTGTACGACTCGCTGCCGGCCATCATCCTGCCCACGGCGGCTTTCGCGATGCCGGTCACCCTGCTGATCCTGGTCGGCAGCATGCGCGACATCTCCGAGGAGCTGTACGAGGCGATGGCCCTGGACGGCGCCGGGCAGGCCCGCATCCTGTTGCAGCTGGTCGTCCCGCTGTCCCGGTCCGGGCTCAGCACCGTGGCCGTCTTCACCGCACTGAACGCCTGGAACGGCTTCATCTTCCCGCTGATCCTGACCCAGTCGGACAACGAGCGGGTGCTGACCACCGGGCTCTACACCCTCAGCAGCCAGTACGGCGTCAACATCCCGGCGACGCTGGCGGCCGTGGTGCTGTCCGGCATCCCGATGTTCGTCGCCTACCTGCTCGCCCGCAAGGCACTGATCAGCGGCCTGATGGGCGTCGGCGGCAAGTGACCGCCCGGGCCTGAGCGCCGCCGTTCCCTTTCCCGGCACCGCCGTTACCCGGCACCGCCGTTCACCGGCACCGCCGTTCACCAGCACCGCCGTTCACCAGCTCCGCCGTTCACCAGCTCCGCACTGCTCCAGCACTGCATCCCACGAAAGGACGCCTCCTCCGATGGCGACCGAGCACGACCCCAGCCACCCCCACGGCCCCTGGCGGGACCCGTCCCTGCCTGCCGGGACCAGGGTCTCCGACCTGATGGCCCGGATGACCCTGGAGGAGAAGGTCGCCCAGCTCTACGGCGTCTGGGTGGGCGCGGACGCGGAGGGCGGCGGCGTCGCCCCGCACATGCACGACAACCTGGCCGACCCGGTCGACCTGGACAAGCTCATCAGCACCGGGCTGGGGCAGCTGACCCGGCCGTTCGGCACCGCTCCGGTCGACCCGGCGCTGGGCGCCCGCTCGCTGGCCCGGGCCCAGCAGCGGATCGCCGACGCCAACCGCTTCGGCATACCGGCCGTCGCCCACGAGGAGTGCCTGGCCGGCTTCGCCGCCTGGGGAGCCACCATCTACCCGGTGCCGCTGTCCTGGGGAGCGTCCTGGAACCCGGAGCTGGTACGGGAGATGGCCGCCGCGATCGGCAGCGACCTGCGCTCGGTCGGCGTGCATCAGGGGCTCGCGCCGGTCCTGGACGTGGTCCGCGACCTGCGCTGGGGCCGGGTCGAGGAGACCATCGGCGAGGACCCCTACCTGGTGGGCACCGTCGGCGCGGCCTATGTCGCCGGTCTGGAGTCGACCGGGATCGTGGCCACGCTCAAGCACTTCGCCGGCTACTCGGCGTCCAGCGGTGCCCGCAACCTGGCCCCGGTCCGGGCCGGCGCCCGCGAGGTCGCCGACGTCATCCTGCCGCCGTTCGAGCACGCCCTGCGTGACGGCGGTGCCCGCTCGGTGATGCACTCCTACTCCGAGATCGACGGCGTCCCGGCCGCCGCCGACCCCCGACTGCTCACCGAACTCCTGCGCGACATCTGGGGGTTCGAGGGAACCGTGGTCGCCGACTACTTCGGTATCGGCTTCCTGGAGACCCTGCACCGGGTCGCCGCCGACCGGGCCGACGCGGCCCGGCTGGCGCTGACCGCCGGCGTGGACGTCGAGCTGCCCACGGTGCGGGCCTACGGCGAGGAACTGGTCTCCGCGGTCCGCCGCGGCGACGTCGACGAGGCGTCGGTGGACCGGGCGCTGCGCCGGGTGCTGCTGCAGAAGTGCGAGCTGGGGCTGCTGGACCCGGACTGGTCCGCGGAGCCCGCCGCCCTGGTCGGGGTCGACGGCGGTGCCGGGGGCGTCGATGCCGACGTCGATGTCGACCAGGAGCGCGGCAGCGTCGACCTGGACCCGCCGCACAACCGCGACCTGGCCCGCCGGCTGGCCCAGCAGGCCGTGGTCCTGCTGGACAACGCCGTCGGCGTGCTCCCGCTGAACCGTGGGGGGCAGGACGGCGTGGGACAGGACGGCGTGGGACAGGACGCCGCAGGGCCGGGCCCGGTCGCCGTGGTGGGCCCGCTCGCTGACGAGGCGATGGCGATGATGGGCTGCTACTCCTTCCCCGCCCATGTCGGCGTGCTGCACCCGGGCACCCCGACCGGGGTGGAGGTGCCGACGCTGCTCGAATCGCTCCGCGCCGAGCTGCCCGGTTCCGAGCTGCGCCACGTCCGCGGCTGCGACGTCTCGGCCCCGTCCCGCGAGGGCTTCGCCGAGGCCGTCGCCGCGGCCCGGGAGTCCTCGGTCTGCGTCGCCGTACTGGGCGACCGGGCCGGGCTGTTCGGCCGAGGCACCTCCGGCGAGGGCTGCGACGCCGCCGACCTCACCCTCCCCGGCGTCCAGGGCGAGTTCCTGGACGCACTGCTGGAGACCGGAACCCCGGTCGTACTTGTGCTGCTGACGGGCCGTCCGTACGCGCTGGGGCGCTGGGCGGACCGGCTCGGCGCCGTGGTCCAGGCGTTCTTCCCGGGCGAGGAGGGCGGAGCGGCACTGGCCGGCGTGCTCTCCGGCCGGGTCAACCCCTCCGGCCGGCTGCCCATCGGCATCCCGGTCGGCCCCGGCGGCCAGCCGTGGACCTATCTCCAGCCGCCGCTGGGCAACGCCAACGAGGTCAGCAACCTCGACCCCACCCCGCTGTACGCCTTCGGCCACGGCCGCAGCTACACCTCGTTCGAATGGGACGAGGCGGAGGCGACGGCGGGCGCGGTCCCCACCGACGGCGAGGTCGAGATCAGCGTCCGGGTCCGCAACACCGGCCCGCGCGACGGCGCCGAGGTGGTCCAGCTCTACCTGCACGACCCGGTCGCCCAGGTCACCCGCCCGGAGTCGCGGCTGATCGGGTACGCGCGGGTGGAGCTCGCGGTGGGCGAGCAGCGCCGGGTGACATTCCGGGTGCACGCCGACACCACCTCCTTCACCGGCCGCGACGGCCGACGCGTGGTGGAGCCGGGCCGGCTGGAGTTCCGCCTGGCGGCGTCCAGCGCCGAGTCCGACATCCGCTCCCGCGTCCCGCTCGTCCTCACCGGCCCGGAGCGGCGCGTGGACCACACCCGCGTGCTCACCTGCCCGGCCGTCATCGGCTGAGCGGCCGGGCCGTCGGTCAGCCGATGACCATCCTGGTGTGCGGCCGGTCGACGATCCGGCCGGGTGCGAGGCGCTGGTCCGGCGTGCCCGCACGGTAGGCGCGGACCGTGGGTTCCGGGCCGTCGCGCAGGTGCCGGTCCCAGTGCCGGACCTGGTCCGCGACCGACGTGGCGAGGGGCTCGCGGTGCGGGCCGTGAGCCCACACGCCCAGCTCGAAGCCGGCCGGGTGGTCCGGCCGGCGGCGGAGCACGAGGTAGGCCAGAGTGTCCCGGTCCCAGCCGGCCGGACTCCCGAACGGGGGCGTCCAGCCGAGCGGACCGGGACCGGCCTCCAACGTCGGGCCGACATTGACGAAGCGTCCGTACACGTCCATCGTCACCGCGAGCCAGAATTCCAGGTGCAGCAGGGCCCGACCGCCGTCGCCCGGCACGGTGGTCCCGGTCCACACCTGGTACGCCGGGGCGGAGAGGGCCGCCCTGAGCGCGGCCGGGTCGGCGGGCTGGTCGTCGTCGATGCGCAGCCGTGCCCCGTCGGAGCCGCCGGGCCTGTCGGAGCCGCCCGGCCCGTGGGATCCCGGGAGCAGCGTGAGGGTGCGCTGCGGCCGGGCGCCGTCGCCGCGGATGGGCACGAAGCCGCTGGGGAGCTGCTCGACCGCGATCCAGTGGTCGTTGGGGTCCCCGAGGTCCCCGGGGTCCCGGTGGTCTCGGTGGTCCCTGAGGTCGTCGTGGTCGCCCTCGGGGGCGAAGGCGAAGGTGCGGGAGATCCCGCGCAGGGTCAGCGGGACCACCAGCCGCCCGGTACCCGGGCGCAGCTGGTCCAGCCAGGCGGCGGCGATGTCACCGGCCTGGGCGGTCACCTCGATCGCGTCGAAGGGCGCCGAGCCGGGGGCGCCGTACTCCCCGTCGCCCAGGACCGTGGCCACGTTGTCCGCCCCGGCCGCCGCCAGACCGCGGCGGGCCCCGGCGGCGAAGTCGGGGTCGATTTCGATGGTGACGACCTGCCCCTCCGGACCCACCAGCCGGGACAGGTAGCCGGCGTTGACACCGGTGGCGGTACCGATCTCCAGGACCCGGTGGCCCGCCCGGGCGCGGGTCATCCGCAGCATCTCGGCGACCAGGCCGGGCGCTGACGCCGAGCTGAGCGCCCTGCCGCTGCCGTCCCGCTTGGTGACCACCACGTCGTCGGCGTAGACCTGCTCCAACGGCACGCCCGGCAGGAAGAGTTCGCGCGGCAGCCCCCGCATCGCCGCCTCGATCGCGGCGGTGCCGACCGCGCCCTGCGCGACCAGTGCGTCCACCATCCTGTCGCGCAGTGCCTGAGCTGTCGTCACGGGACGATTCTCCCTGCCGGGCGTCGACCCCGCCGAAGGTCAGTAGCGCAGCACGGCGGCCATGTGCTCCATGCGGGTGAGGCTGTCGTCGGGGACGAAGGTGATCTCGGCGCCGGTGTCCAGGGCCCGCTCGATGATCTCGTCGACGATGTCCTCGCGGGCGTCGGGGTGGGTCGGGTCGTCGGCCGGGACCAGGTGCTCGCCGTCGTCCCGGACGGTGGTCCGGTAGTTCTCCTCGACGCTGAGCGAGGCGATCCGGCCCTGGGTGACGTTCTGCCACACCTCGTCGAGCCCTGCGGCGAACTCGCGGCGGCTACGTGCCTGGTCCAGGGCGGTGAGCACGTCGGAGACCCGACGGCGGCGCTGCGCCTCCAGCACCGGGCCGACCGCCCTGAACAGGGCTTGGGCCGGCCCCTTCGCCAACCCGCCCTGGGTGACGTGGGCGGCCCCGGTGAAGGCCGCCAGCGCGCTGCCGGTGGCGGCCTCCGCCAGCAGCGACAGCGCCGCGGCCTCGCCGACCAGGAACAGCGGGCGGCGGTTCGCGTCCAGCACGGGGGAGGCGGCCTCCCCCGCCTGGCGCAGGAACTGGCGGGTCTGCTCGTCGCGGAAGATGCTCGGCAGGTCGCCGATGCGCTCCTTGCGCTCGGAGTCCGGGTCCTCCAGGCTGCGCGTCAGCGGGAACCCGTCGGCGTGGTGCTCGGTCAGCCGGTCCAGCACCCCGCTCCAGAGCGAGACGTGGTCCGCGGCCACCGCCAGCACCCAGTAGGGCTGCTCGGCGATGTGGGCGGAGACCAGATTGCGGGTCACGAAGGTGTCAGCGAGGACCACCCGGGCCGGCACCGGCCGTCCGAGGCTCCAGACCTGGTGCTCGCCGGGGGCGGCGAACAGCACCAGACCGTCCTTGGCGTGCACCAGGTCCACCTCGGCCACGGCGCGGTCCAGCTGCTCCAGCACGTCGATCCGGTCGGCCCTGGAGACGTCCGGGTCGCTCGCGACCCGCTCCTTGGCCTCCGCGACCAGGTTGCGCAGCCGTACCGGGTCCTGGGTGTTGTCCGGCTCGCGGCGGTGGGTGGGCACCAGGACGGACACCGCGGGGTAGCGGCGCGGCCGGCGCAGCTCGGCAAGGACGGAGGCGTTGAGGACGGGATCCATACGGGCTCATTCCGCAGTGGGTGGCCCTGGGCGCCGATCCTCCCCGACCCGACCCGCGCACAGGCTGACCTCAACCGACCATATGCGGGGACATCGACCTTCGCAGTCCGGCGCCTCAGGCCTGTGGGCCGACCAGGCAGGAGGTGGTGGTGCCGTCGGCGGGGGAGAGGGTCGCGCGGAGCCCGTGGTCCCGGGCCACGGCGGTCGGCAACGGAAGCTCGCCGACCTCGGCGGGGAGCTGCAGGCGCTGGCGGTGGGCGACCCCGGCGGACACCGACTCGACGGTCAGCTCGCCCTTCAGGGCCGTCATCGCGGTCCAGGTGGTGGCACCGCCGGCGTCGACCCGGTACTCGAGGGCGCAGACCGGGGGAACCGGCGCCCCCGGCGGCGGGGGCCAGGGCGCCCCGGGCGGCGGCAGCGGAGGCATCAGCGGGCGGGACGCGGCGGCGGATGCGTTCGGAACGGCTGACGTAGGGGCCGTCGACCCGCCCGGCGACACGCCCGGCGACCCGCCCGGCGAGGTGGAGGCGGCAGGGGCGAGTTCGCCGACCGGACGGGCCGAGGCCGGGTTCGTCGGTGTGCCCGTTGGCCCGTCGGCCGCCACCGTGCCGTCGGCGTTCGCCTTGTTCTGGGACGGCGTGGCCGTCGTCACCAGTATCAGCAGCGGCACGCAGAACATGAGCAGAACCGCCACGCCGATCGCCACATGGCCGCGCGACCGACGCCGCGGTGGTTCCCGGAACGGCTCGGACGAACTGGTGAACGCCATGGTGGTGCTCCCGCCGAGTCATATGCCTTTGCGTCAGATTGGCATCCCTGGGGGGTTGTTGATGCCAAGTTGCCGGAATGTGATGGCAGCGGGGGAGAGTACTGGGCAGTACTGCCGGACTACTGGCCGGGCAGGACGCTGCGCACGGCCTCGTCGGTGCGGGCGACGACCGCGTGGCCGTCGTCCGCGGTGATGATCGGACGCTGGATCAGGACGGGGTGCTCGGCCAGCGCGGCGACCCACCTGCTGCGGGCCTCGTCGGTGCGGGGCCAGGCGGTCGGGTCCTTGAGGCCGAGCTCCTTGGCGACCGGTTCGTCGGTCCTCGCGATGTCCCAGGGTTCGAGGCCCAGCCTTTGCAGGACGGTCTCCAGTTCGTCCGCCGTGGGCGGGTCCTCCAGGTACCGGCGCACCGTGTACTGGGCCCCGGCCTCGTCCAGGGTGTGCAGGGCACTCCTGCACTTGCCGCAGCGGGGATTGATCCAGATCTCCATGGCAGCAGATCCTACGCACAGCCCGGCGCGGCCGACCAGGACGTGCCGGCTCCGGGGGTCAGGGGCTTAGGGGCTTAGGGGCTTAGGGGGGCTCAGGGGGTGGCGTCCCTTCCCTGCCAGGTCGTCACGCAGATCTCGTTGCCCTCGCTGTCGGCGAGCACCCAGAAGGCGGGGGCCTCGTCCGCGGAGACGAGTCGGCCGCCGGCCGCCAGGGCGGCCTCGATCCGGTGCTGCGCCTCGTCGTGGGGGACGCAGAGGTCGAAGTGGATGCGGTTGCGTTGCGGGCGCGGCTGGTCCATCTGCTGGAACCAGATCGCGGGGCCCTGCCCGACCGGGTCCACCAGGCCGGCGCCGGAGCAGGTCGGTTCCGCCTCGTCGGTGTAGCCCATCACGGCCTGCCAGAACGGCCTGATGGCGGGAATGTCGAGCGCGTCGATCGCGATCTCCAGCATCTGCACCGAACGCACTGCCGGCGTGCCCGTCTCCGCGCCCGTTTCCGTGCCCGCCGCTGCACCGGTCTCCGTGGCGAGCTCGGGCTCCGTCCGCAGCCCGGCCGCACGTACGACTGCGGAGAGCTGCTCCGCGAGATCGGCGTCGCGCCCGGTCACGGCGGCCTGGGCCAGCGTCTGCAGCGTGAGCACGACCCGCCCCGGGCGGATGTCGACATGCAGGTGTCCGTCGGCGTCCTCCCCGCACGCACTGACCGCGCTCGCCGCGACCTCGACCGCCTGCGCCAGCGACCGCACCGGCACCGACGCGCGCAGGGCACCCAGCAGCAGCCGCCACCCCTGGGCCCCGACCGCGTCCGAGGCCTGCTTACGACTCAGCTTCTGATCCAAGATGTCCATGGAGTGCATCCTGGCAGCTGGGACTGACGGCCGGTGGGGGAGGCGGGGCGTCGTCGTCGGTTCGGCGGGGTCCGTCTGGCGGCCGAGCCCCCGTCCCGCTGCCGTGTCTGACGTGCGTGTTTGCTCCCGGTGACTGTTCGTTGCCTCCGTGGGGCACGGTGGTTGGTCCCGGGCTGGGGTGGCTCGCTGTCGCTCGCGGCCAACTGCGCGGAGGGGGTGGGTGGTGGGGCGTGCGTTGCCGGGCGGCGGGTCGGTGTCCTTCCGGGTGGGGGTCTGGAGAAACGTTCCTGCGTGGCGCCTTCCGCTGAACTGGGGTCACTTTTGGTACGTCGGGTCATTCTTGGTACGGGCATGTGCGGATGAATCAGGCATATCGGCAAGATCAAGTGACACCTTGTCCCGAAAGTGACCCCGGTTTGCCCGATCACCCGGGTTTTGGGGTCACTCGACCTGCATCGGGGTCACTCGTCCGACACTTCCTGACCGGTATGCCCGAATTCAGTGACCCCAACGTAGGTCGAGTGACCCTAAAACGGCCCGGAGCGGCGCACGCGCCCCGGCCCCGCGCCCTCGCCGCACGCTCTGCGCCGGGCCCAGGCACCCCCGCCCTTGTCGCGCGGCGAAGCCGCTTCTTTCCGGGCGTGAGCCCGGGAGACGGCGGCCGACTCGCGTCACCACACGCTGCCGTTGCAGGCGTGGGGCGTTTCCACCGCCCACCGTGTCGCGTCGTCACCACTGGGGGATCGGTGTGCTGTCGGTTGCTCCCAGGCGAGGGGTGTCCGTCAGTTCCAGGTGTGCTCCCGGTTGGTGCAGTTCCAGGACGATGAGCTCATTGGTTCCGGGCCGCCAGAGGGGGGCCGGGGCGTAGAGGGTCTCCTGCGGGCCTTCGGCCCAGTAGCGGCCCAGGGCGAAGCCGTTGAGCCAGACCATGCCCTTGGTCCAGCCGGGCAGGGCGAGGAAGCCGTCGGCCGGGGTGTCGATGTCCAGGTGGAGGCGGTGGAAGGTGGGGCCGGTGGGCGGCGAAGCCGGGGAGAGATGGGGGGTTGGGAACTCGAGTGGGGTGAGGTCGGCCAGCGGTAGGGGGCGGATCTCCCAGTCGAACTGGTACTGGTTGTCCAGCCGCACGCCGCCGCTGATGCCCTTGCGGTCGGTGGTCAGCAGTGGGCCGTAGTTGATCCGTCCCTGGTTCTCGACCAGTAGTTCCAGCACGGCGCCCTGCTCCGGTACGGCGATGGTGAGGGTCTGGTTCGGGCGGTCGCGGTGCAGGACGCCGAGTTCGGCGCCGTCCAGGAAGACCTGGGCGCGGTCGGCGAGGCCGTCGACGGAGAGTCGCGCCTGCGGCAGCGGTCCGCGCAGTCGGGTGCGGTAGTGGATCAGGCCCAGTGACTGGCCCAGCGTCTCCATGGGCTCGGGCTCCGCGCGGTGGTGTGCCTTGGCGAGCAGGTCGAGGGAGTCGCGGAGGGCGGTGACGGCTTCGGGATGGAGCTGTCTTGGCGTCAGCCTTGGTGGCAGTGAGGGCAGTTGGTGTGGGTTGGGGCCCAGGTGGCGGGCGATGACCTCGCGGAAGCGGTGGAATTTCTCGGTGAGCTCGCCGGCCTCGCCGACCGGGGCGCCGTAGTCGTAGCTGGTGACGGTGGGCTGGTAGACGGTTCCGGTGTGGTTGGCGCCGTTGTACCAGCCGAAGTTGGTTCCGCCGTGGCCCATGTAGATGTTGACCGAGGCGCCTGCGGCCAGCAGCGTGTCGAGGACCTGGGCCGCCTCCTCGGCGTCGCGGGTGTGGTGCGGCTCGCCCCAGTGGTCGAACCAGCCGTGCCAGTACTCGGAGACGAACAGCGGGCCCTCGGGCTGGTGCCGGCGCAGCGTGACCAGTGCGGCCTCCGGGCGGGAGCCGAAGGTGGCGCTGGAGAGCACACCGGGGATCCTGCCGCCGAGTTGGAAGTTGTCGCCGGCGCCGTCTGCGGTGAAGAGCAGGCAGTCGGTGGCGCCGCGCCGCAGGAGTCCCTGGCGCAGGTACTCCAGGTGCGCGGTCTCGTTGCCGAAGCTGCCGTACTCGTTCTCGACCTGGAGGGCCACGACCGGGCCTCCGCGCCCGGCCTGAAGCGGCGTCAGGACCGGGAGCAGGACGTCGAACCAGGCGTCCACCGCCGCCAGGTAGCGGAGTTCGTTGCGGCGCAGGCGCAGCAGGGGGTCGGCCAGCAGCCAGCCGGGCAGTCCGCCGAACTCCCACTCCGCGCAGATGAACGGGCCGGGGCGGACGATGACATCCAGGCCTAGGTCGGCGGCGAGGGTGATGAAGGCGGCCACGTCCTGCGGGCCGTCGAAGTCGAAGACGCCCGGCTCGGGCTCGTGGACGTTCCAGGCGATGTAGGTCTCGACGGTGTTGACGCCCATCGCGCGCAGCCGCAGCAGCCGGTCGTGCCAGAGTTCGGGGCGGACCCGGAAGTAGTGGATCGCGGCGGAGACGATCCGGTGCGGGCGGCCGTTGCGGAGGAAGGAGTCCGCGACGACGGTCAGTCCGGACGCGGTCTCGGGGGTGGGGGGTCGTGGGGATTGCGGGGGCGGGGTGGGACGGTTGGGCATGGCGCTCTCCGGGGGCAGGGGAGTGGCGGAGCGCTCGGTGGCCCGGGTGCCTGGAAAGCGCTTTCCAAAGCTGAAGGGTATGGGCCCTGCCCGGGTGGGTCAAGCATGGTCCGGTCGGGTCCACGCGTTCGGTCGGGGGCGCTCGAAGGGGTGAACCTCGGCGGCCGGCTGGCGCAAGGTGCGGTGTCGGTCCCCAGGTCGGGGCCCTGATGCGTGTTGCTGGGTGGGTCCCCGGTTCGCTCCCCGTCGACCAGGAGTCCCCGTGCGTTCCAGCAGAGTCGTCACCGCGGCCTCGGCCGCGGTCCTCATGGCCGGGCTCGCCTGGCCGTCCGCCCAGGCCGCCGGTGTGGTGACCGTGCGTCAGGCCCAGATCGACAAGGGCAGTCCGTGGGCGGTGACCCCGGACAGCAACGGTGTCGCGGCCATCGGCACGTTGGCGGACCCGGACTTCAGCGACGGCAGCGCCCGGCTGAAGATCGGCCCCGGACAGCGCGCCCAGCTCGGGCACATCCTCAACGGCAAGCTCAGCACCGTCTCCACGCAGCCGATGAGCTACGACCTGTATGTCAACGGCAGCGATTCGACCGCCAGTGCGGTTCCCTTCGGCGCCAATCTGCAACTGGTGATCACCGCACCGACCTTCACCACGCTCAGCTTCCAACCCCAGCTCAACGGAGGGGTGACCGCCGGCAGTTGGCATGAGTTCGTGCAGCGCTCGACCTCCAAGTGGCGCACCTCGCGGGCGTTCGGCACCTTCGCGGCGGGCAGCGACGCCACCTTGAAGCAGTTCCTCGCGGCAGCGGGCGGCGAGGCCACCGTTGCCGGGGTGATCCTGAACGTCGGAGCGCTGGGGGACGCCTCCGCGTCCTTGGACACCTATGTCGACGACGTCCGGGTGGGCGGCAGCAGGTTCAACTTCGCGACGTCCCCCGCCCGGGAGGCGCCCGTGCGGGCGCCGGCCCGGGCCGAGCCGGGCGGGAGCTTCCCGGCCGAGCTGACCTTCATCAGCCCCAGTGGCGGCGTCCGAATCCCGAACGCCACGGCCAGGGTCACCTTCAGCGGGGTGTCCAACCTGAGCGCGGATACGGTCACGGTGACGCCGACCGGCGCCTCGGTGCGCAGCCTGCGCTCCGGGGGACAGCGGGCCGGCAGCTCCTACACCACGGAGGTCCCGGTCGCGGGCGGAGCGCTGCAGTCGGGCGGGTCGACCACGGCTTCGTTCACGGTGCGGCTCGCTCCGAGCGTCGGCCGCGGACATCTGGTCGTCACCGGTGAGCTGCTCAACGACGGCACTGCGACCGGGGTCACCGCACAGGCCACGGTCGAACTGCCGACTCCGTCGTCGGACGACGAGACGGAGCCCGGCGAGCACATCAGGCAGGCCGCGCACCGCGCGCAGATGGCGGACACCGGGAGTTCGCAGCGGTTGACCCCGCTGGCCGGTGCCGCGGCGGGGCTGACGGTCGTCGGTACCGCCCTGGCCCTGGTGGCCCGTCGGCGGCGGCGTCGGAGCCAGTGACCTCCGGGACCGGTTGACGGCGGTTCAATCGGTGGACGGTAGTTCAATCGGTTGACGGCGGTTCAGTTGACGGCGGGGCTTCGTCGCTCGACCAGGACGACGTCCCGCCAGCGGCCGTGCTGGCGGCCGACGCGCTCGCGGGTGCCGACCACCCGGAAGCCGGCGCGCCGGTGCAGGGCGAGGCTGGCGGTGTTCTCCGGGAAGATGCCGGACTGGACCGTCCAGATGCCCGCGGCCTCGGTGGAGCGGACCAGCGCATCCAGCAGCGCGGCGCCCACGCCCCGGCCCCGGGCGTCCGGGTGCACGTAGACCGAGTGCTCGACCACCCCGGCGTAGGCGGAGCGCTCCGAGACCGCGGAGACCGCGGCCCAGCCGAGCACCCGTCCGTCCGCGTCCAGCGCGACCAGGCGGTGCGTCGGGAGCTTGGCCTTGTCGAAAACCTCCCAACCGGGGGCGGTGGTCTCGAAGGTGGCATTGCCCTCGTCGATCCCGAGTTGATAGATCGTCAGAACCTCGTCGGCATGCTCGCTGCCCAGTTCGGCGATCCGAACTGCCGTCCTGTCGCTTGTCATCGGCGCTCTCCCTGTGCGGATTTCACCAAATTATGCCCTGCCCGTGGAAGCGTTCCTGTGACCGGTTATTGGCTGAAGTGTCTATGCTCGGCAGTCACGCGGGCGATCCCATGCCCGCACTGGGCGAAGGCAACAACGTATGCATGCTGAGGAACTGAGCAGATCCGCCATCTCGGCCGAGGTGGCCACCGACATCGCCGTCCGGCTGGACGCGGTCAGGGCGAGGATCGCGGAGATCGAGGAGCAGCTGCCGGCGCTGCGCGAGACCGAGGCCTGGCTGGAGGGGGTCCTGGCCGCGGTCGGCTCCGAGGCGGGCCCCGAGGCGGGCGCTGAGCCGGTCGCGGCTCCGACGCCGGGTCAGGAGGCGGCCCCGGAAGCGGTCGCCGCCGACGTCACTGTGCCGGCGCCGCGGCGGGAGGCGAAGCCCGCCAGGGCCGCGCGGGCCGCCAAGCCCGCCAAGGCCCCCAAGGCTCCGCGGGCGACGAGGCGGAAGGCGGCGGAGAAGGCGCCGGCCGCCACCGGGGCGGCGCCGAGCCTGCCCGCGCGGGTGCTGGCGTTCCTGAGCGCGCGGCCGGACCCGCAGAAGACCAGCGAGATCGCGCAGGAACTCTTCGGCGCCGAGGCCACCACGGTGCAGACCAACCTGGCCCGCGGCGCCGCCGAGGCGCTGGTCCGGCGGGGGCAGGCGGAGAAGGCCAAGCAGGGCGCGACGGTCTTCTACCAGGCCCAGGGCCAGGGCGCGGCGGCCGACGCGGCGTCCGGGGCCGTTGTCGAGGCCGGGAGCAGCGACTGATCGGTCGCGGGATGAAGCCTCCGGGTCACCTGGGTCGGTGACCGTGGACCACAGCGCGGTCACCCGCCCAGGTGACCCGGAGCGGATCCGGCTCAGGACGGGTCGTGGGTGCCGGGCACGACCAGTCCGGTCTCGTAGGCCGCGACCACGGCCTGGGTCCGGTCGCGCAGCCCCAACTTGCCCAGGATCCGGCTCACATGGGTCTTCACGGTCTCCTCGGTGACCACCAGTCGGACCGCGATCTCCGCATTGGACAGGCCCTCGGCGAGCAGCCGGAGCACCTGGGTCTCGCGGTCGGTGAGCGCGGTCAGCGCGGTGGCGGGCCGGTCGTCCGGACGGGGTGGCCGCTGCCGGGTGAACTCGCCGATGAGCCTGCGGGTGACGGTGGGTGCGAGCAGCGCTTCGCCGTCGGCGATGATCCGCACCGCGTCGAACAGCCGCTCCGCGGTGACGTCCTTCAGCAGGAAGCCGTTGGCGCCGGCGCGCAGCGCGTCGTAGACGTACTCGTCCAGGTCGAAGGTGGTCAGGATGAGGATCCGCGGCCGGTCGGCTTCCGGGAGCGATTCGGTGAGCTGGCGGGTGGCCTCGATCCCGTCGGTGCCGGGCATCCGGACGTCCATCAGCACCACGTCCGGGCGCAGTTCGCGGCAGATCCGCACCGCCTCGGTACCGTCGCCGGCGGTGCCGACGACGGTGAAGTCCGGCTGGGTGTCCAGCAGCGCGGCGAAGCCGGTGCGGACCACCTGGTGGTCGTCGGCGACGACGATGCGCAGCGGGGGTGGACCGGACGGCAGGATGGCCGGCGGGGTGGACTGAGGGGTGGTCATCGGACGGCCTCCGACCTGGTCGGTAGTACGGATTCGACGAGGAAGCCGCCGCCCGGGGCCGGCCCGGTGTGCAGCTCGCCGCCCACGGCGGCGGCCCGTTCGCGCATGCCGAGCAGTCCGTGGCCGCCGGGCGCCGGTTCGGGGGCCGGGCCGGGACCGTTGTCGCGGATGCGCAGCAGCAGTGCGTCGTCGGTGTAGTGCAGCTCCACGTCGACGGCGGCGCCCGGCGCGTGCCGGCGGGCGTTGGTCAGTGCTTCCTGGACGATCCGGTAGGCGGCCAGTTCGACTCCCGGGTCCAGCCGGTCGGGCAGCCCCCGCAGGATGAGCCGGGTGCCGGTGCCCGCCGCGTCCCGGGCGTCGTCCAGCAGCTCGTTCAGCTCACCGAGGCCCGGCTGGGGGCGGCGCTCGGCGGGTGCCGGGGCGGTGTCCGTGCCGGCGTCCTCGCGCAGCACGCCCAGCAGCCGCCGCATCTCGGTCAGCGCGGCGCGTGCGGTGTCGCCGATCGCCGAGAGCCGCTGCGCCCCGGCGGCGGGCAGGCCGGGGGTGGTCAGCCTGGCGGTCTCGGCCTGCACCGAGATCATGGAGATGTGATGGGCCACCACATCGTGCAACTCCCTTGCGATGCGGGCCCGTTCGCCGCGCGCGGTGTGCTCCAGCAGGGTGCCGACGACGACCTGCCGGGCGGCGCTGCTTTCCCGCGCCTCGTCCCTGGCCCGCAGCGCGGCGCCGGCCCAGGCGGCCGCCGGCGCCAGGCCCGCGAGCAGGACCGCGAGGACCCTGGTGGCGGTGTCCGACGGGTCGCTGAGCGCCAGCGGCAGGAACGGCAGGGCCAGGCCGGCGGCCGGGAGCTGCGCGCCGCCGCGGCCGAGCCGGTAGAGCGCCAACAACTCGGCGCAGGCCCCGGCGCCGGTCAGGGTGTGGAACGGCAGCAGCGACAGCACCACCGCCAGGGTGACGGCGACGGCGGCGACGTCCGGGCGCGGCAGGGCCAGGGGCAGTGTGGTGGCGAGCGCGAGCAGGAAGAGCAGCAGGTTCAGCTGGAAGGTGTGCTCGGTGAAGGGGCGGACGGCCCACTCGACCGTCGCCAGCACCGCCAGCACGGCGCCGACCAGGACGGGGAGCTGCCCCTCCGGTCGGTGCCGGCCCTGCCTGGTCTCGTCCGCTCGGCCCACGTCGATCATTGTCACCGCTGGGACGGTGCACTGGCGACCCTCGGGTCGGGGACACGGCCATCCCTCCTATGGGGGATGCGCGGGCCGGGGGAGTCGCTGGCACCGGTGACGGGAAGACGGCTCCTCGGCGCGACGACCGGGGAGCGGCCCGACGCCATGATTTCTGCCATGGAAGCAACCATCGCGGTATCCGGCCTGCGCAAGCGCTTCGGGCCGACGCAGGCTCTCGACGGCCTGACATTCACGGTTACGCCGGGGCAGGTCACCGGCTTCGTAGGTCCCAACGGTGCGGGGAAGTCCACCACGATGCGGGTGATCCTCGGCCTGGACGCCCCGGACGCGGGCACCGCTCTCATCGGTGGGCAGCAGTACCGGGCCCTGAAGCGTCCGCTGAGCCATGTCGGTGCGCTGCTGGACGCCGCCGCGCTGCAGCCCAGCCGGACCGCCCGCAACCACCTGCTGTGGCTCGCGCACTCCCAGGGCCTGGGCGGCAAGCGGGTCGACGAGGTGGTCCGGCTGGCCGGCCTGGAGTCGGCGGCCCGCCGCCGCGCCGGGGGCTACTCCCTCGGTATGCGGCAGCGGCTCGGGATCGCCGCCGCGATGCTCGGCGACCCCCCGGTGCTGATGCTGGACGAGCCCTTCAACGGGCTGGACCCGGAGGGGATCGTCTGGATGCGCGGGCTGCTGGGCTCGCTGGCCGCGCAGGGACGGGCGGTGCTGGTCTCCAGCCATCTGATGAGCGAACTGCAGGACACCGCACACCACTTGCTGGTGCTGGGGCGCGGCCGGGTCATCGCCGACACCAGCGTCCGCGAGTTGGTCGCGGCCGCGTCCGGGGACCGGGTCACCCTGCGCACCTCGGAGCGTTCGACGGCGATGACCCTGCTGGCACGGGCCGGCGCGACGGTCGCGGCCACCGACCGGGACACACTCACCGTGTCGGGGCTGGCGGCGGAGCGCATCGTCGAGCTGCTGTCGGCGGACGGGGTGCCGTTCTCGGAGGTGTCCGCGCACCGGGCGACGCTGGAGGAGGCCTACATGGAACTGACCAGGGACGCGGTGGAGTTCCGCGGCGCGAGCAGCGACGGCGATGGCGGCGGTGCTGGTGCTGGTGCCGGCGCTGGTGCCTCGGCCGAGGAGGTGGCGCGATGAGTGCCACGATCACGCCGTACCGCTCGCAGGCCCAGGCGCAGGCAGCCCGGGCGGGGTTCCCGCAGCTGCTGCGGGCCGAGTGGACCAAGTTCCGTACCGTGCGCGGCTGGATGGTCGGCCTGGTCGTCGCCGCGCTGGCGCTGGTCGGGGTCGGGGTGCTCAGCGCGCTGGGCAGCCACCGCAGTTGCGGTGGACCGAACGGCTCGATCACCTGCCCCTCGGTGCCGGTCGGCCCCGAGGGCGGGATGGTGACCGACCGTTTCTACTTCGTGCACCAGTCACTGGCCGGTGACGGCAGCATCACCGCCAGGATCACCGGGCTGGCCGGCAAGGAGCCCTGGTCCAAGGCCGGAGTCATCGTCAAGAACGGTACCGGCCAGGGTTCGGCCTACGCGGCGGTGCTGGCCACAGCCGGCCACGGGGTACGGATGCAGTACGACTTCACCCACGACACGGCCGGGCTGTCCGGCGCGGTCTCCGCGGGTTCGCCGCGCTGGCTGCGGCTGACCCGCTCCGGTGACACGGTCACGGGCTACGACTCCAGCGACGGCAGCAACTGGACCCTGATCGGCACCGCACACCTGGCCGGGCTGCCGTCCACAGTTCAGATCGGGATGTTCGCGACCTCGCCGGACGCGGTGCAGACGACGTCCAGCAGCTTCGGCAGTAGCAGCACCACCGGCGGTCCCACCCTTGCGACGGCCACCTTCGACCAGGTCGGCCTGCAGGGCGGGACGTCCGGCGCGGTGTGGAAGGGGGACGAGGTCGGCGGAGCCCAGGGCGGCCCCGTCGTCGGTTCCGGCGGCCCCGGTGCCGCCGGGTCGGGTGCGACGGGCGGGAACGGCTCGCCGACGTCCGAGGGCTTCCAGCAGGACCAGGCCACGGGTGCGTTCAGCATCCGCGGGTCCGGCGACATCGCCCCGTCCGTGGGTGGTCCGCTGGGTGACGGCCAGGCCGTCGAACGCAGCCTGGTCGGCACCTTCGCCGGGCTGGTCGTGGTGATCGTGCTGGGGACGCTGTTCATCACCGCCGAGTACCGGCGCGGGCTGATCCGCACCACCCTCACCGCGAGCCAGGGGCGCGGCCGGGTGCTGGCGGCCAAGGCCGTCGTGGCAGCCGCCGTCTCCTTCGTCACCGGAGTGGTGGCCGCGGCGGTGGCCCTTCCGTTGTGCATGCACATCCTGAAGGCCAACGGCAACGCGCTCTATCCCATCGGCCTGCTCACCGAAGTACGCCTGGTGGTCGGTACGGGGGCGCTGCTCGCCGTCGCCGCCGTCCTCGCGCTGGCCGTCGGCACGATCCTGCGGCGCGGCGCCGGGGCGGTCACCGTCGTCATCGCGGTGATCGTACTGCCGTACATCCTGGCGACCGCATCGGTGCTCCCGGCCGGCCCGTCGGAGTGGCTGCTGCGGCTCACCCCGGCGGCGGGCTTCGCCATCCAGCAGAGCCTGAAGGCGTTCAGCCAGGTCGCCGGCGTCTACACGCCGACCAACGGCTTCTTCCCGCTGTCTCCGTGGGCCGGGTTCGCGGTGATGTGCGGCTGGGCCGCCGTCGCCCTGGCGGTCGCCGGGTACCTGCTGCGCAGGAGGGACGTATGAGGCTCGCCCTGCACGCCGAGTGGACCAAGCTGCGGACCCAGCCGGGCACGGCAGCCCTGCTGATCGGCGCGGTGGTGCTGACCGTCGGGCTGAGCACGGGGGTGGCGGCGGCGTCGAGCACGTCGAGCGCCTCCGACCCGGCGAAGCTCGCCCTCACCGGCATCTACCTGGGCCAGATCGCGGTCGCGTCGCTGTCCGTGCTGGTGATGGGCGGCGAGTACAGCACCGGCATGATCCGCACCACGCTGGGGGCGATACCGCGCCGCTGGACCGTGCTGGCCGCGAAGGCGACCCTGGTCGCCGGCGCGGCGGCGGCCGCGGGCGTCGTCGCCGTCCTGGGCAGCCTGCTGGCCGGGGCGCTGATCCTCCCCGGCCACGGCTTCACCGCCGCACACGGGTATCCGCCGCTGTCGCCGAGCGACGGCGCGGTACTGCGGGCCGCCGTCGGGTCGGTGCTGTACCTGGCGCTGATCGCACTGCTCAGCCTGGGCGTCGCCACCGCCGTCCGGGACTCGGCCGCGGCCGTGGGGGTGGTTCTGGCGCTGCTCTTCCTCTTCCCGATCGTCGCGTCGGTGGTGAGCGACCCGCACTGGCAGCGCCATCTGCAGCAGATCGCCCCGATGACGGCCGGACTCGCGGTCCAGGCGACAACGGGACTGCGCAGCCTGCCGATCGGGCCCTGGGCGGGACTGGGGGTGCTCGCCGCTTGGGCAGCCGGATGGCTGCTCACCGGCGGGCTGCTGCTGCGGCTGCGCGACGCTTGACGGGGCGTCAGGGGGTGGCCGGCGCCGGAGTGGGAGTTGCATCCGGTGCCGGGTGCGGGCTGCGGAAGGTGAACGCCTCGGGGCCCTCGCCGTGCTCGCGCAGGAGGGCGACGCGTTGCACCGCCTCGGCGACGGTGGGGCGGTGGCCCGCCGGAACCCACCACAGCGCCAGGTGGTGCTCGGCCAGTCGCTCGAACCACTCGCGGCGGCGGCTGAGCACCTTCAGGTGGTCGCTGCGGTAGGTGAAGTCCTTCAGCGCCTGCACCGACTCCCAGACCGAGAGGTTGATCAGCAACATGTCGTCACGGTCGTCGGGGCGCACGCTGGTTGAATCCGCGCCGTCGTCGTCGACCAGGCGCCAGACGAAGCCCGGCGACCCGTCGGCCAGGGCGTTGATCTCGGGGAGTTGGGCGACGAAGTCGGCGAGGACCGGGCCGTCGAGTGGGGCGAGGATGCGTCCGACATTGACCTGGGCGAGGTGGAAGTCAGCCATGGGGACAGCATGGCCGGAGCCGCCTTCTATCGTCAATGGCTATTGGTTTTAGATCTCACCCTTTGGAGCCAGCGCAACGCAGCACCCATCCGGGACCGGCAGCGGATCCAGCGTCGCCGTCCAGCCCTCTCCATCGGCGCAGCCGGGCAGCAGCCCCTCGATCAGCGCCAGATTCATCCCGCAGATCAGCGCGGGGAACTCCTCAGCCAGCGACCGGAAGGGGCAGTTGTGCAGCCGGAGGACCGCCTGGTCCCAGTACGGCTCGTACCCCCGCTCCCGCAACTCGGCCTCGGGGTCGAGGCGGCGGTTCACGGCCGGCTCGGCTGCCAAGGCCGCCCCTGCCTCCCTGGCTGCCGACTGCAGCTCCCGGTCGAGCCCAGCCCGCTCGACCACGTCCGCCAGCAGCCGGGCGACCGAGTCGTAGCTGCGCGGCGGCAACGACAACTCCCTTTCCCCTGGCGCCCGCTGATACAGCTTCGCGGGCCGCCCGGCCCCCGGCCCGCTACGCCCCGAAAGCCGCTGGTACGTCACCGTGAGCAGCCCGGCCTCGACCAGCCGGTCCAGATGGAACGCAGCCAGCGACCGCGACACCCCCGCCGCCGCAGCAGCCGCATCCCGCCCCACCGCCCCCGGCCCAGCCGCCACCACCCGATACAGCTTGCGCCGCACCGGATCACCCAGAACGGCAACCGTGTCGAGAACCGCGTCGTCGCTGTCGGCGTTGTCGTTGTCGATGCTCATATGTCGACTCTATAGCGAGTGGACGTTGGTGTTAGGGGGAGGCGGGGCGGCGTAGCTGGTTGTTTGCGGCAGCTGTGGGTGGCTTACATGGCGGGTTCGTTGCCGCCCTCCGCCGTCCGTGGCTTGTTGCTGTTGCTCGCTGCGCTCGCGGGCCAACAGCAGGGAGGGGGCTGCTTGGCCGGGCGCCGTAGGCCCGTGGCGGGGGCGTGCGGGGTGGCGTGCGGCGGGTCGAGTTGCCTGAACTGGGGTCACTTCTCGTACATGGGGTCACTCGTCGTACGGAGATGTCGGACATATCCGGGCATTCATGTAGATCAAGTGACCCAATGTCCGAAGATTGACCCAAAGTGTAGAGGGCACCTACCTGGCGAATCGTTTCTCCAGCCCCACCACCGACCGACCCGCCGCCCGGCAACGGCGAGACCCCGGCACCCCTCCCGTCCTTGTCGCCGCGAGCGAAGCGAGCAACAGCAACAAGCCACGGACGGCGGAGGGCGGCAACGAACCCGCCATGTAAGCCACCCACAGCTGCCGCAAACAACCGACTACGCCGCCCCGCCCTCCCCGTGCGACGGCGGGTAGGCGATGTGAAGGGCCGCGGCGCCCTTGACGGTGCCGTCCTGGGGGCGTAGTTCGGCGCAGTAGTGGTCGCCGCTGCGTCGTGGGGTGTAGGTCGGGCCGTTCTCGGCGACGTCCAGGAACAGGGGTGCGGCCTCGCGGAAGGCGCGGTCGCTGCCGGTGAGCAGCAGAGTGTCGGCGGCCACGTGTTCGGTGAGGTGGTCGCGGTACTCGCGGTGGTGCCGTCGGGCGTAGGCGTCGTGGTCGGGCAGGCGGACGGTGCTGCGCGGTACCTCGACCCGCTGGGGCCGACCCGGGCCGAGGTGTGCCCGGAGCGCTTTCCAGCGGGAGGCCGGGAACTGCTGGGAGTGGTGCGCCAGCAGCAGGTCCAGCGGCCGTCCTGCCGGCTCCCCGTCGGGGACGGGCGCGCCGGGGCGCATGGGGAGCCAGACCAGCGAGTGCCGCGACTCGGCGGCCAGCATCCAGGCCGCCGCCAGCGCCTCGGCCGCGGGGGCGTCCGCGAAGATCTCGAAGTACCAGCTCTCCTGGATCAGTACGGCCTGGGCCAACGGTTCGGGCCTGGCCCGGATCACCCGGTACTCCTTCGGTCCGAGCCGTGCCCGGTGGACGTCGACGAGGAGTTCGAGATCGACCGGCATCTTCACCGGTCCCGGCGGAGGTGGTCGATGGCGAGGCGGGCGGCTTGGCCGATTGCGGTGTCGGCTGCGGGGAGGCGCTGGTGCACCGAGCGGGTGCGGAGGAAGACGGCGACGGCGTAGCGGCCGCCCTCCGGGTACTCGATCACGCCCGCCTCGTTGCGGACGGTCCAGTGGGTGCCGCTCTTGGCGGACACCCGTACGGGCTCCGGGAAGCCTGACTCCAGGCGGCCGGACTGGAACTGGCGGCCCATCAGATCGCGCACCTCGGCGCAGGCCTCGGCGGGTCCGGCCTGGTCGCGCCAGATCGCCGCCAGCAGGGCGGTGATCTCACGCGGGGTGCTGGCCCTGCCGTGCGCGGGGTTCAGGTAGGCGAGGGAGCGGATGCGGTCCGCGGAGACCACCACCCCCTGCGCGTCGGGATCGGCGCCGAGGTCGCCTCGGACCTCCGCGGCGCCCTCGCGGCAGCTGTTGCCCAGCCGGAACTCGGTGAAGCCCAGCCCGGCGACGGTGTCGCGGACGTTCTGGGCGCCGACGCGTTCCAGCAGCAGATCGGTCGCGGCGTTGTCGCTGAGGCTCATCATCAGGAAGGCGGCGTCGCGCAGCGAGAGTTCGACGTCGTCCCGGCAGCCGTCGCTGCCCGCACCGCTGTCGCCGCCGCTGCGGTGGGCGCCGGTGACGGTGTGGCGCTCGGTGGGGTCCAGCATTCCGGCGGCGGCCTGGCGGGCGTACTCCAGGGCGACGGCGATCTTGAACACCGAGGCGAGTACGACCGGGGTGTCCGCGCCCAGGGCCACCTCGCCGTCCCCGCTGCCGTCCCGGTCCCCGTCCAGCTCGCGCACGTGGAGGAAGCCCTCGGCGCCCGCCTCGGCGAAGATCTCCTTGAGGGCGGTGCCGAGCGGGTCCAGTGGATGAGCGGTCACTCCTCCGCCTCCGGAGCGGGCTCGTCCTCGGCGCCCCGACCGCTCTCGCTGCCTCCCCCGGCCAGCAGGTCGAGGATCTGCTGGCCGTACGCCGCGAGCTTGTTCTCGCCGACGCCGTTGACCGCGGCCAGTTCGGCGAGGGTGGTCGGGGCGGTGGCGGCGATCTCGCGCAGCGTCGCGTCGTGGAAGACCACGTAGGCCGGCACGCCCTGCTCCTTGGCGGTGGCCGCCCGCCAGGCGCGCAGGGTCTCGAAGACCGGCAGCAGCTCCGCGGGCAGGTCGGCCGGTGCGGCCTTGCGGCCGCCGGTGGCGGTCCTCGCGGCCTTGGCCGCGCGCGGCTGCTTGGCCGGCTCGCGCCGCAGCGCGACGGTGCGGTTGCCGCGCAGCACCTCGGCGCTGTCCTCGGTGAGCACCAGCGTGCCGTACTCGCCCTCCACCGCGACCAGCCGCTGGGCGAGCAACTGCCGTGCCACCGAACGCCATTCGGCCTCCGCCAGCTCGGCGCCGACGCCGAAGACGCTCAGTGCGTCATGGTCGAACTGGATCACCTTGGCGGTCTTGCGGCCCATCAGGATGTCGGCGATCTGGGTCGCGCCGAACTTCTGGTGGCGTTCGCGCTGCAGCCGGACGATGGTGGAGAGGAACTTCTGCGCGGCCACCGTGCCGTCCCAGGACTCCGGCGGGACCAGGCAGGTGTCGCAGTTGCCGCAGGGCTCGCTCTTCTGCCCGAAGTAGTCGAGCAGCCGCACCCGGCGGCACTCGACGGTCTCGCACAGCGCGAGCATCGCGTCGAGGTGGGCGGCCAGGCGGCGGCGGTGGGCCTGGTCGCCCTCGGAGGTGTCGATCATCTTGCGCTGCTGGACCACGTCCTGCAGCCCGTAGGCCAGCCAGGCCGTGGAGGGGAGCCCGTCGCGTCCGGCCCTGCCGGTCTCCTGGTAGTAGCCCTCGACCGACTTGGGCAGGTCCAGGTGGGCGACGAAGCGCACGTCGGGCTTGTCGATGCCCATGCCGAAGGCGATGGTGGCGACCATCACCAGGCCGTCCTCGCGCAGGAACCTGGACTGGTTGGCGGCCCTGACCCGGGAGTCGAGGCCGGCGTGGTACGGCAGTGCCTCCACGCCGTGCTCCACCAGCCAGGCGGCGGTCTTCTCCACCGAGGAGCGGGAGAGGCAGTAGACGATGCCGGCCTCACCGGGGTGCTCGGTGCGCAGCAGCTGCAGCAGCTGCTTCTTCGGTTCGTCCTTGGGGGCGATCCGGTACTGGATGTTGGGGCGGTCGAAGCTGGCGACGAAGTGCCGGGCGTCGGCCAGGCCCAGCCGCGAGGTGATCTCGGCGTGGGTGGCCTCGGTGGCGGTCGCGGTCAGCGCGACCCTGGGCACCGTGGGCCAGTGCTCGTGCAGCGAGGACAGGGCCAGGTAGTCGGGCCGGAAGTCGTGGCCCCACTGGGCGACGCAGTGCGCCTCGTCGATCGCGAACAGCGAGATGGAGCCGCGCTCCAGCAGCCGTACGGTCGCCTCGACCCGCAGCCGTTCCGGGGCGAGGTAGAGCAGGTCCAGCTCCCCGGCGACGAACTCGGCCTCGACCAGCCGCCGTTCGTCCATGTCCTGGGTGGAGTTGAGGAAGCCGGCCCGCACCCCGAGCGCCCGCAGGGCGTCCACCTGGTCCTGCATCAGGGCGATCAGCGGCGAGATCACCACCCCGGTGCCCGGGCGCACCAGTGCGGGGATCTGGTAGCACAGCGACTTGCCGGCGCCGGTCGGCATCAGCACCAGTGCGTCCCCGCCGCCGATCACCTGCTCGACGACCTCCTGCTGGCTGCCGCGGAAGGCGTCGTAGCCGAAGACCCGGCGCAGCACGCGCAGCGCCGGGCTGTCCTCGGCCGGTTCCGGGAAGGCAGCGGGTTCCGCCGCTGCGGCCGAGTCGGCCGCAGCGGGGTTGTCGGAGGTCAGGAGGGGTTCGGTGGTCTCCGGAGCGCTCATCCGGCGATTCTACGGGTGCGGACGAGGCCCCCGGGGCGGGCTTCGGTCAGCTCACCCCTTTCGGGGAGCGGCCCCGCGGTCGGCGCGCCACTCCAGGACCTGGACCCCGTAGCGCGGCAGGGTGATCCGGTCCACGTCCGCGCCGTCGAGCGTACGCAGCGTGCCGCCCTCGGAGGTGACCGGTTTCACGGTCACCTCCTCGCGGCTCTGGCTGACCAGCCAGACGAAGCTGCGGCCGTCCCGGTGCTCCAGCCGGTCCACGGCGACCCTGGGGTCGGCGACGGTCACCGGGCGGCGGACGCCCGCGTGGGCGGCCAGCGCGTCGTAGAGGACGCTGGTGTCCTCCGGATTGACCCGGGGGGTTGCCGCCGCCATCTGCTCGATCGGGTAGGTGCAGAGCACTACGGCTCCCGCGCCGACCCGGCGCAGCAGCAGCGCGGGGCGGCCGCGCCCGTCGGAGGCCAGTACCTCCGCCCCGGTGGGGACCACCGGCAGGAACACCCGGCTGTCGGGGCCGCCCGCCGCGCGGAAGTTGAGCCGGGCGCCCTCGGCCAGGGTGCCGAAGGGCCGGTGCAGGGTGAACCGGATCTCGTCATCCTCCACCGGGTTCACCAGGCCGTACTCCAGCTGGTGCTCGACGCCGAAGAGCCGGTCCAGGTGGGCGTACCAGGGGCCGCGCTGCTCGTCGTGGCTGCCGGGGGAGTAGGAGACGTAGACGGTGGCGCCGTCCCGGGCCCGCTGCTCCAGTTCGTACCAGGTGGGGGCGAGCAGCTGTTTGGTGGAGGGGACCAGGTAGAGCCGGGCGGTGCCGGGCAGGCCGTCGCTCTCCCGGGTGAGCGCCGGGGGTGCGTCGGCGAGCCTGGCGGCGACCCAGGACTGGCGGAGGATCTGCTGCGCCGAGGCGCGGTCCTCGGCGCGGGTGAAGGGGTAGAGGGTGTCCAGGTAGGAGGTGACCACCAGGGCGGTGTCGGAGTCGGCGCGCCGGCAGCGGCCGAAGTCGACCCGCTCCAGCAGCGCGGCGAACTCCTTCATCTCCACCAGCTGCGGCTTGGGCGCACCATGACGGTCGGTCAGGCCGAAGTGCATCTCGAAGGCGTGGTGCCGGTACGGGGGCTGCTCGGCCAGGTCGTCGTAGTCGGTGTTGTTCCAGGCGATCCAGCCGGTGGCCCCGGCCAGCAGCGAGTTGTGCATGGCCTGGCGGTAGTAGTGGGCGGCGTTGGCGCCGGAGACGAAGTCCGAGCTGACGCCGAACTCCTCCAGCAGCACCGGGCGGCCGAAGGTGCCGGCCAGCTCGCAGACCCAGGCGGCGGCGTGGTGCTGGCGGACCGGGTCGTCCTCCATCCGGTAGACGTGCGGGCCGAGGAAGTCGCAGATCTCGGCGCTGTGGCGGACCCGGAAGCCGTTGTCATGGCCCGAGGTCTCCAGGCCCCAGGCGCCGTCGCCCAGTGAGACCGGCTGGGTGCCGCCGGCCGCGCGCACCGCGTCCACCATGATCTGCGCCCAGGCCGAGACGGCCTCGGCGGTCGCGGTGGCGCGGTCGCCGTAGATCGGCATCTCGTTGGAGACCAGCCAGCCGAGCACCGCCGGGTGGTCCTTGAAGCGGCGCACCATCTCCTTGGCGAACCAGGCCTGCCGGCCCACCATCCAGACGTCCTGGTAGAGGTCGCGTCCGCCGCGCCAGGCGGGGTCCCAGTTCTCGCCGGACATGTGGCCGACCACGAAGGTGGGCACGGTGCCCATGCCCAGGGCCCGGTGACGGTCCAGGAAGTCGGCGAAGCGGTCGCAGAGCCGCTCGTCGACGCTGTCGGGGGTGGGCATGAAGTCGGGCCAGTAGAAGAACGAGCGGGTCATGGTGAGGCCGTGGTCCCGCAGGGTGCGCAGTTCCTGGTCCACCACCTCGCCGTCGTAGCCGGTGCCGGCGGAACCGTCCCGCCACATCAGCGGGCCGCCGGTGCGGGACCAGTAGTTGACGCCGAACCAGGTGACCGGCGGTCCGTCCGGCTGTCCGTCGGAGGTGAGGCGGGCAGAGTTCCGGTGCATGCGGGAATCCCCTCGGGGCAAGGGCGACAAATGGAAGTTCCGGACCCGGTGCGGACGGGCGGTCCCGGTGGGGACAGGGAAGCACTGCACCGGTTTAGCGACAACCCCCGGAGCAGTATTCGACAGTGTTTCGACGAAGATTCCCTAAACCGGTTCAGTCTTGATCTTCGCCGGCCGGCGCCGCAGTGCTGCCGCGCAGGGTCAGCACCGGGTCGGGATCGCGCAGGTCACCGCAGTCGGCGCCGCCGGCGGCCTGCCGCAGCACCCGGGCGGCGTGCGCGCCGTGCTCGGCGATGTCCCGGCTGAGCGCGGTGAGCGACGGGTGCACCAGCTCGCACAGCGCGGAGTCGTCCCAGGCCAGCATGGAGACGTCGGCGGGAACCCGCAGGCCCAGGCCCTGCGCGGCGGACAGCCCGGACACCGCCATCACATCGTTGTCGTAGACCAGCGCGGTCGGCCGGCGCGGGCCCAGCAGCAGCTCGCGGGTGGCGGCGGCGCCCTGCTCGCCGCTGTAGTCGGAGGCCACCGTGCGGTACTCCACCCCCAGCTCCCAGGCGCAGGCGGCGAAGGCCTCGGTGCGGATCCGGGTGTGCAGCAGCTGCTCAGGGCCGGCCACCCGGGCGATCCGCCGGTGGCCCAGGCCGACCAGATGGCTCAGCGCGGTGCGGGCCGCAGCGGCGTCGTCGGTCCACACCGCGGGCAGGCTGCCGGCCGCCTGGGGCATGCCGATGGCCACCGTCGGCATGCCCAGCTGCTCCAGCACCGGCACCCTGGCGTCGTCCACCCGCAGGTCCACCAGGAACACCCCGTCCACCCGGCGCCGTCCCCACCAGGAGCGATAGGTGGCGATCTCGGCCAGCTGGTCGTCGGCCACGGTGAACAGCAGCGGGGTGCCGGTGGCCGACAGCTCGGCCTGGATGCCGGAGATCAGCTGCATGAAGTAGGGCTCCAGGCCCAGCGTGCGGGCCGGCCGGTCGACCACCAGGCCGAAGGCGTTGGCCCGGCCGTCGGACAGGGCCACCGCGGCGCTGTTGGGCTGCCAGCCCAGCTCCTCGGCGATGGCCAGGATCCGCCTGCGGGTCGGCTCGGAGACCCCGGGCCGACCGTTCAGCGCGAAGGACACCGCGCCCTTGGTGACCCCGGCCCGCCGGGCGATGTCCTGCATGGTGGGACGCTTCACCGTGCTCCTCCGTTGAGCTGTGGCTATGCCGGGTTATCGCAAAACCGGTTCAGCAGTATCAGCACCCGGCTTTCTGCAAATCAATACCGGGGCATTGACAACGCGCTGAGGGCGACCCTACTTTTTCGGCACATCAGACTTTACCGGTGTCGCCGGTGTGCGGACCGCCGCCGATCCCCCCTGACCCACCCGCTCATTCGGACCCAAGGGGACACACCCATGCCCAGAACCCTCGACCGCCCCCGGCTGCTCGCCGCCTGCAGCGCCCTCGCCCTCTCCGTCACCCTCGCCGCCTGCGGCAGCAGCAGCGGGCACAAGGGCCCGTCGGCCTCGGTGCAGCACGGAGTGCTCACCGTCTCGACCGGCTCCGGCCAGAGCTACACGGCCAACTTCAACCCGTTCTCGCCCAACGCCCTGCAGGCCACCGACGGGATGGTCTACGAGCCGCTGTTCTTCTACAACACCTCCAAGTCCGGCGACATCCAGCCCTGGCTGGGCACCTCCTACAGCTGGGCCGACGGCGGGAAGACCCTGCACATCAAGATCCGCTCCGGAGTCACCTGGAGCGACGGGAAGCCGTTCACCAACGCCGACGTCGCCTTCAGCTTCGCCAACGCCATGCACGCCAGCACCCTGAACGCCTACGGCCTGCCGCTGGCGAACGTCACCACCGACGGCACCGACGGGGTGACCCTGACGTTCACTCAGTCCGCCTACACCAAGGCGTACTTCATCCTCGGCAAGACCCTGATGCTGCCGCAGCACATCTGGGGCTCCATCCCGGACGCGCAGAAGACCACTGTGCTCAACAGCAAGCCGGTCGGCACCGGCGCCTGGACGGTGAAGTCGGTGGCGTCCACGCTGGTCACCCTGACCGCCCGGAAGGACTACTACCTCACCGGCTACCCCAAGTTCTCGACCCTGCGCTACGTCGGGTACAACGGCAACAACAGCGCCGACGCCGCCATCGAGTCGGGCGCGCTGGACTGGGCCGGCGGCTTCATCCCGGACATCAAGAAGAACTACCTGGCCAAGGACCCCAAGTTCACCCTGGTCAACAACCCGCTGGCGGTGACCGCCTTCATCCCCAACGCGCTGCAGGGCCCCACCGCGGACCCCAACGTCCGCAAGGCCATCAGCGCCGGAGTCGACCGCGCGTTCATGAGCCAGTCCGTCTACGACGGCCAGGCCGCCGCGACCAACCCGGCCGCACTGCTCACCCCCAACTTCTCCTCGGTGCTGGACCCCTCGCTGCCGACCGCCTTCGAGACCGGCCAGGACAAGGTGGACGGCTATCTGACCGCCTCCGGCTACACCAAGGGCTCCGACGGCTACTACGCCAAGAACGGCAAGAGGCTCACCGTCACGGTGAAGATGGTGTCCGGCTGGACCGACTACCTGAGCCTGGGTCAACTCGCCCAGCAGGAGCTGAAGAAGGTCGGCATCGACCTGCAGATCGACTCCGAGGCCTACAACACCTGGGCCGCCGACCAGGCGTCCGGCAACTTCCAGATGCTGCTCAGCAGCTTCGGCTTCACCCCGGACCCGCGCGCCTACTACGACCAGATCGTCGACAGCCGGCTGGCCAAGCCGCTCGGCCAGCAGACCACCGGCGGCAACTACGGCCGCTACAAGAACGCCGCCATCGACGACGCGCTGGACCACCTGGCCGAGACCACCGACGTCAACGCCCAGAAGCCCTACTTCTACGCGATCGAGCAGCAGTTCGTGAAGGACATGCCGGTGATCCCGCTGATGGACGCCCAGAACGAGCAGGAGTTCAACGGCAACAACGTCACCGGTTTCCCCACCGCCGCCGACTCCTACGCGGCTGCCTCGGTCTGGCTGTTCCCCGACGCCGCCTGGGTCGCCATGCGCCTCAGCCCGGCCAAGTAGGGAGCGCTCCCAGCATGCGCTACCTGCTCAGGAAGCTCGGTTTCTACGCCATCGCGGCCTGGTTGGCCGTCACCCTCAACTTCGCCCTGCCGCGGCTGATCCCCGGTGACCCGGTGGAGATCATCCTGTCCCGGATGCAGCAGCAGGGCCCGGTCCCCGCGGGCGAGCACGACGCGGTGGCCAGGATGCTCGGGCTGGGCCACGGCAACATCCTGGCTCAGTACTGGGACTACCTGACCTCCGTCGCCCAGCTGCACTTCGGGCTGTCCATCAGCTACTTCCCCACCCCGGTGACCACGGTGCTGCGCAGCTGCGTGCTGTGGACCCTGCTGCTGGTCGGCCTGGCCACGCTGATCAGCGTGGTGCTGGGGATCGCGCTGGGCACCCTGGCCGGCTGGAAGCGCGGCACCTGGCTGGACAACCTGGTCCCGGTCACCACCTTCCTCACCGCCATCCCCTACTTCTGGCTGGCGCTGCTGCTGCTCTACCTGCTCACCCAGGTGACCCAGGTGTTCCCGCAGAGCGGCGGTTACAGCCCGGACACCTTCATCGGCTGGAACGGCGCCTTCATCGGCTCGGCCGTCAGCCATGCGCTGCTGCCGGCTATCACCATCGTGCTCAGCTCGGTGGGCGGCTGGCTGCTCGGCATGCGCAACATGATGGTGTCCACCCTGTCCGAGGACTACGTCGCCGCGGCCGAGGCCAAGGGGCTGCGCGCCCGCACCGTGATGATCGGGTACGCGGCCCGCAACGCGGTGCTGCCCAGCGTGGCCGGGTTCGCCATCTCGCTGGGGTTCATCGTCAGCGGCTCGCTGGTGATGGAGATCGTCTTCTCCTACCCGGGGATGGGCTTCACCCTGCTCAGCGCCGTGGGCAACAACGACTACCCGCTGATGCAGGCGGTCTTCCTGGTGATCACCATGGCGGTGCTGGCCGCCAACTTCATCGTCGACATGCTCTACGGCTTCGTCGACCCGCGCACGAGGCAGGCCCGATGACGACCACCGCCGCCCTGCTCACCGACCCGGCGGTGCCCACCGCCGCCCCCGGCCCCGGCCGGCTGCGCCGGATGCTGCGCTCCCGCCGACTGGTCACCGGGCTGACCGTGCTGGTGCTGTTCGCGCTGGCCGCGATCATCGGCCCGTTCCTGGTCGGCGACCCCAACGCGGTCAGCACCGACCTCAACCAGGGGCCCTCGGCCGCGCACTGGCTCGGCACCACCCAGCTCGGCCAGGACGTGCTGGCCCAACTGGTCGTCAGCGCCCGCGGGACCCTGTTCATCGGGGTGGCGGCGGCGCTGGTCGCCACCGTGGTCTCGATCGTGATCGGGATCGGCGGGGGATTCCTGGGCGGGCTGGCCGACGAGGCGCTGTCGCTGCTCAGCAATGTCTTCCTGGTGATCCCGGGTCTGCCGCTGGTGATCGTGGTCTCCGCCTACGCCCATGGCGGCGGGATGCCGGCCACCGTGCTGATCATCGCGCTGACCAGCTGGGCCGCCTCGGCCCGGGTGCTGCGGGCGCAGACCCTGTCGCTGCGCAGCCGCGACTACGTGCTGGCCGCCCGGGTCTACGGGGAGCGCCGCTGGCGGATCGTGCTGGTGGAGATCCTGCCCAACGAACTGGCCATCATCGTCTCCCAGTTCATCTTCGCGGTGGTGTTCGCCATCCTCACCCAGGCCGGTCTGGCCTTCCTGGGGCTGGAGAACCCGCTCGACCTGACCTGGGGCAACATGCTCTATTTCGCGCAGAACGCGGAGGCGCTGTCCAGCGGCTACTGGTGGTGGTTCGTGCCACCCGGGGTGTGCATCGCCGCCGTCGGCGCGGCGCTGTCGCTGGTCAACTTCGGCCTGGACGAGCTGCTCAACCCCCGGCTGAGGGTCCATCACGAGCCCAGGCAGAAGAAGGCCCGGCTGCAGAAGAAGGGGGCCGGGGCATGAGCACCGATGCCGACGTGGTGCTGAGCGTCGAGCACCTCAGTGTGGAGTACGCGGGGGAGCGGCCCACCCGTGCGGTCCGGGACGTCAGCTTCCAGCTGCGGCGCGGTGAGCTGCTGGGCGTGGCCGGTGAGAGCGGCTGCGGCAAGTCCACGCTGGCGTACGCGATCAGCCGGATGCTCAAGCCGCCGGCCCGGCTCACCGGCGGCCGGGTGCTGCACCGCTCCCGGGACGGGGTGGAGACCGATCTGCTGGCGCTGGAGGGGGAGCAGCTCCGTGCGTTCCGCTGGAGCAGGCAGTCCATGGTGTTCCAGAGTGCGATGAACGCGCTCAATCCGGTCACCACCGTCGGCCGCCAGTTCGACGACATCTTCCGGGCGCACCGGACCGGCTGGACCGCCGAGCGCCGCCGTCGGACGGCCGGGGAGCTGTTGGAACTGGTCGGCATCGATCCGGCCCGGATCCGCAGCTTCCCGCACGAACTCTCCGGGGGCATGCGCCAGCGCGTGGTCATCGCCATGGCGCTGGCCCTGGAACCGGAGATCGTCATCATGGACGAGCCGACCACGGCCCTGGACGTGGTGGTCCAGCGGGAGATCCTGGACGAGGTCGAGCGGCTGCGCGAGCAGCTCGGCTTCAGCGTCGTCTTCATCACCCACGACCTCGGCCTGCTGCTGGAGATCAGCGACCGGCTCGCGGTGATGTACGCGGGGGAGTTCGTCGAGTACGCCCCGGCCGAGGGCCTGGCGGGCTCGGCGGCGCACCCCTACACCCAGGGCCTGCTGCGGTCCTTCCCGGACCTGGCGGGCGCCCGCCGGGAGTTGCGCGGGATCCCCGGAACCCCGCCCGACCTGCGCGAACAGCTGCCCGGCTGTCCCTTCGCGGCCCGCTGCGACCAGGTCTTCGCCCCCTGCGCCGGGCAGCACCCGGCCCTGCTCGACCTCGACCGCGGCACCGGCTGGAGCGCCGCCTGCCACCTCCACGGACTCCAGGGAGCCACTCCATGACAGACGCCCGGTCGAGTGCTCCGGCGGTGGACCCGTCCCCGGCCCCGGTGCTGGAGGTCAGCGACCTCACCGTGGACTACCCGCAGCGCGGCGGCAGGCCGCTGCGCGCCGTCGACCACCTGTCCTTCGGGCTGCGCGCGGGGCAGACCCTCGCCCTGGTGGGGGAGAGCGGCAGCGGCAAGTCCACCGTGGTCCGGGCCCTGGCCCGGCTGCAGCGCCCCAGCTCGGGGACGGTGCAGCTGGGCGGGCGGCCCAGGACCGGGGCGGCCGCCTACCGCCGCGAGGTGCAGATGGTCTTCCAGGACCCCTTCGCCTCACTCAACCCGGCGCACACCGTGGACCACCATCTGCGCCGGCCGCTGATCGCCACCGGCCGGGCCCGGCGCGGTGCCCCGGCGGACGCGGCGGTGCGGGAGCTGCTGGAGTCGGTCAACCTCACCCCGGCCGCGGACATGGCCGCCAAGCGTCCGCACGAGCTGTCCGGCGGCCAGCGCCAGCGGGTGGCCATCGCCCGTGCGCTCGCGCCCGAGCCGCGGATCCTGCTGGCCGACGAGCCGGTGTCGATGCTGGACGTCTCGATCCGGCTGGAGATCCTCAACCTGCTGGACCAGCTGAAGCGGCGGCACGGCCTCGCGCTGCTCTACGTCACCCACGACCTGGCCACCGCACGGCACTTCTCCTCCGAGGTGATGGTGATGTACCGGGGCACGGTGGTCGAGCGCGGGCCCAGCGACGAGGTGATCCTCAACCCGGCCCACCCCTACACCAAACTGCTGGCGGAGTCGGCGCCCAGCACCGGCGCCTCCCGGGAGCAGGCCAGGGCCGCGCGCCGGGAGCGGCTGGACCAGCGCGCCCGTCGCACGGCAGAGCAGCGCGAGGCCACCGCTGAGGGCGGCTGTCCGTTCCGCGGCCGCTGCCCCTCGGTGATGGACATCTGCGCGCAGCGGCCTCCGGTCGCCGCAGTCGGTGCGGGGCACCAGGCGCTGTGCTGGCTGCACAGGGAAGGTCCGGAGCATTGACCTGAGGCCAGGTCAGACCTACGGTCCTTGTTGGTTCTTGATTGTCCGTGGGTTGATATGGCGAGATATGTTCTCTGATGGAGGATTCTATGGACCTCAGCCGTCGGCGCTTCACCGTACTCAGTGGCGGCGCGGTCGCCGGCCTGGCCATCGGAACGAACCTCTCCCTGGACACCGGGCCGGCTCAGGCCGCCGCAGCCGGACCGCTCGCGGACGGCGTCGCCCGCACCGTCGGCTTCGACCAGTACTCCCTGCTCGTCGACGGCGAACGGGTGCCGATCTGGTCCGGTGAGATCCACCCGTTCCGGCTGCCCAGCCCGCAGCTGTGGCCGGACGTGCTGCAGAAGCTCAGAGCGAGCGGCTTCAACGCCGTCAGCGTCTACGTCGCCTGGAACTACCACTCCCCGGCCCCCGGGGTGTACGACTTCACCGGCGTGCGCGACCTCGGGGCCTTCCTGGACGACGCCGCCCGGGCCGGGCTCTATGTGATCGTCCGTCCCGGCCCCTACATCAACGCCGAGGTCGACGCGGGCGGCTACCCGGGCTGGCTGCTGGCCACCGCCGGCACCGCGCGTACCGACAACGCGACCTACCTGGCCCATCTGGACGAGTACCTGAGCGCGGTCGACGCGGTGGTCGCGCCGCGCCAGTACTCCACCGGCGGCGGCACGGTGCTGCTCTACCAGCTGGAGAACGAGTACGCCTCCTACATCTCCGGGAGCACCGGCAAGAACTACCTGGCGCACCTCTACGCCAAGGTCCGCGCCGACGGCATCACCGTGCCGCTGTTCCACAACGACAAGGGCCGCAACGGATACTGGACCCCGGGGTCCTTCCCCACCAGCGGCCCCGACGGCACCGAGACCGGCCGCTACCTCTACGCCTTCGACGGCTACCCCTCGCCCTCGTCCACCCCGCCCGACTGGGGCTACTTCGGCGCCGGCGGCAGCAAGGGCGGCTCCACCGCCAGCCCGGACACCCCCGGTTTCATGGCCGAGTTCGGCGGCGGCTGGTTCGACTGCTGGGGCGGCGCCGAGTTCGCCGGGCAGGGCTACGCGGCTGCCAGGGCGACCCGCGACGCCGGCTACGAGCGGCGCTTCTACCTCACCAACCTCGCCAACGGCATCAAGATCCACAACGTCTACATGGCCTTCGGCGGCACCTCCTGGGGCTGGCTGCCGGCCCCGGTCGTCTACACCTCCTACGACTACGGCGCGGCCATCGACGAGGCCCGCAACCCGACCGCCAAGACCACCCCGATGAAGCAGATCGGCAGCCTGCTCACCGCCGTCCCCGAACTCGCCAAGCTGGACCGGGCCGCCGACACCGCCGCGGCCGACCCCGCCCTGACGGTGTATCACCTCAGCAACCCGGACACCGCCGCGCACATCTACGTGGTCCGCAACGACCACACCGCCGACATCAGCACCACCCTGGACCTGGCCGTCGCCGAGGGCACACTCACCGTGCCGCTCCAGGTCAGCGCCAAGGACGCCCGACTGTTCGGCACCGGGATCGCCCTGGGCTCACGGCAGTTGCACCACACCACGGCGCAACCCATGCTGCAGGGCCGGATCGGCCGCCAGGACGTCGGCCTGCTGGTGGGCCGACCGGGCGCACCGGTCCAACTCGCGCTGTCCTGCGCCGAACAGCCCGCGGTCGCCCTGATCGAGGGCGCCGCGGACTGGAGTTACGACCCCGCCGGCACGCTGCTCACCGTCACCGCCACGCTCTCCGGCCTGACCCGACTGAGCGTCAGCGGCGGCGGCAACCCGGTGCCGCTGCTCCTGCTGCTCGCCGACGACGTCGCCTGCGCCACGCTGTGGCCGACCCGTACCGCCACCGGCACCGCGCTGGTCCGCGGCCCCGCGCTGCTGCGCACCGCACACGCCGAGGGTCAGGCGCTGCACCTGACCGGCGACACCACGGCCCCCAGCGACCTGGAGGTCTGGGCACCCCGGGGGATCGAGCGGGTCACCTGGAACGGTGAGACCGTGCCGACCAGGGCCACCCGTTCCGGCAGCCTGGCCGCGCGGCGGAGCCTGGCCGGCCCGCCGGCGATCACCCTGCCCGCGCTGACCGGCTGGCGCAGCGCCGCGGGCGACCCGGAGTCGGCGCCCGGCTACCCCGACTCGACCTGGACCGTCGCCGACCGGACCACCAGTTTCAGCTCCACCCCGGTGCCGGCCGGCGGCCCGGTGCTCTTCGCCGACGACTACGGCTTCCACTACGGGGACGTCTGGTACCGCGCCTCCTGGACCGGGGCGAGCGACGCCTCCGCTCTCCAACTCTCCTACCAGACCGGCACCCAGGGCCTGTTGATGGCCTGGCTGGACGGCGTCCCGCTGGGCGGCCACCGGATGCCGGTGCCGACACTGGCCCAGGCCACCACGCAGACCTGGACCGCCACCGCGACGCTGCCGCTTCCGTCGGCGCAGCAGGGCGACGGCGACCACGTGCTGTCCGTCCTGGTCCGTCCGATGGCCCGCTCCGAGGACGGCGGGGCCAATGACGCGCAGAAGTCCGCCAGGGGACTGGTCTCGGCGGCCTTCACGCTGAACAGCGGGAGCGCTCCCGTTCCGGTGTGGCGGCTCCAGGGCGCGGACACCGCAGCGGTGACGGCGGCCGACCCGGTGCGCGGACCGCTCAACAGCGGTGGCCTGGACGGTGAGCGCAACGGCTGGCACCTGCCGCGCTTCGACGACCGCCGCTGGAGCCCGGCGGTGTTCCCGGCGACCGCGTCCGGACAGGGCGTCACCTGGTACCGCACCGGCTTCCGGCTGCGCATCCCGGAAGGGCTCGACGCCTCGGTGGGGCTCACCCTGACCGACGACCCGACCCGTGCCTACCGGGTCCAACTGTTCCTCAACGGCTGGAACCTGGGCCAGTACATCAACGATGTCGGCCCGCAGCACACCTTCGTGCTGCCGACCGGAATCCTGGACCCGCACGGCGACAACACCCTGGCCCTGGCCGTCCTCGCCGACGGCACCACCCCGTCCGGCCCCGGCACCGTCGCCCTTACCCTGCTCGGATCGGTGGACGGGGGAACGGGCGGCACCGGCAGGTGGGGTGACTGACCGTCACTGATGCTCGGCCGACAACCGCATGAACGACCGGCCCCGAGCGGGGAAGATCGCTCGGGGCCGGTCCGCGTCCGCGGTCGTCGGGTCTGGTGCGGCCCCTCAACCCTCCAGGCGGACGACGCGGACGGATCCGGGGGGCAGCGGAAGGCAGCCCGAGGCGCGTTCCCCGGTGAGCAGTTCGGTGCCGGGGGCGGGCAGGGTGACCTTGGCCTCGGCCGCGGTGTGGTTGATCGCGAAGAGGTAGTCCCCCTCCGCGCCGCTGCGGCGGACCACCTCGACGTCGTGCAGCAGCTCACTGCGGTCGGGCAGTCGGGCGTCCTGGCCGGCCAGCGCGAGCACCGGGGCCAGCTGGGCGGGGGAGAGCCGGGTGGAGACGTACCAGGCGTGGCCGGCGCCCAGCGAGTGCCGGGTGATCGCCGGACCGCCCGCGGCCGGGCCGTCGGTGTAGCGCCACACCGTCTCGGCGCCGCGCGGCACCACCGTCTCGGTCCAGACGTCGCCGCTCAGCGGGGCGAGCGGGGCGCCGTCCGCCCCGGTGCCGGTCCCGACGCCGTCGAGAGCGACCTCCTGGCCGGCCCGCAGCGGCAGGAACTCCTCCACGGTCAGCCCGAGGACGTCGCGCAGCGCACCCGGGTAGGGGCCGGGGTGGACGGTGTCGGTGCCGTCGACGATGCCGGAGAAGTAGGAGACGACCAGGACGCCGCCCTGCTCGACATAGCGCCGCAGGTTCTCGGCCGCCGCCGTCTCGGTGAGGTAGAGGGCGGGGACGACCACCAGCGGATAGTCCGTCAGGTCGGCCTCGGGGTGGGCGAAGTCCACGGTGAGGTGCTGGTCGTAGAGGGCCTCGTACCAGCTGTCGGCGCGCTCCTCGGCGCTGTGGTCCTCGGTGGGACGCCACTCCAGGTCCTGGGCCCACCAGGACTGCCAGTCCCACAGCACGGCGACGTCGGCACGCACCCGGGTGCCGCGGATCTCGGCCAGCCGGCCCAGGTCGGAGCCGAGCTGGACCACCTCGCGCCAGATCCGGCTGTCGGTCCCGGCCTGCGGCAGCATGGTCGAGTGGTACTTCTCGGCGCCGTAGCGGGAGGCCCGCCACTGGAAGAACATCGCCCCCTCGGAGCCGCGGGCGACATGGGCCAGGCTGTTGCGGCCCAGCTCGCCGGGGCCCTTGGCGAGGTTGCGGGGCTGCCAGTTGACCGCCCCGGTGGAGTGCTCCAGCAGCAGCCAGGGGGCGCCGGAGGCGACCGAGCGGGTGATGTCCGCCGACATGGCCAGGTTGACGTGGGTGCGCTCGGCCTCGGCGACCAGGTAGTGGTCGTTGGAGACCAGGTCCACCTCGCGGCCCCAGGCCCAGTAGTCGACATTGCGGCCCTGGCTGAGCGCGGTCATGAAGTTGGTGGTGACCGGGGTGTCCGGGGCCAGCCGGTGCAGGATGTCACGCTCGGCGCTGAAGTTGGCGAGCATGGCGTCGCTGGTGAAGCGCCTGAAGTCGAGCTGGTGGCCCGGGTTGCCGGCGGTGGGGGTGCGCCGCGGCGGCTCGATCTGCGACCAGGAGGTGTAGGTCTGCCCCCAGAACAGGGTGCCCCAGGCCTCGTTGAGCCGCTCCAGGGACTGGTAGCGCTGCTGCAGCCAGCGGCGGAAGTCCGCGGCCGACTGCTCGCAGTAGCAGGCCGCGACCGGTGCGCCGTACTCGTTGTGGACGTGCCAGAGGGCCAGCGCCGGGTGGTCGGCGTAGCGCTCGGCCAGGGCGGTGGTGATGCCCGCGGCGGCCTGGCGGTAGGCGGGGGAGCTGTGGCAGATCGCACCGCGTCCGCCGAAGGCCAGTCGCTGGCCGTCCTTGGTGACCGGCAGCGCCTCGGGGTGGCGCTGGTAGAACCAAGCCGGCGGGACGACGGTGGGGGTGCCCAGGGCCACGGCTATCCCGTTGTCGTGCAGCATCGCCAGCAGCCGGTCCAGCCAGTCGAAGGTGAAGACGCCGGGGGACGGCTCCAGCAGGGCCCAGGAGAAGACGCCGACGCTCACGGCGTTCACCCCGGCCTCCCGCATCAGGGCCATGTCCTCGGCCCAGACCTCCTCCGGCCACTGCTCGGGGTTGTAGTCACCGCCGAACGCGAGGCCGCGCCCCAGGAGTCGCGTGGGGAGCCGAGTGGGTTTCGGGGGCATGACGGACTCCTGCGGAAGCGAGAGGGCTGGGAACGTGCACACGTTAACCGACGCGTACCGCCCTTTGGCAAGTGGTGTGTCATGTTGGATTTTGTTGATCACTCGACACTTCTGAGCTGCTGACTGCCGGAAAGTCGGGATTTGCAGGCCCTTGGATAACCGGATTGCAACAACTCTTGACAAGTGTCGTGTTGGTTTCCGTACTGTGAACGCTCACAGTGACTGAAGACGACAGTCCGCATGGTGCGGACGTCCTCGTCCGTTGGAGTGTCCATGCTTTCGATGCACCGTCGCATCGCCCTCGGCCTGACGGCCGCCGGTGTCGCCACCGCTCTTCTCGCCGGCTGCAGCAGCAGCGGCTCCACTTCCTCCGCCGGTGCGAGCACCCAGGCCACGGCCTCTGGTCCGGTCAAGCTCACCTACTGGGCCTGGGCCCCCGGTCTCGACCAGGTCGTGGCGATCTGGAACAAGTCCCACCCGAACATCCAGGTCACCGTGGAGAAGCAGGCCTCCGGCGACGACCTGCTCACCAAGGTGATCACCGCGGCGAAGGCCGGCGGCGCCCCCGACCTGGTGCAGGCCGAGTACCAGGCGCTGCCCACGCTGGTCAGCAACAACGTCCTCGCCGACATCTCCAAGCAGGACGGCTCCGCGTCCGGCAAGTTCGCGGCGGGCATCTGGAAGCAGGTGACCCTCGGCTCCAACGCCGTCTACGCCATACCGCAGGACAGCGGTCCGCTGATGTTCTTCTACCGCAAGGACCTCTTCGCCAAGTACGGGCTGACCGTCCCCACCACCTGGGACCAGTTCGCCGCGGACGCGGCCAAGCTGCACGCGGCGGACCCGAAGAAGTCCCTCACCACCTTCTCCAGCAACGACGCGGGCCTGTTCGCCGGCCTGGCCCAGCAGGCCGGCGCCTCCTGGTGGACCACCAGCGGCGACACCTGGAAGGTCGCCATCAACGACGCGGCCACCCAGAAGGTGGCCAGCTTCTGGGGCAACCTGGTCAAGAACGGCACCATCGACAACCAGCCGATGTACACCCCGGCCTGGAGCAAGGCCCTCGCCGACGGCTCCCAGCTCGCCTGGGTCAGCGCGGTCTGGGCGCCCGGTGTGCTCAGCAGCAGCGCCCCCGCCACCAAGGGCAAGTGGGCCATGGCCCCGCTGCCGCAGTGGAGCGCGGGCGAGAACGTCACCGGCAGCTGGGGCGGCTCGTCCACGGCCGTGACCAACAACTCCAAGCACCAGGACGCGGCGGCCCAGTTCGCGCTGTGGCTGAACACCGACCCGACCGCCGTCGCCGCGCTGGTCAAGGACTCCTACGTGTACCCGGCCGCCAGCGACGCCCAGACCGGCGGCGCCCTGGCCACCGCGCCCGACTTCTTCAGCAACCAGCCCGACTTCTACACCAGCGCCGCCAAGATCGCCGCGACCACGGCCCCCGCCGCCTGGGGACCCAACGTCAACGTCGCCTACAGCGCCTTCAAGGACGCCTTCGGCAAGGCCGCGCAGAACAAGAGCGACTTCGTGGCCGCGCTGAACACCATGAACCAGGCCACCCTGGCCGACATGCAGAAGCAGGGCTTCAAGGTCGCCGGCTGACGCCACCACCGCAGCACCGCTGAGACTCCCCCGCCCGGGCTGGTGCCTCCACCCGGGCGGGGGCACCCCTCCCAGCCCCCGACCTGCACCGCTTCACCCACCCCCACTCCCTGCTCCCCAGCCCCCACCCTCAACCCCTGGAACGGAGCCGCGCCCCATGGCCACGGCAGCCCCACCCCCCAGGCGTCGCACGTTCCGACTGGCGCCCTACGGATTCCTCGCCCCGGCGATCGTGCTGTTCTCGCTGATGTTCGCCCTGCCCATCGGCTACGCGGGCTACCTCAGCTTCCGCAAGATCCACATCCAGGGGCTGGGGCTGGGGCCCGGCTCGCGCAGCGAGGGCTGGGCCGGGCTGTCCAACTACGCCTCGGCACTCAGCGACCCGGAGCTGCTCAACGGCACCGCCCGGGTGCTGGTCTACGGCGCGATGCTGGTTCCGGTCATGCTCGGCCTGGCGCTGCTGTTCGCCCTGCTGCTGGACGCCGACAAGGTCCGGCTGCGGGCCTTCTCGCGCATCGCGATCTTCCTGCCCTACGCCATCCCCGGCGTGGTGGCCAGCCTGCTCTGGGGCTTCCTCTACCTGCCGACCACCAGCCCGGGCTACTTCCTGCTCGGCAAGCTCGGCATGAGCGGCCCGCAACTGCTCTCCGGCCACGGCATGTACGTCGCGCTGGCGAACATCGCGGTCTGGGGCGGCACCGGCTTCAACATGGTCGTCATCTACACCTCGCTGCGCTCCATCCCCGCAGAGGTGTACGAGGCGGCCCGGCTCGACGGCGCGTCCGAGCTGCAGATCGCACTGCGGATCAAGATCCCGATGGTGCTCCCCTCGCTCGTCCTCACCTTCTTCTTCTCGCTGATCGCCACGCTTCAGGTGTTCAGCGAACCCACCACGCTGGCGCCGCTGACCAACGGCATCTCCTCCACCTGGAGCCCGCTGATGAAGGTCTACCGCGACGCGTTCGTCCGTGGTGACATCTACTCCGCCTCGGCCACCTCGGTGGTCATCGCGGCGGTGACGCTCGTGATCTCCTTCGGATTCCTGAAGCTGGTCGGCAGCCGTGCCTATGGGGAGCAGCAGTGACGATGACCCAGGACGCCACCCGCGTCAGCGTGCCCGTGAGCGGCTCCCCGCTCACCTCCCGGCTCCGCCGCATCGGCTGGGCCCCCACCCTCGGCCTGCTGGCCGGCGCGGTCTACTGCCTGATACCGGTGGTGTGGGTGCTGACAGCCGCCACCAAGAGCAGCGCGCAGCTGTTCACCAGCTTCACCCTGTTCCCCGGCACCGGCCTGCTCTCCAACCTGCACGACCTCAGCGCCTACCGGAACGGCGAGTTCTGGACCTGGATGCTGAACTCCGCCTTCTACGCCGGGGTCGGTGCGCTGCTGTCCGCCGGGGTCTCCGGGGTCACCGGATACGCCCTGGCCAAGTACCGCTTCTCCGGGCGCAACGCGATCTTCAACACCCTGCTGGCCGGTGTGCTGATGCCGCCGGTGGTGCTGGCCATCCCGCAGTACCTGCTGATGGCCAAGGCCGGTCTGGCCGACACCTACTGGTCCGTGCTGATCCCGAGCATCCTCAGCCCCTACGGCATCTACCTCGCCAGGATCTACGCCGCCGGCGCGATCCCCGACGAACTGCTGGAGGCGTCCCGGATCGACGGCGCGTCCGAGTGGCGCACCTTCCGCTCGGTGGCGCTGCCGATGATGATGCCGGGGCTGGTCACCGTGTTCCTGTTCCAGTTCGTGGCGATCTGGAACAACTTCCTGCTGCCCTTCATCATGCTCGGCGACGACAGCAAGTTCCCGGTGACGGTGGGCCTGTTCACGCTGCTGAAGCAGGGCGCGGCCGCCCCGGCCCTCTACACCCTGGTGATCACCGGCTCGCTGATCTCGGTGCTGCCGCTGATCGCACTGTTCCTGTCGCTCCAGCGCTATTGGCGCCTCGACCTGCTGTCCGGGGCCGTAAAGTCCTGATCAGGCATCAGCAGCCGGACCCCTGCCGTGCAGAGCCCTTCAGAACCGTTCAGTACCGTCCTACCGTTCGAGGAAGAACCGTCACCGCAGATGACCGAAGCAACGCCGGCCCGTCGCCGGCCGCCGACCATCCACGACGTCGCCCGTGAGGCGGGGATCTCCCGCGGCACCGTCTCCCGGGTGCTGCAGGGCGGGCACAACGTCAGCCCGGAGGCGCTGAAGGCGGTCAACGCCGCCATCCGCAAGACCGGGTACGTCGTCAACCGCCATGCCCGCAGCCTGGTCACCCAGCGCTCCGACTCGGTCGCCTTCCTGCTGACCGAGCCGCAGACGCGCTTCTTCGAGGACCCGAACTTCAACCAGCTGCTGCGCGGCTGCACCACGGCCCTCGCCAAGCACGACATCCCGCTGCTGCTGATGATCGCGGGCACCGAGGAGGAGCGCCGCCGGATAGGCCGTTACATCACCTCGGGACACGTCGACGGCGTCCTGCTGGTCTCCTCGCACTCCGGCAACCCGATGGTGGAGCTGCTGGACGAGGCCCGGATGCCGGTCGTGGCCTGTGGCAAGCCACTCGGGCACACCTCGACCACGCCCTATGTCGCCGCGGACGACAACGAGGGCGCGCGGGCGATGGTGCGGTACCTGCTCGGCACCGGCCGCCGCAGGATCGCCACCATCACCGGCCCGCTGGACACCCCCGGCGGGGTCGACCGCCTGAACGGCTACCGGGAGACCCTGGCCGAGGCCGGCCTGCCGCAGGACCCGGCCCTGGTCGCCGAGGGCGACTACAGCCGGGCCGGCGGCGAGGCTGCGATGACCGCGCTGCTGGCCGCCGCCCCGGACCTGGACGCGGTCTTCGTCGCCTCCGACCTGATGGCGGACGGCGCCCTGGCCGCCCTGGAACAGGCCGGCCGCCGGGTGCCGGAGGACGTCGCGGTCGGCGGCTTCGACGACTCCACCATCGCCGCGAACACCCGCCCGGCGCTGACGACGGTCCGTCAGCCCTGGGACCGGATCAGCGCGGAGATGGTCCGGGTGCTGCAGTCCCTGATCGCGGGCGAGCCCCCGGCCTCGGTGATCCTGCCGACGGAGCTGATCGTGCGGGCTTCGGCCTGAGCGGGCAGCACGGGAGGCCGTGTCGCCGGTCGGAGAGACCGACCTGCGACACGGCCTCCGGTGCTGCCGGGGTTCAGCCCTGCTCGCGCTCGGCGACGTCCTTGCGGGAGACGGCCAGGTAGACCACGAAGCCCAGGATGACCACGGCCCAGCCGAGGCTGACCGGTCCGGTGCCCCAGGCGAGGCCGCCGCGGGCGTGGGAGACCGCCATCCAGTCGGCGAAGGAGGCGCCGAGCGGGCGGGTGATGATGTAGGCGAACCAGAAGGCGCCGATCGGGTTCATCCCGAAGCGCCAGTGCGCCACCGCGGGGATCGCGATCAGCACCGCGAAGAGCACGCCGGAGGCCCAGTAGCCCAGGTGCAGGTTCATCGCGGTCAGGTCGCCCGCTGCGGTGCCCAGCGCGAAGGTCGTCAGCACGGTGGCCCAGTAGAAGAGCTCGCGGCTGCGGGTGTGGATGCTGTGGATCGACAGCGTCCCCTCGACCTTGTACCAGGCGACCAGGACCACGGCCAGGACCACGCTGAAGAACGCGGTGGACACCGTGTACGGGATCTTGAACTGGACGTGCAGCACATCGGCGGCCATGGTGCCGAAGACGCTCACCATCACCACCGCGGTCCAGTAGATCCAGGCGGTGTAGCGGGTCGCACGCAGTTGCAGCAGCATCGCGGCGGCGAAGGCGACGAAGCCCAGGCCCACGGCGATCACCGGGTCGATGTGCTGGGCCAGGAAGTCCGATGTGGTCTCGCCCATCCCGGTGGTGAGGACCTTGGTGATCCAGAAGTACAGGGTGACTTCGGGCACCTTGCTCAGGGCGTGCCGCGCGGACGTCGTCGCGCGGTGCCTTGCTGCAATCTGGCCTGTCGACATGGAGGCGGCGACCGTTCTCGAGCAGTACATGGACCGCGCCAGCCTCGCACGAGGCACCTAACACCCGGATAACAGGCCCAACTTGTCAGCGCTCCGGCAACCGGCCGGATGCCGGAGCCGTAACACCGGGTGAACAGTCGCCCCGGCCACTGCCGACTTCGCCGACGAAGGGTCAGGATCACGCCGAATCCCCGTCCCGCCCACCCCTGAAGGGCTTCCCCATGACTCGTCGCCGTACAGCGACGGCAGCAGCCGTCGGCGTGGCTGCGCTCGCCTGCGTCGCCGCCCTGCCGCAGAGCAGCCTGCACCAGTCCCACCGGCACCTGGCCGGCTACTCCGTCGGCACCCCGGTGGTCGACAAGGTCAAGGGTGGTCCGTGGACCCTCTCCCAGGGGGACCCGGCGTTCGGCAGCACCATCAGCGTCGGCGGGGTGACCTACCCCAATGTGGCCGTCGACCCGGCCGGCACCGGTGCCGTGCCCGCGCAGAGCGGCTCCACCGGCACCCCCGGTCCGCTCACCGGCTACTGCTCCACCGACAACGGCACCAGTTCGGCGACCGGCACGGTGCTGCGCCAGCCCAAGGGCAGCGTGCTGCCGATGCAGCCGTACTACTTCCCGTTCGTCACCAGCGACGACGGCGGCCGCACGCTGACCGGCTACTTCGACTACCGGCCGAAGGACACGGACGAGGCGGTGGTCTCGGCCACCTCGACCGACCACGGCAAGACCTGGAAGTACACCGGCGAGGCGCTGGAGCAGAACGCGGGCCTGTGCGCGACCGGCAACACCGACGACGACGGCCAGGGCCACGCCTTCGTGCTGTCCGTTCCCGGCTACGGCGGCAACGGCCAGGCGGGCAGCGGCAAGCGGGCGCAGGTCCTCTACACGCTGAGCCGTCCCACCGGGGACGCGCTGGGCGTCAACCTGATCGTGCACAAGCTCACGCCCAAGGGCGACGACCCGCTGGCCGGACTGCCGGCGACCGAGCCGGTCGGCATGGGCGGCAGCACCACCGCAACCGCGGCGGTCAGCATCCCGGCCGGTCCGACCGGCGCGGGCGTCACCGTGAACGTCGGCTCGACCGCGAACTTCGAGCAGCCGGGCCACTTCAACGTCGACGGCCACATCGTGGACTGCAACGACGCCGCCGCCACGGCCACCGCACTGACCGGGTGCACCACCCGCGACGCGGCCGGGGTCAGCGTCGCGGCGGGCGACGCGGTCAAGGCGGACGCGGTGATCCCGGCGGGCGCCGACCAGACCTCGGGTCTGATCGCCCCGGACGGCATCATCAGCACCCTGTCGCACTACCAGGGCGCGCCCAGGGGCAGCGTCGCGGTGCTCTACACCGAGAAGATCGTCAACTACTTCACCCCGACCACCACCACGGCGGCCGTGACGCTGCCCGCGGCCACCATTCCGGTCGCGGACACCTCCGCGCTGCAGCCGAGCGGCGGTTCGGTGACCGTGAGCCTGGGCACGGCGGCCGGCATCGTGCAGGTCAGCTGCACCGGCGCGGACGCGACCGATCTGACCGGCTGCACCGGCGGCACCGGTGCGGTGGCCAAGGGCAGCAGCGTCGGCGCCCCCGGCGCGGCCACCGTCCCCTACGCCCAGCTGGCCGCGATCGGCGAGGGCAAGAACAAGCCCAAGTCGCTCTACGGCAACAACGAGGACTACTCGGTGGTCCGCGCCGCCTACACCTACGACGGCGTGCACTTCACCGACCTCGGCCAGGTCTCCGGACTCAACGACCCGACCTCCAGCAGCGACTCGGTGCTGCGCTGGGTCGGCTCGCGCGGCACGGTCATCACCAACCCGGACGGCAGCTACGGCCTGTTCCTGTCCGGCGCCTACGCCTCGGACGGTGACAGCGACGCCTTCAACCAGATCTTCTACTCCTCGTCCGAGGACGGGAAGAACTGGAGCACCCCGCAGAAGCTGATCGGCACCGACTACACCTTCTCCGCCCTGGCGAAGCAGGCGACCAGCGGTGGCGCGCTCGGCCTCTCCGGCTACTACTCGGGCCGGGTCTACGACCCGACCGTGGTGCAGAACGGCAATGGCACGCTGACCATGCTGTTCGCCGGCTACTCCACGCCCAAGCCGCTGCCGAGCACCGGCTCGGTGCAGGGCACCGACCCGAGCAGCCTCTACACCGTCCCGGCGGCCCAGCCCGCCGAGTACCGCACCATCCTCAGCGTGACCCTGCGTCCGGACTGGACCCGCTGACGGGTCCGGCGCGGCCCGCTGCCGCATCCCGTCCTGCCTCCCGTCCGGGCGGCAGGACGGGCGGCAGGACGGGACTGCCGATGAACCGGCCCACCGAACCGGCCAGGATCTTCTGCAGCAGGCTGTAGGCGAGGATCGGCAGCAGCACCGCAGGGTGGTCCGGTATCCGGGTCGCCGCCAGTACCGCGCTGGCGCTGCTGTTGTTCATGCCCGACGCGTAGGTGAGCGCCACGGCCTCGCCGCGGTCGCAGCGGAGCCGGCCCGCGATCACCCAGCCGCAGAGGAACGACACCGAGCACATCAGCGCCGCGGCGGCGACCACCAGCAGCAGGAAGTCCGGGTCCGGTCTGCGGATCACCTGGCGCAGCGCCCCGCAGGCGTTGGTGTAGCTGAGGGTGACCACCACCGCCAGGTTGACCAGCCGGATCAGCGGCGGGGTCGAGCCCCGACCGGACCGGCCGCCCCTGAGCACTGTGGCCAGCCGTCCGGTCAGCAGCCCCAGCAGGCAGGGCAGCACGACGACCAGGACGGCGAACAGGCTGCCGGCCGTCTTCGCCGCGGCGTGCAGGTCGGCGGCGTAGCCGCCGGTGGTGAGGAATCCGCCCAGGTGCAGGCCGAGCGGGATGGTCAGCGGGCTGAGCAGGGTGGAGCCCAGCACCAGGCCCAGGCTGAGCGTGGCGCTGCCCTCGTCGCCCTGGGAGAAGACGGTGGCGCCGGCCGCCACCGGCATCGCCCCGATCAGGGCCAGCCCGGCCAGCAGGCTCTGCGCCTCGCGCGGGTTGTGCCACCCCTCCGCGCCGACCGAGGCCACCGCCAGCAGCACACTGGGGAGTAGCGCGTTGATCGCCACCCCGAGCGCCAGCGGCCCGGGACGGCGCAGCAGCGCGGGCAGCCGCTCGGCCCTGGCCGTCAGCCCGGCGTTGAACACCACCACCGCGAGCAGACCCGCCTGCAGCGGAAGTGCGGTGGCGCCGATCCTTCCGAGCGTGACGGAGCGGACCGCCTCCCCGGGACCGGGCAGGACGGCGGCCAGGACGTACGCCCCGACCATGATCCACAGAAGGTTCCGTTGCAGTGCTCCGGCGAGCAGGGTGAGTGCTCCCGTTTCTGGTTCCCTGCGAGATGGCTGCGTACCGGCCATGAGGGTTCCCCCGATCGGCGGCGATCGACCAGGTCAGCGGTCGATCGATGATGCGGACCTGGTAGGACCGCATCACGTCGGCGGGGTCGATGTCACGTCAGATCGGTGTGGATCACCTGATCGAGTGGTTTGGGGGTAGCTTTGTCTACAGGCATGTAGACGATGATGACGGCGAAGACGAAGAGCGATCCAGGAGAAGGCGCATGCGACAGACCCAGCAGGCATGGTCCTGGCTGCAGTCCCGGGAGGGCGGCGAGGTGATGCTGTTCATCGCCCAGGCCGTCGTGCTCTGGTTCTGGGCGGGTTGGCCCTCCTGAGCGCGCCGGTCGGCCTGAGCGCGTCAGTCAGGCCGAGCGCGCCGATCAGGCCGCGGGGAGCAGCAGGCTGACGGCCAGTCCGCCCTCCGGGCGGGCCGTGGCGGTGACCCGGCCGCCGTGGGCGGTGGCGACGGCGCGGACGATGGACAGGCCCAGACCTGCCCCCTCCGGGGCGTCCGGCCCCGGGGCCCGGCCCCGGCCGCGCTGGAAGGGTTCGAAGAGCCGGTCGAGCCGGTCGGCCGGCAGCGCCGGACCGTCGTTGACCACGGTGAGTTCGACCCGGTCGGCCCCGCTCCGTGCGCTGGTGACCCGTAGCAGGCCGCCTTCGCTGCCGTACTTCACCGCGTTCTCCAGCAGGTTCGCCACCGCGATCCCGAGCAGGGCGACACTGCCGTGCAGCGGAGCCGGCCCGAGATCGGACTCCACCCGCAGCCGCCGCTCCCGGCACCGGGCGGCCACCCGGTCCATCGCCTCGGCGGCGATGTCGGCCAGGTCGTCCTCCTCCGGATCGGTGAGCCGCTGCTCCGAGCGGGCCAGCGTGAGCAGGGCGTCGATCAGCTGCTGGGCCCGGACCGTGGAGTCGGCGACGTCGTGCGCCATGCTGCGCCACTGCTCCTGGTCCGGCTCCGGTTTGGCCAGGGTGACCTCGACGGCGGCGCGGGTCAGCGCGAGCGGTGTGCGCAGTTCGTGGCTGGCGTTGGCGACGAAGCGGCGCTGGGCGGCGAAGGCCGCGTCCAGGCGTTCGAGCATCTGGTCGAAGGTGTCGCCGAGCTCCTTGAGCTCGTCCGACGGGCCGGAGAGGTTGAGCCGCTCGTGCAGGGTGGTGCCGCTGGCGCGGCGGGCGGCGGCGGTGATGTCGGCGATGGGACGCAGCAGCCGCCCGGCGACCCACCAGCCGACCAGCGCCGAGACCGCGACCACCAGCACCAGCAGGGCCAGCGCGACCCGGAGCAGGTGCGAGGCGGCGGCGTCGCGGATCTGGTCGCTGAGGCCGACGAAGTGGTCGTGGTCGGGGTCCAGGCTGCTGGGGATCTGGTCGTCGGGCAGCGGCTGGAAGATGAAGTGGTAGAAGGCCGTGGTCAGGGCCAGCACCAGGGCGCTGCCGCCGAGGGTGAACAGCGCGGCGTAGGTGAGCGTGAGCCGGGCCCTGATGGTGAGCGGGGGCATCCCCGGCCGTGGCCGCCTCATGCGCTGATCCGGTAGCCCGCGCCGACCACGGTCTCCACCAGCTCGGGGGCGCCGAGCTTGCGGCGCAGCCGGTTGACGGTGACCCGGACCGTGTTGGTGAACGGGTCCGCGTGCTCGTCCCAGGCGCGCTCCAGCAACTGCTCCTGGCTGAGCACGGCGCCGTCCGCGGCCATCAGCAGCTGCAGCACGGCGAACTCCTTGGCGGTGAGTGCGACCGGCTGTCCGGAGCGGTGGACGGTGCGGCGCAGGGTGTCCATGGTCACGTCCCCGCAGCTGAGCACGGCGGCGTGGGAACGGCCCCGGCGGGCCAGGGCCTGGACGCGCAGGGTCAGTTCGGCGAAGGAGAACGGCTTGCCGAGGTAGTCGTCGGCGCCCAGGGCCAGGCCGTCGACCCGGTCGTCGGTCCCGGACAGTGCGGTGAGCATCAGCACCATCGGCGCGTCGGCCCGCCCGGTCAGCTCGCGGCAGACCTGGTCGCCGCTGCGTCCGGGCAGGTCCCGGTCCAGCACCATGACGTCGTAGCCGGTGGTGAGGTCGATCTTGGCCAGGGCCTGGTCGCCGTCGTGGCACACGTCCACCGCCATGCCCTGGTCGCGCAGCCCCTCGGCGATGCGCTCGGCCAGCCGCACCTCGTCCTCCACCAGCAGTATCCGCATGGCGCCATTGTCCACTGGCTCCCTGGTGGGCTCCTCCGGCCGGCTCCCGGCGAGGTGTGGCCGACCGCTGCGGGGGCAGGAGCCGGGTAGTCTTCGTCCTGTCCGTACACCCCTTGACCTGGAGTCATTCTGAACAGCGCAGTGGCCGAGGGGCTCTCCGTCGCCCTGCTGCTGGGTGTACTGGTCTTCGCGGTGCTACGGCCCAAGGGCTGGCCGGAGGCGGCCGCCGCGGTCCCGGCCGCCGCCGTGGTGGTGCTCCTGGGCGCGGTCTCGCCCAGCGAGGCCTGGGCGCAGACCCGACTGCTGCTGCCGGTGGTGGGATTCCTGGCCGCGGTGCTGGTCCTGGCCCGGCTCTGCGCGGACGACGGACTGTTCGCCGCCGCCGGTGAGCTGGTGGCCCGGGCCTGCCGGGGACGCCCGGTGCGGTTGCTGGGCGGCGTGTTCGCGGTGGCCTCGGTCACCACGGCGGTGCTCAGCCTGGACGCCACGGTGGTGCTGCTGACGCCGGTCGTCTTCGCCGCCGCGGCCAGGGCCGGTGCGCGGCCGCGTCCGCACGTCTACGCCACCGCGCACCTGGCCAACAGCGCTTCGCTGCTGCTGCCGGTCTCCAACCTGACCAATCTGCTGGCCTTCACCGCCGCCGGGATCTCGTTCGTCCGCTTCGGTGTGGTGATGGCGCCGGCGTGGGTGCTGACCATCGGCATCGAGTACCTGGTCTTCCGCCGCTTCTTCCGGGCCGACTTGGAGCTGCGGGCGGACCCGCGGGAGGAACCGGAGGGACCCGACCCGGCAGAGCCGGCGGACCCGGCCGGACCCACCCCCGTTCCGCTGTTCACCCTGGTGGTGCTGGCCCTCACGCTGGCCGGCTTCGCCGTGGTCTCGCTGGCCGGGGCCAACCCGGCCTGGGCGGCGCTCGGCGGCGTCCTGGTGCTGGGCGTGCGCGCCGTGGCCCGGGCGCGCGACCGGCGCCGCGCCACCACGCTGGCGCTGCTGCGCTCGGCCGATCCGCTGTTCTGCGTCTTCGTGCTGGCGCTCGGGATCGTGGTCGAAGGGGTCATGGTCAACGGGCTGCAGTCGGCGGCGGGCGGGCTGCTGCCGCAGTCCTCGGACCTGCCCGCGCTGCTGGCGGTCGCGGCGGTGGCGGCCGTGCTGGCGAACGCGATCAACAACCTGCCCGCGATCCTGGCGCTGCTGCCGGTGCTCTCCGCGGGCGGCCCCGGACCGGTGCTGGCCGCGCTGATCGGGGTGAACCTGGGGCCCAACCTCAGCTACGCCGGATCGCTGGCCACCCTGCTCTGGCGCCGGCTGCTCCGCGACCACGGGACCGACGCGGAGCTGGGCCTGTTCACCCGTCTCGGTCTCTGGACGGTTCCGGCGACGCTGGTCGTGGCCACCACCGCCCTGTGGGCCATGCTGCGGGTGACGAGCTGAGCGCTCGGGTCAGCGCGCCCAGCAGGGGCAGCAGCGCGCCACCGACCACCACGGCCAGCAGCCACCCGGCGAGCACGTCGGTGGGCCAGTGCACCCCGAGGTAGACCCGGTCGACGCCGACCGCGAGCGCCCACAGCGCCGGGAGGACCACGGCCGCCGCCCGGGTGGTACGGCGCTGAGCGTGCGTCAGCAGAGCGGCGGTCAGGCCGATGGCGAGCAGCGCCGAGGTGGTGCTGTGCCCGGACGGGAACGCATGGCCGGAGGCGTAGGCGAGCCAGTCGGCGCGAGGGGGCCGGGGGCGGCCGACGGCCGTGGCCAGTGAGGTGCGCAGCAGTTCCGCCGATGCCAGTGCCGCCACCCCGACCAGCGCACCGCGCCACCACCAGCGCCGGGTGCCGGTGGCGACGGCACCCGCCAGGGCGGCTACGGCGTAGGCGGGCGCCCCGGTGCCGGTGACCGCCAGGTCGATGCCGAAGCGGTCGAGGGCGGGGTCACGGTGCGTCAGCGCCCAGTGGTGCAGCCCGGTGTCGACGCCGAACGGGCGGCCGTCACGGACCATCACCAGGGCGGTCAGGGCCGCGAGGAGGAGCGCCGCGGCGAGCAGGCCGAGGCGGACGGGACGCCGGTGACGCCGTGCGATCACTGTCACACCGTAGCGTCTACCTCCATGTAGACGAGTCATGCGTGGGTTGCATAAGGTATGCCTAAGCTAAGCATGCCGAACAGAAGGATCACTGATGTGGGACGACGCATTCCCGAGTTTCCTCATCGGGCTCAGAGAGGGCCTGGAAGCTGGACTTGTCGTCTCCATCCTGGTGGCCACCCTGGTCCGGAGTGACCAGAAGTCACGGCTTCCGCAGGTGTGGACCGGGGTCCTGGCCGCGATCGGGCTGTCGCTCAGCTTCGGCGCGGTACTGACCTTCACCGCGCACAGCCTCTCCGCCACCGCGCAGGAGGCCTTCGGCGGCACCCTGAGCGTGATCGCGGTCGCCTTCGTCACCGCGATGGTCTTCTGGATGCGGCGCAACGCCCGCAACCTCGCCGGTGAGTTGAAGGACAAGGTCGGCGCGGCACTGGCGGTCGGCTCCGGCATGCTGGTCGCCACCAGCTTCCTCGCGGTCGGCCGTGAGGGTCTGGAGACGGCGCTGTTCATCTGGACCACCGCGCAGACGGCGGGGGAGTCCACCGGCCCGCTGATCGGCGCGGCCGTCGGGCTGGTGCTCGCGACGGTACTCTGCTGGGCGCTGTACCGGCGGGTGCTGAAGATCAATCTGACCCGCTTCTTCACCTGGACCGGCGCGGGCCTGATCGTCATCGCGGCGGGGGTCCTCGGCTACGGCATGCGGGACCTCCAGGAGGGCGGCGTCCTTCCCGGCATCCACGCCTTCGCCGTCGACATCAGCAGCAGCATCGACGCCAACTCCTGGTACGCGACGCTGGTGCAGGGCGTGTTCAATCTGACGACCCAGATGACCTGGCTCCAGGTCGTCGCCTACGTCGTCTACCTGGCCGTGGTGATGACGCTGTTCCTGCGCGGCGTCCGCGCACCGAAGCCGGTCCCCGCCGCCGAGCCGACCCCCGCCGCCGAGCCGGCCCCCGCTGCCGAGCCGGCCCCCGAGGGTGCGGCGCAGGCGAAGGAGGCGGAGCAAGCGGAGCCGGTTCCGACCGGGGGAGGGGTCGGGCGCCCGCGCCCCCGCTGGGTGGTCCCGGTCGCGGTGGTCGCCGTTCCGGCGGTCGTCGCCGGCGCGGTGATCGCGGCCGGCAACGGCAAGCCGGCCGCCGCGGCGACCGTCACCGTCTCACCCACCGCCTGCGGCAAGGGTTTCACCACTCCGCAGCCGGGCCAGCAGACCTTCCAGATGCACAACACCGGCAAGGACACCTCCGAGGTGTACCTGATCGACCCCGGCAGCAACGCCGTCTTCGGCGAGGTCGAAGGCCTGGCCCCGGGCACCACCCGCGCCCTCACCGCCACCATAGGCAAGGGCACCTACGCCTGGCGCTGCGTGCCCACCGGCGGAAAGGCCGTCACCTCGGCCAGCGTCACCGTCACCGGGGGAGGGACGGTCAAGGCCGTTCTGCCCCTCGCCGCCGCCGACCTGGACGCGCCGCTCGCCGCCTACAAGGCCTACGTCAACGCCGGACTGACCACCCTGGTCACCGAGACCGACAGGCTGCAGGCCGACGTCAAGGGCGGCAACCTGGCCGCAGCCAGGGCCGACTGGCTCACCGCGCACCTGCAGTACGCCTCGCTGGGCGCCGCGTACGGCACCTTCTCCGAGTTCGACGCCAAGATCAACGGTCGTGCGGACGGGCTGCCCGACGGGGTCAACGACCCGGACTTCACCGGCTTCCACCGGCTCGAGTACGGGCTGTGGCACGGCGAGTCCGCGAAGAGCCTGACGTCCGTGGCGGTCCAGCTGTCGGCCGACGTCGCCGGGCTGCGCAAGGCGTTCCCGAGCCAGGACTTCGACCCGACCGACCTGCCGCTGCGCACCCACGAGATCCTGGAGAACACCCTCCAGTTCGAGCTGACCGGCGACACCGACGAGGGCAGCGGCACCAACCTGGCGACCGCCCAGGCCAACCTGGCCGGCACCAGGGAACTGCTCTCGGTGCTCCGGCCGCTGATCACCGAGCGCAGCCCCGCGCTCATCGGCACCGTCGACGCGGACATCGCGCGGCTCTCCGCACTGCTGGACGCCCAGCACAAGGGCGCCGCCTGGACACCCGTCGAGCAGCTCGACCCGACCGCCCGCGCCGCCGTCAACGGCGCCACCGGGCAGCTGCTGGAAGACCTCGCACCCATCCCCGACCTGCTCGAGATCCGGAAGTCCGCCTGATGACCGACCAGTACCAGCCTTCGACGGGAAGCTGCCCCTTCGGATTCGGGAGCGGAGCCGGGACTGCCGGCGCCGTGACTGCCGGCACCTCGCGACGCGCCGTCGTCAAGACGGCGTTGGGTGCGGGCGCGGCGGGTGCCGCGATAGCGACCGGCGCGGTCGCGCTCGGCAGCGGATCCGCCGCGGCCGCCGCCCCCGCGTCGGGCTCCGGCGCCACCTCCGACAGTGGTTCGGTCGCCTTCCACGGCGCCCACCAGGCCGGGATCATCACGCCCACACCGGCGTTCGCCATCTTCCTCTCGATGGACGTCATCGCCACCGACCGCAAGGGTCTGCAGGCCCTGCTGCAGACCCTCACCGAGCGGATCCGCTTCCTCACCTCCGGCGGCACCCCGCCCGATCTGGGTGTCGGCGCGCCGCCGTCCGACAACGGCATCCTCGGCCCGGTCGTCCCCACCGACAGCCTCACCGTGACCGTCGGCGTGGGTGCGTCGCTCTTCGACGGACGCTTCGGGCTGGCCGCGCAGAAGCCCCGCAAGCTCACCCCGATGCGGACCTTCCCCAACGACAACCTGAAGGCCGCGGAGTCGCACGGGGACCTGTCGCTGCAGATCTGCGCCGACCGCCAGGACACGGTGCTGCACGCGATGCGTGACATCGCCAAGCACACCCGCGGTCAGATGCAGGTGAAGTGGCGGATCGACGGCTTCCAGAACACCCCGCGTCCCAGCGGCGCGCAGCGCAACCTACTGGGCTTCAAGGACGGCATCGCCAACCCGGATGTCACCTCCACCCGGGAGATGGACCGGCTGGTGTGGGTGGACTCGGGCGCCGGCGAGCCGGCCTGGGCGACCGACGGCAGCTATCAGGTGATCCGGATCATCCGGATGCTGGTGGAGTTCTGGGACCGGGTCTCGCTCAACGAGCAGGAGTTGATGTTCGGTCGGCGCAAGGACACCGGCGCTCCGCTGGACGGTGCCAACGAGACCGACATCCCCGACTACGCCAAGGACCCGCAGGGCAACGCGATCCCGCTGGACGCCCACATCCGGATCGCCAACCCGCGCACCGCCAAGACCGACGACTCCCGCATCCTGCGCCGCGGCTACAACTACGACCGCGGCATCGACGCGGTGGGCAACCTGGACATGGGGCTCGCCTTCTGCTGCTACCAGCAGGATGTCAAGCGGCAGTTCGAGGCGGTCCAGACCCGGTTGATCGACGAACCCCTGGTCGACTACATCTCACCCACCGGCGGCGGCTACTTCTTCGCCCTGCCCGGGGTGAAGGACTCCTCCGACTGGCTGGGCAGCGGGCTGCTGGCGACGACGACGGCCTGAGGGCGCCTGCCTTCAGCTTGTGAAGCCAAGCGCGTCATCCTGATTGCTTCCTGTGCAAGGTCTTGACCGCTTGCGCCTTCCAATGAAAACTCGTCAGCCGTGAGTCCTTTGGTGACACGTGAGTCAGGTTCACGAGTTGTCGCCGGGTGATGCCATGCGTTCGCCCAGGCCGGGGCTCTCCACCGGCCGTTCGCGTACAGTGCTGCCCCCGCCGTTCCACCCGACGGCGGGGGCTTCTCCGCTCGCAGGCGCACAGAGACGTGCAGCCTTGAAGAGAGGCAGAGCCGTATGCACCCCACCCTCATCAGCAGGACCAGCAAGAGCAGCCAGACCAGCAGGACCGGCAACAGCAGGCGCCACCGCCGTGCGACGGTCTGTGCCGTCGCGTTGCTCAGTACCCTCGGGCTCGCCGTGGCCGGGGCGCCCACCGCGTCCGCGCGGCCTGCGCCGGTCACCGGGGACGCCCGGGTGGACCGGCTGCTGGCCAGGATGACCCTGGACGAGAAGCTCTCGATGATCGAGGGCCAGGCCGAGGCCGCGTCCACCACCCAGTACCAGGCCGGCTACCTGCCGGGCGTCCCGCGCCTGGGCATCCCCTCGCTGCGGCTGAGCGACGGGCCGCCCGGGGTGATCACCGAGCAGGACTCCACCGGGATGACCGCCACCATGGGCGTCGCCGCCACCTTCAGCCAGAACGACGCCCGGCTGAACGGCGAGGTGATCGGCCGTGACGCCAGGGCCATGGGCCAGGACGTGGTGCTGGAGCCGTTCGTCAACCTGGACCGCGACACCTCCTGGTCCCGGGGCTTCAACACCTTCGGCGAGGATCCGCTGCTCACCGGGCAGACCGGTGCCGCCGAGATCACCGGGATCCAGAGCCAGGGCACGATGGCGCAGGTCAAGCACTACATCGCCTACGACGGCGGCAACAACGTCAGCGTGGACCAGCAGACCCTGCACGAGATCTACCTGCAGCCCTTCACCGACGCCGTCAACGCCGGTGTCTCCTCGGTGATGTGCTCCTACAACGTCGTCAACAGCGCCCAGGCGTGCGACAGTTCGGACACGCTGACGACCATCCTGCGGAACGAGCTCGGGTTCAAGGGCTTCGTGACCTCCGACTGGGGCGCCAACCACGGCACCGACTACCTCAACGCCGGTCTGGACATGGAGATGCCCGGCGGCGGGTTCGGCGGGCTGCTGCCGTCCTACTTCACCTCCGCCGCGCTCAAGGCCGCGATCGCCGACGGCTCGGTCCAGGAGTCCCGGGTCGACCAGGCGGTGGGACGCATCCTCTACGAGTACGACCGGTTCGGCCTGCTGGACGGCGCGTCCAAGCACACGGTGACCGCCCAGCCGACCGCGGCCGACGAGAAGGTCGTGCTCAAGACCGGCCAGGACGCCGCCACCCTGCTCAAGAACGACGGCTCCACGCTCCCGCTCGGCGGGAAGGCGCTCTCGTCGCTGGCGCTGATCGGGCCCGGCGCCGGGCAGACCATTGCCACCGACGGCGGCGGTGAGAAGTCCGGCGGCCTGGTCGCCGAGCAGACCGGGACGTACCAGGTGCTGCAGCAGGAGCTGGGCCGCCGGGGCAGCTCCGGAATCAGCTACTCGGTCGGGGACGACATGACGGGCACCGCCGTGCCGGCGTCGGCGCTGTCGCACGACGGGCAGCCCGGGCTGCTGCGGGCCGGCGGCGGTGTCGACGCGACGCTGGACTTCACCGGCAGCCACGCCCTGCCTGTCGGTCAGGCCGCCTCCTGGAGCGGAACCCTGACGGTCTTTCAGGCCGGGGACTACTGGCTGAACATCCAGGCCCTGGGTGCGACCGCGGGGCTGACCGTGGACGGCAACACCCTGACCACGGTGGGTGGTTCCGGGTTCAGTACCGGGCCGCGGTACGGCGTAGTCCACGCCACCGACGGCAACGGTCCGCTGCCCACCACCGACGGTCTCGCCAACGGGCGCACCCTGGTCCATCTGACCGCGGGGGCGCACACCCTGGCGGTCGCGGCCACCCCGGACGCCTCGGGCCGGCCGGTGCAGGTGCGGCTGGACTGGGTCACCCCGGCGCAGCAGCAGGCGGCGCACGACGCCGCGGTCAACGCCGCGCGCCACGCGGGCACCGCCGTGGTGTTCGCCTGGAGCGACGGGGACCTGTCGAAGCCGCTGCCGGAGGGCCAGGACCAGCTGATCGCCGATGTGGCGGCGGTGAACCCGGACACCGTGGTGGTGCTGAACACCAGTCAGCCCGTCGCCATGCCGTGGCTGGGCAAGGTGAAGTCGGTGCTGGAGATGTGGTACCCGGGCGACAAGGGCGGACAGGCCACCGCCGACGTCCTGCTCGGCAGGGTGAACCCGGGTGGGAGGCTGCCCTTCACCTGGCCGGCCTCGCTCGGCCAGGAGGTGGCGCACCAGGCGGCCCACCCCGAGCGCAGCTCCGCCGGTGTCGGCGGCACCGGAACCTGCGCCCCCTTCGGCGCGACGCTGCTCAACTGCCCGGTGACCAGCTACTCCGAGGGCGTCGACGTCGGCTACCGGTTCTACGCGGCCAACGGGGAGACCCCGCTGTTCCCCTTCGGCTACGGGCTGAGCTACAGCCGGTTCCGGTACGCGGACCTGTCGGCCCGCCGGACCGGGAGCGGCCTGGCGGTCAGCTTCCGGGTCAGCAACACCGGGTCGGCCACCGGGGACGCCGTACCGCAGCTCTACCTGGGCGCACCGCGGAACCCGCCCGCCGGGGTGCAGTTCGCCCCGACCGCGCTGGCCGGCTACGACCGGGTCCGGCTGGCCCCGGGTCAGTCGCGGACGGTCACCATCACCATTCCGACCCGTCAGCTGCAGTACTGGTCCACCGCGGCCGACGGCTGGAGGACCGCCCTCGGTGCCCGGTCGCTGACCCTGGGCACCGACGCCACCAGCCCCGTGCTGTCGCGGACCGTCACCATCGGCGGCTGAGTGGGCGCCGGTCGGGCGTCGCAGGCGTCGCAGGCTTCGCGGGCGTCGCAGCAGGGGACGTGATCGACGGCCGGGGATGATGGGCGCCATGCGCACTGATCCTCTCCGGCCGTCGCGGGCCCGGCTGCTCCGGTGGGCCGCCGGGTATCCGCGTCGGAACCCGGCGGCCTTCGGCTACCTGCTGCTGCTCGCGGTGGACGCGGCGCTGCTGCGCCGGGTCCTGAGCAAGTCGGACGGCGTCCGGCTGCGGCAGTACATCAGTACCAACCTGGACAACATGGGACAGCACCCGGTGCGCAGCCTGTTCGGCAGCCTGCTGGTGGTCGACACCGGCGACGCGCTGAGCTTCTTCCTGGTCGTGGTGGTCGGGCTGGTCGTCTGCCTGGCCGTGCTGGAGCGCAGTGTCGGCACCCGGCGGGCGGTCGCCCTGGTGCTGGTGGCACATGTCGGTGCGACCCTCACCACGACCGCGGTGATCTCCGTCGCGGTGGGCGACGGGGCCTATCCGCAGGCGACCCGGCACGCCCTGGACTACGGCGTGAGCTATGTGTCCATCGCGGCGGTGGCCGCGGTCACCCCGCTGCTGCCACGGCGGCTCCGACCCTGGTGGGCCGGGGCCGCCGTGCTGTATCCGCTGTCCGACGCCGAGTGGTACGGGGCGCTGCCGGACTTCACCACGATCGGGCACTGCACCGCCGCGCTGATCGGCCTGGCCGGTGCCCGGATCAGCGGGGTCGGCCGGGGCCGGCCGACGAGCGCCGCTGCCGATGGCAGCCATCGGCAGCAGCCGCCGGGCGCCCCGCATACCACCCATGCTGTCCGGCGATGACACCGTGCCTTGTCCCTGGTGATGGCCGCTTCATACGCTGCGCTGCATCGCTGACGCTACTGCTTCCCCTTCTGCGAGCCACCCACCGCGGTAGCGAGAGCCACAGCGAACACCCATGGACTGAGCATGAACCAGACTCGAGGGAGAGTCCCCACCATGACCGCAACTCCCGCCCCTTCCCCGCCGTCGACTGCCGCGGCCCGCCGCCTTCGGACTCACGCTTCTCGGATCCGGGGCGCTTCGGCCCTCTTCGCCGCGACGGCGCTGGCGCTCACGGCAGCGGGGTGCAGCAGTTCGGCGACGACCACAGCGAGCAGCGGCTCCTCGGGGGACAGCAGTTCCACAGCCTCGTCCTGCGGCACCGTGCCGGCTGCCTCCTTCAAGGACACCGCCGGCCTGGTCAAGGCGCTGGGGGCGCAGTACGAGGCCGCCTACAGCGGCTACTCGGGCACCGTCCAGGCCAGCAAGTGGGCCACCTGGAAGCCCACCAGGACCAGCGGCTTCACCATCGGCATCTCCGAGTCGCAGCTCAGCAACCCGTACCAGACGCTGATCAACACCTCGCTGCAGCAGTACCTCAAGGCCGACGGGTACAAGGTGATCGACCTGGTCTCCAGCAACGAGGTGACCAGCCAGATCGCCCAGTTCAACCAACTGATCACCGACAAGGTCGATCTGATCATCTATCAGCCGCTGGCCTCGGGCTTCGAGTCGGTGGTCGACAAGGCGGCGGCGGCCGGCATCCCGTCCATCTCGATGCTGAACAACGTGGTGGACGCCAACACCGTCAATGTGGTCCCCAACGCCTTCGCGGCCGGTGAGGCGCAGGCCGCCGCGGTCGCCAAGATCATGGGCGGCAAGGGCGCCATCCTCGGGGTGCACGGCATCAAGGGCGTCCCGATCGACACCGACACCTTCAACGGCGCCAAGGCGGCGCTGAAGCTCTGCTCGGGGATCACCCTGGACGACTCGATCTACACCGACTTCTCGCCCACCACCGCGCAGACCGACGTGCAGCAGTACCTGGCCGCCAACCCGACCAAGACCATCGGCGGGGTGCTGGAGGGCGGTCCGATGACCACCGGCATCATCTCGGCCTTCCAGAAGTCCAACGTCACCGTGCCGACCGTCGCCGACAACGGGCTGACCACCGGCGGCGTCGCCTACTGGACCGCCAACTCCGGCAAGTACCAGGGCGTCGGCCTCTACAACCCGGGTGACGGGCTGGCCCAGGCGGTGGCCCAGGTCGCCAAGAACATGCTGGACGGCAAGGGCGTCAAGGTCTCCGACATCGTGATCAACCCGCCGCTGGTGACCAGCGACAACCTGTCGGGCTTCAGCAAGTCCAGCTTCAAGGTCGGCGACGCCTCGACGGTCACCCAGTCCGACGTCGACCAGCCCTTCGCGACCAGCAGCTACATCGACGGCTTCTTCGGCCAGTAGCAGCCCAGTAGCAGCACGGAAGCCGAAGGCGGAGTCGACGAGCACGTCGACAGGCAAGGAGTGGTGCGTTGAACGAGCAGAGCCAGGCGGATCGCCCGGCCGTGCTGGAGGCCGCCGGACTCGCCAAGGCGTTCGGGGCGACCAGGGCCCTGCGGTCCTGCTCGCTGCGGATGCCGGCCGGCGAGGTGCACGCGCTGATGGGGGAGAACGGGTCGGGGAAGAGCACCCTGGTGAAGATCCTCACCGGAGTGCACGCCCCGGACTCCGGAACCCTGACGGTCGACGGCCGACCGGTCCGCTTCGGCGGTCCGGCGGCGGCGATCCGGGCCGGGGTGATGGCCGTCTACCAGGAGGTGCTGGTGGTCGGACCGCGCTCGGTGCTGGAGAACGTCTGGCTCGGCGCGGACGGGGTGTTCCGGCGCAGGGTCGCCGAGGCCGACAAGCGCAGCAGGGCCGCCGCGGTCCTGGCGGAGCTGCTGGAGCAGGTGCCCGACCTGGACACCCCGGTCGAGCAGCTGTCCCTCAGCGACCGCCAGGCCTGCGGAATCGCCCGCGCCCTGGTGCGCGGCCCCAAGGTGCTGATCCTGGACGAGGCCACCAGCGCCCTGGACGTGGCCACCCGGGACCGGCTGTTCCGGGCCGTCGCCCGGCGCAAGGCGGAGGGCATGTCGGTGCTGTTCGTCTCGCACCGGATGGACGAGGTGGACGCCATCGCCGACCGGGTGTCGGTGCTGCGCTCCGGCGAGTCGGTGGTCACCCTGGACGCGGCCGAGGCCACCACGGCCGAGCTGGTCCGGCTGATGACCGGCTCCGAGCACCTGGCCGGCGCGTCCGCGGCCGAGGTCGCCGGGCGCGCACCGGACCCGGCGGCCCCGGTGCTGCTGCGGGCCACCGGGGTGCGGCTGCACCCCGGCGCCGAGCCGGTCGACTTCGAGCTGCGGGCCGGTGAGGTGGTCGGCCTGGCCGGACTGGAGGGCCACGGCCAGGACGCCTTCATCAAGGCGCTCTGGGAGGGACCGCCCGGGGAGGGCTCGGTGCTGCGCACCGTCGACGGCACCGGGGCGCCGATCCGCTCCGAGCAGCAGGCCGCCGCGGCGGGCATCGGCTACGTTCCGCGGGACCGCAGGGCCGAGGCCCTGTTCGGGACCATGTCGATCCGGGAGAACTTCAGCGCCGCGACGCTCCGTCAGGACCGCCGCTCCGGACTGCTCTCCCGCAGGGCCGCGCAGGAACGGTTCGCCCCCTACCGCAGCGCGCTGAAGATCCGGATGGGCCGCGGGTCGGACCCGGTCTCCACCCTGTCCGGCGGCAACCAGCAGAAGGTGGTCATCGCCCGCTGGCTGGCCCGCGACCCGCAGGTGCTGCTGCTCAACGACCCGACCCGGGGCGTCGACATCGGCGCCAAGCGCGACATCTACGCGCTGCTGGCCGAACTGACGGCCCGTGGGGTGGCGGTGGTGATGCTGTCGACCGAGGTCGACGAGCACATCGAGCTGATGGACCGGGTGCTGGTCTTCCGCGAGGGCGCCCTCTCGGCGACCCTGACCCGGGCCGAGCTGACCCGGCAGTCCCTGGTCGCCGCCTTCTTCGGCCGCACCGTCGACGAGGGCCCGGTCAGCGGCACCCTCGACGGCCCTGGCACCGGCCCTGGCACCGGCCCAGACGCCGGCCCTGACGACGGCCCTGGCGACGGCAGCACCGACGGCCCCACCACCCCCGCACTCACACCGGACGGTGCCGCATGACCGCCCTCGCCTCCGTCCGGGCCCTGCTCGCCCGGCGCCCCTACGCCTTCGCGGCGCTGCTCACGCTCACCCTGCTGCTGATCGACATCGCCGTGCAGCCGGCCTTCGCCGCTCCCTCCAACTGGCCCGCCGTACTGGCCTCCTTCGCCCCGCTGGCCTGCGCGGCGATGGCCAGCACCCCGGCGATCCTGTCCGGCGGCGGCGGTATCGACATATCCATCGGCCCGGTACTGACCCTGGTCAACATCGTCATCGTGGCCGACCTGCTGCCCAACGGCCTGACCTCGCCGCTGCTCGTGGTCCCGATCTGCCTGGCCGTCGGCGCCGCCATCGGCGCGATCAACGGCTTCATGGTCGCCGTGCTGCGGTTCCAGCCGGTGGTCGCCACCCTGTGCGCCAACATCGTCGTCGGCGGCCTGGCCACCCAGGTCCAGGGCGGCTCGGTGCCCACCGGCAGCACCGGCTGGACCAAGGACCTGGCCGGCTCCTTCGGCCCGGTCCCCGGCGCGCTGCTCACCATCGGCGCGCCGCTGCTGATCTGGGTGCTGCTGGCCCGCACCCCCTTCATCAAGGCCCTCTACGCGGTCGGCGGCGACGACGCCACCGCCTACTCGGCCGGGATGAACGTCCCGGTGGTGCGGATCGCCGCCTACGCCCTCGGCGGCCTGTACGCGGGCATCGCCGGCATCGCGCTGATGTCCCTGATCAGCGAGGGCGCGGCGAGCATGGCCACCCAGTACACCCTGCTGGCCATCGCCTCGGTGGCGCTCGGCGGCACCGCGCTCAGCGGCGGCCGCGGCTCGCTGGTCGGCTCACTGCTGGGCGCCGGCAGCATCTACCTGATCAACAACCTCCTCAATGAAGTCAATGTGTCCACCCTGTGGTCCACCGCGATCTACGGGGCGCTGCTGCTCTTCGCCGTGGTCGTCGGAGCGGTGCTGACCAACACCCGCCGGAGGACCGCATGAGCGACACCGCGCTGACCGACACCCCCGCCGCTCCGGAGACCGCCGGCGGACGCCCGCCGCTGGTGGCCCAGCTCTCGGACTGGCAGCGCCGCTTCCCGCTGCTGCAGATCGTCGCCCTGGTCGCGCTCTACGGGTACGGGCTGGCCACCATCGACGGCTTCGGCTCGCACCGGGTGCTCTACGCGATCCTGATCAACGCCTCGCTGCTCGGTCTGGCCGGCGCCGGACAGACCATCGTGGTGCTGGTCGGCGGCATCGACTTCTCCATCGCCGCCTTCATCTCGGCCGGCGACGTGGTCATCGCCGAGCTGTGCGGCACCTACCACTGGTCGGTGCCGGCCGCGGCGGCGGTCGCGCTGGCCGTGGGCGCGGCCGGCGGGCTGGTCAACGGGCTGCTCTCGTTCCGCTTCAAGGTCGAGCCGCTGATCGTCACGCTGGGCGTGAGCGCCCTGGTCTCCGGACTGCTGCTGAAGTGGATCAACGGCGCCGCCACCGGGGTCACCCCGGCCTGGCTCGGCGACCTCACCGCCGCCAACGGCACCACCTTCGGCCTGGCCGTCCCCCCGGTGGTGCTGATCTGGGCGCTGGTCGCCCTGGTCATCGGCCTGATGCTGACCCGTACCCGGGCCGGGCGCCACCTCTACCTCACCGGGGTGAACCAGCAGGCCGCCAAGCTGTCCCTGGTCCGCGTCGGCCGGACCTGGATCTGCGCCTACGTCGCCAGCGCGGTGCTGGCGGTCTGCGTGGGCATCCTGCTGGCCGGCTACTCGGGCTCGGGCAACGTCACCGTCGGCGACCCCTACCTGTTCCAGTCCCTGGCCGCGGTCATCGTCGGCGGCACCATGTTCGGCGGACGCGGCGACTACTGGCGCACCGTCCTTGGCGCGCTGGTGCTCTCGGTGGTCGCGCTGCTGCTCAGCGCCGCCCAACTGCCCTCCGCCGAGCAGCAGATGATCACCGGCGGACTGATCCTCGCGGTGGTCGGCCTCTACGGCCGCGAGCGCCGTCTGCGCGACCGCATCTGACCAACCGTCACCCCATCCTCCAGGCCAGTCGCCTGGGCCACTGACCTGCCGTCATCTCCGACGGCACCGGCCGGTCACTTCGTGCTGCGCCGGTACGGACGACAAAGGAGTTGTTCATGACCTTCTCCACCCGCACCAGCCGGGTCTCGCGACGATCGATCATCGTCGCCGGCTCGGCGGCAGCAGGCGCACTGCTGCTCAACCCGGTCACCGCCGTCGCGGCCCCGAGTACGGTCGGCGGCGGCCGGGAGCTGACGGTGGGGGCCGGCGAGTCCCTGACCGTCTCCGCCACGACCAGGCTCAGCCGCCTCACCATCGCCTCCGGCGGCTCGCTGGTCGCCCCGGACGGCTACAACCTGACGCTGACCGTCGGCGGCGTGGAGACCGGACAGCTGCTCACCCCGACCGGCGGCACCGTCACCACCATCCAGCCCGGCGTCTACCGGGGCGACGTCGTGCTGACCGTGGCCGTGGCCAACCCGATCGCCTTCGGCAACCTCACCTTCCCGTTCCGCCAGGCCCTGTACGTGGACGGCGACGGCGTCTCCCGCACCAAGTCCGTGCTGGCCGGCGTGGTCGGCGGCCAGGTCACCGACTCCTACGCCCGCAACATCCGGCTGCAGTCCACCGGCGAGGCCTACAACGGCGTCTACGTCGCCGGCGGCTCCTACGCCCTGCGCAGCCCCGGCATCGCCTTCGACGGCAACGGCCGCTGCGACTTCGTCGGCTACGGCGCGGCGATCGTCGGCACCGGCACCTCGACCACCCTGGTGGTCGAGGACGCCACCATCGACAACACCGGCGTGGTCCGCACCGGCGTCATCGCCGACGGCGGCGCCAACATCGTCGTCAAGAACTCCACCATCAGGGTCAAGGACGGCGTCCTGCCCTCCGACTACCGCTCCACCGTCGACACCTCGGTGATGGAGTCGGCCCCCTGGATGCTCAGCATCGGCGGCAACGTCCGCGCCACCAATCTGCTGGGCACCGAGACCCGCGCCTCGTACGTCAACTCCAGCATCGAGTCCGAGAACTGGGGCGCGCTCTCCACCGACAACGGCCAGAACGGCACCCTCACCGCCATCAACTGCCGGGTGGCCAACACCGGCACCGCCGGCGGCTACGGCTCCTACGCCATCGGCAACGCCACCGAGAACTTCCTCGGCTGCCGGTTCGACGTGGCCAGCTACGCCACCATCAACCGTGGCGGGACGGTCTACTACGCCGACAGCACCCGCGCGGCGGTGGCCGCACTCAACACCAGTCTGGAGCTGGGCCTCAGCGCCCGCGAGCTGGCGGCGATCCCGGTGCGCAACACCGTCATCGACTCCAAGCGCTTCGGGGTGATGTGGCACGGCGCCGGCAGCGTCGACATCAGCGGCGGCACGGTGCTCAACTCGCGTACCGCGACCTTCCTGGACAAGGGCCAGCAGGTCTCCATCGTGGTGGACGGGTCCGGCGGCGCCCGGCTGAACCCGGGCAACGGCATCCTGGTCCAGGTGATGGAGAACGACGACCCGGGACCGCAGATGGTCAACGGCGTGCTGCTGAACACCGGCGTCTACACCGAGCCGACCACCGCCGCCAGCAAGGACAGCAGCTTCGACAACACCGCCGCGCACGACACCGACGCGGTCGCCGCCTTCACCGACATCCGGCTGAAGGGCGACTTCTACAACGGCATGCGCGGCGGCCTCAACCTGGTGCTCACCTTCACCCGCAGCCAGGTCGAGGGCGTGATCTCGGCGACCACCACCAAGCACCACATCGACAGTATCGGCGCGGACCAGTACCTGCAGCTCGGCGAGGTCACCAACACCCCGGCCGCCGCGGTCAACAACGGCGTCGTGGTCTCGCTGGCGGCCGGCTCCCGCTGGACCGTCACCGGTACGTCCTACCTCACCAGCCTCACCCTCGCCGCGGACGCCGTCGTCACGGCCCCGCGCGGACGCCAGGTCACCATGACGGTCGACGGCACCACCACCGCCATCGCCGCGGGTGCCAGCTACAGCGGCGCCATCGTCGTCCAGGCCGGTTAGCCGGCAGCGCCAGAAGGCCCGGCTGCTCTCCGGCAGCCGGGCCCTTGCTGTTGCGGTCTCAGGACGGGGCGATCATCCCCGCTGACAGATCGATGTCGGCGCCGCAGAGGCCGGGCATGCCCAGCATGGCGATGAGCGCGGCGGCGACCTCGTGGTTCTCGACCAGGCGGCCGAGGGCGGCGCGGGACGCGAAGGCGTGCTCGGCGGCTTCCGGGGTGGTGCCGGTGAGCTCCGCCTCCAGCCGGAAGTTCCGGGCCATCCGGGGGCCGCGGATCGGCCCGGGGGAGAGGGAGTTGACGGCGACTCCGGCTGGGCCGACCTCCCCGGCGAGGGTGCGGGTGAGCCCGAGCAGGGCCATCTTCGAGGCGGTGTACGGGGTCCGGTTGAGCAGCGGGCGCTTGCCGCTGACCGAGGCGACATTGACCACGTCGCCCCGGCCCGCCGCCAGCATCGGCGGCAGGAAGGCGCGGCAGAGCAGGTAGACGCCCCGGACGTTGGCGGCGAACACCTCGTCCCATTCCGCCGGGTCGATCTCGACCAGCGGTTTGACCGGTCCGGCGATCCCGGCGTTGTTGACCAGGACGGAGACCTCCTCCCCGGCCTGCGTCAGCCCGGCCGCGAGCGCGGCCACCGAGGCCGGGTCGGCGACGTCGGCCAGGGCGGTGCGTCCGCTGCCGCCGGCCTGCTCGACCCCGGCCAGGGTCTCGGCCAGGGTGGCGGGATTGCGGCCGACCAGGAGCACCCGTAGCCCCGCTTCGGCCAGCGCCAGTGAGAAGGCACGGCCGAGCGGGCCGCCCGCGCCTGTGATCAGGGCGGTACGGCCCGCCAGGGGCGAAGCGGAGCTCACCGGCCCTCCGCCCAGGGGAGCGCGTCGCCGGCCGCCCTGGAGGCGCGCAGGTCGCCGGAGCGGGCGTGGCCCTCGAACAGCTCCACCCGGGCCGCGCGCCCGCACAGCCGGCCCAGCAGGGCCTGCGAGGCGGTGTCGGTGACCTCCTGGTAGGTGACCGTCTTCAGGTACTTGCCCACCCACAGCCCGCCCGTGTAGCGCGCGGCACCGCGGGTCGGCAGCACGTGGTTGGTGCCGATCACCTTGTCGCCGAAGGAGACGCAGGTACCCTCGCCGAGGAACAGCGCGCCGTACTGGGTCATCCGCTCCAGCGCCTCGCGCGGGTCCGCGGTCAGCACCTCCACGTGCTCGAAGGCGAAGGCGTCCGCCAGCTCGTACAGCTCGTCCAGCGAGTCGACCACGACGACCTGGCCGTGGTCGCGCCAGGCCGGTCCGGCGAAGTCCCTGGTGGGCATGGTCGGCAGCAGCCGTTCGACCTCGGCGACGGTGGCCTCGGCGACCTCGCGGGAGGTGGTGATCAGCACGGCCGGGGAGTCGGGTCCGTGCTCGGCCTGGGAGAGCAGGTCCACCGCGCAGGTGAACGGGTCGGCCCCGTCGTCGGCCAGGACCAGGATCTCGGTGGGCCCGGCGAACAGGTCGATGCCGATCTGCCCGAAGAGCTGACGCTTGGCCTCGGCGACGTAGGCGTTGCCGGGCCCGGCGATCAGGTCGACCGGCTGCATGGTGCCGGTGCCGACGGCCATCGCGGCCACCGCCTGCACCCCGCCCAGCAGCCAGATCTCGTCCGCCCCGGCCAGGTGCGCGGCGGCCACGGTCGCGGCCGGGATCTCACCGCGGATCGGAGGGGTGCAGGCCACCACCCGGGGCACCCCGGCCACCTTGGCGGTGACGATGGTCATGTGCGCGGAGGCGGTCAGCGGGTAGCGTCCGCCCGGGATGTAGGCGCCGGCGGCCCGCACCGGGATGTGCTTCTGGCCGAGGCGCACCCCCGGCAGCGTCTCCACCTCGAACTCGCCCATGGAGGCGAGCTGGTGCTGCGCGAACGCCCGGACCTGGTCCTGGACGAAGCGGATGTCCTCGATCACCTGGTCCGGGACGGTGGCGACGATCTCGGCGACCTGCCGGTCGCTGAGCCGGAAGGACTCCGGGGACCAGTTGTCGAACTTCTCGGAGTACTCCCGGACCGCCGCGTCGCCGCGCTCGCGGATGTCGGCTATGACGCCGGTGACGGTCGCCCGCACCGCGTCCAGGTCGGCGGCGACGCTCTCCTGGGAGACGGCGTGCTTGAGAACGGTCTGTGCCATGGTGGTGGCCTTTCGGGGGAAGCTGAGGGGGAGGCGAACTGACGGGGGGTCACACCGGCGGGGCGGTGAAGAGCACGTCGGGGTCGTTGAACTGGTCCTTGGCCACCGACTCGCTCATCGGGTCGGCCGTGCCCCACTGGTCCTGGACCATCGGGTCGTCCACGTCGTGCCGGCCCGGGTGCCACAGGTCCTCGTCCAGGATGGCCAGTTCGGTGGTGTACTCCACGGTGTTGCCGTGCGGGTCGTGGAAGTAGGAGAAGGTGTTGTCGCCGGCCAGGTGGCGGCCGGGACCCCAGGTCAGCCGGGTGCCGGCGCGCAGCGCGCGGCCGGTGCCGCGCATGTACTCCTCGACGCCGCGCATCTCGAACGAGGCGTGGTGCAGCGACACATGGGGGCCCCGGGCGATGGCGAAGCTGTGGTGCAGCCGGTTGCAGCGCATGAAGTACATCAGGTCGCCCATGTGGTCGGAGTAGAGCGTGTCGGTGAGCCGGAACCCCAGGTGACGGGCGTAGAAGTCACGAAGGCGTTCCGGCTGCCGGGAGTTGACGACGCAGTGGGAGAGCCGGACCGGGATCGCCTCGCGCTCCTCGATCCTGCGGTGGGTGCGGGTGGCGACGTCCGCGGACACCTCGACCACCCTCCCGTCCGGGTCGAAGAAGCGCAGGCCGTAGCCGCCGCCGGGGGTGTCCATCGGGCCCGGCTCGCGGACCAGGGCCACTCCTGCTGCGGTCAGCTCGGTGGCCAGCCGGTCCACGTCGGCGACGCTGCCGGCGCCGAAGGCGACCAGGTCCATCCGCTTCTGCCGGTCCTTGCGGACCCGGACCACGTACTGCTCGGGGCTGCCCTCGGCGGCGAAGAAGGCCAGCCCGCTGTCGTCGGCGACCTCGGTCAGGCCCCAGGTGTCCCGGAAGAAGGCCCGCTGACGCTCGAAGTCCGGTACGGCGAGCGCGAAGTGACGCAGATGGGTGACGGGTTGGAAGGTCATCGGGGTTGGCTCCTCATGCTGCGGTGGTCGTCCTGGGCGGTCATGCTGCGGTGACGGTGTTGCGCTGCCGGCCCAGGCCGGTGATGGTGCCTTCCAGCACGTCGCCGGGCCGGAGGAAGACACCCCAGTGCGCGCCGTTCCCGGCCGGGGAGCCGGTCAGCAGCAGGTCGCCGGGGAGCAGCGTGGTGGTCGCGGAGGCGTACTCGATCAGCCGGGGGATGTCGAAGATCATGTCCTTGGTGGACTCGTCCTGCCGGACCACGCCGTTGTGGCTCAGGGTGATCCGCAGGTCGCCCGGGTCCCCGACGAAGGCGGCCGGGACCAGGTAGGGGCCGAGCGGCAGGAAGGTGTCGGCGTTCTTGGCGGTGAACCAGTCGGTGCCGATCGCCTTGAGGTCGGGGCGGTAGAGCCGGTCGCGGGTGGTGAGGTCGTTGCAGATGGTGTAGGCGGCGACATGGTCCATCGCGTCCTGGCGGCGGATGGAGCGGCCGCCACGCCCGATCACCAGCGCCAGCTCCAGCTCCCAGTCGTGCTGGACGCCCTCGGCGGGCAGTACCACCCGGTCGTAGGGGCCGCAGACCGCCCGCGGACTGCCGAGGAACAGGTAGGGGACGCCGTTGCGGGCCCGCTCGGCCATCATCAGCTCGGCGTCGGCGCGGGCCTCCGCCGGGGTGGCGCCGTGCACGCTCTCCTTCTCGGCGGCCACCAGGTCCACCACGTGCCGGCGGTAGTTGGCGCCGCTCTGCAGGATCTGGCCGGGGGCGATCGGGGCCAGGACCCGCAGCGCGGACCGGTCGTGCCAGTCGCCCGAGGCGGTGTCCGCGGCCAGCCCGGCCAACTGCGGCAGCACGGCCTCCCAGTCGGCGAACAGCGCGAAGGTGCTGCCCGCCAGCGGGGACAGGTCGCGCACCCGGGCGCCTGCCAGCAGGCCGGGGAAGGCCGGCCCGCCGCTGGAGAACGTCCCCAGCGCGAAGGGACCGGCGAGGGCGGGATCGGCGTCGGTGGTGGGCGGGGCGGTCTCGGGCACGGCGGCTCCTAGGCGGTGCTGGGGTGGTTCTCCTCAGAAAGCTAGGCAGTCGCGGCGGGCGGCGGAAATGCCCATCCGCGATGCCTGGCATCGGGCCGGGCATTGCCGTGCGGGATGGAAGACCTTGCGCGAGGCGATAGCTCCATCCGTTGACGTTGGATCGGGCCCGACGCCAGGGTTCCCACCAGGACTCCAACCCCCCTGCGAGCTGCCGCCGTCCCGCACGGCCGGCACCGCTGCCTCCTGAAGCGACTGAACTGACTCTGAGGAATACCTATGGCCGTCTCGAAGGTGCTCGTCGTCGGCGGCGGCATCACCGGAAGTGTGCTCGCGCTCGCCCTGGCCCGGCGCGGGGTGGCGGTGGACCTCGTGGAGATCTCGCCGCAGTGGTTCGGCGTCGGCCACGGCATCACCGTCCAGGGCAACGCGCTGAAGGCGCTGCGCAGCGTCGGCGTGCTGGACCGGGTGCTGGCCAAGGCGGTCCCCTTCGACCTGATGCGGCTGCGCCGGGCGGACGGCGGCCTGATCGTGGAGCTGGAGACCCCGCACACCGGCGGCGAGGAACTCCCGTCCACCGCGGGCGCCCTGCGCGCGGACCTCCAGGACGCCCTGTGCGACGCCGTCTACGCGGCGGGCGTGCGGGTGCGGCTGGGGCTGAGCGTGACCGGCTTCAAGCAGGACGAGGACGAGGTGGAGGTCGCCTTCACCGACGGCACGTCCGGGCGCTACGACCTGGCGGTCGGCGCCGACGGGCTGAACTCGCAGATCCGCGGGCTGCTGGGGATCGAGACCCGGCCGCGTCCGGTCGGCATGAGCATCTTCCGGGTGGTCGGCGAGCGGCCCGCGGAGATGGACTGCGCCGAGGTCTACTACGGCGGCCCGCGCTACAAGGCCGGCTACTCGCCGATCTCCGACACCCAGTGCTACGCCTACCTGCTGGACGAGAACCTGGACCCGGCCCTGATCGGCCCGCGCGCCCCGCTGGCCCTGCTGCGCGAGCGCGGCGCCGGCTACGGGGGGACCTGGGGGCGGGTCATCGCCGGCCTGCCCGAGGACGCCGCGGTGGACTACCGCTGGATCGAGTCGGTGCTGGTGGACCAGGACTGGTTCCGCGGCCGGGTGATGATCGTCGGCGACGCGGCGCACGCCTGCCCGCCGCTGATCGCCCAGGGCGCGGCGATGTGCGCGGAGGACGCCGTGGTGCTGGCCGAGATGGTCACCGGCGAGGGCGAGTTGGCCGGGATACTGAAGGCCTACATGCAGCGCAGGATGCCCCGGGTGCGTGCGGTGCTGGACAACTCGCTGCAGCTGGCCGAGTGGGAGATCCATCCGGAGACCGAGGGCGCCGACCCGGCCCGGATCATGTCCGAGACGCTGGAGTTCCTCAAGGCGGAGGCGTGACCGCCGCAGCCGCCCCCGCCGGGGCGGCCGTGGTGGACTTCCACGGCCACCTCGCCGTCCCCGAGGCCGACGCCCTGGTCGCCGGGACGGACGGCTTCGCCCGCGAGCTGACGGCGGAACAGCGCTCCCACTCGGCCGAGTCGCTTGTCCTGAACCGCCATCAGCTGGCGAGCAGAGCCCAGCAGTTGACGGACGTCCGGCGGCGGCTGGCCGACCTCGACGCGATGGGCGTCGACGTCCAGGTGGTCGGCCCGATGCCGATGCACCACTACTGGGCCGGCCCCGCCCTCGCCGCCGAACTGGCGGAGACCGTCAACGCCGCCGTCGCCGCGCACTGCGCCCAGGCCCCGGAGCGGCTGCGCGGCCTGGGCACCGTCCCGCTCCAGCACGCCGACCTGGCCGTGCGCACCCTGCACCGGGCCCTGTCGGTGCACGGGCTGGACGGGGTGAGCGTCTCCACCACCGTCGAGGGACGGGAGCTGGCCGACCCGGTCCACGACCCGTTCTGGGCGGCGGCGCAGGAGGCCGGAACCCTGGTCTTCCTGCACCCCTGGGGCTGCTCGCTGGGCGAGCGGCTGGCCACCCGCTACCTCGGCAACACCGTGGGCCAGCCGGTGGAGACCACGGTGGCGCTGTCGCACCTGATCTTCACCGGGGTGCTGGACCGGTTCCCCGGGCTGCGCCTGGTGGTGGCCCACGGCGGCGGCTACCTCCCCACCTACCTGGGCCGCTCGGACCACGCCTGGCAGCACCGCCCGGACGCGCGCGGCTGCGCCGAACCGCCGTCCGCCTACCTGGAGCGGCTCTGGTTCGACGCCCTGGTCTACACCCCGACCGCGCTGCGGCAGCTGGTGGCGGCCGTCGGCCCGGACCGGCTGGTGCTGGGCACCGACTACCCCTTCGACATGGGCGTCGACGATCCGGTGCAACGCCTGGACGCCGCCGGCTTCGCACCCGGGATCCGCGCCGCCATCGCCGGAGGCACCGCGCTCCGGCTCCTGCAGCAGAAAGGCCACCGACCATGACCACGCTCGGCCCGATCGAGGAGGAGCTGGCCAAGGCCCGCGCCGCCTACCGCAACTGGGGCCGCTGGGGCCCGGACGACGTGCTGGGCACGCTCAACCACCTCGACGACGCCAAACGCGCCCACGCCGCCGGGCTGGTGCGACGCGGCCGGGCGATCTCGCTGGCGCTGGAGTTCAACGAGGACGGTCCGCAGCGCGGCTTCCGCGGCCGGATCAACCCGGTCCACTACATGAAGGACACCGGCACCGACGCCGCCGCCGACCGGCAGGGCTTCCCGCACGGCTTCGGCGGCGCCGACGACCATGTGGTGATGCCGCTGCAGGCCGGCACCCAGTGGGACGGCCTCGGCCACATCTACGACAACAAGCGCGCCTGGAACGGACGTTCCTGCACCATCGTGAACGGGAACGGCGACAGCGTCACCGGCATCGAGCACATGGCCGACGACTTCGTCGGCCGCGGCGTGCTGCTGGACGTCGGCCGGGTGGTCGGCGAGGACGGGATGGAGCTGCCGGACGGCTTCGCCATCACCGAGGAGCACCTGCGCGCCACCATCGAGGCGCAGGGCCCGACCTCCAGCGTCCGCCGCGGCGACATCGTGCTGATCCGCACCGGCCAGATCAACCGGGTGCGCCGCAACGGCGGTTGGGGCGAGTACGCGGCCGGGGCGGCGCCCGGGATGTCCTTCTCCACCCTGGGCTGGCTGCACCGCACCGAGATCGCCGCCGCCGCCACCGACACCTGGGGGTTCGAGGTGCGCCCGTACGAGTTCCCCGACCCCTGCATGTCGCCGCTGCACCAGATCGCCATCCCCAACATGGGCCTGCCACTGGGCGAGATGTTCGACCTGGAGGCCCTGGGCGCGGACTGCGAGGCCGACGGGGTGTACGAGTTCCTGCTGGTCGCGGCGCCCATCCCGGTGACCGGGGCGGTCGGCGCACCGGTCAACCCGATCGCGGTCAAATGAACGGCTTCACCGGCACCCTCCACCTGCCCGGGGACCGGGACTTCGAGCAGGCCTGCGTCGGCCGGGTCTTCAACGCCCGCCGCCCCCTGGCCGCCGAACGCCGACCCGCTGCGGTGCTGGAGGCGGCCACCGAGCAGGACGTGGTCGAGGGCGTGCTGCTGGCCCGGGAGCGCGGCTGGCAGGTCGCGGTCCGCTCGGGCGGCCACAGCTGGGCCGCCTGGAGCGTCCGCGAGCAGGCGCTGCTGATCGACCTGGGCCGCTTCCACGAGCTGCACTACGACCCCGACACCGGCATCGTCGTCGCCACCCCCTCGGTCCGCGGCGGCGACGAGCTCAACCCCTATCTGGCCGGGCACGGCCGCTTCTTCAACGGCGGGCACTGCCCCTCGGTGGGCATCGGCGGCTTCCTGCTCCAGGGCGGGCAGGGCTGGAACGCCCGCGGCTGGGGCTGGGCGGCCGAGAACGTCGTCGCCGTCGACGTGGTCACCGCCGAGGGCGAGCTGGTCCGCGCCGACGCCGGGCAGAACACCGACCTCTACTGGGCGGCGCGTGGCGCCGGCCCCGGCTTCCCCGGCGTGGTCACCCGCTTCCACCTGCGCACCCGCCCGCTGCCGCAGGCGCTCACCCACACCGTGCACGCCTATCCGCTGGAGCTGTTCGACCAGGTGATGACCTGGCTGCACACCGTCCACCACACCGTCGGCGACTGCGTGGAGATCGTCGCGCTGACCCAGACCCCGCCCGGCCACGAACGTCCGCTGCTGCTGGTCACCGGCCTGGCCCTGGCGGACACCCCGGCCGAGGCGGCCGAGGCGCTGGCCCCGCTGCACGCCAACCCCTACCGCGAGCAGGCCCTGTTCCGCGTCGAGGCCGAGCCGACCAGCTTCGCCGAACAGCTGGCCGGCCAGCGCACCGCCAACCCCGAGGGCCACCGCTACCTGGTCGACAACGCCTGGCTGCGCGGCAGCGCGGCCGAGGTGGTCCCGGCGATGCGGACGGTCTTCACCGGGCACCCGGTGCCGGGGGCCTTCACCATCTGGTTCTCCATGGCCCCGCTGCGGGCGCTCCCGGAGATGGCCTTCAGCCTGCAGTCGGAGATCTACTGCGCGGCCTACGTGGTCCATGACGACCCGTCACAGGACGCCCGGCTGCGCGGCTGGCTCGACGGCGCCATGGCCGAGCTGCAGCCGGTGACGGCGGGTCAGTACCTGGGCGATTCCGACTTCACCAACCGTCAACTGCGCTTCCTCGGCGACGAGCAGTGGGACCGGCTGCAGCGGATCCGCGCCGACCGCGACCCCGGCGCGCTGTTCGCCGGCTACCTCACCGCCACCGGGGACGCCCCCGCCAACCGCAACCACTGGGAGTCCTGAGATGCGCTTCGCCACCTACGAGAGCAGCGGGGCCGAGCACTCGGCCGTCCTGGACGCGGACGGCGACCGGCTGCACCCGCTCGACGAGAGCCTGACCGCCCTGGTCACCCGCGGCGACCCGGAAGCCCTGCGCGCGGCGGGCGAGCGAGCCCTGGCCGGCCCGGCCGGCCCCCGGCTCGCGGAGGTCCGGCTGCTCGCTCCGTTCCAGGCCCCCAGCATCCGCGACTTCGTCGGCTTCGAGGCCCATATCGAGGGGGTGTCCAAGAGCCTGGACGGACTGGAACACGTCCCCGAGGTCTGGTACCGGGCGCCCGCCTTCTACTTCACCAACCCGCACGCCTCCTACGGCGCCCACGACGGCGTCCCGGTGCCGGCCGGCTGCCGGGTACTGGACTTCGAGCTGGAGGTCGGCGCCGTCATCGGCCGCTCCGGACGGAATCTGACCCCCGATCAGGCCGGTGCGCACATCCTCGGCTACCTGGTCTTCAACGACTGGTCGGCCCGCGATCTGCAGAAGCCCGAACGCGAGCTGGGGCTCGGCTTCAGCAAGGGCAAGGACTTCGCCAACACCCTGGGCCCCTGGCTGGTCACCGCCGACGAGGTGGAGCAGCACCGGGACGCCGACGGCTATCTGGACCTGGCCATGAGCGTCAGCCTGAACGGCGGGCTGATCGGCCGGGACACCCTCGCCAACGCCTCCTGGACCTTCGAGGAGATGATCGCCTACGCCACCCGCGACGCCTGGGTCCGGCCCGGCGACATCCTCGGCTCGGGCACCTGCGGCTGGGGCGCCCTGGCCGAACACTGGGGCCGCAACGGCGAACGCACCCCGCCGCCGCTGCAGCCCGGGGACGAGGTGACGCTGACCGTCGAGGGCCTGGGCACGGTGAGCAACCGGATCCTGCCCGGCCCCGAGCAGGCCTATCTGCCCCGGGCCCGCAAGCGCGGCCGCAGCCCGCGCCCCTGAGCGTGACCGTGACCGTGTGGGCAGGCTGTCAAAGCCGGATCGGACCTTCCCGGCAGCCGGTCGGCTGGTTACAGTCACATTTCGTTCGACCGGTGCGGACGACGACGTCCCACCGGGTTCTGGAAGGACGTGGGCGGATGGGCCTGGGAACGATCGACCTGAACCTGCTGGTGGCGCTGGAAGCGCTGCTGGAGGACCGCAATGTCACCCATGCGGGGCTCAGGCTCTGCACCAGCCAGTCGGCGATGAGCGGCTCACTGGCCCGGCTGCGCCGCCACTTCAACGACGAACTGCTGGTCCGGGTGGGCCGCGAGTACGAGCTGACGCCGCTGGCCGAGCGGCTGCTGCCGCTGGTGCAGGACACCCTGCACAAGGCGGAGGAGGCACTGTCGCTCACCAAGCAGTTCGACCCGGCCCGCAGCCTGCAGCGCTTCTCCGTGGTGATGTCGGACTACATGATGTCGGTGCTGGTCCAGCCGCTGCTGGAGGCCATCGGCGCGGAGGCCCCGGACGTGCGGATCGACTTCCATCCGCTGGTCTACGGGCAGCCCGAGTCGGACACCCTGCTGCGCTGCCACGACATGATGCTGGTGCCGCTGGGCTACCAGCTGCCGGGCGTGAGCGAGGCGGTGATGCACGACCGCTTCGTCTGCATCCTGGACCGGGACAACCCCCGGCTGAAGGACGGCCGGCTGACCCTGCGCGACCTGGCCGAGATGCCGCATGCCGCGGCGTCGTTCGGCAAGAGCCAGACCCCGGCCGGACGGCAGCTGGAGACCCTGGGGATCAACCCCAAGGTGCAGGTCAGCGCGCCCGGCTTCGGCGTGCTGCCGTTCCTGGTGGCCGGCACCGACATGGTCGCCCTGGTGCCGGAGCGGCTGGCGCGCCGCTTCGAGGACTTCACCAGGGTCGTGGTGGTGCCGACCCCGTTCCCGGACGTGCCGCTGGTCGAGGCGCTGTACTGGCACCACAACCGGCACGCCGACCCGGGCCACACCTGGCTGCGCGAGACCATCCGCCGGGTGGGCGCCGAACTGGACGCCGGCCGTCCCGCCCAGGACGCGGCGACTGTCGGTCCCGTGGATGAGACCCATCAGGACCGTGAATTTCCGACCCTGGTCAAGGCCTCCTAGGTTCAGAGGGGCGGGTGTCCACCGCATCCGCCCCCGAACCGGCAACAGGAGGACAGCGTGAGCCGCAGGCGTCTGGAAGGCCGTACCGTCGTCATCACCGGTGCGTCGCAGGGACAGGGCGCCGCTGAGGCCGAGGCCTGCGCCCGCGAGGGGGCCAGGGTGGTCGCCACCGACGTGCTGGACGAGGCCGGCGAGAAGCTCGCCGCCTCGCTCCGGGCCCAGGACCTGGACGTCGAGTACCGGCACCTGGACGTCACCGCGCCGGAGGACTGGTCCGCACTGGCCGACTGGCTGGCGGAGCACCGCACTGTGATCCATGGACTGGTCAACAACGCCGGCATCCCGATGCGGGCCCGGCTGGGCGCGGTGGAGACCGCCGACTGGAACCGGGCCTTCGCGGTGAACACCACCGGCCCGATGCTGGGCATCCAGGCACTGGCACCGCTGATGGCCGCCGGCGGATCCATCGTCAACATCGGTTCGGTGGCGGGGCTCACGGCCCACCACGCGGTCGCCTACACCGCCAGCAAGTGGGCACTGCGCGGCCTCACCCGGGTGGCGGCCCTGGAGCTGGCGCCGAAGGGGATCCGCACCAACATCGTCCACCCCGGCTTCATCGACACCCCGCTGATGGCCTCGGCCAACCCGGTCTTCGCTGCGGCACATCTCTCGCTGACCCCCCAGGGCCGTCCGGGCCTGCCGGAGGAGGTCGCCCCGCTGATCGTGCACCTGCTCTCGGACGAGTCGAGCTACACCAACGGCGCCGAGATCACCGTGGACGGCGGCTACGCCGCGCACGGCGGGGTCAAGGCGATCACCAACGCGCTGGACGCCGACCGGTAGCACGCGGACGGCCCGCTCCCCGTTGCCGGGAGGCGGGCCGCTGTCGGGTGCTGATGGTGAGTCAGACGTCCTTACCGATCAGTTCGATGAGGTTGCCCTCGGGGTCGGCGACCCAGGCCATGTCCACCCCCGGCTCGGGAGAGGGGCCGGGGGCCATCACCTCGGTCGCACCGTGGCCGACCAGGGTGTCGTAGAGCGGCCGCAACTCCGGGACGGTCAGCGCGAAGTGTCCGTACCCCTCGTGCAGGGCCGCCTCCAGCGGGTTGGCGCCGCGCGGGCCCGGCGCGGAACCGGTGCGGTGCAGCAGCTCGATCCGCCAGCCGCGCGGATGCTCCAGCACCACGCCGGACAGGCCGGGCCCGTCCAGGGTGAACTCGAAGACGGTGCGCAGCCCGAAGGCCCTGCTGTACCAGGCGGTGGCCGTCGCCAACTCCCGGACGTTGACGCCCACATGGTCCAGGCGTGCTCGCTGTGTCGTCATCGCTCAGCCCGCCATCGCACTGTCGCCGCCGTCGACCATCAGATTGGCGCCGTTGACGAAGGCAGCCTCGTCCGAGCAGAGGAACGCCGCCACGCGGGCGATGTCCTCGGGCTGTCCGATCCGCCCCACCGGGATGCGCGCCTCCAGGGCCGCCCTCGGTCCGTCCGGGTCGTCCAGGAACGAGGCGGTGGCCGAGGTGCGGGTCATACCGGGGGCGATGGAGTTGACCCGGATCCGGTGGGGTGCGCCGGCCGCACACAGGTGCTTGGTCATCGCCAGCACTCCGCCCTTGGCGGCGCCGTGCGGCACCATCGGCATGAACAGCGCGCCGCGCTCGGCCGCCACCGAGGCGACATTGAGCACCGCGCCGCCGCCCCGGGCGATCAGATGGGGCCAGGCGGCCTGGGTGCAGAAGTAGGGGATGTCCAGCTCGTTCCTGAGCGTGAAGTACCAGTCCTCGGCGGGCATCGAGGCGAACGGGCCGTTCCGCAGCGCGGAGGCGTTGTTGTAGAGGATGTCGATGCCGCCGAAGGCCTCGATCCCGGCCTCGATCCAACTGCGGGCGCAGTCCTGGGTGGACAGGTCCACCGGGGCGAGCGACCGCATCCGGCCGCCGGCCTTCTCTACCAGCGCCACGGTGCCGGCGTCGGCCTCGGCGTCGATGTCGCAGCCGAAGACCCTGGCCCCCTCGGCGGCGAACACCAGCGCGGCGGCGCGGCCGATACCGGCCCCCGTCCCGCTGATGAACGCGGTCTTCCCGTCAAGCCGTCCCATCGCACGCACCTCTCCTCGTCCGCACTGTCGCGGCGCTTGCAGAGTAGGAACAGCGCCGCCACGGGAACAAGGCCTCACCTGCGGTTTCGGCATCACACCTGGGTATGCCTGGCATCTATGTCTCCTGGCTGCGGACCGTAGTGGGCTGGTCGCGCACGCTGTTAAATCAGCAGAGCCCCGCGCCCCTGGGGGCTGCGACTGAACCGCTGTGGGTGAGTTGCAGGACCGTTGGGGGCGCGGGGAACTGCGCGACCCTAGCCCTGCACCGCGGCGAACCGTCCCGCGACCCGAAGGTCCGCCTCGATCCGCTCAGCGGTCCCGCGCAGCGCGGGCAGGACGTCCGCCAGGGTCTGCTCCGGGCTGTTCCGCTGCGCGTGCATCGCGGCGTTGACCGCTGCGACGGTGCGCCCCGCGCGATCGCGGACCGCAACGGCGATCGAGCGCAGGCCGTGCTCCAGCTCGTCGCTGACCATGGCGTAGCCCTGCGCCGCCACCCGCTCCAGCAGCACGGCCAACTCGGCGCGGCCGGTGCCCCCATGCTGTCCGGCCAGCAGTACCTGCCCCATCGCCGTCGCCTCGGCCGGCAGCCGGGTGCCCACGTCGATCCGCACGGCCATGATGCGTTCGCTGGCGGCCCTTGCGGTGTAGCGGATGTCGGTGCCGTCGAGCACCGCCATCGAGGCGGAGTCGTGCAGCCGGGAGCAGAGGTCGCGCAGGTGCGGCTGGGCCAGTTGAGGCAGCGTCAGCCGCGAGAGCGGGGCGAAGCCCAGGTCGAGCGCCTGCGGGGTGATGCCGAACTCCCGTCCCTCCTGGGAGATGTAGCCGAGGTGGTGCAGCGTGATCAGGGCCCTTCGGGCGGTGGCCCGGGGAAGCCCGGTGGCCTGGGCGACGGCGCTGAGGGTGAGCGAGGACCGTCCGCTGCCGAAGGCGGTGAGCACCGAGAGCCCGCGGGCCAGCGACTCCACGAAGTCGGAGCCCGCCTCCTGCTTGGCGTCCGCGGTCCAGGCGGCCGTTGGCCGTTCGGACTCCGTCGTCGGGGGAGGGCCGTGGCGCAGCTCCAGCTCCATCTCCCCGGTCGCCGCCAGCAGTTGCGGTAGCAGCGCCGCCCGCAGGTCCTCGGCGGTGTGCCTGCTGGTGTGGCTCACCACGCTGACCGCGCACACCTGGCGTCCGGCCGGATCCCGTACCGGGGCCGCCAGGGCCACCAGCCCCGGCTCGATCAGCTGGTCGTCCACCGACCAGCCGTCGCGCCCGGCCTGCTCCGTCCGCTGCTCGAACGAGAGCGAGGCACCGGCGGCTGCGGAAGGGGGCGGCAGCGCGGGCCAGTCGTGCGGCTCGTGGGCCGGGCGGCCGCGGTCCGCGGCGAACAGCGGACCGGGTGCGGTGCGGTCGGCCGGCAGCAGGTCGCCGATCCGGAAGCTGAGCGACAGCGAACGGCGCCGGGTCGCCTGGTGCACGAAGCGGATGCCGTCGCGGTCCGGCACGGCGATGGAGACCGACTCGTCCAGCGCGTCGGCCAGCCGGTCGGCGTGCGGGCCGAGCAGGTCCGGCAGGCCCACCGCGAGCAGGTAGGCGTTGCCCAGCTCCATCAGCTGCGGCGCGAGGACGACCTCGCGGCCCTCGGTGCGGACGTAGCCGATCCGGGCCAGAGTTGCCACGATCCGGTCGACGGTGGAGCGGGCCAGGGCGGTGCTGCGGGCGAGCTCGCCGGGGCTGCGACGGCCCCCGGGGGCTGCGGTGAGCTCCCGCAGCACCGCGATGCCACGGATCAGCGGGCCGACGGCTTCGGCGGGCGGAGGCAGCTGGGGCATGGGCTCCTCGGGTGTTGACAGGGTCGCCGGGTCTGCGCAGACTGCGGGTACGGCATTTGCGAACAATAGTTCACCAGACGAACACCGTTTGTCAACGATGACAGATCTGTCGAAGGACCGGGAGTCCGATGAGCACCGCCCCGCCCTCCAGCCCCGCCGGGGTTCTGACCCAGCAGGACATCGACCGCGAGATAGCCGCCGCACACAAGGCGTACCAGGCCGAGGGCGTGCCACGGCAGCACCCCGCGCGGGACTACCCGCCCTATCGCAGCAGCACGCTGCGGCATCCCACCCGGGCGCTGGTCAGCCTGCGCGACCCGGAGGCCGCCGAACTGCGCGGGCCGGTCTTCGGCGCCACCGACGTCACCGACCTCGACGCCGACCTGACCCGGCAGCACCACGGCGAACCGCTGGGGGAGCGGATCACCGTCACCGGCCGGGTCCTGGACCGGGCCGGACGTCCGGTCGCCGGCCAGCTTGTGGAGATCTGGCAGGCCAACGCCTCGGGCCGGTACGCCCACCAGCGCGACCAGCACCCGGCCCCGCTGGACCCCAACTTCACCGGCTCGGGACGCTGTCTCACCGCCGCCGACGGCAGCTACTCCTTCACCACCATCAAGCCGGGCCCCTACCCCTGGCGCAACCACGACAACGCCTGGCGCCCCGCACACATCCACTTCTCGCTCTTCGGCACCGCCTTCACCCAGCGGCTGGTCACCCAGATGTACTTCCCCGGCGATCCGCTCTTCCGGTACGACCCCATCCTGCAGTCGGTCACCGACAGCGCGGCCCGCGAGCGGCTGGTCGCCGCCTACGAGCACGACCTGTCGCGATCCGAGTGGTCGCTCGGCTACCGCTGGGACATCGTCCTGGACGGCCCGTCCGCCACCCTGACGGAGGACGAGCACTGATGGCCCAGCAACTGCCCACCCCGGAACATCCTCTGACTCCGGCGCAGACCATCGGCCCCTTCTTCGGCTATGCGCTGCCGCACCCGGCCGGCGGCGACATCGCCCCGGTCGGCCACCCCGACGCCGTCACCGTGCACGGCACGGTCTTGGACGGGGCCGGTCAGCCGGTGCCCGACGCCGTGGTCGAGACCTGGCAGGCCGCTCCGGACGGCAGTCTGCACGGCGCGCCCGGATCGCTGCCCCGCAACGGCGTCGACGGCGGGCCCCGGCCCCGCAACGGCGTGGACTTCACCGGCTTCGGCCGGGCCTGCACCGACGCCGCTGGGCACTGGTCGGTGCGCACCCTGCCCCCGCCTGCGGACCGCCCCTACCTCGCCGTCTGCGTCTTCGCCCGCGGTCTGACGCACCATCTGTTCACCCGCGCCTACCTGACCGATCCCGGGCCGGGGGACCTGCTGCTGGACGATCTGGACGCGGCACGCCGTGACACGCTGATCGCCCGTCGGCAGCCGGACGGCACGCACCGGTTCGACATCCGCCTGCAGGGGGAGAAGGAGACGGTCTTCCTTGACTTCCCCGAGCAGTGATTCCCCGAACACTGATTCCCCGAACAGTGACGACGTGGGCCTGCTGGCACCGGTCAGCGCGGGCAGCGAGGCCGAGTCCGCCACCGGCGACCGGGCCTTCCTCCAGGCGATGCTGGACGCGGAGGCCGCACTGGTCCGGGCCCAGGCCGCGGTCGGCCTCGCCCCTGCCTCCGCAGCCCGCGCGGTGACCGAGGCCGCCCGGGCCGAGCGGTTCGACCCGCGCTCGCTGGCGTTGCGGGCCCGCGCGGGCGGCAACCCGGTGATCCCGCTGGTCGCCGACCTCGCCGCGGCCTTGCCGGAGGCCGCGGCGGCCCGGGTGCACCAGGGTGCGACCAGCCAGGACATCATGGACAGCGCGATGATGCTGGTAGCCTCGCGCACCCTGGCACCGCTGCTGGACGAACTGGCCGCCACCGCGGACACCCTGGCCGCGCTGGCCGCCGAGCACCGGGCCACCCCCATGCCCGGACGCACCCTCACCCAGCACGCCGTGCCCACCACCTTCGGCCTGAAGGCCGCCGGCTGGCGGGCGCTGGTGCTGGACGCGTACGCCAGGATCGCCACCGTCCGCGCCTCGCTCCCGGCCCAACTCGGCGGAGCGGCAGGCACCCTGGCCGCCTTCCACGCCTACGCCGAGGCGACGGGACAACCCGTGCAGCCGCAGTCCCCTTCGCAGCCGCAGCCGCAGCCGCAGCCGCAGCCGCAGCCGCAGCCGCAGCCGCAGTCGGAGTCGGAGGACATCGGCCTTCGCCTGGTCGCCGCCTACGCGGCCGAACTCGGGCTGGCCGAACCGCCGTTGCCCTGGCATGTGCTGCGCACCCCGGTCGCCGACCTCGGCGCTGCGTTGGCCTTCACCGCCGGTGCACTGGGCAAGCTCGCCGCCGACGTCCTGGTGCTCTCCCGGACCGAGATCGGCGAACTGGCCGAGGGTACGGGCGGCGGCTCCTCGGCCATGCCGCACAAGAGCAACCCGGTCCGGGCCACGCTGATCGCGGCCGCCGCCCGTCAGGTCCCGGCCTTGGCCGCCGTCCTCCTCGGCTCCATGGCCGCCGAGGACGAGCGCCCCGCCGGCGCCTGGCACGCGGAGTGGCAGCCGCTGCGCGACGCGCTCCGGCTCACCGGCGGCGCAGCCCGCGACGCGGCCGAACTGGTCGCCGGACTGAAGGTCAACAGCCATCTGATGTGGAGTCACCTCACGCTGACCGACGGTCTGCTGGTCTCCGAGCGGCTCAGCACGGTGCTCGCCCCGCTGCTCGGTCGGGACCGGGCCCGCACGCTGCTGGTCGGCGCCTCCCGCCGGGCGGCCGAGCTGGGCATCCCGCTGGACGAGGCGTTGCGGGAACTGCTGGACGAGTCCGACGAGTTGCTTCCCGACGGGCAGTCGCCGAAGGACCTGCTCCCGCCCGCCCGGCTCCGGGAGCTCACCGACCCCACCGCCTACCTCGGCTCGGCCGTGGCACTCACCGACCGGGCCCTGCGCCGAACCGCCGTTCACAAGGACGACCTCCGATGACCACCCCGCTGCTGCACCACCGCTCGGACGGCGCGTCCGGGGCACCCGCACTCCTGCTCGGCCCCTCCCTCGGCACCAGCCTCGCCCTCTGGGACGCGCAGGCGGCTGCTCTGGCCCGCGACTTCCATGTGGTCCGCTGGGACCTGCCGGGCCACGGCGGCTCCGCCGCCGACCTGGTCTCCGACGGTGCCACCGTCGCCGACCTGGGCCGGCTGGTGCTCGACCTCGCCGACGCCCTCGGCCTGGAACGCTTCTCCTACGCCGGGGTCTCCCTCGGCGGCGCGGTCGGCAGTTGGCTCGCCGCCGAGCACCCCGAGCGGGTCGGCGCCCTGGCACTGATCTGCACCTCCGCGCACTTCGGCGGCGCCGAACCCTGGCGCGAACGCGCGGCCTTCGTCCGGGCCGGGGGCGACCGGGCCATGGCCGAGCTGGCCGGCTCTGCCCCGGCCCGGTGGTTCACCGACGGCTTCGTCCCGCCGGACCGGCTGATCCACGACCAGCGCACCGCTGACCCGGCCGCCTATGCCGCCTGCTGCGACGCCCTCGCCGCCTTCGACCTGCGCGGATCGCTGGCCCGGATCACCGCCCCCGCACTGGTCCTGGCCGGACGTGAGGACTGCGCCGCACCGCCATCGCATTCCCGCGAACTCGCGGACGGCATCGCCGGATCGACCCTGCTGGAGCTCCCCGCCGCCGCCCACCTGGCCCCGGTCGAGCAGCCCGGAGCAGTCCTGCACGCCCTGCGCACCCACTTCCTGAGTGACCGTCATGCTGCCGGGATGTCCGTCCGCCGTGCGGTCCTCGGCGACGCGCACGTGGACCGGGCGGTGGCCCGTACCACCCCCTTCACCGCTGACTTCCAGGACTTCATCACCCGTTACGCCTGGGGTGAGATCTGGACCAGGCCCGGTCTCGACCGCCGCACCCGCAGCTGCATCACCCTCACCGCGCTGGTCGCCGGCGGCCATCACAACGAGCTCGCCATGCACGTCAGGGCGGCGCTGCGGAACGGGCTGACCCCGGACGAGATCAAGGAGGTGCTGCTCCAGTCCGCCGTCTACTGCGGAGTGCCGGCCGCCAACTCCGCCTTCGCCGTCGCCGATGCCGTGCTCCAGGAAGAGGCCACCCCATGACCGCCCCTGCCCCCGCCCGCACCACCGTCGGCATCGTCGGAGCCGGCCCGGCCGGCCTGCTGCTCGCCCGCCTGCTGCACGCGTCCGGCATCGACTGCGTCGTCCTGGAGAGCCGTGACCGCGGCTATGTCGAGCAGCGGCAGCGCGCCGGAATCCTCGAACAGGGCACGGTGGACGTACTGCGCGAGTCCGGCGCCGCCGAGCGGCTGGACCGCGAGGGCCTGCCCCACGACGGCATCGAGCTGCGCTTCGACGGTCGCGCGCACCGGATCGACTTCCCGGCCCTGACCGGCGGCCGCCGGGTCTGGGTCTACGCCCAGACCGAGGTGGTCAAGGACCTGGTCGCGCTGCAACTCGCCGACGGAGCACCGCTGTTGTTCGAGGCCCAGGTCACCGCGGTCGAGGGCGCCGAGAGTGCGCAACCCGTCCTCCGCTACACCCACCAGGGCGTCGAACGCCGACTGGAGTGCGACTACGTGGTCGGCTGCGACGGCTTCCACGGCGTGGTGCGCGAGGCGATACCCGCCGGAGCCAGGCAGACCTTCGAACGTAGCTACCCCTACTCCTGGCTGGGCATCCTGGCCGACGTGGCACCGTCCAGCGACGAGCTGGTCTATGCCCACTCCCCGCGCGGCTTCGCCCTGTTGAGCATGAGGTCGCCGACCGTCAGCCGGCTCTACCTCCAGGTGCCCAACGGCACCGACCCGGCGGACTGGTCCGACGAACGCATCTGGGACGAACTCGACGCCCGCTTCGCCCTCGCCGCCGGTGACTGGAAGCTGGCCCGGGGCCCGATCACCGCCAAGTCCGTTCTCCCCATGCGCAGTTCGGTCACCGAGCCGATGCGCCATGGCCGGCTCTTCCTGGCCGGCGACGCCGCCCACATCGTCCCCCCGACCGGGGCCAAGGGCCTCAACCTGGCCGCGGCCGACGTCACCGTCCTGGCCCGGGCCTTTACCGGCCTGCACCGAACCGGCTCCACCGAGCTCCTGAACAGCTACTCGGCCACCTGCCTCAACCGCGTCTGGCGGGCGGAGCACTTCTCCTACTTCATGACCAGCACCCTGCACACCGCCCCGGAGCAGTCCCCCTTCGACACCCGCCTCCAGCTCTCCCAACTCGACCGCATAGCCGCATCCCCGCACGCAGCCGCCGAACTGGCGGCCAACTACGCGGGCCTGCCGCTGGTCTGACCGCTGTCCGTGGTGACCTGTCCGACTTCGGGGAGCCGCCGGTCCTGCGCCGAGGTGGGGACCATCCGCGCGACCGCGTCGGGCATCGCGCCGACCGTGAACACCCAGATCCGGTCGTCGACGGCGACGGTGACGAAGGAGGCTTCGGACGGCACCAGGTCGGGCAGTGCGGTCGTGTGGGACCCGGCCTCCAGATCGCCCTCGAAGACCCGCAGCGAGGTGCTCCTGGGCTCGGGAGGAGTGAACGAGGTTGCCCACAGCGCCTCGACGGTGACATGCGCGGGCTCGTCGAGCGTCAGTTGCACACTCCGGCCTGCGTCGTCGTAGGCGATGGCGGCACGGTCGGGGCCGCTTCGCGCGTCGGAGGCGGCGGCTTCGACCTGGGCCGCGATGAGGCCGGCGATGCCGGCTAGTCCTTGGACGAAGCCCACCCGCGGGTTGCGCCTGGAGATCTCGTCCCGCAGGTACTGCTTGGTCTCGGCCGGAACCATCCCGCCGAAGACCAGGAGGTCGAGTCCGGTGACGTCGTAGTCGTCGAGGACACGGTCGAACTGGTTGGTCGCGTCGGCGGTGTAGCCCTTGGCGCGCAGGATGTCGACCGTCGCGACCAGTACGCCGGGGCTGCGGCCGACCACCAGGACCCGGTCGTGGTGGTCGGCGGGTGGAGTTCTCATCGTCGCTTCCTCCATGTTGGCCTAGCCAATATTGGTGTACCCAACATAGAACATGTTGGCCTCCCCCACAATTGGTAGCCTGGATCCATGCCTGCGCATCCCGTTCAGCCCGGCCGTACACCGGACCGGCTCAAGTCCCGTCCGACCTGGCTCGTCAGCCGCGCCTACGCGCGCTCCGCGGCGCTGCTGGTCGCCGGGTTCGAGGCCGAGGGCAACGGCCTGCGCGGGTACCACTACCGGCTGCTCACCGCACTCGAACAGTGGGGGCCCGCGAGCCAGGCCGACCTCGGCCGCGACACCGGGATCGACCGGAGTGATGTCACCGCGGCGCTCACCGAGCTCGAATCGCGGGACCTGGTCGAGCGCAGGGCCGACCCCGAGCACGGGCGTCGGAAGATCGTGACGATCACGCCCCGGGGCCTGGACGTCCTGGCCGATCTCGACACCATGGTCGACCGGACCCAGGAGGCCCTGCTGGCGCCGCTGACACCGGCTCAGCGACGCCAGTTCGTCAGCCTCCTGTCCCGGCTGCTCGACTAGTCCGGACCTCCGCTGCTTCCTCCGGGTCCCCTAGTCCAGGGCGCTGAGCGGGACCGAGAAGAGCACGCGCTGAGGTACGGCCGGGGCGATCCACTTGGCCTGGGAGTTGGCCGCCCACTCGGTGAGGGACCAGACCGTCTGGGTGCTCCACCACAGCGACATGCCCTCCGAGTGCTGCGCCCAACAGGCGTAGGCGATGTCGGACGTGCAGGTGGCCGCTGAACTGCCGGAGGCGTCGAGACGCCAGAGGATGCCGTGTTGGTTGACCCCGCCGCGGGCGTCGTCGACGTACCACTCGCCGTTGTGGGACAGAGCGCCCTGTAGGCCGACCGCCGCGGTCTGCTCCACCTCTTCGGCCACTGCTTGGCCGCTGGAGTTGGTGTCGAGGAGGTAGTCACCGGCACTGCCGATGCCGTAGCGGAGGAGTCGGGCGGGCGTGGTGCCCCCGGAGGAGAACCACTCGTTGGCCACCAGGCTGGGCGGGTTGGAGCTGCGGTCGAGCGATACCGAGGCCAGGCAGGGCAGGTGGGTGTCATCCGTGGAGGTGCACTTCTGAGCAGTGGCGTAGCTGTAGGAGCCGATGGCCGGCATGACGTACTGGTACGAGTCGGCCGAGTAGCCGCCGGTGACCTTGCCGACCGAACTGGAGTTCACCGTGGCCTGGAGGATCTGCGACATGCTGAAGACGTACAGGGCGTTGTAGTCGGCGTCGCCGTTGGAGGCGGTGACGATGAGCTTGTCGCCGTACCAGACCATCCCGCCCAGGTGGGAGACCAGCGGACGGAAGTCGGTGCCGCCGGAGGTCGGCACGACGAGGAGAACCCAGCGGTAGCTGAGTGCTGACGGATTGTCAGCGTCGATGAAGGCGACCCGGGCCCAGTCGTCCTTGGTCGCATCGTGTCCGGCAGGGTCGGTGCTGGTGTTGTAGGACCAGCCGGACAGCAACACCTTGTGCGAATGCCACAGGCCGTCGGCGGACGCGTCGCCCGAGGAGGTGACCGACTGCGGCAGCCAGAGCTGGGTGTCGGCGTCGCCGCTGTCCCAGCAGTACGCGGACGAGGCACTCGGGTTGATCGGCAGCGCGGCGGTCTCCGTGCTCGCGCAGTCCGCGAGGTTCCGCATCGGGTGATTGGCGCTCGCCAGCACGTCGGAGGCGTCGACGACGGGCATTTCGGAGTCGAGTTGGGTGAGAGTGGAGGGTGCGTCCTGATGCGGGATCAGGGCCGTCTTGGCCAGGTCCGAGGCCGCGGTCAACGGGGTCAGCGCGCCGGGCGGATCTCCCGGGTCGGCCCCGGCTCCGGTGGCCCCGGCCAAGAGCGTCACGAACGAGAGCAGGAGCGCCGCTCCGGCCCTCGCGGAAGCCATGGTCACGGAACTGCGCATGGGTACGCTCCCCCTCCGGTCACTCACATGCCGGGCCGTCCCGCACGGCACTCGGGTGAGGATCCGGTGAGAACCGTAACAGGTCTGACGGACCGGAGGATCTGACTCCTGATCTTGGATCCCCGCGACTCAAAGGGCGCGGTGCATGATGTGCAGCCCGACGTAGCCGGCGGTCGGGTGCCGGAAGCCCTCCGGCAGGGTGCCCAGCACCTCGAACCCGAGCGACCGGTACAGCTGGACCGCGTGCACATTGGTCTCGACGACCGCGTTGAACTGCATCGCCCGGAAGCCGGCCGCCCGCGCCCACTCCACGGTGTACTCGCACAGGGCCCGACCCACGCCCTGACCGGTGTGCGCCGGATCGACCATGTAGCTGGCGCTCGCGACGTGCGAGCCGTTGCCCATGTGATTGGTGTTCATCTTGGCCGTGCCCAGGACCGCCCCGTCCCCGTCCCCGTCGACGGCGACGACGGTGCGGTTCGGCGCGGACAGCAGCCACCAGTCGCGACCCTGCTCCTCGCTGAGATCGGTCGGATAGGTGAACGTCTCGCCCGCGGTGACGATCGTGCGGAAGAACGGCCAGATGGCGGACCAGTCCTCGACCCCGGCTTCCCTGATCAGCATGCGAACAGCATGACGGTGGGGCTCGCAGGTCCGCCAACCCTTTCCCCGCCCGGCGCCGGCGGGCTCAGGCCGCGACGGTGGGGCGTACCCGGCGCAGGCGTTCCGGGGTGGTCGGGGGTGGGGTCTTGTGCAGGAAGGCCCGGCGCAGTTCGTGGTAGGGCTCGTCCGGGGCGTAGAAGTTGCGGTACATGTGGGCCAGCTCCTCGGACCGGTACCAGGCCAGCGGCCGCTGGGCGTCGGCGTGTTCGCGGGCGCGGCGCTTGGCGGCGAGGCGGCGGGGCCAGTCCGCGGAGCCGGCCAGCTCCTGGCCCAGGGCGGCGGCCTCCTCGGTGAAGCGCTGCGGGGCGCAGCCCAGCACCCGGTCGATCAGGCCGAGCCGCAGCGCCTGCGTGGCGATCAGCGGCAGGGCCTCACCGGTGAGCCGTTCGGCGGCGTCGGGGCCGACCCGGCGCGGCAGGGTGCTGGTCCAGTACTCCGATCCGTACAGACCCATCAGCCGGTAGTGCGGGTTGAGCACCGCGCCGTCGCGGACCCAGACCTCGTCCGCGGCGAGGGCCAGCATCAGTCCGCCGGCCGCCGCGTTGCCGCCGAGCGCGGCGACGGTGATCCGGTCGCGGGTGTTGAGGACCGCCTCGACCAGGTCGTCCATGGCGTTGATGTTGGCCCAGGACTCGCGGGCCGGGTCGGCGGCGGCCTCGATCGCGCCGAGGTGGATGCCGTGCGAGAAGACGTCCCGGGAGGCGCCCAGCAGCAGCACCCGGGTGGGCCGGTCCAGGGCGTACCGGTAGCCGGCCAGCAGCCTGCGGCAGTCGCCGGTGCTCATCGCCCCGCCCGGGAAGGAGAAACGGAGCAGGCCGACCGGCCCTTGCTCCTCGTAGCGCACGGTGCTCCAGGTCAGCCGGGATCCCGACGTCCCCGGCGTCCCCGACGGTAACGGAACGTGCGAGGCGGGCAGCTCCGGGACGCCGCGCAGCTGCCCGGCGAGGGCGTCCGCGGCCGGGGCCTTGGCGGTCGGCGGTCCGCCGGGCAGGCGGCGCGGCCGGGCGGAGGTGATCCAGACCGCGCCGTCGGCGGTGGCCCGACAGACCGCTCCGCCCCGGGTGGCCAGGAAGGCCCCGGGCCGGTGGCGGCCGGGCAGCAGCGGTCCCTCCTCGGGCTGTCCGCCGAAGAGGAAGTAGCGGCGTCCGCCGATGCTGTCCAGGACACCGGGGCTGGAGTCGGCGATGCGCAGCGCCCGCGACGCGGTGGCGGTGCTGTCGCCGGTCCAGTCGATGCGGCGGGCCTCCTGCCGGTAGTACGGACGGGCCACCCCGGGCGGCGCCGGCCTGGGCCGGAAGTCGCCGGCGGCGAAGCGCCGCACCGCGCGTTCCACGGCGCGGGAGGCCGCGTCGGAGAGCTCGTTGCGGTAGACGTCGCTCTTGCTGATGCCGCCGGGCAGCTCGGGGATGTCGAACGGCTCGGCCGCCCAGATGTCCCCGGCGTCCATCTCGCCGACGGCCTGCAGCACGGTGACGCCCCACTGCCGCAGCCCGGCGCCCAGCGCCCAGTCCAGCGAGGAGGGGCCGCGGTCCCCGGGCGGGCCGGGGTGGACGATCAGGCAGGTACGGGTGGACCAGACGTCCTGGGGGACGACGCTGGTCAGCATCGGGCAGACGATCAGCTCGGGGTCGTGCCTGCGGACGGCCGCCCGCAGCTCGGCCCCGGTGTCCAGGGCGAGGGCGACGGCGGTGTCGTGGCCCAGCGCCGCGAGCTCCAGGGTGATGCGCTGGGTGAGGCTGTTGAACGCGCTGGCGAAGACGAGGACGCGGAGTCGTCGGTCGTGCAGTCGTGGGGACATACGAGCCTCCGGCGGAACGGTGGGGTGCGTTGCGGAAGGGCGTCTGCACAGGCGTGCCTGCATATGACGCCGTCCCTACCCGACCGCAGGATCGCTACGCTTCGAAGTCGTCATGTGACACCGAGTCAGAGGTCTTGACTCCGATGTGCGGTGACGGACCGTGTCCGCACACCAGCCCCAGGCCCCGACCTCGAACCTCTGGCACCCCACCTGTCGCCGCCTCCGTGCCGACCGGTTGCTCCCCGCAGTCGCCGCCGACCGAAGCGCGCTCCGCCGACCGACCGCCGCCCACGCTCCCGCACGCCCCCGCACAGCCCTTGCACACCCCCGACACACGTTCGGCGCCCGATTCATGTCCTCCTTGAGGAGGAGAACGGGTGCATCGCTCGAACCACCCCCACCGCCGGTTCGGTACATCGCTGGCGGCTCGTGGCGGGGCGGCGCCGGAAACTAGCGTGAGGACGTCCGCAGATACGCCCGCTGAAGTCCGTCGAGGAACCCACGTCATGATCGAAGCTGTCGGCCTGACCAAACGCTATGGCCCCAAGACCGCGGTGGAGGACCTGAGCTTCACCGTCCGCCCCGGCATCGTCACCGGCTTCCTCGGCCCCAACGGCGCCGGCAAGTCGACCACCATGCGGATGCTGCTCGGGTTGGACGCCCCCACCGCGGGCCACGCCACCGTGAACGGCCGCCGCTACGCCGACCACCCCGCGCCGCTGCGCGAGGTCGGCGCGATGCTGGAGGCCCGCGCCGTGCACACCGGGCGCAGCGCCTGGAACCACCTGGCCGCACTGGCCGCCACCCACGGCCTGCCGATGCGCCGGGTGGACGAGGTGGTCGACCTGGTGGGCCTGCACGAGGTGGCCCGCAAGCGCGCCGGCGCCTTCTCGCTCGGCATGGGCCAGCGCCTCGGCATCGCCTCGGCGCTGCTCGGCGACCCGGCCACGGTGATCCTGGACGAGCCTGTGAACGGGCTGGACCCGGAGGGCATCCTCTGGATCCGCAACCTGATGAAGTCGCTGGCCGCCGAGGGCCGCACCGTGCTGGTCTCCTCGCACCTGATGAGCGAGATGGCGCTGACCGCCGAGCACCTCATCGTGGTCGGCCGCGGCCGGCTGATCGCCGACACCTCGGTCGCCGAGTTCACCTCGCGGGCCTCGGTCGGCCAGGCCGTCCGGGTCCGCACGCCCGACTCGGTGCGGCTGGGCGAACTGCTGCGCGAGCAGCCGGGCGTGGTGGTGACCCCGGACCAGGACAGCGCGGACGTGTTCGACGTCAGCGGTGCCGACAGCGAGCAGATCGGCCGGCTCGCGGCCCTGAACCAGCTGGTGCTCTTCGAGTTGACGCCGCATCAGGCCTCGCTGGAGGAGGCGTTCATGGAACTGACCAAGGACGCAGTCGAGTATCAGACGGGCACTGCCCGGACCGGCACCGCGCAGCGGACCGCCGACGAGCGTGTCAAGGAGACCGCAGCATGAGCGCCGTCCTGGAAGCAACCCCCATCGCCACCACGCTGCCGCCCGAGGCGGAGACCCGGGTGACCCTGGTCCGGGTGCTGAAGTCAGAGTGGATCAAGTTCCGCTCGCTGCGCTCCACCTACTGGACCCTGGCTGCGGGCATCGTGCTGACCGTGGGCTTCGGCGCCCTGCTCTGCTGGGCCATGCTGGACCACTTCAACCAGCTGCACGCGGACGAGCGGGCCTCCTTCAACCCGACCGACCACAGCCTGCGCGGCTACTACCTGGCGCAGATGGCCATCGGCGTGCTCGGCGTGCTGATGTTCACCGGCGAGTACTCGACCGGCATGATCCGCGCCACGGTCTCCGCCGTGCCCAAGCGGCTGCCGGTGCTGTGGGCCAAGGCGCTGGTGTTCGGCGCCGCCACCTGGGTCGTCGGCACGCTGTCCGCGCTGGCCGCCTTCTTCATCGGGCAGGCCATCTTCAGCAGCAAGCACCTCGGCGCCTCCTTCGGCGACCCCGGTGTGCCGCGCGCGGTCTTCGGCCTGGGCCTCTACCTCACCGCCATCGGCCTGATCGCGGTGGGCCTGGGCGCGCTGCTGCGCAACACCGCCGCCGGGATCGCCTCGCTGTTCGGCCTGCTGCTGGTGCTCCCGCTGCTGGTCGAGGCGCTGCCCAGCAGCTGGCAGAGCGACATCTCGCCGTACCTGCCGGGTGCGGCCGGGGCGGCGCTGTTCACCCTGCACGGCGATCCGGGCCAGCTCAGCCCCTGGGTCGGCTTCGGAGTGCTGTGCATCTACGTGGTCGCGGCCCTGGTCGGCGGCGCGGCGGTGCTGCGCCGCCGGGACGCCTGACCACAGCGGGCACACAGCCGCCGCACGGCCTGCCCCGGCCGTGCGGCGGCCCCCGCGGAGAAGGGTGTGAGACTGGTGGACATGACCGGGAAGCGTCTCGACCTCACCCCGCTGCGGGGGCTCGTCACCAGTGCGGGCCGCGGCCGCCATGCGACGGCCGTCGACACCGTGGTCGCCCTGCTGCTGATGCTCACCTCGCTGGGGCACGCCTTCGCGGCCCACGGGCCGGGTCTGCTGCTGCTGAACGCCGCCCTGGTGCTGCCGCTGGCCCTGCGCCGCACCGCGCCGTTCCCGGTGTTCTGCGTGGTCGCCGCGGTGGCCTTCGTCCAGTGGCTCACGGTCAGCGGCGGCATGCCCAGCGACGTTGCCGTACTGCTGGCGCTGCACACCGTGGCGGTGCACTGTCGCCGGGCCCAGACCTGGCTCGCCTACGGCGTCTGCGAGCTGGGAGCCCTGCTCGCCGCGCTGAGCTGGCCCGGCCTGAACCACCGCTACGGCGACGGGGTCCCGATGGGCCAGACCGATGTGATCGTCAACACCATCAAGGTGTTCCTGCTGTTCTCCGGCACGGTCACCACCGCACTGGTGCTCGGCTTCAACGTCAGGGCCAGGCGCGGCCGGCTCGCCAGCCTGGAGCAGCGCGCCCTCGACCTGGAGCGGCAGCGGGACCAGCAGGCCGCGCTGGCGGTGGCCGAGGAGCGCTCGCGGATCGCGCGTGAGATGCACGACATCGTCACCCACAACCTCTCGGTCATGGTCGCCCTGGCCGACGGCGCCGTCTACGCCAACCCGCACGCCCCCGAGCGTGCCACCGCAGCGATGCGGCAGTCCGCGGAGACCGGGCGCCAGGCGCTGACCGACATGCGCCGCTTCCTGGGCGTGCTGCGCGCGGACGAGCCGGAGGCACTGCGGCACCCGCAGCCCGGGATCGGACAGCTGGAGGCGCTGGTGCGGCAGGTCCGCGCCGCCGGGCTGCCGACCGAGCTCGCGGTGTCCGGGGCGACGGAGGCGGTCTCGCCCGGCGCCCAGCTGACCGTGTACCGAGTGGTGCAGGAGTCGCTGACCAACACCCTCAAGCACGCCGCCGGGGCCACTGCGGCCCGGGTGGCGGTCCAGGTCGAGGGCGCCTCGATGACGGTGGAGATCAGCGACGACGGCCACAGCGCGGCAGCTGTGTCCGACGGCGAGGGGCACGGCCTGATCGGCATGCGCGAGCGTGCGGCCGCGTTCGGCGGCGGGCTGACGGCGGGACCCGGGCCCGGCGGCCGGGGCTGGCGCGTCAGTGCCACTTTCGACCTGGCCGAGCCCGGCCTGGAACCCGCACCCGCCCCGATCCCTGCGACCGCCCCCGCCCCCGCCCCTGCCGCCTCCCCCGAGCCGGAACCGGCGCTCCCGGACCCCGCCAGCCGTCCCGAAACCGCCGAACTGGAGCCCGCGTGACCATCCGGGTGCTGCTCGTCGACGACCAGCCGCTGCTGCGCGTCGCCTTCTCCCTCGTCCTGGAGTCCCAGCCGGACCTCGCCGTCGCCGGCGAGGCCGCCGACGGTGCCGAGGCGGTCCGGCTCGCCCTGCGGGAGAAGCCCGAGGTGGTCCTGATGGACGTGCGGATGCCCGGCATGGACGGGATCGAGGCCACCCGCCGGATCGTCGCCGAGTGCCCCGGCACCAGGGTGCTCATCCTCACCACCTTCGACCTGGACGAGTACGCTTTCGCCGGGCTGCGCGCCGGCGCCTCCGGCTTCCTGCTGAAGAACGCCCGCCCGGAGGAGCTGCTGGAGGCGATCCGGGTGGTCGCGGCCGGCGAGGCGGTGGTGGCGCCCAGGATCACCCGCCGGCTGCTGGACACCTTCGCCTCCCGGCTGCCGGTCGAGGGCGGTGAGGCGGCGACCGCCCTGCAGTCGCTCACCCCGCGCGAGCAGAGCGTGCTGGTCCAGGTGGCCCGCGGGCTCTCCAACGCCGAGATCGCCGGCGTCCTGAACCTGGCCGAGAACACGGTCAAGACGCATGTCAGCCGGGTGCTGATGAAGCTGGGCCTGCGCGACCGGGTGCAGGCCGTGGTCTTCGCCTACGAGAACAACCTGGTGTCCTCGGCCTGACCGAGCACGACCGATCCGGCGTGTGATCGCCGGTGATCGGGCAGAGTTGGGGCATGGGTACGGGATTCAGCGGTGAGGTGGCCGAGTACTACGCCAAGTACCGGCGCGGGTATCCCTCCGGGCTCTTCGACGCGCTGCAGGCGGAGTTCGGATGGACCAAGGACGACGCGGTTCTGGATCTGGGCTGCGGTACAGGCCAGTTGGGCGTTCCGGCGGCGGCCAGGGTGGGTGCGGTGATCGGACTGGACCCCGAGCCGGACATGCTGCGGTACGCCGGGGAGGCCGCCGCGGCGGCCGGGGCCGGCAACACGGTGTGGGTGCTGGGGTCCGACGCGGACCTGCCGGAGATCGGGGCTCAGATCGGTACGGGGAGGCTGGCGACGGCCCTGGTGGGGCAGGCGCTGCACTGGATGCGCCACGAGGTGCTGTTCCCCCGCCTGTTGCCGCTGCTGCGCCCCGGGGGAGGGGTCGCGGTGGTCGCCGGCGGAGCCCCGCTCTGGCTGCAGGACTCCGACTGGTCGCATGCGCTGCGGGACTGCCTGGAGGCGTACTTCGGCACCCGTCCCGGTCCCACCGGCGGCGGCTCCCCGCACGACCGGGCCCGCTACGCCCGGGCCCTGGAGGCCGCCGGGTACCGCGACGTGGGGGAGATAGCACTGCGCCACACCGACGAGTTGACGGTGGATCAGCTCATCGGCGGACTGTTCTCGACCTTCTCGGCCGAGTCGCTGCCCCCGGAGCCGCAGCGCACCGAGTTGGCCCAGCGGATCCGCTGGTCGCTGCCGTCCGGCAAGCCGCTGATCCAGGACGTCGAGGTCACCGCGGTGCTGGCACACGCTCCGTCAGGTCCGCGCTGAGCGAAGGCTCGTGGGGCAGCAGCTCGTCGGACAACCCGGGCCCCGCCGCGGTCCGGCGGGCCCGGGCGACGGCCGCGTACGCCTGGGCCGTCGCCTCCGCCGGGGTCCCGGTGAGCCGGATCGGGGCGCCGAAGTGGACGTGCAGATCGGGGCGGCGCAGCGGTGCGGTGACCAGTCCGGCGAGCTGCTTGCCACGGCTGCCGGAGGTGATCCTGCGGGCGCCGGTCTGGCCGACCGGGACCACCGGCGCCCCGGTGGCCAGCGCCAGCCGGGCCAGACCGGTGCGGAAGGGCTCGGGGTCGCGGTCTCCCGAGTCGTGCCGGCGCGGCAGCCGTCCCTCCGGGTAGATCACCACCACCCGTCCGTCCGCCAGCGCCTCGGCCGCCGTCACCAGGGCCTCCGCGGCCCGCTGCTCGCCGCGGTGGACCGGGATGTGGCCCTCGGCGCGCAGCCGTCCGCCCAGCACCGGGATCCGCCACAGCCCGGCGGCCGCCAGCACCACCGGGTCGGGCACCCCGCGCCGGGCCAGCGCCGCCAGTACCACGCCGGGATCGATCAGCGAGCTGTGGTTGGCCGCGACGATGCTGCCGGGCGCGGGACCCTCCGGGGCGTCGCCGGTGACCTCCAGATGTCCGAGCAGAGGCAGGACGCGGCGGGCGAAGTCGCTGAGCATGGGCCCCATTCTGGCCGAGGGCACGGCGGCCGTCGTGAGTACGCCTACCCGGGTACTGCTGCCGATTTTCCCCTGACAGAAGGTGTCAGTGGAGGTTCCGACACTGATGGCATGAACCTCAGCCACCACCGTCAACAGCGCCGGGCCGAGCGCCTGCTCGTGCCGGCCGCCTTCGCCACCGCCCTCGGCAACAACGTCCAGTTGATCGCGGGAGCGCTGCTCATGATCAGGGAGCAGCGGACGATGATGGCCGTGGGCTGGCTGTTCATCGCGGTCGCCGGACCGCAGGCGCTGCTGTCGCCCCTCTTCGGACGGATCGCCGACCGCTTCGACCGGCGGGCGCTGTGGATCGGCTGCGACGCCACCAGCGCGGTGCTGGCCCTGGGCCTGCCGCTCTGGCTGGCCTGCGGCGGCGCCCAGGGCCCGGGCGTCTACACCGCCAACCTCGCCCTCGCCGTCGTCAGCGCCCTGTTCTTCCCGGCCAGCTCGGCACTGATCAAGGAGCGGGTGGCACCGGAGCGGCTCCGGCGGTTCAACGCCCACTACGAGACCGGGACGCAGGCCGGCATGCTGCTGTCGGCGACGGTGGGCGGGCTGGCGGTGCAGGCCTTCGGCGCGGTACCGCTGCTGGTCTTCAACGCCGGAACCTTCGCCGTCTCCGCGCTCTGCGTCGTCGCGGTGGGACGCCGGACCGAGGCCGCCGCGCAGACAGCCCCTGCCGATGCCCCTGCTTCCCCCGTCGTACCCGCCATGCCCGCCGTCCCCGCGCAACCGCTGCGGGTCCGCCGCTTCATCCTGCTCTACGCCCAGGGCAGCGTGGTCGTCACGGTCTTCAACGCGCTGCTGCCCACCGCCGTCATCGGCGAACTCCACCTGGGCGCCGGCATGTTCGGAGCCGTGGACGCCCTCGGCAGCCTCGGCTTCCTGGCCGCCACCGGGTGCTACCGGATCGTCAGCAGGCGCTACCCGGACCTGCGCATCGCCGTGGTCGGCTTCCTGCTGTGCAATGTCGGGCTGGTGCTGCAGAGCCAGTTCGGGATCGCCGGCTACCTGGTCGGGGTGCCGCTCGGCGCCTTCGTCTTCGGCCAGGCCAGGATCGCCTCCCGGACCATGCTGATGGCCTCGGCCGACGACGCCTCGGTCGGCAGGGCGTTCGGCCTGGCCAACGGAGGAGGACTGGCGGCCACCGTCGGGGTGATGTTCCTGGTGGCCGGGGTCACCGACCACAGTGACACCCGCTACGGCTTCGCGGTGCTGGCCGCGCTGGCACTGCTGGCGACGCTGGCCTCGGCGCTGCTGCTCCGGACTCCGTCCCCGGCCGGCCGGTACCGGGCCAGGATCGCCGCCGCCGTTTCGGCGACCGCGCGACGCAGTTCCTCCGGGGCGAGCACCTCGACCTCCGGTCCCAGCGACAGCAGCGTCGGCACCGCGAGCTCCACCGACTCCAGCGGGACCGTCACGGTGACCCAGCCCTCGGCGTCCGGCGGGCCGGCCGAGGCCTGGACCGCCCGCACCAGGGCCGCGTCCAGCCGGTCGGGGAGCGCCGAGAACATCGCCGGGGCGATCCGGACCGAGGCCTGAAGCCGCAGCCGGCGCGCGTCGTAGCCGTCGAGGTAGTCCCGCCAGAACGCCGCTAGGTCGAACCCGGCGGGACGCTCGAAGCCGGTCCCCTCGTCCACCTCCAGGCGCAGGATCTGCGACACCCGGTAGGTCCGCACGGCGTCCTGCGTGCCCGCCACCGCCGCGACCAGGTACCAGACACCCGCCTTGAGGACCAGGCCGTACGGGTCGAGCTCGCGCTCGACCTCCTGCGGGGCCGCCCAGCGGTGGTAGCGCACCCGGATCCGGTGCTGGTTCCAGACCGCGTCGGCGAGCACCGCGAGGCCGGGCGGCGAGTCCTGCTCCCGGTACCAGCCGAGGGCGTCCAGGTGGAACCGCTCGCGGATCCGTCCTGACCGGTCCCGCAGCGGGGCCGGCAGCGCCGCCGTCAGCTTCAGCTGGGCGGCGGCGAGCACCTCGCCGAGGCCCAGATCGGCCGCCGCGCCCGGCAGCCCGGCCAGGAACAGCGACTCCGCCTCGTCGGCGTGCAGCCCGGTCAGCCGGGTCCGGTAACCGTCGAGCAGCTGGTAGCCGCCGCGGTGCCCGGCGTCCCCGTACACCGGGATGCCCGCGCCGCTCAGCGACTCGATGTCCCGGTAGACGGTCCGCACCGAGACGCCCAGTTCCCCGGCGAGCTCCTCCGCCGTCAGCCGCCCCCGGTTCTGCAGCAGCAGGACGAGGGACAGCAGGCGCGCTGCGCGCATTGCCGGCCCTCCTCCGCTCTTCCCCGCTCCGTTCCAGGCCAGCCAGGCTATCCGACCGATCCGGTGCCGGAGCTCAACGCCGCGGGGCGACCCTGCGGCCGCCGTCGACCAGCAGGTCGGTGCCGGTGACCCAGGCGGCGGCGGGGGAGAGCAGCCAGACCACGGCCGCAGCGATGTCCTCCGGCTCGCCCAGACGCTGCATCGGGGTGGCGGAGGCCAGTTGCTGCTCGGCCGGCTCCCAGTAGTGCCGGGCCAGTTCGGTGCGCACCAGGCCGGGGGAGACCGAGTTGACCCGCACCCCGGGGGCGAGTTCGGCGGCCAGGTGACGGGTGAGCTGCAGCAGCGCCGCCTTGCTGGTCTCGTAGGCGGCCAGCCCGGGGCCGGCGCCGTGGACGCCCTCGGTGACCACGTTCACCACCGCGCCGCCGTGCTCCCGCATCCAGACCTGCCAGGCCGCCCGGACCAGGGCGAGCGGGCCGTGCACATTGACGGCGAAGGTGTCCAGCCAGACCGCCGGATCGCCGCTGACGGCCGGGGCCAGCGGCTGGTTGGCCCCGGCGTTGTTCACCACGAAGTCGACGGAGCCGAACAGCTCCAGGCAACCGCGCACCCAACGGTCGGTGGCGTCCGGGTCCCCGGCCGAACCGGTACGGCCCTCGACCCGGCCGCGCCGCTCACCGCTGCCTCCGCCCGCCCGCAGCCGCTCGACGGCCTCCTCGACGCCGGTGCCGTCCCGCGCCGTCAGCAGCACATCCGCTCCGACCGCCAACAGCCCCTGGGCGACCGCGAATCCGATGCCCCGGGAACCCCCGGTGACGATCGCCGCCCGCCCGTCCAGTCGCATGGGGACAGGTTGGGTCGCTCGCCGGAAGAAGGGAAGTCCCGGGCCCGCCTATTCCGTTGCCAGCAGGGCGTGCACCCGGGACCAGGCGTCGGCGGCGGTGTCCGGGTCGGTGCCCAGGAAGCCGTGGCCGCGGTCCGGGTAGGTCACGAACTCGTGGCGGACGCCCGCCTCCTTGAGTGCGGAGGCGATCACCTGCTGTTCGGCCGTGGAGATGACATGGTCGTCGGCGCCGACCAGGTAGAGCAGCCTGCCGGTGATCCGGCCGGTGCGGGCGAGGGTGGGTTCGGGGCGGCTGAGCGGGATCTCCGTGCCGGTGAGCCAGCCGCCGTAGAAGACTGCGACGGCGTCCAGGTCGAACTCGGTCGCGGCCAGGTAGGCGATGTGGCCGCCCATGCTGAGGCCGACCATGCCCACCCGGGGACTGCCGAGAGAGCGCACGAAGTCGATGGAAGCGCCGACGTCGGCCAGTACTTGATCCCGCGTCAGCAGCTGCAGCAGCTCGAACCCCCGGTCCCGGCCCGCCTGTTCGCGGGGCAGCTCGACGCCGGGATCGGTGCGGTGGTGGAAGTCCGGCGCGAGGGCGACGAAGCCGAGTCCGGCCAGATGGTCGCAGACATCGCGGACATGGGAGTCGACGCCGAAGAGTTCCATCGCGACCAGCACGGCCGGGAACACCCCTGCGGAGTCCGGTCGGGCGAGGTAACCGCCCATCGGCGCGGAGTCGCCGACGCCCACCGGGACGGTGACGTGTTCGGTGCGGATCGGAACGGGGCGCGCGGAAACGGAGGTCATGCCGAGAACCCAACCACCTCCCTAAGGTGGTAGCCACAGCACACTCTTCCTAGTAACCGGAGTACCAGGATGTCGCAGGCCGCGATCCGGGCCAAGGAGTTGGGCGAGCTGCTGCGCTCCCGCCGCGAGCGGCTGCAGCCGGCCGACGTCGGCCTGCCGGAGGGCTCCCGGCGGCGCACCCGGGGGCTGCGCCGGGAGGAGGTGGCGCAGCTCGCCGCGATCTCCTCGACCTACTACGCCTATCTGGAGCAGGGACGGGAGCTGAACCCCTCCCGCCAGGTGGTCGACGCGCTGGCAGCGGCGCTGCGGCTGGACACCGCCGAGCGCGCGCACGTCCACGAACTGGTGCACGGCGTCCCCGCGACGGTCCCGGGCGTCGAGCAGCTCTCGCCCGCCGTGGTGGCGCTGGTCGACCGGCTGGACCCGTGCCCCACCTACGTCACCGGCCGCCACTGGGACGTGCTGGCGTCCAACCGCGCCGCCCGCGCCCTCTGGACGGACTGGCCCGCGCTCCCGGCCGCCGAGCGCAATCTGCTCTGGTGGATGTTCACCGCCCCCGCCGCCCGCGAGGTCCTGGTGGACTGGCCGGGCGAGGCTTCCGCCCTGCTCGGCCGCTTCCGCTCCGCCGCCGCCCGGCACCCTGGCGACCCCGCTTTCGCGGCCCTGATCGACCGCCTCCACGCCGCCAGCCCCGAGGTCCGCGCCTGGTGGCCCCGCCACGACATCACCCCGCTCGGCTCCGGCACCAAACTGCTGCGCCACCCCCTCCTCGGCGAACTGACCCTCACCCACGTCGTGCTGCAACTCGCGGACGATGCCGAACAGAAACTCGTCACCTTCTCCGCCCCGGCTCCCGACCTGGCCCGCATCGCCAATCTCGGCTGAAGCACCGCCGCCGGGCGCGCACACTGGAGGTATGTGCCGAAGCATCAAGACGCTCCGCCCGCCGGTCATGCCCGTGGTGGAGGACGAGGACATCAGGGCGGCTGCCCTGCAGTACGTGCGGAAGGTGTCGGGGTTCCGGGCGCCGGCCGCGCACAACAAGGACGCGTTCGACGCGGCCGTCGAGGCGGTCGCGGAGGCCACCAGGACGCTGCTCGACGAGCTGGTGGTCAGGGGCGCGCCGAAGGCGGAGGCCGCAAGCTGACCGCTGATCGCCTGCCGGGTCAGGCAGGGGTGGCCGGGGCGTGTTCGGTGGCGAGTCTGACCGCGAGGGCGCCGAGGACCGTGCCCATCAGGTAGCGCTGGATCCTGAGCCACGCCGGGCGGCGGGCCAGGAACAGCGCGATGCTGCCCGCGGCGAGGACGATGGCGAGGTTCACCGCAAGGCTGACGGCGATCTGCACGCTGCCCAGGACGAAGCCCTGGAGCAGTACGTCGCCCGCCCTGACGTCGATGAACTGCGGGATCAGCGAGAGGTACATGACCGCGATCTTGGGGTTCAGCAGATTGGTCAGCAGTCCCATCGAGAAGAGCCGCCGGGGTGAGTCCGGGGCCAGCGGCTGCGGGGCGAAGACCGAGACCCCGCCCGGGCGCAGCGCCTTCCAGGCGAGCCAGGCCAGGTAGCCGGCCCCGGCGAGCTTGACCGCGAGGTAGAGCCCGGGGACGGCCAGGAATACCAGCGACAGCCCGAGGTTGGCCGCGCAGAGGTAGAGCAGGAAGCCGACGGCGACCCCGGCCAGCGAGACCGCCCCGGCCCGGCGCCCCTGGGTGATGCTGCGCGAGACCAGGTACATCATGTTGGGTCCTGGCGTGAGCACCATGCCGAGCGCCACCGCCGAGACGCCCAGGAGCGCGTTGGTTCCGACCATGGGTCCAGGATCGGCGCTCCCGAGCGTTCAGCACCAGCGACGATTGCTATGCCGAACCATGTAGGGCTCCTACACGGTCCGCCGGGGATCCGTCCGCGCGGCCGCTGCAGGAGCACACTGGACACCATGGCCGTCCCCGAAGCACACGAATGCCGAACCTGTACCGACGACAGCTCGCTCGGAACGACCGTCCACGAGGACCTGGTGCTCGGTGCGCCGTTGTCCATGGAGGAGCTCGACGACGCGCACCGCCTGGAGCGGTTCGCGGGCAAGTACGCCCATGACGGCTGCCAGGTGATCGAGGTCCGGAAGGTGGCCTCGACCACCCTCAGCGGTTTCGGCTGGGCCGTCCGCTTCATCGAGGAGGGGAGCGGCCACCTGGTCCACTGACCACCGTCGGACGATCACACGATCGGACGGTCAGCCGCTCTGGAGCTCCTCCCGGTCCGGGGGGTTGGCGCCGGCGCGGGAGACGGTGAGGGCGGCTGCCCGGCCGGCGTGGGTGAGGATCCCGTGCACCGTGTCGGTGGTCAGCGCGGCGAGGCTCGGCCGGGCCGGGGCACCGAGCAGATCGAGGGCGGCCAGGGCGTCCAGGGACGCGGACATGAAGGAGTCGCCGGCGCCGACGGTGTCCACGACGGTGGTGCGGACCGCGGCTGCGGAGACCGTGTCGCCGCTGGTGAAGCCGGTGGCGCCGGAACCGCCCCTGGTGACCAGTACCAGCTCGGGGCCCAGCGCCAGCCAGCGCGCGGCGACGTCCGGCACCGGGACCCCGGGGTAGAGCCAGTCCAGGTCCTCGTCACTGGCCTTGACCAGGTCGCTCAGCGCCACGCAGCGCTCGACCCGCCGCACCGCCTCCGGCCGGTCACCCATCAACGCGGGCCGCATATTGGGGTCGTAGCTGACCGTGGCCTGCCCGCGCAGCGACCCGGCCAGGGCGGCGACGGTCTCCGACCCCGGGTCCTTGACGGCCGCGATCGACCCCAGGTGGACATGGTGCGGCGTGAACGGCAGCGGGGTGGGACGCAGCGTCCAGTCGATGTCGAAGGTGTAGCCGGCCTGGCCGCCGGCGTCCAGGGTGACCAGCGCGGTCGACGTCCGCACGTCCTGCTGCCCGTCGGACAGCAGCGACACCCCGGCCGAGCGCAGATGGGCGGAGATCAGCACGCCCATGGCGTCGGCCCCGAGCTGGGTCAGCAGCGCGGTGTCGCGGCCGAGCCTGGCCAGGCCGTAGGCGACGTTGGCGGGGCTGCCGCCGGGGTGCGGCACATCGGCCTGCCCGGGCGCTCGGACGATGTCGGCGATGCTCTCGCCGATTACCAGGAAGTCGGTCATCGGGCCATTCTGCACAGCCGGGGGAGCACGGGAGCAGGGAAGGCGGATGCGAGACTGCCCGGGTGAACCCCGCCTGGCTCGATCTCCCGGTCCGCAGCGCCCTGCCCGAGCTGCGGCGCGCTCTCGCGGAGCGCGGCGCGGCCGTGCTCGAAGCACCGCCCGGGACCGGCAAGACCACGCTGGTGCCGCTGGCGCTGGCCGGGCTGCTCGACGGCGACCCCGGCACCGGCGCGGCGGGTACGGCGGGCACGGCCGGCACGGCGGCCGCCCCGGCTGAGCGGCGACGGGTGCTGGTCGCTGAGCCGAGGCGGCTGGCGGTCCGCGCGGCCGCGCGGCGGATGGCCTGGCTGCTGGGGACTCCGGTGGGCGAGGACGTCGGCTTCACCGTACGCGGGGAGCGCCGGATGGGGCCGCGCGCCGTGGTCGAGGTGGTCACCACCGGGGTGCTGCTGCAGCGGCTGCAACGGGACCAGGAACTCTCCGGCGTGGACGTGGTGCTGCTGGACGAGTGCCACGAACGGCATCTGGACGCGGACACCGCACTGGCCTTCCTGCTGGACGTACGGGCCGCGCTCCGCCCGGAGCTGCAGCTGCTCTGCGCCTCGGCGACCTCCGACACCGCGGCCTGGGCGGCGCTGCTCGGGGACGGCGCTCCGGCGCCGGTGGTGGCGGCGCAGGGGATCCAGTACCCGGTCGAGGTGGTCTGGGCGCCGCCGCCGCGTCCGGTCCGGCCGCCGCAGGGCCTGCGCACCGATCCGGCGCTGCTGGAGCAGGTCGCCACGACCGTGCTCAGGGCGCTGCGCGAGCGGGACGGGGACGTGCTGTGCTTCCTGCCCGGCGCCGGCGAGATCGCCAGGGTCGCCGGACTGCTGGCCGGCGCCGGGGGAGCGGCGGAGGTGCTGCAGCTGCACGGCCGGGCCGACCGCGCGGTCCAGGACGCGGTGCTCAGCCCGGCCGGCGACCGCCGCCGGATCGTGCTGTCCACCTCCGTGGCGGAGTCCTCGCTGACCGTGCCGGGGGTGCGCAGCGTGGTGGACTGCGGGCTGGCCAGGGAACCGCGCACGGACCATGCGCGCGGGCTGTCCAGCCTGGTCACCGTGCGGGCCTCGCTGGCGACCGGGCGGCAGCGGGCAGGCCGGGCCGGACGCGAGGGCCCCGGCGCCGTCTACCGCTGCTGGGCCGAGGTCGAGGACGCCCGGGTCCGGGCCCTGCCCACGCCGGAGATCCTCCAGGCCGACCTGACCTCCTTCGCGCTGCAGGCCGCCTGCTGGGGCGCCCCCGGCGGCCAAGGGCTCGCCCTGCCCGACCCGCCGCCGGACGGTGCGACGGCCGCCGCCCGGGAGACGCTGACCGCGCTGGGCGCGCTCGACGCCGACGGGCGGGCGACCGCCCGGGGTACCCGGATCGCCCGCACCGGGCTGCACCCCCGGCTGGCCCGGGCGCTGCTGGACGGCGCCGCGCCGGTGGGCGCGGAGCGGGCGGCGGAGCTGGTGGCGCTGCTCTCCGAGGAGCCGCCGCGGGCCCTCGGCGACGATCTGACCGCAGTCTGGCGCACCGTCAGGACCGGGCGTGACCCCTATGCCGCCCGCTGGCGCGAGGAGGTCCGCCGGCTGCGGCGGCAGCCCGACGCCGGGGACTCCAAGGAGGACGGTGCCGGGGCCCGGCGTGCGGACCGAGCGGTGCCCGATGCGACGGCGGCCGGCCTGGTCGTCGCGCTGGCCTTCCCCGAGCGCATCGCCAGGGCGCGTGGCGGCGCCCCCGAGCCGGGAGCCCGCGCCTCCTATCTGATGGCCTCCGGCACCGCCGCCGAGTCCGCGGCCGGCTCCGCCCTGTCCGGTGCCGAGTGGATCGCGGTGGCCGTCGCCGACCGTCCGGCCGGGTCGCCGTCCGCGCGGGTGCAGTTGGCCGCGGCTCTCGACGAGGCCACCGCCCGACGCGCGGGCGCCTCGCTGCTGACGGTGCGTGAGGAGGTCCGCTGGGTCGTGCCGCCGGGATCCCGGCGCGGCGATGTGGTCGCCCGCAGGGTCGAGTCGCTGGGGGCGGTGGAGCTCGCGGCCGAGCCGCTGCCCGCCCCGGACCGGGCCCTGTTGCGGGCGGCCCTGCTGGAGGGGCTGGCCGCCGAGGGTTTCGGCGGGTTGCTGACCTGGTCGGCCGAGGCAACCGGACTTCGGCAGCGGCTGGCGTTCCTGCACCGCGAGCTCGGCGACCCCTGGCCCGACGTCTCCGACGAGGCGCTGCTGGAACAGGCCGACGCATGGCTGGAGCCCGAGCTCTCCCGGGCCCGGCGCCGCTCGGACCTGGAGCGCATCGGTACCGCGTCGGCGCTGGCCAGGCTGCTGCCCTGGGCCTCGGGCCAGGCCGGACGGCTGGACGAGCTGGCCCCGGAACGGATCACGGTCCCCACCGGATCACGGATCCGGGTCGACTACTCCGCCGACCGGCCGGTGCTCGCAGTGAAACTGCAGGAGCTGTTCGGCTGGCAGGAGACCCCGCGACTGGCGGACGGACGCGTTCCGCTGACGGTGCATCTGCTGTCGCCCGCGGGCCGTCCCGCGGCCGTCACCGGTGATCTGGCGTCCTTCTGGCGCGAGGGCTACCGCGCGGTCCGGGCCGACCTGCGCGGCCGCTACCCGCGGCATCCGTGGCCCGAGGACCCCGCCACCGCGCAGCCCACGCGACGCGCCAACCCACGCCGGGACGGCTGACCGGCGTCCGGCGCTGCGGCGACTCGGCACGGCAGCGACTCGGCACGGCAGCGACTCAGTACCTCAGCGGGCTCAGCACCGCAGCGGTTCAGCACCACAGCAGGCCGAACAGCCCGGACGCGCGGGGTGCCGGGCGGGCCGGCGTCAGCTCCGCCGGGCCCGGTCCCGGGACGGTGACGGGATCCATGCCGAGGACGATCCGGTCGTAGGCGCGCAGCTGTGCGCGTCCTGACCCGCCGTCCTCGACGGACCCGGCAGCCGGGCCCGGCCTTCGGGTGTCCCTCGAGTGCCGCTGCGGTACCACGGTTCGGTCTCCTTCGCCCCAGGGGTGCGTGCGCTGCTACGCCCCGGGCGGTCGCGAACGGCCGTCGGACCACCCGCCCCCGTGGGTTCTGGCCGGGCCCAAGAGTACGCCAAAGCACGAGAGTTGGGTGCATATGCCAGACGGCGGCGGTCCCGGCCCGGAACGGGCCTCCCGCAGGCGGTGCGCGCGGCGGCGATCGGGTACTGTGGCGCTCGGCCAGTAGAGACACCGACCGAGGAGGTGGGACCCATTACCGCTGTCGCAGTCCGGGTGCTCCGCTCCCCGGCCTCCGGGACTCCTCCGAGGCCCTGACGGGACGAGCGCCCTTCGGTATCCCGAAAGGCTCCCTGTGTCCTTCCCCGTTCTGCCCTCTTCCCCCGCCGCACCGGCCGACGGCCTCGACGCCGTGGTCTCCCGGCTCCGTGCCGCGGGCTGCGTCTTCGCCGAGGACGAGGCGGCGCTGCTCGTCGCGGCCGCCACCACCCCGGCCGAGCTCGACTCGATGGTCCGCCGCCGAGCCGCCGGCCTCCCGCTGGAGCACATCCTCGGCTGGGCCGGGTTCTGCGGCCTGCGGGTCGCGGTGGACCCGCAGGTCTTCGTGCCCCGGGTGCGCACCGAGTTCCTGGTGCGGCAGGCCGCCGCGCAAGCCCCGCCGGACGCCGTGGTCGTCGACCTGTGCTGCGGCACCGGCGCGGTGGGCCTGGCGCTGCTCGCGGACCTGGCCGCCGCCGGAACCCCCGCCGCCGAACTGCACGCCGCCGACATCGACCCGGCGGCGGTGCGCTGCGCCCGCCGCAACCTCACCGCCCCGGGCAGCGGCGTCCGCGACTGCGGCGCCCTGAGTATCGCGGTCCACCGGGGCGACCTCTACGACCCGCTGCCGGAGCGGCTGCGCGGCCGGGTCGACCTGCTGGTCGTCAACGCCCCCTACGTGCCCACCGAGGCCATCGCCCTGCTGCCGACCGAGGCCCGGGTGCACGAGGCCAGGGTGGCCCTGGACGGCGGCCCGGACGGCCTGGACCTGCACCGGCGGGTCGCAGCCGGGGCGGACCGGTGGCTGGCGCCCGGCGGCAGCCTGCTGATAGAGACCAGCGAACGCCAGGCCGAGCAGACCGCCGCGGTCTTCGCCGCCGGCGGTCTGCTGCCCCGGATCACCGGTTCGGACGAACTGGACGCCACCGTGGTCATCGGCACCAGGCCCTGACCGGACCGTCGGGCCGGACCGGACCGCCGGACCGCCGGACCGGACCGTCCGGCCCCGCCGTCGCGGTCACCCCTGCGCCAGCGCCTCCCGCAGCTGCTCGGCGGTGAGGTGCGGGCCGTAGGCGGGCTTGTCCCGGTCGAAGCGCCGGCCCTCGGCCAGCGGGCCGGCGTCGACCACGTCGAAGCCGAACTCCTCGATCAGGGCGGCCACGGTCTTCTTGGCCTCGGCGTCGTCCCCGGCGATCGGCAGCGCGCGCCGGTTCGGGGTGCCGACCGGGGCGGCCTCGTCGCCGATCGCGGCGGCGGCGATGTTGTTGAACGCCTTGACCACGTGGGAGTCCGGCAGATGGGCGGCGAGCACCTCGCTCACCGAGGTCCGGCCGCTGTCGATGTCCGGGAAGTGGCCGTCCCGCTCGAAGTAGTAGTTGTTGGTGTCGATCACGGTCTTGCCGCCCAGCGGCTCGGCCGGGATCCGGGTGTAGTTCTTGAACGGGACGGTGACCACGACCAGGTCGCCCGTCGCGCCCGCCTCCGCCGCCGTGGCCGCGCTCGCCAGCGGGCCGAGCGCGGCCACGACGTCGGCCAGGGTCTCCGGGCCGCGCGAGTTGCTGAGCACGACGTTGTGTCCGTGGGCGACCGCCTGCCTGGCGATGGCCTGGCCGATGTTGCCGCTGCCGATGAGTCCGATGGTTGCCATGGATGGAGTCCTCCCCCGTTGCGGCACGCTGAACCAGCGATCCCCCCGTACGGCGGCTACGTTGGTGCGATGTGCTGGAGTTCGACCGCCGACCTGGTCGCGGGCGGCGCCGTCACCGCCGTCGGGGTGGTCACGCTGGCCTCGGTGCGTCGCGGCCGTGACGCACTGCTGGCCGCGCTGCCGCTGGTGCTGGGCCTGCACCAGCTGATCGAGTCGGTCGTCTGGCGCGGCGCAGAAGGCGAGGTGGGTGCCGGTACGGCCGCAGTGGCGCGGACGGCCTGGGCCGTGATCGCCTATCCGCTGCTGCCGCTGCTGGTGCCGGTCGGGGTGCTGCTGGCGGTACGGGCCGCGGTCTCGCCGGCCCGGCGCCGGCTGCTGCTGGCGCTGGTGCTCCTCGGCCTGGTGGTCTCGGTGGTGCTGGCCGTCGCGGTGGCCCGGCACGGGGTCAGTGCGCAGATCGACGGGCACACCCTGCGCTACGGCGTCGGGGTGGGCCGTCCGGTGCCGATCGGTGCCGGATACCTGCTGGCCACGGTGGGCGCGCTGCTCGCGAGCGGGCAGCGCGACATCCGTGCGGTGGGGGTGGCCTGCGGCGTGGGGGCGGTGGTCTGCCTGCTGCTGTGGCAGACGGCCTTCGTGTCGACCTGGTGCGCGCTGGCCGCGGTCGCCAGCCTGCTGGTGCTGCGCTGGGTCCGTCGCTCCCGGACCGCGGACCGGCGGGTGCCGCTCGCCGCTCAGTAGCCGCCGTAGCCGCCGGAGCTGCTGGGCGAGGTGCTGGGTGCGCTCCCGGAGCCGGTGATCGCGCTGCCGTCGGGGGCGACCAGGTACCAGGCGCCGCCGAAGGCGGTGACGCCCTGGCCGTTGATGTCACCGGCCTTGGTGTCCTTGACGAAGTAGTAGAGCGGATGGCCGCCGTAGGTGACCTGGGTCGACTTGTCGGCCCTGGTGCTGGTGCCGACCATCGAGGCGGTGAGCCCGCTGGTGACCGGTGTTCCGGTGGCGTGGTCCGGCGGCCAGGCGACCGCGCAGGCGCCGTTGCAGGCGGAGGTGGTGCCGGTGTCGGCCTCGAACAGGTAGAGCGCCCGCCCGGACCCGTCGACCAGGATCTGGCCGTCGGCCGAGGAGGCGGTCTTCAGGGTGGTGCTGCCGCCCGCCGCGGATCCGCCGGCCGGCGATCCGCTGGCGGCTGCCGTGGTCGGCGCGGACGAGGAGGCACTGCTGGTGCCGCTGCTGGAGCAGCCTGCCGCGAGGGCCGCGACGGCGCCTGCGGCGAGCACTCCGGTAAGGACACGATTCTTTCGGATCATGACGGATCTTCTTCCGCCGGGACCGCCGCCGCGCCCGTTGCGTCGCAGCCGGTCCACCGGCCCGCCTAGGCGGGTCCGCATCCTCAGGTACGCGCAGGCGACAGCACAGGTTCAGCACAGATCCGGTACAGGTTCAGGCCCGCAGCCCGCGCAGCCAGGCTCGTACGGCGGTGGTGTCGGCGGCCGTCGGCACGCCGGGGGGCGGGGCGGGGCGGGTCACCACGACCACCGGGATCCCGGCCTCGCGGGCGGCGGCGAGCTTGGGCGCGGTGGCGGTGCCGCCGCTGTCCCTGGTGACCAGGACGTCGATCCGGTGCTCGCGCAGCAGCGCGCGCTCGCCGTCCAGGGTGAAGGGGCCCCGGTCCAGCAGGACCCGGACCCGGGCCGGCAGCGGCGGCTCCGGGGCGTCGACGGAGCGCACCAGGAAGTGCTGCGGCAGCCCGGCGAAGGCCGCCAGCCCGCCGCGTCCGGTGGTCAGGAACACCCGCCGGTCCGCGGCGGCCGTGGCCGCCGCGGGTCCGGGCGTCAGCCCGGGGGCGGACAGCAGCGCGGCGGCCTGCTCCAGCGAGGCGGCCGGATGCCAGCGGTCGCCCGGACCCGCCGTCCATCCCGGCCGGCGCAGCGCCAGCAGCGGCACACCGGTGGCCGCCGCGGCCCCGGCCGCGTTGGCGCTGATGGTGACGGCGAAGGGATGGGTGGCGTCGACGACCGCCGCGACCCGGTGCTCGCGCAGCCAGCGGGACAGGCCCTCGGCGCCGCCGAAGCCGCCGATCCGGACCCGGCCGGGCGGCAGCAGCGGCTGGGCCACCCGGCCCGCCAGCGAGCTGGTGACGGTCAGTGACGGGTCGTCGGCGAGTTCGGCGGCCAGCAGCCGGGCCTGGGCGGTGCCGCCGAGGACCAGGACGTGCAGCGGGTGCGACGGGCTGGGGTGCGACGGGCTGCGGTGCGACGGGCTGGTCACGGCCGGCGCAGCAGATAGGTGTCCATGATCCAGCCCTTGCGGGCCCGGGCCTCCGCCCGCAGCGCCAGGATGCGTTCGGCGACCTCGGCGAGCCGTCCCGAGACCAGGATCTCGTCGGCGGTCCCGAGGTAGGCGCCCCAGAAGATCTCCAGCTCCGGGTCGAGACCGGCGAAGGACTGGTGCGCGTCCAGCATCACCACCAGGTCGTCCACGCCCTCCGGCAGCCCCCCGGCCTCGGCCAGCCTGCGGCCGGTGGTGATCTGCACCGGCCGGCCCACCCGGTTCAGGCCGGTGCGGTGCCGGGCGGCCAGCGCGGAGACGCTGCTGATGCCGGGGACCACCTCGCAGTCGAAGTCCACCGTGCCACGGCCGCGCACCTCGGCCAGGATCGCCAGCGTGCTGTCGTAGAGCGAGGGGTCGCCCCAGACCAGGAAGGCGCCGCAACCGCCCTCCGGAAGTTCGTCCCTGACGAGCCGTTCGTAGATGTCGGCCCGGCGGCTACGCCAGTCGTCCACGGCCGGGGTGTAGCCGGGGGTGGCGGCGGTGCGGTCGCGCTCGGGGTCGGTGGCCTGCACCACCCGGTAGGGGTGGTCCACGTGCCGGTCCAGGATCTCCTCGCGCAGCCCGGTCAGATCGGACTTCTCCCGGCCCTTGTCGAGCAGGAAGAAGACCTCGGCGCGGTTGAGCGCCTTGACCGCCTGCAGGGTGAGGTGGTCCGGGTCGCCCGCGCCGATGCCGACGACGCAGATCGTCCTTCTGTCGTTCATGGCCGAGAGTCTGCCAGGCAGGAGATAGGTTGCCTGGTACCGGGTCGTCGCCCGGTACCAGGCACGATGGCGGCCGGCGGGCCGGGAGCGGTGGGAGGCGGAGGATGCCGGGGGAGCAGCGGAAGTCACGGTGGGGTTGGTTCCTGGTGCTGGCGGCGGTCGTGGTGATCGGCTGGATCGCCCGGCCCGGCGGCCATGACTCCGGCACGGCGGCCGCCGCACCGTCGCAGTCCTCAACCGGTTCCGCGTCCAGGAGCGCGGTGGCCCCTTCGGCTTCGGCCTCCGCCCCGGAGACCGGAGTGGTCCAGCCCTACGACCCGGCGCACTACGCCGCCGACACGGTCAGGTACGGCAGGCAGGCCGGGATCGACCCGCAACTGCTGATGGCGATCCTCTACAACGAGTCCTACAAGCCGCACGACGCCGCCAGCGAGCGGGCCTGGCAGAAGCTGAAGCCCGGCGCGTCCTTCGGCATCGCCAACATGCACGAGGCGGCCTTCGACGAGACCAAGCGGGGCCGCTCCTTCGCCGATCGCAGCTGGACCGAGCTGCCGGACCATCCGGACCTCGCGATCGAGGCCGAGGCCTGGTTCCTGCACGACCTCAGGACCCAGCTGCCCGCGCAGCACACCGGCAGCCTGACCCAGGACGAGCTGCTGGCCCTCGGCTACAACACCGGGGCCTCCAACATGCGGGCCTTCGCCCGCGGGGTGAAGCTCGGCTCGATGGCCCAGTCGTACCTGGACACCCTGCGGCAGAACTGGGACAAGGCCGGCCGGGCGGTCGCCTCCGCCACGTCGGGCTGAGCCTGGCCGATCCGCCACCGTTGCGCGCCAGTTGAGTATCCGTCAGGGTGGCTAGGACGGGAGGGGGTCGGGCGATGATCGTACTGATCGCCATCGCACTGCTGTGGGGCGGGTCGATGGGGATGACGCGCCGTTGCGGGGCCTACGACCGGGCCACCAGGGCCCGCTGCCGCAATCCGGCGAAGGGCTACTTCAAGCGCTGCTCCCAGCACACCGCCCGGGTGGCGGTCGGCTCGGACCTGGTGGCGGTGGTGCTGGTGGTGGCCGCGGTGGTGGTCGCGATCAACACGGTGCACCGCTGACGCCGACCCGGCTGACCCGTCGACCCGGCTGCCCCGCCGGTCAGGCTGACCCGGGTGGCGGCGTCAGCTGTCCTCAATATCCTGAATGTCGGTTTCGCTGTGACAGTCTGACCCTATGTCGGACTCCGGTCGCTCCCCGCTGCTCTCCTGGACGGTCATCGCCCCGGCGATCGCGCTGGTCCTCCTGGTGCTGACCTGGGGACGGCACATCGACCCGGTGCTGGCCGTGGTGATCGCCGCGGTACTGGCCGCGGCGGTGCTCGCCGCCGTGCACCACGCCGAGGTGGTCGCGCACCGGGTCGGCGAGCCGTTCGGGTCGCTGGTGCTGGCGGTGGCGGTCACCGTGATCGAGGTGGCGCTGATCGTCACCCTGATGATCTCGGGCGGCGACGACAGCGCCTCGCTGGCCAGGGACACCGTCTTTGCCGCCGTCATGATCACCACCAATGGCATCGTCGGGATCTCGCTCCTGGTCGGCGCGCTCCGCTACGGGATGGCGCTGTTCAACTCCGAGGGCACCGGGGCCGCGCTGGCCACCGTGACCGCGCTCAGCGCGCTGAGCCTGGCGCTGCCGACCTTCACCACCAGTGCCCCCGGGCCGGAGTTCTCCTCCACCCAGCTCACCTTCGCCGCGCTGGCCTCGCTGGTGCTCTACCTGCTGTTCGTGTCCACCCAGGCGGGCCGGCACCGGGACTTCTTCCTGCCGGTCGCCCCGCCCGAGGCGCCCGAGCAGCCGGAGGCGCACGCGGCCCCGGCCAGTCTCAAGGCCGCCGTGATCAGCCTGGGGCTGCTGCTGGTCGCCCTGGTCGACGTGGTCGGACTGGCCAAGGTCGAGTCCCACACCATCGAGGACGCCGTCGCGGCGGTGGGCTTCCCGCCGTCCTTCGTCGGTGTGGTCATCGCCCTGCTGGTGCTGGCGCCGGAGACCCTGGCGGCGGTGCGGGCGGCCCGCCGGCACCGGGTCCAGATCAGCCTCAACCTCGCCTACGGCTCCGCCATGGCCAGCATCGGGCTCACCATTCCGGCCATCGCGGTCGCCACGATCTGGCTGAAGGGCCCGCTGCTGCTGGGGCTCGGACCGACCCAACTGGTGCTGCTGGGGCTGACGGTGGTGGTCAGCATCCTCACCGTGGTCCCGGGGCGGGCCACCCGGCTGCAGGGCGGAGTGCATCTGGTGCTGCTGGCGGCCTTCCTCTTCCTCGCCATCAACCCCTGATTCCTCGCCGTCGATCCCTGATCGGCCGTCACCCCCGATGCGTCGGCGGGGCGAGGTTGGCAGCGGATCCCCCATTAGCTAAGGTAAGCCTTACCTAATCAAATGGAGGGTCGAGTGAAGCCTGCCGAGAACGCCGCCGCCGAACCTGTCGAGCCCAGCGAAGCCGAGCGGGTGCGCAGCGTGCTGCAGGCCGCCACCTCGCTGACCGCGGCCGCCAACGGCGGCCGGCACGACCTCCACGGTCCGGACCTGGTCGTCGCCGACGCCGCCGGTCTGGCCCTGCGCGCCCCGGCCGAGTGCCGGCTCACCCGGGAGGTGGTGGTCGCGGGCTCGGCCGGGCTGCCGGTCCTGCTGGAGTGGACCGACCTGGCCCCGCTCCCGGCCGGCAACCGGGTCCGCGCCCAGGTCTGCATCGCCGGACGGCTGCGCGCCTCCCGGCCGACCCGGGACGGCCTGCGGCTGCTGCGGCTCGACCTGCGCCAGATCGTCCTGGACGCCGACGGCGCCGAGACCCTGGTCGACCCGGCCCGGCTGCTCGCGGCCGAGCCGGACCCGCTGGCGGCCGTGGAGGCGGCGCTGCTGCTGCACCTCGACGAGGACCACCAGGACCACGTGACCGCGCTGACCGGACTGATCGGACCGCAACTGCTGTGCGGCGCCCGCCGACTGGTGCCGTACGCGCTGGACCGCTACGGCATCGTGCTGCGGCTGGAGTACGCCGGCGCGCACCGGGACGTCCGGCTGGCCTTCGGCGAGCCGCTCCCCGACGCCGAGCAGGTCGGCCACCGGCTGCACGCCCTGATCGCCGCCGCGGCGGCGGCGCCGACCGGTTCCGGGGCCGGCCACCGGCACGGCTGACCGCACTGCTCCGACCCCTGACGATCAAGTCGGGTGTTGAAGTATGTTGACTACTGTTTCCAGTCTCTGTTCTGATCTGTTATCGCCCTGCAGTCAGGCAGTCGGGCCGAAAGTGGGAGTCGTCGTGCCGCAGATCGTCCACGTCCCGGAACAGCAGCTCTGGATCCTCAGCGGACCGCAGTCCAGCTACGTGTTGCACCTCGACGGCGAGGGTCTGCTGCACGGACTGCACTGGGGTCCCCGGCTGGACGCCGAGCAGGCGGTCTCGCTGCTGGACTTCCCGGCGCCGGTGCACCGCGGCTTCCAGGTCGCCGCCGACGGCCGACTGGACCTGGCGGCGGCCGGCGGCGCCCGCTTCGGCCATGCCGGACTGCAGGTCCGCTTCGCCGACGGAACCCGGGACCTGGAACTGGAACTGACCGGGCACCGGATCGAGGGAGGGGCCGACGGAGCCCCCGCCGAGCTGGTGCTGGAGTTCGCCGACGGCTACTACCCGCTGGCGGTCGAGACCCGCTACCTGCTGCGGCCCGGCAGCGACGTCATCGAGCGCCGGCTGCGGCTGCGGCACACCGGTCCGGTCGAGGGGCGGCCGGAGACGGCTGAGCCGGTGGCCGTCCTGCGGGCCGACTCGGCCACCTGGGTGCTGCCGCCGCTGGACGGCTACCGGCTCAGCCAGGTGCACGGCCAGTGGGCCGCCGAATCGCAGCTGACCCGCAGTGAACTCGCCTACGGGGAAACGGTGCTGACCAGCCGTCGTGGAGTGAGCGGCCACCATGCGCAGCCCTGGGCGATGCTCGACGACGGCACCGCCACCGAGACCGGCGGCGCGGTCTACGGCTGCGCGCTGGCCTGGAGCGGCAGCTGGCAGCTGACGGTGCAGCGGCTGCCCGCCGGCCAGGCGTCGGTCTCGGCGGGTGTGCAGCACACACCGATGGTGCAACTGCTGGCCCCGGGGCAGGAGCTGGAGACTCCGGCCAGTCTCGGCCTGTACAGCGAGGGCGGCTTCGGCGCCGCCAGCCGTGCCTGGCACCGGCACATCAGGTCCGAAGTACTGGAGCACCCCGACGAGTTGCGCCCGGTGCTGTACAACTCCTGGGAGGCCACCTACTTCGACATCGGCCTGGAGAACCAGAAGGCGCTGGCCGACCGGGCCGCCGCGATGGGCGTGGAACTGTTCGTGATGGACGACGGCTGGTTCGGCGCCCGCACCAACGACTCCGCCGGGCTCGGCGACTGGACGCCCAACCCGGACCGCTTCCCGGACGGCCTGGCCCCGCTGATCGACCATGTGCACGGCCTGGGCATGGAGTTCGGCCTCTGGGTCGAGCCGGAGATGACCAACCCGGACAGCGACCTCTACCGCGCCCACCCCGACTGGGTGCTGCACCAGCCGCACCGCCGTCGCACCGAACTGCGCAACCAGCTGGTGCTCAACCTGGCCAGGCCGGAGGTGGCCGACTGGCTGCACGGCACCATCGACGGGCTGCTGCGCGACAACGCCATCGACTTCCTCAAATGGGACATGAACCGTCCCTTCACCGAGGCCGGACCGGTCGGCGCGGGCGGCGACGACCGGCTCTGGACCGACTACACCCGGAACCTCTACGCGGTGCTGGACCGGCTGCGGGCCGACCACCCCTCGGTCCGGATCGAGGACTGCTCCAGCGGCGGCGGTCGGACCGACCTCGGCCTGCTCGCCCGTACCGACCAGGTGTGGACCTCCGACAACACCGACCCGGCGGACCGGCTGCACATCCAGTACGGCTTCTCCCAGCTGCACCCCGCGCAGGTGATGGGCGCCTGGGTCACCGACAGCCCCAACCCGTTCACCCGGCGCAGCACCCCGCTGGACTTCCGCTTCCACTCGGCGATGGCCGGAGCCCTGGGCATCGGCGGCGACCTGGCCGAGTGGACCAAGGAGGAGCTGGCGCGGGCCGCCGAGCTGGTGGCCGCCTACAAGGCGGTCCGGCCGCTGGTGCAGCAGGGCGAGCAGTACCGGCTGCGCGGGCCCGAACAGGAGCTGAGCGCGGTCCAGTTCGTGGCGGCGGACGGGACCGAGAGCGCCGTCCTCGCCTACCGGCGGTCCCGCTCCATGGGCGAGGGCGCACCGGTGCTGCGGCTGCAGGGGCTGCGTCCGGACGCCCGCTACCGGGACGCGGCCACCGGCCGGCTGCACCACGGCGCGGTGCTGCTGGCCCGCGGTCTGCCGCTGGAACTCCCGGAGGGCGACTGGGCCAGCACCCTGGTGCACCTGACGGCCGTCAGCGAGTCAGGCGTCAGCGAGTCAGGCGTCAGCCGGCCCGCCGTCCGGTAAGCCGCCGTCAGATCCAGTCCCGGCGCCGGAAGACCAGGTAGAGCAGGACCGACAGCACGACCATGACCACCGTCGACACCCAGAAGCCGACGTGGGTGCCGAAGCCCGGGTAGGGCACGTTCTGGCCGTAGAAGCCGGTGACCGCGGTCGGGACGGCGATGATCGCCGCCCAGCTGGTCACCTTCTTCATGATCAGGTTCATCCGGTTGCCCTGGACCGTGAGGTTGGTCTCCATGACCGAGGTGACCAGGTCGCGCAGCGACTCGGTCCACTCGGTGGCCCGCAGCACATGGTCGTAGACGTCCTGGTAGTACGGCATCATCGTGTCGCCGACCACATGGAGGTCGCGCCGCAGCAGGGTGTTGACCACCTCGCGCATCGGCAGCACCACCCGGCGCAGCCGCACCAGGTCCCGGCGCAGCTCGTAGGAGCGGCGCTGGACGGTCCTGATCGCGTCGCCGTGGTCCTCGAACAGCAGACCCTCCAGCGCCTCGATCTGCTCGTCGAGTCGCTGCACGGCGGTGAAGTGGCTGTCCACGACGTAGTCGAGCAGCCCGTGGAGCAGGTAGCCGACGCCCTCCTTGGCCAGGTCGGGGGAGTCGTCCCAGCGGGCGACCACCGGGTCGATGTCGAAGCGCCCCTCCTTGCGGATGGTGATCAGCGCGTTGGGGGTGATGAAGGCGGCGACCTCGTCCGCGCTCCCGGGCCCGACCGAGTAGGCGCTGAGGAAGAGATGGGTGCGGTAGCGGTCCAGCTTGGGCCGCTGCCGCTCGTCGCCGGCGTCCTCCACGGCCAGGGCGTGCAGCCCGAACTCCTCGGTGATCATGGCGAAGTCGTCGGAGGTGGGGTCGCAGAGGTCCAGCCACACCGTGCAGTCCGGTTGGCAGACGTAGTCGGAGATGTCCTCGACCGGGAAGTCCTCCAGGTCCAGCCTGCCGTCGCGGTAGAGCCTGGTGCGGGTCACCGCCCGCTCTCCTCGCCCGCCTCCAGCAGGTTGGCCGCCGCACCGACGATCCGCGGGTCGGGCACCCCGACGATCGCGCCGTCCTTGTCGGTGTAGTCGAAGCGGTCCAGCACGCTGCGCATGGCCTCGACCCGGGCGCGCTTCTTGTCGTTGCTCTTCACCACGGTCCAGGGCGCCTGCTTGGTGTCGGTCTCCTGGAACATGGCCACCTTGGCGGCGGTGTACTCGTCCCACAGGTCGAGCGAGGCCAGGTCCATCGGGCTGAGCTTCCACTGCCGCACCGGGTCGATCTGACGGATCGTGAAACGGGTGCGCTGCTCCTCGCGGGAGACCGAGAACCAGAACTTGACCAGCGCGATGCCGTCGTCCACCAGCATCTGCTCGAAGGCCGGCGCCTGCCGCATGAACCGCTCGTACTCGTCGTTGCTGCAGAAGCCCATCACCCGCTCCACCCCGGCCCGGTTGTACCAGGAGCGGTCCAGCAGCACGATCTCGCCCGCGGTGGGCAGGTGCGCGACGTAGCGCTGGAAGTACCACTCGCCGCTCTCCCGCTCGGTCGGCTTCTGCAGGGCGACGACCCGGGTGCCGCGCGGGTTGAGGTGCTCGGTGAAGCGCTTGATGGTGCCGCCCTTGCCGGCGGCGTCCCGGCCCTCGCAGAGGATGACGATGCGCTGGCCGGTGGTCTTCACCCAGCTCTGCAGCTTCAGCAGCTCTATCTGCTGCTGCCGCTTGTGGTGCTCGTACTCGGGGCGCTGCATCCGGTGCTGGTAGGGGTAGTTCTCCCGCCAGGTCTCGACGGCGCTGCCGTCCGGGCGGATCAGCACCGGCTCGTCCTGGTCGGTGTAGTCGATCCGCAGGTCGGAGAGCAGGTCGGTGCCGTGGATCAGCGCCCGCTCGGAACCCGGGCCGCCGTCGTCCAGTGCCATGGGACTCTCCCCTCGTCGCGCCCGCCGTCTGTGGCCCTCTGCCCCACGCCGGCGATCCCCAAGCGTCCTGGCGACGCCCCCCGCCATCGTCGGCGACCGTGCTCGGTGCATGCCACCCCGTGGAGTTTGCCACCGTATGGCCGTCAGATGGCCGGTCTGCGGCAAGCCCGGACGGGGTGTCGCGCCGGATGGGAGAGTTGGGCCCACCGAATCCGTCCGACGGAAGGCCGCCGCAGATGAGCCCCTGGCCCACAGTCAGCCGACGCCAGCTCACCGAGGGCCGCTTCATCAGCGCCTTCCAGGACGAGGTCCTGATCGCCGAGGGGGTCACCGGCACCTGGGAGTGGGTCGACCTTGCCGACGCCGTCCGGGTGGTCGCGGTCGACCCGGAGGGCCGGATCGCGCTGGTGGAGGACGAGTTCTACCTGCAGCGGCGTCGGCTGCTGCTGGTCCCGGGCGGGGGAGTGGAGCGCACCGAGGAGCCCGAGGCGGCGGCCCGGCGCGAGCTGGAGGAGGAGACCGGCTGGCGCGCCGGACGGCTGGACCCGCTCGGCGTCGTCGAGCAACTGCCCACTGCCACCCCGGCCCGGGCGCATCTGTTCCTGGCCCGCGACCTCACCCCCGGCACGCTGGCCCGGGAGGCGAGCGAGGAGGGGATGACGCTGCACTGGCGGACCGTGGCGGAGGCGGTGGCGGCGGTGCGTGGGGGCGAGATCACCGAGGCCGGCAGCGTCAGCGCGATCCTGCTGGCGGCGCTCAGTCTTTAGAGGCTCAGTCCTCAGGGGCTCAGCCTTCAGGGGCTCAGCCTTTGGGGAGGGCGCCGGGGATCTCCTCGATCCGGTCGATCGCGTCCCCCGGGGCGTCCTCGTCCAGATCACTGCTCTCGTTGCGTTGCGCTGCCCGCACCGCTGTCCCGACCACTGCTCCGACCACGCCGGCGGCCACCAGCACGGCCAGTCGGACCGCCGAGGTGTGCCCGTCCCAGCCGAGGACTCCCCAGCGGCCCAGGTCGAAGCCGTCCAGGAACAGCCAGAACACCAGGCCGACCAGCACACTGCCGGCCAGGTCGGCGGCGCAGCCCACGGCGAAGGCCGCCAGCGACATCACCACCAGTTCAAACACCGGGTAGGGCCGCTCACCGACGGCGGCGAGCAGCACCGACAGCGGAGCGGCGACCGCGAAGGAGAGCACCGCCAGCATCGGGGCCCGCAGGCCGGCCTGCCGGCCGGTCGCGGTGGCCACGGGGAGGGCCCTGCTGCGGGCCGTGGGGCGGAGGAGTGTGTACGACATGGTGGCCTCCCGCTCGCCTGGTCTAGGAGTGCACTGCTGCACCTCCATTACAGGGCGGGCCGGGGCGGCGGTGGGCGGCGTTGACGGCGCCCTGACGGGGCCGTAGCGGATCCTTACGCGATCCTGACGCGCCGGTGTGTGGTGCCCCGCCGCCCGGCGCCCTGTCGCCCCGCGCCCGCCGCTCAGTCCGGGTGCGAGCGGCTCAGGTCCAGCGCGTCCGGGTTGGTGTGCTGCACCAGCCGCCGCAGCAGCCCGGCGAGTACAGCCTCGTCCTCGTCGGAGAGGGTCTCGAAGAGGTTGGCGTTGGACTCCTCGATGGCCACCTGGGAGACCTGGACCAGGGCCAGTCCGGACTCGGTGGGGTGGAGCTGCATCACCCGGCGGTTGGTCGGGTGCGGCCGGCGTTCCAGCAGCCCGCGGTCGAGCAGGCCGTTGACGGCGGTGCCCATGGACTGGGCGGTCATCCCGGCCCGCCGGGCGACGGCCGCGCTGGAGATCCCGGGCGACAGGGCCGCCTGCACCAGCGCGTTGTGCTGGGCGAGGCTGAGATCCAGCGGGCGCAGCGTCCGCTCCAGTCGCAGCGCCACGGCCTGCGCGAACTGCCAGGCCAGATAGCTGGTTCGGGTGGACGGGTCGTCGATCACCTGGGGGACTCCTGGCTCCGGGAATGTTATAAGGCACCTGATGGTTGGCTGTTACGATCAGCAGGCACCTTATATTTAACTATTACGAGAGGACCGCACGTGTCCCCAGTCGTGTCCGACCATGATGCCGAAACCACGGCGCGGCACGCCCGCCCCGAGCCGCACCCGCACGCACATGTCGTCGTGCACGAGCACGTCGTGGACGAGCCCGCCGCCCGCGTCGGCGCGACCGGGGCCAGGGGAGCGCTGCTGCCCGCTCTCATCGTGCTGGTGATCGGGGCGATCTTCGTCAGCGTCTACCTCGCCGCCTTCCACGCACCCCGGCCGCACCAGCTGCCGGTGGCCGTCGTCGGGTCCACCTCCCAGCAGGCCGCGTCCGCCGAGCACGCCGGCTTCGACCTGCGGGTCTACCCCGACCTGGACTCGGCCCGCGGCGCCGTGCAGCACCGCGACGTCTACGCGGCCTACGACGCCACGGGCCCGAACGGCAGCCCGGTGCTGCTCTACAGCAGCGCCAACGGACCCTCGGTCACCGCGCTGCTCGAAGGGACCTTCCTGCACGGAAAGACCTCGGCCGCCCAGGACGTCCGGCCCGCATCCAGCGGGGACACCCGCGGCCTGTCCATCTTCTACTCCGCCTTCGGCCTGGTGCTGGCCGGCTTCCTGTTCGGCACCATGACCTACCAGATGGCCCCCAGGCTGGAGTTCCGCTGGCGGATGGCCGGTCTGGCCTTCTTCAGCGCGGTCGGCGGGCTGGCCGTGGCCGCCATCGCCGGCACCGCCTTCGGCGCGCTGCCCGGTCCCTTCCTCGCCGTCACCGGGCTCACCGCGCTGATGGCGGCCGCCGTCGGCGGGGCGACCATGGCGCTGGTGCGGCTGCTGGGCCCGGCGGGGGTCAGCGTCTCCTCGGTGCTGCTGCTCATCCTGGGCAACGCCACCAGCGGCGGCATACTGCCCCCGGACTTCCTGCCGGCCTGGCTGCACCCGCTCTCCGCGGTGCTGCCGGTGGGCGTCGGGGTCCGGGCCGTCCAGGGCGTGGCCTACTTCGACAACGACGGCGTGGTCAGGGCGGTCGTGGTGCTGGCGGTGTGGATCGCGGTGTGCGTGGGCGTGCTGTGGCACCGCGACGTCCGGTCGGCGCGGGTGCGCGTCGGCTGACGTTCGCGCCGTCCCACACCGGGCACATGTAGAGACATGAGTGGGACGGACACGGGCCGCCGCGCCCCCAGGCGCGGGTCGCTGGTACTGCTGGTGCTGGTGGTCGTCCTGGTGGCCGCGGTCTGGGCGAGCAGCAGGGACGGGCACGGCAGCGGCCGCGTGGCGGGACCGGGCGGCACGGCGAGCGGTACGGCCGGGCGGAGCGGATCCGCCCCGCCCTCCGCCGAGGCCACGCTCACCCTGGCCACGGTCGAGAAGGGCCTGGTGGACATCAACGTGGTGCTCGGCTACCAGGGTGCGCGGGCGGCGGCCACCGGCATGGTGCTGACCCCCTCGGGCGAGGTGCTGACCAACAACCACGTGGTCAACGGCGCCACCGAGATCTCCGCCGTGGACGTCGGCGACGGACGCAGCTACCCCGCGACCGTGGTCGGCTACGACCGCGGCCACGATCTGGCCGTGATCCAGCTGAAGGGGGCCTCGGGGCTGGCCACGGTGCGGCTCGGCGACTCGACCCGCCTGGCGGTCGGCGACCCGGTCACCGCGGTGGGCAACGCCGGCGGCAAGGGCAGCGTCCCCACGGCGGCCGCAGGGCAGGTGACGGGTCTTCAGCGGTCGATCACCGCCGGGGACGACGCCACCGGGGAGTCCGAGCAGCTGACCGGCATGATCCAGGTCGACGCCGCGGTGCAGCCCGGCGACTCGGGCGGACCGCTGCTGGACCGCTCCGGCTCGGTGGTCGGCGTGGACACCGCCGCGTCCGAGGGCTTCAGGTTCCGGGGCGGCACCGGCAACGCCGGGTCGGCGGGCTTCGCCACCCCGATCGCCACCGCCCGTACCGTGGTCGACGCCATCGAGGGCGGCCGGGCCGTGGACGGCATCCACATCGGGGCCACCGCGATGCTGGGCCTCCAGGTCGACGCCACCTTCGACGGCTCGCCCGGGGCCGTGGTCGCCGGAGTGGTGGACGGATCCCCGGCGGCCAGGGCGGGCCTGGTGGCCGGGGACCTGATCACCTCGTTCGACGGCCGGTCGGTGACCGACCCGGGCGCGCTCACCACCCTGGTGACCGGCCACCGCCCCGGCGACCGGGTCACCGTCCAGTGGACCGACCAGGCCGGTGCGACCCACAGCCGGACGGTGACCCTGGCCGCCGGGCCGGCCGACTGAGACCGGCCCGGGAGTGCCGGGGGTTCAGTCGGCCGGTCAGCCGTTCGGTCAGCAGTTGGGTCAGCCGTTCGGCAGGATCACGGCGCGGCCGTTGATCCGGCCCTCGTGCAGCCGCTGGTAGGCCTTGGGGGCGTCGTCCAGGCCGTAGGTCTCCACATGGACGTCGATGGCGCCGGACCGGGCCAGGTCCAGCACCTCGATCAGCTCGGACCTGCTGCCCCAGTAGGGGGCGCGGACCGCCGCGTCGTAGGGGGTGGCGCCGAAGCCGACGGTCGCGGCGCCGCCGCCGATGCCGACGATGGTGACGTCCGACTCCACGGCGGCGCAGGCGGTCGCGGTGGCCACGGTGGGCGGCGCGCCGACGAAGTCGAACACGGCCTGGGCGCCCAGGCCGCCGGTCAGTTCGCGGACCTTCGCGGCCGCGTGCTGGTCCGACAGGACGGTCTCGTGCGCGCCGACCTCGCGGGCCAGCGCCAGCTTCTCGTCGTTGACGTCCAGGGCGATCACCCGCGCCGGGGTCAGCGCGCGCAGCAGCTGGATGGCGACGTGCCCGAGACCGCCGGTGCCGATCACCACGGCGGTGCTGCCGGGGACCAGCTTGGGCAGCGAGGTCTTGATGGCGTGATACGGCGTCAGACCGGCGTCGGTGAGCGGCACCGCGGTGACCGGGTCGAGGTCGCCCAGCGGGACCAGGTGGCGCGGGTCGTCCACGATCATGTACTCGGCGATGGCGCCGGGCGCGCCCAGGCCGGGCGGGCGGATGCCCAGCTCCTCGGCGCGCAGGCAGTAGTTCTCCTTGCCCTGGGCGCACATCAGGCAGCTGCCGCAGCCCCAGGGCCCGTACACCGCCACCGAGTTGCCCAGCTCGAAGCCGGTGACCCCCTCGCCCAGCGCGGCGACCGTGCCGGCGCCCTCGTGCCCGAGGGTGAGCGGCAGCGGGAACGGCAGCGCCTCGGCCGGCCAGCTCATCACGGCGATGTCGGAGTGGCACACCCCGGCGGCGGTGACCTTCAGCAGCACCTGCCCGGGGCCGGGCTCCGGGCGGTCGACGGTGACCACCTCGGGGTCGGCGCCGACGGCGCGGTACTGGACGGCCTTCATCTTCTCGGTCGGTACTGCGGCGGACATCATGAACCCTCTTTCCGTGCTCTGTGTCTCTGCTCTGTATCTCTGTTTCCGACTCTGCTTCTCAGCGCGCCGCGTAGGCGCCGTCGACCAGGTGGTAGCTGCCGTTGACGAAGGAGGCGCGGTCGGAGAGCAGGAAGACGGTCAGCTCGGCGACCTCGGCGGCGGTGCCCAGACGGCCCTGCGGGTGCAGCGAGACCAGGTACTCGCGCTGCGGGGCGTCGGCGTTGCGCAGCAGCGGGGTGTCGATGAAGCCGGGGCCGACGGCGTTGACCCGGACGCCCTGGGCGGCGTACTCCACGGCGGCGGTCTTGGTCAGGCCGACCACTCCGTGCTTGGCGGCGGTGTAGGCGGGGGAGCCGGCGAAGCCGTTGGTGCCGAGGATCGAGGCCATGTTGACCACGGCGCCGCCGCCGGAGGCGAGCAGCTGCGGCAGTTCGTAGCGGAGCGAGTAGAAGACGCCGTTGAGGTTGGTGTCGATCACCCGCTTCCAGTCCTCGACCGTGTACTCGCCGGTCGGGGCGGCGATGCCGGCGATCCCGGCGTTGTTGACGGCCAGGTTCAGGCCGCCGAAGGTGCGCACGGTGAACTCGACCGCGGCGCGGACCGACTCGGGGTCGGAGACGTCGACGCGCACGGCGGCGGCCCGGCCGCCGGCCGCGGTGAGCTCCGCGGCGGCGCGCTCGGCGCCCTGCTCGTCGTAGTCGGCGATGACCACGGCGGCTCCGCCGGCGGCCAGGCGGCGGGCGGTCTCCAGGCCGATGCCGGAGGCGCCGCCGGTGACGAAGGCGGTCCTCCCGGCGAACTCGGCGGGGTTGACGGGGGCGATGGTGCTGGTGGGGGCGTTGGACATGGTGGTACCTGGCTTCACTCGGTGGTGGTACTGGTGCTCGGCGCGGGTTCGGCGGCCAGGGCCGCGAACGCCGCGTCGATGAGCTGCGGGAGCGGGGCGGTCGCACCGGGGGCGATCCAGAACTGCACGGCGGTGCTGAAGGCCCCGGCGGCGAGCGAGACGGCCAGCGCGGGGCGCAGGTCGTGCTCGGCGTCCAGGCCGAGGCGTTCCGCGACGATCCGCACCGAGGCGGTCTGGGCCTCGTCCCTGACCCGCAGGTAGGCGGGCAGCAGTGCGGTCTCCCGGTGCAGCAGCCGCAGCAGGTCGGCGGAGCGCTCCAGCCGTGGCCAGGCGGTCGGTTCGCCGTCCAGCCAGACCCGCAGCGCCCGGTGGTAGGCCGTGAGCGGGTTCTCCGCGGCGGGTCGGGCGGCGAGCGCCGCGTTGATCCGCGCGAAGTCCGCCCGCAGCCCGTCGACCACCGCGTCCTCCTTGCCGGCGAAGTACCGGGAGAAGGTCCGGCGGGAGACGTCGGCGCTCTCGCTGATGTCCTCGACGGTGACCCGGTCCAGCCCGCGGTCCAGCACCAGGTTCACGGCGGCGCACGCCATGGCCCGGCGACTCTCCTGGACCTTGCGGACCCTGCGGCCCTCGTTGCTGCTCATGTTCCCGACTGTACTCCTCAAACTGTCCCAGTGGGACAGATGGCTCGCTGGGACAGTATGAGACCCGGGTAGGAACACCCTCCGAACGGGCGTGACCGGGCGGCCGCAGGCATGGAGATCACCGGAACCGGGAATGCGGGCGGCATGAGCACCCCGAGCACCAGCGTGGGCCTCGGCCTGCCGGACTCCATCTCGGCCTGCCTGTTCGACATGGACGGAGTGCTGACCCGCACCGCCGTCGTCCATGCCGCGGCCTGGAAGCAGATGTTCGACGCTTTCCTGCGCGGCCGCGACGGCGACGGCTTCACGCCGTTCGACGCGACCGCGGACTACGACGAGTACGTGGACGGCCGGCCCCGCGCCGACGGCGTCCGCAGCTTCCTGGCCGCCCGCGGCATCCAACTGCCCGAGGGCGCCCCGGACGACCCGCCGGAGCGCGACACCGTGCAGGGCCTGGGCAACCGCAAGAACATCCTGGTCCAGCAGAAGATCCGGACCGAGGGCGTCGAGGCCTACCCGGGGACGGTCCGCTACCTCAAGGCGGTCCGCGCGGCCGGGCTGGCCACGGCCGTGGTCTCGTCCAGCGCCAACTGCCACGACGTGCTGGTCTCGGCCGGGATCGAGGACCTGCTGGACGTCCGGGTGGACGCCGGCGTCGCCCAGCGGCTCGGGCTGCCGGGCAAGCCACACCCGGACACCTTCCTGGAGGCCGCCCGTGAGCTGGGCGTCGAGCCGGCCGCCGCCGTCGTCTTCGAGGACGCCCTGGTCGGCATGGAGGCCGGCCGCTCCGGCCGGTTCGGCTACGTGGTCGGGGTGGACCGGGTCGGCCAGGCCGACGAACTGCGCGCCCACGGCGCGGACACTGTTGTGCAGGACCTCGCCGAACTGCTGCCTGGAGGGGCTGGATGATCCCGCACCCCGCGTACACCGTCGATCCCTGGACGCTGCGCGAGACCGAGCTGGACCTGGACATGCTGGCGCAGAGCGAGTCGCTGTTCGCGCTCTCCAACGGCCACATCGGCTGGCGCGGCAACCTGGACGAGGGCGAGCCCAACGGGCTGCCCGGCAGCTACCTCAACGGCTTCCACGAACTGCACCCGATGCCCTACGCCGAGGCCGGCTACGGCAACCCGGAGTCGGGGCAGACCGTCGTCAACGTCACCAACGGCAAGATCATCAGGCTGCTGGTCGACGACGAGCCCTTCGACCTGCGCTACGGCGTGCTGCACAGCCACGAGCGGGTGCTGGACCTGCGCGCCGGGGTGCTCCGCCGCAGCTGCGAGTGGACCTCGCCGGCCGGACGCACCGTCAGGGTGACCTCCACCCGGCTGGTCTCCTTCAGCCAGCGCGCCGTCGCCGCCATCGCCTACGAGGTCGAGCCGATCGACGGCGCGGCGCGGATCGTGGTCCAGTCCGAGCTGGTCGCGGCCGAGCAGATGCCCAGCCAGTCGGCCGACCCCCGGGTCGCCGCCGCGCTGGACCGCACCCTGCAGCCGGAGGCCGGGTACGCGACCGGGACCCGGCTGGCGCTGGCCCACTCCACCCTGCGCAGCGGGCTGCGGATGGCGGTCACCGCCGACCACATGGTGGACGGACCGGAGGGCACCACGACCTTCGCCGAGTTCAGCGAGAACGTCAGCCGACTGCTGGTCACCTCGGTGGTGCAGCCCGGGGGACGGCTGCGGCTGGAGAAGTTCGTCGCCTACGGCTGGTCGGCGGAGCGTTCGCTGCCGGCGCTGCGGGACCAGGTCGAGGCCGCGATGGCGGGCGCCCGCAGCACCGGCTGGAACGAGCTGCTGCGGCAGCAGCGCGAGTACCTAGACGACTTCTGGGAGCGCGCCGACGTCGAGGTCGAGGGCGACGCGGAGATCCAGCAGGCGGTGCGGTTCGCCCTGTTCCACGTGCTGCAGGCCGGGGCCAGGGCCGAGCAGCGGGCGCTCGGTGCCAAGGGTCTGACCGGCTCCGGCTACGACGGGCACAGCTTCTGGGACACCGAGACCGTGGTGCTGCCGGTGCTGGCGGCCACCCTGCCCGAGGCGGTGTCGCACGCGCTGCGCTGGCGCCACTCCACCCTGGGCGCGGCCCGCGAACGGGCCCGGCTGCTGGGGCTGGAGGGGGCCGCGTTCCCCTGGCGCACCATCAACGGCGAGGAGGGATCCGGCTACTGGCCGGCCGGGACGGCCGCGTTCCACATCAACGCCGACATCGCCGACGCGGTGGTGCGCTACACCGCTTCCAGCGGCGACCCCGACTTCGAGCGCGAGGTGGGGGTGGAACTGCTGGTGGAGACCGCCCGGTTGTGGCGCTCGCTGGGCCACCACGACAGCGCCGGCGCCTTCCACATCGACGGGGTCACCGGCCCCGACGAGTACAGCGCGGTCGCCGACGACAACGTCTACACCAACCTGATGGCACAGGCGAACCTGCGCGCCGCCGCCGACGCGGTCGAGCGCCACCCGGAGCAGGCGCACGTCCTCGGTGTGGACGCTGAGGAGACCGCCGCCTGGCGCGACGCGGCGGCGGCCATCGCCCTGCCCTACAACCACGACCTCGCCGTGCACGAGCAGTCGGCCGACTTCACCGGCCACCAGACCTGGGACTTCGACCACACCGACCCGGAGCAGTACCCGCTGCTGCTGCACTTCCCCTACTTCGACCTGTACCGCAAGCAGGTGATCAAGCAGGCGGACCTGGTGCTGGCGATGTACCTGCGCAGCGAGGCCTTCGACCAGGGCCAGAAGGCGCGCAACTTCGCCTACTACGAGCCGCTGACGGTCCGTGACTCCTCGCTGTCGGCCTACTGCCAGGCGGTGATGGCGGCCGAGGTAGGCCACCTTGAGCTGGCCTACGACTACCTGGGCGAGGCCGCCCTGATGGACCTGGACGACCTGGAGAACAACACCAGCGACGGTCTGCACATCGCCTCGCTGGCCGGTACCTGGACGGCCCTGGTGGCCGGACTCGGCGGCATGCGGCTGCGCGGCGACCGGCTGGCCTTCGCCCCCAGCCTGCCGCAACGCCTCAGCCGGCTGGCCTTCCGGCTGCAGTTCCGCGGCCGCAGGCTGCAGGTGGAGATCACCCCGTCCGGCGCCACCTACACCCTGGCCGACGGCCAGCCGCTGGAGCTGTACCACTGCGGCGAGCCCGTCACCGTGAGCACCGACAAGGCGGTCAGCTGCGACCTGCACACCCTGCCCCACCTCCCGGACCCGTCCCAGCCCAAGGGCCGCCAGCCCCTCAAACGCCGCCTGGGGCCACTGCCCTGACCCTCTGTGGGCGCGAGCGTCAATGCGAGGCGGGCCCGCCCCCGGTGTATTGAGGGGCGGGCCCGATGGTTGGTTCCCTGGGGTTTAGTTGAGTGCGCTGACTTCGGTGGGTGTGAGGGCGTAGGCGTAGGTGCGGACGTCAGCGATGTTGCCGTTGAAGCTGCCGATGGTGCCGGGGGCGGCGGTGCCGCCGGTGGCGCCGCCGATGAGTTGGACGCCGCCGGTAGTGGCCCAGGGGCTGGGGTTGGTGGCCGAGGCGGCGTAGGTGCCGTTGACGTACAGCGTCATGGTGGCCTGCGAGCCAGTGACGTTGGGGTCTGCAGCGTTGAAGACGGCGACCAGTCGGGTCCAGCCGGTGGTCATGGCCTTGGTACTGACCGCCGAGGCGAAGGTGACAGTGGCGCCGTCGCCGCTGGGGGAGATGAAGCGCCAGTTCTTGATGGTGCCGCCGGTGTACTGCAGGTAGGCGGCGCAGCGGGCGCTGGTGGCGTCGCGCAGGCACACGGCGGTCTGATCGGTGGTGGGGGTGCCGTTGAGTTTGACCCAGGCGGACAGGGTGTAGTCCTTGGTGCTGTCCGTGATGGTCTGGCCGGTGGTGAAGTAGTTGTGGCCGTTAAAGACCGCGGATCCGCCGGCGGCCGTGGGGGCGGCCGGGTGGTCGGTGGTGGTGTAGGTGGGTCCGGTGTAGCTGGTGTCGGCGCCGGCGGTGGCGGGGTTGCGGCCGTTGGCGGCGTCGGGGGTGTCGGTGGCGTCGGGGGTTCCGCTGCTGGGGTTGCCTGAGTGGTTCAGGAGCCACTGGTCGTCGTACCGGCCCAGGCCGGTGACGGCGGTCTCGGAGGTACCGCCGGAGGTGACGCCGGGCCAGATGGTGATGGCGCCGGTGGCGGACTGGGACCACAGGTCAGGGATGTTGTCTCCGGTCAGATCGGAGTCGGCACCAATGGTGGGGATGGCCGAGGCAGGGGCAGTGCCGATCTGGTTGACCTTAGTCAGGCCGGTGATCTCGTTGACGGGGCAGTTGTTGGATACGCCGTCGCCGTTGTCGGTGCAGGTGACCTCGGTGGCGTTGTCGGTCACGACGGCGGGGGCATAGGGGACGGTGACGTTCGCGGAGTTGAACTTGATGGCGTACTGGATGATGGCTCCGCTACTGCGGTCGCGGGCCCACAGGGCGGGGTGGCCGGTGGCTGCTGCGTCGCCGGGCACCATGAGGTCGGTGTTGTTCCAGTTGACGGTGGTATCTACCAGGATGGGTGGGGCGAATTTGGTGGGCTGGCCGTCGGCGGTCAGGGCGCCGTTGCCGCCGAGGTAGGCGTAGAACCAGAGCTTTCCGCCTTCGATGTCCAGGAGACCGTTCTGGTAGCCGCCGGTGGGGTCGGGGGTGTCCTCGGAGGAGCCGATCGGGGTGATCTGGTAGGAGTTGGCCCAGGTGTCGCCGATGGGGGAGCCGGTGCAGTCGCCGTTAGCGGGGTCGCAGTCTGGGCGGTGCAACGCAACGGCGGCGATGCCGGAGCCGTCTGCATTGCCGAAGTGGCCGTTGTTGGTGCCCAGGTTGGCGTAGAGGTACAGCCACTGGTCGCCGGGGGTCGTGGGGCTGGTGCCGTCCTTGTGGACGAACAGGTCGTCGACGTTGGCGGTGCCGGTGATGTCGCCGCGGTGCACCACACGGTAGCCGTTCCAGCTGGTGCCATCGGGGGCCTGGGAGGCGGGTGCGGCGATATTTCCGGCGGTGATGGCACTAGACGGGGTGAAGTCGCGGGCCTGCTGGTAGTCGATCAGGTCGCCGGTGGCCGGGTCGGGGGCGACCACGTCGGGCAGGGCGACGGGTGCGTCGCCGTTGACGTCTCCATAGTTCAAGGTGGTGGGGGCCCAGGGGGCGTAGAAGGAGTAGCTGGTGATCTGAGACTTGTTGCCGGCCCAGTCCATGGCCTGGGCGTAGAGGATGTTGGTGCCCCAGTGTTCGGGAGCCTGCGTGATGCTGGTGTGGCTGCCGCCGCACTGCCACTTGGCGGTGGCCAGGGTCGGGTCCCAGCTGTAGCGGACGCAGTCGACCTTGGAGACCTGGGCGCCGGTGACGCCGCTGGGGGCGGGGTCGGCCACGGTGATAGGGAAGGTGCCGCTCAGTCCGACGGTCTTGGTTGCGGACAACCCGGATCCGGAGCGGGGGAAGTCGGTGCTGTCGCCGAAGCTGATGGTGGGCGGGGTGGTGTCGACGCGGAAGTGGCAGGTGGCGGAGTTGGGTGAGCCGATCAGGCCGTCGCTGTCGGCGGTAACCCAGTTGTAGGCGTGGCCGTTTTGCAAGGTGGCGGGGGTGGTGAGTTTGGGGGTGTCGACGTTGGTGCCCTTGTTGGCGTAGCCCGAGGTCCAGTTGTAGTCGGGGGCGGTGCCGTCGGTGACGTCCCACAGGTGGAAACTCACGTTGTACTGGGACTGGGCGTCGCTGGTGGTGGCAGCGGTGGCGTTCAGGGTGGTGCCAGAGGAGTTGACCCAGCCCCAGTTGTCGTCGACGCCGACCGTTGTGGTGGTGCAGTAGTCCAGTGCGGACCAAGTGCCGGTGGTGGAGTTGATCAGGCCGGCGTTGATGCCTCCACTGAGGGGGAGGGTCTTCAGATTGGTCGGAGCCGCAGGGGCCTGGTCGTACTGGATGGTCAGGTTGGCCTTGTGGGTGAAGCGCTTGAACGCGTAGGCGTTGCTCTCGTCGCCGTGGATGCGCATGACCAGGTGGGTGACGGTTCCCTGGCTGGCGTAGAGGTTCTTAAGGCCGCTGGTGATGTCGAAGCTGACCGGGACGTTGCCCGCGCAGCCGGACCGGTCGGCGCCGCCGACGTCCTTGTTGACGCTGAACTGGGCGACATCAGCGGCTGGGGGGTTGTTCCAGGTGGTGCCCGGGCCGATGGTGCCCCAGATTCCGGCGGCGACCACGGGGTAGGTGGTGGTACAGGAGGCGTCGGCGGAGTAGGTCTCGGAGACGTTGAAGGTGGCGCTGTTGATGAGCGCGGTGTTGAAGGGGCTGACGTCGAACTGCCAGTACGAGCGCTCGACGTCGCTGGGAATGCAGCTGCCGCCCTCGGGGTAGGTGCCGCAGACGCCCACGCCCGGGTAGGAGCTGTTGGAAGTGCTGTTGTCGTCGCCGTTGGTGAGGTTGTTCGTGGTGGGGTAGGCCTGCTGGGTCCAGGTGACGCCCTGCTGGCCCGGGCTCTGGCTGAGCCAGGCCGGGTCCACGAACACCGGATAGGTGACCGACGCGCCGGTCAGCGCGCTGGCGGGCGGGCTCAGAGTCACCGTGCTGCCGCTGGCAGTGGTGGCGATTGGGGCGACCTGGGCGGCCGAGCCGGGGCCATCGGTGGTGGAGGCGTCCCCAGCGTCGGCGGCCGTCGATGGCGCCGTGGGTGTGGCGCTGGCGTCGTCCTGCGCGGTGGCAGCCTTGGCCTGCTGGTTCGCCGAGCGCGTGCCCGCAGCCGCTGTGGTAGCGCTGGTCGCGGACGGCGACTCGGTGGCACCGGTGCTGGAGTCCCAGACCTGGGGGGTGGGGGCGCTGAACACCGCAGTGCCGGTGCTGTCGGCAGCGGTGAGGTTGCCCTGGGCGTCGGCGCTGATGCTGACGCCGGTGGTGGCGGTGGTGAAACTCAGGTGGGTCAGCAGCGGGTTGGCTGCTGCTGCCGCATTCTTGACGACAAAGACGGTGGAGAAGCCACCGGTGTCCGTGGCCTTGACGCTCAGGTCGATGCCGGGCGCCACCTCTGGGTACAGCGCGGTGTCCCCGCTGAGGGTGGGCGAGGGCAGGGTGAACGGCGCGGTCAGCGACAACTTCTTGCCGTCAGTGGTGGCCATGGTGGCCAGCGGTCCGCTGCCGCCGGCCGACAGAGTGAGCGGCTCGCTGCTGGTCTTCGGCGACAGTGTGCCGTCGGGGTTGGCGACCAGGGTGGCGTTCAGGTCAGCCCAGGCTCCGTCCTTCAACACCCGCTGAGGGTCTGCGGACTGGGTCTGGGTGAAGGTGCCGTCCGGGTTGGCCACCATGGTGGAGTAGACGTCGGTCAGCGAAGGTATGGGCACACTTGTGCCGCTGGCCTTGGCCTGCGCACTGGCCTGCTGTGCCGGGTCCAGCGGCCCCGGGTCGGCCAGGAGTGAGGCCGAGGCGCCGCTTGTCCCATCGGCCCAGGCAGCGGGCGTAGTACCGAGGACGCTTGCCGAGAGGGCCGCAACGACGACGACCGCGCTCCAGCGCGAGCGCCATCCTGGACGGTGCCGAGGGGATGGTGGAGGTGCGTCGATGCGCATGGAGGGCGTCCCGAGTTTCATGGAAATCGAACAGGCTATGGATCGTGCGCACACTGCCTCAGGGCGTAAGCCCGGGTCAAGAACCCTCCTGCACGGAAGGCCTGATGCGGAGGGAGATGTCCGCATATGGCTCCACTGTGAAAGATCGCACACTGTTCGAGGACAAGATTCTCTCAGAAAACTCTTGACTGACCCCAGGCAAGATCGCGAGAGTTCCCTTCGGCCCGTGCGCGAACCAGAGGCGTGGGCCGCACCGATCAAGGGGCGGGATTGTGACGGGACATCAGACCGGGCGGCGTATCAGGCAAGTGACGCGGCACCGTGGTGCTCTGGGCATGGCCAGCGCCCTGGCGGTGCTGGCCGGACTGCTCAGCCCGTGGTCGATCGCCGCCGCCAGCGCGGCCACCGACCCGAACACGGTCTGGACCCCACCGAACACCCCGCTCACCAATGTCGCCTCGGTCCCGGTCCACACCGCGGCCAAGCCCACCACTGCCAGCCCCAAGCACTCGGTCCCCAGCCCGTGGGCCGGACCCACTGCCGTCACCGCACTGGCCTCCGGCACCACGACCGTTACCGTCCCGGCCTCCGTCGCTGCGAAGAGCAACCCGTTGGCCGCAGCGCAGTCATCCGGTGGCGGGGCGCAAAGCAAGCCGACTGGCGCGAGTGTGCGCGCTGGCAATCTGCCGGTGTGGCTGGCTCCGCCGTCCACGACCAGCTCCCAGGCCAAGAACACGAAGGCGAAGGCAGCCGCTCCGGCTTCAGGTGCTGTCCAGGTCAGCGTGGCCGACAGTGCGCACACCGCCGCCGCGGGTTCGCACGGAGTTCTGCTGTCACTCAAGCCCTCGGCCACGGCGGCCGGCGGCCGGGTGCAGGTGGGCGTGGACCTGAGTAGCTTGTCCAGCCGCTACGGTGCCGACGTGGCCCAGCGCAGCCGCCTGGTCGAGCTGCCCGCCTGCTCGCTGACCACCCCCCAGGTCAAGGGCTGCCTCGCGCAGACCCCGGTGGCTTCTCACTACGACGCCGCGACGGGGCGCCTGGTCGCCGACGTCACCCTGCCCACCAGCACCACAGCCACGACAGCGAGCGCCGCGACGCCGACGGCGCGGAGTGCCGCTGTGTCCGCGTCGCAGGTCATGGTGCTGGACAGTACGCCGACCAGTGCCGGTGGGGCTGGCACGTATGCGGCCACGAGTCTGCAGAACAGTTCCAAGTGGGCGGCCGGGTCCTCCTCGGGAGGTTTCACCTACAGCTACGGCATCAACACCCCGCCGGCCTTGGCGGGGGCGGCGCCGCAGGTGTCGCTGGCCTACGACTCGTCCTCGGTGGACGGACGTACCTCCTCACAGAACTCCCAGTCCAGCGAGATCGGCGACGGCTGGTCGCTGGCCGCGGGCGGCTTCATCGAGCGCTCCTACCAGAGCTGCGACAAGGACGGCATCACCAACTCCGCGGACGAGTGCTGGGGCGGATACAACGCCACCATGAACCTGGCCGGGCACTCCGGCCAACTGGTGCGCGACGACACCTCCAACCCTAAAAACGACCCCGCCACGGCAACCTCTTACCACCTGCAGGACGACGACGGCACCACCATCACCTTCCAGGGCGGAGCCAGCAACGGCGCCTGGAATGGCGAATCGGTCACCGTCACCGACACCACCGGGATGACCTACTACTTCGGCACCGACCACCTGCCCGGTGACACCGGCAGCCCGAACAGCAACTCCGCCTGGACCGTGCCGGTCTACTCACCCAACAGCGGTGACCCCTGCTATGACAGCACCAAAGGCGCGGCGTCGTGGTGCCAGATGGCCTGGCGTTGGAACCTGGACGCCGTCGTGGACCCCCACGGCAACCTGACCACCTACAGCTACACCCCCGAAACCGACACTTACGCCCGCGGCGGCGGCCAGAACCTGGGCACCGGCACCCTGACCAGCTACACCCGCGGTGGGGTCCTGCACACCATCAACTACGGCCAGACCCTGACCGCCCAGGTCGACGCGAACGGCACCGCCAAGTCCGCCGCCCAGATCACCTTCACCCCCGACGCAGCCGGCCGCTGCTCCACCGACGGCGGCTACACCTGCACCGGCGCGACCCTGGGCACCGGCAACGCGAGCCACTGGCCCGACGTGCCCTACGACCAGCACTGCGCTTCCACTGGGACCTGCACCAACTACGGGCCCTCGTTCTGGTCCAACCAGAAGATCACCACGATCAGCACCCAGGTCCTGAGTGCCGGCGCCTACACCGACGTCGACAGCTACGCCCTTGCCCAGTCGTTCCAGACGCCCGGGGACGGTACCGACCCCACCCTGTGGCTGGACTCGATCACCCACACCGGCAAGGACGGCGGTTCCCTGTCCGAGCCTCCGGTCATCTTCACTGCGCAGATGCTGCCCAACCGGGTGGACGGCACCAACCTGGTCCCCAGCCCCCCGGCCTTCTACCGGCCCCGGATCCAGCAGATCGTTACCGAGACCGGTGAGACGATCAACGTCGACTACAACCTGCCCGACTGCTCGCGTGTGCACAGCGTCATGCCCGCCTCGCCGGACAGCGACACCATGGACTGCTACTCGGTGGTCTGGTATCCGCCGGGCACGGCTGTGGGCGCGCCCCCGGCCCAGGACTGGTTCAACCACTACACCGTCGCCTCGGTGACCGCGCACGACTCGGTGGCCGACTCCCCCGAACGGGACACCACCTACACCTACGGACCGGCGGCCTGGCACCGTAACGAGGCCGAGAACATCGACCCCAAGACCCGCACCTGGGACGACTTCCGAGGCTTCGCCTGGGTCACCCAGGTGACCGGCGCCACCACCGACAGCACGGGCCCGCAGAGCCAGACCACCACGCACTACCTCCAGGGCATGGACGGCGACCTCAACGCCGACGGCACCACCAAACACGTCCAGGTCAACGACTCCTTGGGCGAAAGCGTCACCGACGACGACTGGCTCGCGGGCAGCACTCTGGAGACCGATACCTACACGCAGGCCAGTGCCACCCCCTCGTTGGCGAGCTACACCGTCACTCGACAGATCAACCCGTACACCACCGTCACCCACAAGCGCAGCGGGGCCAGCGACCTGGTCGCCCGCTACATCGCCACCACCACGAAGTCGACCACCAAGAGTCTGAAGGCTGATGGCAGTTGGCGCACCGGGACCAGCACCACCATCAGCGACCCCCTGAATCACAATCGCACCATCAGCCAGGAAGCTGTCTCCGACGGGCTGCCTGAGCAGTGCACCTACACCAGCTATGCCACCGGGGGCCCTGGCGACCTGCCTGACCAGACGGAGACATTGTCCGGGCTCAGTAGTTGCGACGCGGCGCACCCGGTGGCGGCGACCGCCGCGAACCTGGTGTCAGCCAAGCGGACGCTGTACGACAGCCAGGCCTTCGGCACAGCCGGATCGCTAGGGGATGCCACCGGGGTTCAGAGCGCTGACCACTTCGACACCTCTGGCAACCTGGTCTACGCCACGACGGCCACCAGCGGCTACGACACCATGGGCCGTCTGGTCTCGGCGACCGACCCGAATGCCACCGATAGCGCGCATCCCAACGGATCGACCACAATCACGACTTTCAGCTCCGCCAACGCGGGCGAACTCCCCAACAAGATCACCACCGCATCGCCTGTGCCCGGCAGCAGCACCAGTACCTGGACCGCCACCAAGACTCTGGACCCGGCACGCGGCCTGACGCTGACCTCTACCGATCAGAACGCCAGGACGACCACGGCGTCTTACGACGCGCTGGGTCGCACCACGGCCGTCTGGCAGCCCGGGCGGACCACCAGCCAGCCGCCGAGCACGTTGTACAGCTACACCGACGCTCACGTGAAGGACCCGGCCAAGACCGGTGACGTGGCCGTGCCGGCTACGGTGACCACGAAGAACTTGCGGGTCGACAACGGCGGTGTCACCGCCAACAGCACCTACCTCGGGTCGATCCAGATCATGAACGGCTTTGGGGAGGTCCGCCAGGTCCAGGCGAACTCCACCGTGTCGCTCAGCGCCGACCGCCTGATCTCCGACACCCTCTACGACTCCCACGGCCGCGCCTACGAGACCAACGACCCCCTGTACAACAACGCCTCCGGCCCCACCGGCACGCTGGTAGCCGCGCCCGTCGCCGACCTGCCCTCCATGACCAGCCTCAGCTTCGACGGCCAGGGTCGCACCCTGACCAGTAGTTTCTACTCCCTGGGGCAACTGCAGTCGACCACCGGCACTACCTACAAGGGCGTAGACGAGACCGATGTGACTCCGCCGAAGGGGGCCACTCCGACCACGACCATCAGCGACGGTGCTGGGCGCACCAGTCAGCTGTGGCAGTACCACACCGCTACTGCAACCGGCAACAAGGCCGATGCGGACGTCACTAGCTACACCTATACGCCCACCGGTAAGCCTGCCACCCAGAGTGACGCGACCGGAAAGAACACCTGGTCCTACAGCTACGACCTGTACGGCCGCCAGACCAAGGCCACCGACCCTGACACCGGCACCACCACTACCAGTTACACCCCCGAAGGGCAGATCGCCAGCACCACCGACGCCCGCGGCCAGATCCTGGCCTACACCTACGATCTGCTGGGTCGTAAGACCGGCGAGTACAACGGCACCGTGGCCGCGTCCAAGCAGATCGCTGCCTGGACCTACGACACCGCTACCGGCGGCCTGGGGCAGCCTGCCAGCTCGACCCGGTATGTCGGCGGCGCCACCGGTGATGCGTACACCACCACGGTGCGTGGCTACAACAACAACTACCAGTCCACCGGAAGCACTGTCAGCGTGCCCGGCAAGCTGGTGGGGCAGGCCGCGGGCACCACGTACAGCTATGTGACGCTGAACTACTACGACACGGTCACCGGGCAGCAGACCGGTGTGCATCTGCCCGCGGCCGGCGGATCGCCCACCGAGACCGTCACCAACAGCTACGACGTCTTCGGCAAGCTGGCCAGCCAGGTCGGGGCCTCCACCTACGACCTGCAGACCACCTACGACAACTACGGCCGTCCCACCCGCACCACACTCAACCCGTGGAGCAAGGAAGTCGTCGCCACCTACAACTACGACCAGGCCACCGGCCGAGTCCTGGACTCCTACCTGGACTACCAGGCCGCCACCCAGGGCGCGGTGGACCAGAACGACTACACCTACAGCCCTTCCGGCCAGGTCACCTCGATTACCAACATCCCCAACAACACCCCGGCCTCCACCGACCGGCAGTGCTTCACCTACGACTACCTCGGCCGGCTGACCACCGCATGGACCGACACCGGCACCACCACCACTGCCCCCCAGCCCTCCATCGCTGACATCGGCGGGTGCACCAACACCACCCCCACCTCCGGAGCAGCCGCCGGAAAGACCACGGTGGGCGGGCCGGCCGCCTACTGGACCAGCTACACCTACGACACCACCGGCAACCGCACCAGCCAGACCCAGCACAACACCACCGGTGACACCACCAAGGACACCACCACCACCCAGACGTTCCCGGCGGCTGGCCAGGCCAACACTCCCACTGCTGCCACAGGCACCGGCGGCGGCACGGGCGGCCCCCACGCCCTGCTCGGTGCCAGCACCAAAACCGGCACCGCCACACCGGTCACCAGCGCCTACCAGTACGACGCCGCAGGCAACACCACGGCCATCACCACCGGTAGCAGCTCCACCACCATGACCTGGGACGCCGAGGGTCGCCTGGCCTCCGACAAGCCTGCCGGGGCGACCAACGCCACCACCTATGTCTACGACACCGACGGCAACCTCCTCACCCGCACGACCGGTACTACCACCACGCTGTTCCTGGGACCGGACGAACTCACCTACAACGGCACCGCAGTCTCCGGGACCCGCTACTACAGCGAGCCCAACGGCCTGACCATCGTGCGCCAGGGCACCACCGAGACCTTCCAGTCCACCGATCCGCACGGCACCGCCACCGTGGCCATCGACGCCAACACCGGCACCCAGACCCGGCGTTACCTGGACCCCTTTGGCAACCCCCGCGGCACTGCCCCCACCACGTGGGCCGGCGACAAGGGCTTCGTCGGCGGCATCCAAGACCCCGCTACTGGTCTGACCAACCTCGGAGCCCGCGAATACCAACCCACCACCGGGCGCTTCCTCAACCCCGACCCCCAGTTCAACACCGCTGACCCCCAGTCCTGGAACTCCTACGCCTACAGCGACAACCAACCCCCCAACCTCAGCGACCCCACCGGCCTGGCTACCGCCTGCGAAGACTCCTGCCAACCCCACGTCGACCCCACGACTGGTCAAGAGGTAGACAACCAGGACGACGTCAACGGACACGTCCACACCCACCACCCCAAGACCGACCAAACCCACTACTGCCTCAGCGAATGCCAGGCCGCAAGAGCAGCGGAATCCTTCCGATCGGCCATCGCAGCCGCAACAGCCGCAGCCGCCCAAGCCCGGCTAGACGAAGAACTTAAGCTACAGGCGGAAGTCCTCGCCTACGAGCAGTCGCTGCAGAACACGGACTCACGCCATTGGTGGGATACCGTGGCGAACTACGGATCCGCGATCCTTCACAATGCAACGAGCATCGGGGTCGACCTCGTCGCTCTCGGCTTTGGCGTCGGCAGTACTGGCGACGGAGTGCTGATGATGGGTGGCGGCGGTATTGCATGCGCGACTGGATTGGGATGCCTCGGCGGTGCCCCCGCTATCGCTGGCGGCGTCGTAGTCACGGGAGCAGGCATCGGGCTGACCACCGTCGCCACCAAACACCTCTCCGACGACATCGGCACTGCACTCTCCGAAGCGAAAGATTCTGGAGCAAGCGGAGCGGCACCTAAGGCTGCCGACCTGCTTCCCAAGGCAGATAAGAGTTGGCAGAATAATCCAAACTTCAAAAACCGAAACCAGTTTGGCCGAGAGGTATGGGCCAATGGTGACGATAATTACAATCTAGTCAACGCGGCACAGGCGAAAAAAATAGTGAATCTCGGCGTGACCAAGGAGGAGATTGAGAATTGGCGCGAAGTGTATGCTGCCCAAGACCTGGAGGCGCTCGAACGTGGGAATATGAATCCGAGTGCCAGGCAGCGCGCAGAGCTCATGCAGTACTATCTTGACAATTGGAATGGCGTAAATGGCTAGATTTACAATTGAAAATAACCGAACCGAACCAATGGAGATTATCTTCGAGCCAAGCGCGGTCGAAATAACTCTGGAGGTAAACAAGGGAGTTCTGATCGAATGGGAGGGTGACGAAATTGGTGAAATTGTATTGACCCAGGACTATGTCGTAGTCGGCTCGCCAGCTGGCGGTGGAATGCGTGCATGGGATGATGATGGAGATGAGATCCTCGGAGTTCTTTAGTGCGATGAGTCTATGGTGATCGCGGCTGGGTAGTGTTTTCGGTTATCCTCGCTTTGTCCTTGCGATGGCCGTGCGGGTCTTCGCGTGTCGCTGCGGCTGCGCCGGGGGCCAGTTGGACCGCGCTCCTTCGCTCCCTGGTCGCCTGTGGTCTCGCCGGCGTCAAGTTCGTGGTCTCCGATGCGCGATGGCAGCGCTGCCGCACCCATTGAAGCTCTAAAGAATCAACGCGGCGAGTCACCGCTATCTGCCGCCGCAACAGCGTGGAGGACTGCGGAAGCCGTGGCGAAGCGTCGGTCTGCTCGGCTGACCGTGAACCCTTGCTTCTTCAGCAACGCCAAAACGTCGGCGAAGGCATTACGGTTAGTTCCTCGACTGACCCTGAACAACTCAGCCAGAGTTTCTTGACTGCAAGACGGCGCTGGAACAGCGCCATGGCCAGGACCCGGTCCGTGTCCGTGATCCTCTGATGGAGGACACCGCCACGGGCCCCCAGTTGTCGGTCACCGCCGCGGTGCCGATGGCGCCGTTTCTCAGCGGTGGAGGCTTAGGCCACTGAGATCTTTTCCACCAGGGTGCGGAATTCCTGCCGGCTCATGCCGGTCAGGATTGGGTGGGCCAGTGCCTCGGATGCCGGGAGGAAGACAACCGGGGCCAGGCCGTGGTCGAACCAGTCCCGTAGATTCTGACTCCGGCTGAGATCCAGGGTGTTCTGGCCAACACTGATCCTCTTCTCGTGGAGAAGCCTGCGAGTCTCGCCGATCGTCTGGTTGATAGTGACCGGGTTGATTCCGGGCAGGTTGCACAGCACTCTCTGGGAACAGACTTGCCGTATGTCCAGTGCGGTGATCAGGACCTTGTCCGCGGCCGACAGCAGGGAGCGACGTGGTTGCCTTTGGCCTGGCGCCGTGGTCCACCGCGGTGCTGGTGGTTGCGTTGCTCAGCCACGGCGGCTCGCAGCGGGACGAGGCGGCTGGCAAGTGTGGTGAGCCCGTCGGGCGTCATGCTGGTCAGGCGTGGATCGGCCAGCGCCGCTGGCATCCGGATTCTGCCTGGCCTCCGTCCGCGGTGGGCTGAGACTCCGGTCCCGTCGGGACGATGGGGTGTTTCCAGGTGCCGTGTAGCTCGTGCGCTGTGATCGGCAGCGACTTCACGTACTCGTGGCTGACAGAGATCCCGATCGGGTAGGTGCCGGTGTCCATGATCAGGAGGGGAACTTCATGGCTATTGCTCCCCCGGTAGCCGCTGATGTGACATGCACTCAGTGTGGTTATCCTGGTCGACACATGTGTTCGACGGACGGGGGTGTCCATGGCGATCGAACTACCGGGGGCGGTGGTGACCTTCCTTCAGGTCATCGGCATCAAGTGGCCTCAGGTGAACGAGGACTCGGTGCGTGAGTTCGCGACGCACGTGCGGGACTTCGCCGCCGAGATCGACGGGACGCACCGTCAGGCGACCGCGACGGTGACCGCGATGAAGGAGTCGTACCAGGCCAACTCGTACGAGCTGCTGGTGTCGAAGTGGGCGCACCTGTCCCAGGGGCACATGAGCGAGCTGCAGACCGGCTGTTCGCTGCTGGCGACGGCGCTGGACGCGGCGGCCGACTACATCGTGGCGATGAAGCTGGAGTGCATAGCCAACCTGGTGGTGCTGGCGGCCTCGTTCGTCGCGGACCAGGCCGCGGCAGTGGTGACGCTGGGCCTGGCCGAGGCGGCCGAGGCGGCCATCGTCGAGGCGGCGGACCTGGCCGTGGAGTACCTGAAGCAGATGGTGATCCAGTACATCACCGCGCAGGTGATCGAGGCCGCGCTGACGCCGCTGCTGGGCACGGTGGAGAAGGCGGTCGCGGGGATGAGCTACTCGGCGCTGGAGGACATGCTGGGCGTGTCGGGGAGCGGGCCCGGCGACGGCTTCCGGATACACCCGGCCGATCTGACCGCGCACGCGCAGGTGCTGGGGCAGCACGCGCAGACCGTCCAGGGGCATGCCGAGGTGTTCGCCGGCAAGTTCGCCGGGCTGGACTTCTCATGAGCGGCGAGATACACGAGGTCTTCAAGGACGCCGCCACGAAGGTCGGCAAGGGACTGGTCAAGGACTTCGCCGACGCGTACCACGGCATCCTCAAGGACACCGAGAGCGGGGCCGGCCAGGTGGCGAAGAACGCCGCCGAGGCCGACGCCGAGCACGCCGCGAAGCTGGCGGCGCTGGAGAAGGCCCGTGAGGACCTGCACGGGAAGATCGGGGACACCCCGGTCTACCGCCTCAACGACGACCTGACGGTGGACCGGCTCACCCCGCACGGCGCCGTGCCGCTGACCGACGAGGAGCGCGCCAAGCTGCCGCTGGGCCTGGACGACGACGGCAAGGTACCCAAGCGGCCGGTCGGCAAGGACAGCCCGTACAACCTCCCCAAGATCGAGGAGGGGGAGACCCGTCCGCACGTGGACTCGGCCGAGATACCGGTCGGCAGCACCGACCTGGCCGCGGCCACGCAACTGGCCAGGCACGAGGCGGGCGACTACGGCACCTACCGCGGCACGAAGTTCACCAGCAAGAACTACGCGGCCGTCAGGTACGGAGAGGCCGGCGACCCGGACGGATTCATCCTGGTCGGACGCAGCAAGTACCCCACGCATTCCGAACGCGCGCTGGGAATCCCCTTTCTGCAGGAGAAGACGGCAGCGGGGGTCACCGAGCTCTACACCGAAAGAGCACCCTGTACAAACAGCGTCAACTGCAGTGCCTGGATGAGCGAGTACATGGACCCCAACATGAAGGTCTCGCACAGCATCGAGTACGGCAGCACCGAGGCGTCGCGCACGGCCGGCAACGAGGCGATGCGCAAGTACCTCGACGGACTGGTGCCCGGCGGGCGCTGAACCGGCGTACCGGAACAGATAGGATGTGAATCATGCCGCAGACCGTCGACCGGGCTCTGATGGAGTCGGTCTTCCCAGCCGATGACCTGGTCACCGTACCGGAGGGCGCCCTCGCACCGGTCTCCCACGCCCGGACCCGCGAACTCCTGCGCGACGTCGGCCTGCCCGACCAGCCCACCGGATGGTTCCAGACGGTCAAGGACCTGTCCGTCGAGATCGCGGACAAGGGCTGGCCGCGCGGCCGCGCCCTGCACCCCTCCTCGGACCTGGTCTTCGACGAGTGGGTCGCGATCGGCGGAATTCCCTACGACACCATGGTGGTCGACGCCGGCAGCGGCGCCGTGTACTGCATTCCGGGGAGCGGCGCCGAACCCTATCTGCTGAACAGCAGCCTGGACGACTTCCTCTACTTCCTCTACAGCGTCGAGGCCGAGCGTCCCAACTACGACGCCGAATTCGCCGAGGAGAACGGCTTCGAGGACGACGGGGAATTCGGCGTGGGGGTGGACGAGCGGCTGCTCGCGGTGATGCGCGAGGCCGATCCGGTCGCCCTGCAGAACCCCGACTCGACCTGGTTCACGGTGCTGGAGTACGTGAGGACGTTCGGCGAGTGAGCCATCCCGAGAGCGACCGGCTCGACGAGGCGATGACCGCCCGGTTCGGCGCCGCAGGACTGCGCCGGTTCGGCGTCGACGCGGCGGCGGGCGACCCGGCGGCCCCGGAGGCCGAGGCGCTGTCCCGGATCGCCGCGCTGACGCTGCCGCTCCAGGTCGGCCCGTACTTCCGCACCGCCGCGGGCGAGCCGGCCGCGCTGCGCGAGTACGCGGTGGAGACGTCGAAGTCGCTGCGCTCCGCCGACCACCTGTCCTGGACCCGGCTCGGGTCGGACTCGGCCTACCAACTCGTCGCCGACCCCGACGGGCGGATCCAGGCGATGCTGCTCGGGTACAGCGAGCCGCTGCGCTTCGTCAGTTCCAGCCCGGAGGAGTTCGCGGCCGCGCTGCTGGACCTGGACGGGCTGCTCTCCTTCCTCGGCGCGACCGACAGCCCGCAGGCGGCGCAGGCAGCGTTCGAGGACTTCCAACGGCGGCTGCAGGAGGCCGATCCGGCGGCTTTCGTCGACCGGGAGAGCTGGTGGCCGCTGGTGCTCGACGATCTGCGGGACACCGCCGGGGTGGAGAACTTCGCCGCGTTCGAGGTCGTCGACGGGAGCGGCCAGAAGAAGATCTTCACCGCTTCCGGCGCGATCTCGCTGCACCCGGAGGAGCGCCTGTGGGCCTCCCTGAAGGGCGCCGGGGTCGCACCGGACCAGGTGACCGGCATCCACACCGACCTGCAGCCCTGCTTCCTGCCGGGCCACTACTGCTCGATGTGGCTGGCGGTGCGCTTCCCGCAGGCCAAGCTCACGCACTCGTTCCCCTACGGCGAGACCGCCGCCTCCAGGGGCGAGGGGATCAGCCGGCTCCGGGCCGCCGCCGCGCAGCAGTCGCATTCGCAGTCACAGTCGCAGGGGCCGGCGTGACCCAGCCGCCGCGGGTCGCCGACTGGCCCGCGCTCGAGGGACCGTCGGCGCTGCTGGCACCGGCACTGCTGGACTGGGCCTCCCGCACCGACCCGGCCTGCCCGCGGGTCTGCCTGGTCACCGGTGGGCGGGGCAGCGGCAAGAGCCATCTGCTGGCCTGGCTGCTGGCCGGTTCCCACCAGCACCCGGCCACCACCGTCCATGCGACGGTGCCCGCGCAGGGACACATAGCCGTGACGATGGCCTGGGAGATCGGACGGCAGCTCGGATACGGGCCGACCGGTCCCGGGGAACTGCTGGCGCGGGTCGAGGCCGATCCGCGACCGTTGCGGATGATCGTCCCGGACCTGCACCTGTCCGGCCGCGGCTCGGGTGACCTGCCGTCAGCGACGCCGCAGGCGGTGGTCACCGATCTGCTGGGACCGCTGCTGTCCCTGCCCGGGGTCCGGGCCGCGATCGAGGTGGACCGGACCGAGCTGCTGCCGCCGGAGTTCCAGCCACTGGTCCTCGCGCTGCCGCCGGGCGGACCCCCGTTCCGCCGCCGCGCCTTCGCCTCTGCATCTGCTGCCGCCTCCACTGCCGCCGTTCCGCAGGACGAAGCGCTGCCGGCTCCGGGCGCGGACTGGCAGGCGGCCTCGGCCACCGCCCGGGAGACCGCCCTCGACCTGGCACTCCGTCAGGGTGCGGCCTCCCGGCTGCTGATGGACCCCGGCTACCTCGCCTACGGGTCGCCGGTCGCGATAACCGCGGCCCTCGCCGACACCAGGATCGCGGTGCCGCGCAGCCTGCGCACCGTCTGGGCGTCGGCCGGTCCCGCGCTCAGTTCGACCGAACTCCTCGACCCCGAACGCGTCGCGGTGCTCCACACCGCGGCCGTGGCGGTCGATCCGCGGCTCGCTGAGTTCCTGCGCCCCCGCGCGGAGCAGCACTCCTGGACGGCCCGCTGGTCCCGACCCGGGCTCCGCACGGCCGGACTGGCCCTGGTCGAGGGGGCGCCGTCCGAGGGCGCGCTGCTGGCCGCGGACCTGATCGGCCGGCTGCACCGGCACGACCGGGCGGACGGATCGCTGACCGGACGCATCGCCACCGAACCGAGCCTCCGCCCGGTGCACATAGCCGCAGTGGACCCGGACCACCTGCTCACCCTCGACTCGACGGGTCAACTGCGACTTGTCCCCGTTTCGGAGACAGGTTCGGCCGGTGCGCAGGATCCGGCCCCGGCCGGCCTCCACAGCTTCGTGCAGGAGCACAACGCCTCCGTGCTCGCCCGTAGGAACCCCCCGGTCACCGCGGTCGCGGCGGACCGGGGGACGGTGGTGATTGCCGACGCCGGCGGCAGCTTCCACCTCTGGCCGGCCAGCAGCCGGACCGCTGCCGGCGTACGCAGCCACCGTCCGCACCAGGTACCCGTCACCGCACTCAGCTGCCTCGCCCTGCCGGAGGTCCGCGACGGCCTCTGCCTGGTGTTCACCGGCGCCGGGGACGGCACCGTCCGACTCTGGGACTCCGCCAGCGGCCGGTCCATGCCCGAGCCGATCGAACGGCGCAACGCCCTCCCCACCGCCCTGGCCTCGGTGAACACCCCCACCGGTCCCGTCCTCGCAGTCGCCTGGTCCGACCGCCGCCTGCACCTCTGGCGCCCGACCGAGGGCCGCATGACCCCGGTACCCCTGGTCCAGCACACCGACGCCCTCGCCCTGACCCCGACCGGCCTACTGATCTGCGGCGGTAACCAGGGAACGGTAGCCCTGGAACTCGACCTCGACGCACTCTAGGTCCCGATCCCGGCGAGAGCCCGTTGACGGGGTCGGCGTGTGCGGTCGAAGATCACTTCGGGGGAGTGGAGCCAGTGACCACCGAGGGAGTCCATCCGTATGTTCACCACCCGACCGACTCTGCAGGGCACCTTCGGCATGGTTTCCAGCACCCACTGGCTGGCCTCGCAGTCGGCGATGGCGGTGCTGGAGGGTGGTGGCAACGCTTTTGACGCCGCGGTGGCGGCCGGGTTCGTGCTGCATGTGGTCGAGCCGCATCTGAACGGGCCCGGAGGGGAGGTGCCGATCGTGTTCGCGCCGGCCGGGGACGGGAACCGGGTGCAGGTGTTGTGCGGGCAGGGGCCTGCGCCGGCCGGGGCGACCGTGGAGCACTACCGCTCGCTGGGGTTGGACCTGGTGCCCGGTACCGGGCCGATTGCCGCGGCCGTTCCCGGGGCGTTCGACGCCTGGATGGTGCTGCTGCGCGACCACGGCACCAAGTCGTTGGCCGAGGTGCTGGACTACGCCATCGGGTACGCGGAGCGGGGCCATCCGGTGGTGGCCAAGGTGACCGCGACCGTGGAGACCGTGCGGGAGCTGTTCGAGAGCGAGTGGACCAGTTCCGCCGCGGTCTACCTCCCCGCGCCCAAGCCGGGTGAGCTGTTCCGCAACCCGGCGCTCGCCGCGACCTGGCGGCGGCTGCTGGCCGAGACTGCGGGCCTGCCCCGGGAGGCCGCGATCGACGCCGCCCGGCGGATCTGGCGCGAGGGCTTCATCGGCGAGGCGATCGTGGACTTCGCCGGCCGTCCCACGATGGACAGTTCGGGCCGCCGCAACGCGGCCACCCTCAGCGGGGACGACCTCACCGGCTACCGGGCCGGCTACGAGGAGCCGGCGAGCTACGACTGGAACGGCTGGACGGTCTGCAAGGCCGGCGGCTGGAGCCAGGGCCCGGCATTCTTGCAGCAACTCGCGCTGCTCCCGGAGGAGTTGGCTTACGGCACGCCCGAGTACCTGCACACTCTGGTCGAGGGCACCAAGCTGGCCATGGCCGACCGCGAGGCCTGGTACGGGGACGCGGGGGAGGGCGGTGCCGGGTCCGTTCCGCTGACCGACCTGCTGTCGCGCGAGTACAACGACGAGCGGCGCAAGCTGATCGGGGACACCGCCTCGTACGAGCTGCGCCCGGGCAGCCCCGGGGGACGCAGGCCGGTGCTGCCGGAGCTGCCCGCCGAGGGGGCCGGGACGGCGCCGGGACTCGGCGAACCGACCGTCTCCGCAGGTGGCCTGACGACCCGTCCGGACGGGGTGACCCGGGGCGACACCTGCCACCTCGACATCGTCGACCGCTGGGGCAACATGGTCGCGGCGACGCCCAGCGGCGGCTGGCTTCAGTCCAACCCTGTCATCCCGGCGCTGGGCTTCCCGCTCGGCACCCGGCTGCAGATGACCTGGCTGCAGCCCGGCCTGCCCAACTCGCTGACCCCGGGCCGCCGTCCGCGCACCACTCTGTCGCCCTCGCTGGCACTGCGCGACGGGGAGCCGGTGCTTGCCTTCGGCACCCCCGGCGGGGACCAGCAGGACCAGTGGTCGCTGCACTTCTTCCTGGCGGTGGCCCTCGGCGGGCTCAGCCTCCAGGCCGCCATCGACGCGCCCAACTGGCACAACGACAGCTTCCCCAGCTCGTTCCACCCCAGGACCACCGAGCCCGGCAGCGTCACCGTCGAGTCCCGGGTCGGCGAGGCGGCCGTCGCCGAGTTGCGGCGGCGCGGGCACCTGGTCACGGTGGCGGACGCCTGGTCCGAGGGACGCATGTGCGCGGTCGCCCGCGACCCCCGGACCGGGGTGCTGTCGGCGGCGGCCAACCCGCGCGGGATGCAGGGGTACGCGGTCGGGCGGTAGCCGCAGGGAAGCCGGCGACGGGGGTCATGCGGCCGCCACCAGTCCGCCCATGGCTGCCCGCACCTGGGCCAGGGTCTCGTCGGCGATGGCGTTGGCGCGGGCGTTGCCCTGGTGCAGGATGCGGCGGACGTGGCCCAGGTCCTGGGCGAGTTCCGCGCGCCGTGCCCTGGCCGGGGCGAAGCAGTCGTTGACCGCGGTGGTGACCAGCCGCTTCAGCGCGGCTGATCCGGCGTCACCGATCTGCTCGGCCAGCTCGTGCGGGTCGCGCTCCAGGCAGAGGCCGGCCAGCAGCAGCAGGCTGGAGACCCCGGGACGGCTCTCCGGGTCGTAGCTGATCCGGCGTTCGGCGTCGGTCCGCGCACCGCGGATCAGCCGGGCGGTTTCGTCGGCGGAGGCGCTCAGGGCGATGGAGTTGCCCCGGCTCTTGCTCATCTTGGCGCCGTCCGTCCCCAGCAGCAGCGGCGCCTGCGACAGCAGCGCCTCCGGCACCGGGAAGACCTGCCCGTAGCGGTCGTTGAAGCGGCGGGCGATGGTGCGGGTGATCTCCAGATGCGGCAGCTGGTCCTGGCCGACGGGCACCAGCCCGGCCTTGCAGAACAGGATGTCGGCGGCCTGGTGCGCCGGATAGGTGAACATCAGGCCGCTGACGGCGGACTGCCGGGAGTGCGTGATCTCGTCCTTGACGGTGGGGTTGCGGCCGAGCTCGGCGACCGAGACCAGGCTGAGGAAGGGCAGCAGCAGCTGGTTGAGGGCGGGGACCGCACTGTGGGTGAAGATCGTGCTGCGCTCCGGGTCGACGCCGAGGGCGAGGTAGTCCAGCACCAGCCCCTCGATGTGTTCGCCGAGCCGGTCGGCGACGTCGCGGTCGGTCAGCACCTGGTAGTCGGCGATCACCAGCATCAGCTCGGCGCCCTGCTGCTGCAGCCTGACCCGGTTCTGCAGGGTGCCGAAGTAGTGGCCGAGGTGCAGTCGGCCGGTGGGGCGGTCGCCGGTGAGGACGCGGGTGCGGGTGGCGGCGGCAGTCGGGGTGGTGGTGTTCATGGGAGGCCTCCTGGCCGTTGGCGGGGGTGGTGGCTGGGCGTCCGTGCGGACGGGGGCCTCCACCCGGCCGTCGGGCCGGGGCATGCGAAAGGGCCGTCCTCGCGAACGGCCCGTCTCGTCGTGCGTGCGTGGGAGTGGCCGCTCCTAGGAGGAGCGCCACCAGCTCAGGCGACAGGACGACGAATGCATACTCCAAGGCTACAGGGACGTGGCGGCGGTCTCAACGGTCCCCGGTGGGCGAGACTGGTCGTTCACATCAAGGCACTGGAACAGCAGGACAGCAGGGCACCAGAACAGCAGGGCACCAGAACAGCAGGGGAGGCGGCCGGGCCATGGGTTTCGCGACGCTGGCGGTGATCGCCCTGGCGGGGCTGCTCGGTCCGCTGCTGGCGCTGCCGCGCCGCTGGCACCTGCCTGTGGTGCTGGGGGAACTGGCCGCCGGGGTGGTGCTCGGGCCCTCCGCGGTCGGATTCCTGCACGCGTCCGACCCCACCTTCGGCTTCCTCGCCGACATCGGCTTCGCCCTGGTGATGTTCGTCGCCGGGGCGCACGTCCCGATGCGCGACCCGAACCTGCGGGCCGGGCTGCGCACCGGAACCCTGCGGGCGCTGGCCGTCGGTGCCGTCGCGGTGGGGCCGGCGCTGGCGGTGGCCGACGGCTTCGGCACCGGGCACGCCGCCCTCTACGCGGTGCTGATGGCCTCCTCCTCGGCCGCCCTGGTGCTGCCGGTCGTGGACGCGCTCGGGCTCGGCGGCCCGCAGGTGCTGGGGCTGCTGCCGCAGGTGGCGGTCGCCGACGCGCTCTGCATCGTGGCGCTGCCGCTGGTGATCGACCCGGACCACGCCGCCCGGGCGGCGCTGGGCGCGCTGGCGGTGCTGGGCTGCGCCGGAGCGCTGTTCCTGGTGCTGCGCCGGCTGGAGCGGGGCGGCTACCAGCGCCGGCTGCACCGGCTGTCGCAGGAGCGGCAGTTCGCGCTGGAGCTGCGGATCAGTCTGGTGATCCTGTTCGCGCTGGCCGCGCTCGCGGTCCGGACGCATGTGTCGATCATGCTGGCGGGCTTCTCCTTCGGTCTGGTGGTGGCGGCCGTCGGCGAGCCCAGGCGGCTGGCCAAGCAGCTGTTCGCGCTGACCGAGGGCTTCCTCGGACCGCTGTTCTTCATCTGGCTGGGCGCCTCGCTGGACCTGCGCGAACTGGGACGGCACCCCTCCTTCGTGCTGCTGGGGGTGTGCCTGGGAGCGGGCGCCGTCGCGGTGCACGCGCTGATGCGGGTGAGCGGCCAGCCGGTCGGTCTGGGTGTGCTGGCCGCGGCCCAGCTGGGCGTGCCGGTCGCGGCGGCCGCGCTGGGCACCCAGCTGCACCTGCTGGCGCCGGGGGAACCGTCGGCGCTGATGCTCGGCGCGCTGCTGACCATCGCCGCCGCGATCGCCGCGGGCTCGGTGACGGCGGCACGAAGCTGAGTATTTGCTCATTTCGATATTGTTCTTGCTGAAGGCTGGTCAATCTTCTGCGCTTGACAGCAAACTGGGCCGCATTGTTTCGCGAGCACAGGGGGAGTCGCGTGGCTGTCAGGGCAGTGAGGGCATCGTCGCGCCGCCGTCTGCCGCCCGCTGTCCGCGGCTCCGCGCACCACGGACTGGTGCTCGCCGCGGCCGCGCTGACGGTGCTGCTCGCGGCGACCGTGCTGGCGGCGCTGGCCGCCCTGGCCACCGGCGCGGTGAACGCCGGCGCCGCCGCCCGCCTCGACGCCGATGCGCGCGCCGAGGTGCAGATCAGTGCCCTGGTCCGGAACGGCGGCCGGGACGCGGGCCAGGGCGGGGGGTTCGCCGCCGCTGACCGGGCCGTGCGCGCCGCCGCCGCGGTCGCCTTCGGCGACGTCCCCGAGCGGACCAGCGCCGCCCGCTACGGGCTGGACCCGCTCTCGATCGCCACCGCGCCGCCCGGATCCGCGCAGGCCCAACTGCAGTTGCACGCCATCGCGGTGCAGGACGCCGCGGTCCACGCCCGGCTGGACTCCGGCAGTTGGCCGTCCGGCGCCGCCGCGGCCCCGGTCGCCGCGATCACCGCGGACCGGTCCGCCGCGGCCGTCGGGACGGTGGATGCGGCGCTGCCGGTGTCGCTGGCCCGGCGCCTCGGCGCCCGGCCCGGCACGGTGCTGGTCCTCGCCGACGCCGCGCGCCGCACCGTCCGGGTGCGGATCACCGGCGTCTACACCGCGACGGCCACTCAGCCGGGCTTCTGGCCCGGCCTGGTCGGCGACCCGCTCCAGGGCGACCTGCGGGCCGGCAGCCTGCTGGTGGTGGCCCCGGCCGCGTTCACCGCGACCCCTGCCTTCGACCAGGCCGTCAGCGCCCGGTGGACCGTCCTGCCCGACCTCTCCGGGCTGGACACCGCCAAGCTGCCCGCGCTGCGGGACCGGATCGCCGGCTTCGCCGCCAGCGACACCGGCCGCTCGGTGTATCTGGGGCGGACCCCCGCGCTGCCGCAGCTCGCGGTGGTCTCCGCACTCCCCGACGCCGTTGACGCCCTGTCGCTGCCGCTGGTGGTGGCCCGTTCCGCGCTCTACCAGCCGACCGCACTGCTGGCCGTGCTGGCCCTGACCGCATTGGTGCTGACCGCCCGTCAGCCGGCCGAGCATCGGCGGATCGAATTGATGCTGCGTCAGGTCCGCGGCGCCGGGACCGGAAGGCTGCTGCTCTCGGCCGCGGGCGAGTGGGCGCTGGTCGCGCTGCCGGCCGGCCTCGCCGCACCCTTCCTGGCCGGGGCGCTGCTGCGGCTGCTGCACGCGGCCGGGTTGCTCGCGCTCCGTCCGCCCGGCAGCACCCTGGGCGGCGCGGTCCGGGCGGCGGTCGCCGTCACCGTGCTGGTGCACGGGCTGGCGACGCTGCTGCCGGTGCTGGCGACCGTGGTCGGCGGCGGGGCACTGGCCCGGCTGCGGATGCGCGGCGCCAGGGCGGCGCTTGCCCAGCGCGTCGGCGCCGATCTGGCACTGCTCGCGGTGGCCGTCCTCGGCTACCTCCAACTCGCCCACTACCGCACCACGGTGACCGGCTCCGCGGCCGACGGGGCGGCCGACGTGGACCCGGTGCTGGTACTGGTCCCGGCCGTGGCCACGCTGGCCGCCGCACTGCTGCTGCTCCGGCTGCTGCCGCTCACCTCCTGGGCCCTGGACCGCTTCGGCCGGCGCCGGCGCGGCCTGGTGCTGCCGCTGGCCGCCTGGCAGTTGAGTCGCCGCTCGGCCCGCAACGCCGGACCGGTGGTGCTGATGTGCCTGGCGGTGGCCGTCGGCGGACTGGCCGACACGGTGCTGGCCGGACTGGACGGACTGGCCCACGACCAGGCGGTGTTCAGCGTCGGCGCGGACGTCGGGGTGGACCAGGTCGACCCCACCGACCGGCCGCCCGAGGTGATGCGCGCGGCCCTCGCCGCGCTGCCCGGGGTGACCGGGCTGACACCGGTCACCAGCACCGGGGGCAGCAACGCCGACAGCGACACCGACCAGGTCGTCGGCATCGACACCCGCCCGCTCGCCACGGCCGGCGCCACCCCGGCGACCGCCGCCCCGCCTACCTCCACCCCGAACGCCCCCACGCCCGCCCCCACCCCCGCCACCGCCGCCCCGCTGCTCCGTGCCGACCTGGCCGGCCCCGCCCTCCCGGCCGAGCTGGCCGCCCTCGGCGCCCGCGTCCCGGTGCACGGACTGCCGCTGGCCGGGCGACCGACCGAGCTGCTGCTGGACGAGACGCTGACCAGCGACAGCGACCGGTCGCCGCCGCAGCTGCGGGTGACCCTGGAGGACGCCGCCGGACTCAGCTCCAGCGTGACCGTGCCGCTGCCCGCTGCGGACGGGGCCCGGCACCTGGTCCCGGTCCCGCTCACCGGACCCGCGGACGGGGGAGCGGTCCGCAGCTACCCGCTCACCCTGACCGGGCTGGCCGTGGTCATGCCCACCGAGCAGCCCAGGGCGGTGCTGACGCTGACCCTGCACCGGATCGGCTCGGCCGCAGGATGGACCGGCAGCCCGCCGACCGGAACGGTCTGGGTGGACCGGACCCCGACCGCGCTGGAGTCGAGCTCGGGCGGGGCCTGCCTGCCGTCCGGTGGGTCGGTGCCCGAGTTCGGGGAGGGGAACCCCGGGCTCTGCTCGCTCCGGAGCGGTCCGGACCTGCTCCGGCTGGTCTTCGGGACCTCCGAGGCGGCGGCGTCGCAGGCCGGGGCCCAGCTGGAGTTCGGCCTGGCGGCCACCGGTGTTGCCGCGACGACGCTGCCGGGCCCGGTGCCGGCCCTCGCCGACTCCGCCGCGGTGGCCGAGCAGCAGCTGGTCCCCGGCAGCGTGGTCCGGCTGACCCTCGACGACGGGCATCTGCTGTCGCTGCGGGTGACCGGCACCATCGCCGGCGTCCCCGGCACCGACCGCGGCCAGGGCCACTTCCTGGTGGACCAGCACGCGCTGGCCGCCGCCGAGGCACTGCTGGCCAGCACCCCGGAGCCGGCCACGGTCTGGTGGCTGAGCAGCAGCGACCCGGACCGCACCGCGGCTGCGGTCGCGGCCGACGGCGGCCTGGGCACCGCGCGGACCGTCGGCGCGGCCCGAGCGGCCCTGCGCGCCGACCCGTTCCGCAGCGGGATGCGCGCGGTGCTGGCGCTGTGCAGGCTGCTGGCGCCGGCCTTCGCGGTGGTCGGCTTCACCGTCCACGCGGTGATCGCCACCCGGGAGCGCCGCCGCGAGTTCGCGCTGCTGCGCGCGATGGGCATCCGCAGCCGCAGGCTGTCCGCGCTGCTCTGGGCCGAGCAGTTGAGCGTGGCGCTGTTCGCGCTGGTCCCCGGGGTGCTGCTGGGTACCGGCCTGGCCGCGCTGGTGCTGCCGACGGTGACCGTGGACGACTCCGGCGGCCCGCCGTTCCCGCCGCTGCTGGTGCACGTCCCCTGGCTGCGGGTGGCGCTGACGGCGCTGGTCACCGCCGGGGTGATCCTGCTGGTCGTGGTGGGCCTGGCCAGGCTGCTGGCCAAGGTCGACCTGGTACGGGTGCTGCGGGCCGGGGAGGGCGAATGAGACGCGGAACCGGGGCCAGGGCCGGGCTGTCGCCGGCGCACCGGGAGGCCCGGGGCGACCTGCCGATGCTGGTGGTGCTGGCGGTACTGGTGGCCGCGCTCACCGCGCTGAGCGCCTGCGCACCGCCGCTGATCGGCCGTCAGCAGGACCGGGCGCTGCGCCAGCGGATCGCCGCCGCCCAGACGCAGGGCCCGCTGCTGACGGTCGGCACCCGACTGCAGGGCCTCAACACCGCGCTGGGCCCGGCGAACAGCCACGAGCCGATCGGCGCGGTGCTCTCCGAGGTCGGCGACCAACTGGTCGGGGCGGCGGCCGCGCCGCTGCGCGGATCGCTGGCGGTGGCGCGGACCGGCGCCGACTTCGCCCCGGTGCGCACCAGCGTGCCGTCCACCCCGGCGACCGCCGGGGTGGACTCGGTGGTCACCGGGCTGACCTACCTCAGCGACGCGGGACCGCACGTCCGGATGGTCGCCGGCGCGTTCCCCGCGGCGCACACCGCCAAGCGGCAGGACCCGCAGCTGGCGCTGTCGCACGACGCCGCCGCGCGGCTCGGACTGTCCGCCGGCGGGCGGATCGGGGTGAGCTTCAGCACCGGCAACGGCGAGGCCTCGATGGACTTCACGGTGTCGGGGATCTTCGAGCCGCGGCAGACCGGCGACGGCTTCTGGAACAGCAGGCCGCTGCTGGACACCCCGCTCACCTACCCGCAGCCGCCGCCGCTCGGCATCCAGGTCTATGTGCACGCACTGATCAGCACCGACGGCGTGGACCGGCTGATGGCGGCCGGACTGGACACCCCCCAGCTCAGCTGGCAGCTCTCGGTCGCCCCGGCCCGGGCCGCGGTCGCGCAGAGCCGGAGCCTGGCCGGACCGCTGGCCGGCTACGGCGCCGCCATGACGGCGGTGCTGTGCCAGGGCCCCGGCGGCACCGTCGGCTGCCAGGCGGACCAGGAGGCGGCTGACCGGTTCAGCTGGACCGACGGGCTGACCCCGCTGCTGGTCGCCTTCGGCCGGGAGCGGCTGCAGGCGGAGGCGGTCCAGTCGTTCGCGCTGGTGGCCCTGGTCTGCGTGGTCCTGGCCGCGGCGTTCACGGCGGTACGGGTACTGCTGCGGCGCCGGGACGGCGCGCTGCGGCTGCAGCGCTCGCGCGGGGCCTCGCCGCTTCGGCTGGTGCTGCTGCGGTCGGCGCCGGCGCTGCCGGTGCTGCTGTGCGCGGCCGGGGCCGGCTGGCTGCTCGGCCTGCGGTCCGCGCCCACCGGCGGTTCCGTCGGGCCGCGGCCGCTGTGGGCGGTCGCGGCCACCGCCGCTGTCTGGGCGCTGCTGCCGCTGCTCACCTGGGTCCAGACCAGGGAACCGCGCCGGCCCCGGCGCAGCGTCCGCGCGGTACGGCACCGCTTCGGTGGCCGGGCGGTGCTGGAGGCCACCGCGCTGCTGCTGGCCGCGGCCGGGGTGGTCGCCCTGCGCGGGCGCGGTGCCTCCGCCCCGCAGGGCGTCGACCCGCAGCTCAGCGCGGTGCCGCTGGTGGTGGCGGTGGTCGCGGTGCTGGCCCTGCTGCGGATCTATCCGCTGGTGCTGCGGCTGCTGGCCGCCCGGCTGCGCCGTGGCCCGGGGGTGCTGGCCTTCCTGGGCCTGGCGAAGGCGGGCCGGGAGGCCACCGCGACCGGGCTGGCGCTCTTCGTGCTGGTGCTCACCCTGGGCACGGCGGTCTTCGGCGGAATGGTCTCACGGACCGTCAGCGACGGTGCCGCAGCTGGGGCCGGCTGGTACGCGGGGGCCGACGCGGTGGCCCTGTCCAGCGGGAACAGCGCACCGGTGCCGGGCGTCGCCCGGGGCGTCAAGGTGGTCGGCGAGCAGCTGCGGGCCGTCGGCCTGACCGCGGACCGGGACGGCGCGGCGCTGCCGGACACCCCGCTGCTGACCGTCGACGCCCGGGCCCTGGTCGCCGCCGACCCCGGCTCGCCGCTCGGACGGGCGCTGCTGGCCGCCTCGGCGGCGCCGGTGCGCCGCGCCGACGGCTCCGTCGAACTGCCGGTGCTGGTCAGCCCCGCGGTGCTGGCCGCCGAACCCGCCGGCGACTTCGTCTCGGAGCCGTTCAGCAACGCCGACCACCTGCACAGGGTGCGCTACCGGCCGGTCGGCACGCTCACCGCGGCGGAGCTCGACGATCCGGCGCTCGGGCCGATCACCGACCAGCTGGCCCCGGGGAGCCGGCTGCTGGTCACCGGCTCCGCCGCGGCGCCCGCCCTGCTCCAGCCCCAGGTCGCGGGCCGCAGCGCGGCCCTGCTCTACGGTGACGGCGACGACCCCGCGGCGCTGCGTACCGAGGGCGCGGCGGTGCTGGGTCCGCTGGGCACGGTCCGGCTCCGGTCCGACCGGCTGGCGGCGGTGCGCGCGGACGGGCTGGTCGGCGGCATCCAGCGGGTCTACGCCGTCAGCACCGGGCTGGCGGTCTGCTTCGGCTTGCTGGCGGTCCTGCTGGAACTGGTGCTGACGGCCGAGGAGCGCGGCCGGACCGCCTCCTTCCTGCGCACCCTGGGCCTGGGCGGCCGGGCCGCCGGACTGCTCCAGCTCACCCAGCTGCTGCCGCTCGCGGCGGCCGCCGCCGCGGGCGGCGCGATCCTTGGGCTGGTCGAACCAAGGCTGCTGGCACCGGCCCTGAACCTCCGTCAGTTCACCGGCGGCCCGGGTCAGCCGGCCCTGCACACCGACTACCGGCTGACCGGGGCACTGGTGCTCGGGCTGGTGCTGCTGGTGGTCGCCGCCGCGGCGGTGGAGACGGCGGTGTCGCGGTACCGGCGGCTGGGGGAGCTGCTGCGGCTGGGCGACGCCTGACCGGCATCTGACCGGCACCGGGCCGGGATAGGGTGCGGCAATGGCGAATCCGACCACGGCGACCGGCCCGGGACCGGCTCCCTCGCTGCTGCGGGACCGCAGCGGGGCGCAGCGGGTCACCTTCCTGGAGCTCTTCTTCGACCTGGTGTACGTCTTCGCGGTCACCCAGCTCTCGCACCTGCTGCTGGCCCATCTGGACTGGGCCGGGGCGGCGGAGACCCTGGTGCTGCTGACGGCGGTCTGGTGGGCCTGGAACTTCACCGCCTGGTTCACCAACTGGTTCGACCCGGACCAGCTCGCGGTGCGGCTGGCCATCATCGGCATCATGCTGCTCGGCCTGGTGATGTCGGCGGCGCTGCCGCAGGCGTTCGGCGACCGCGCGCTGGTCTTCGTCCTGGCCTACCTGGCCATGCAGGTCGGCCGGCACCTGTTCGCGACCGTCGCGCTGCGCGGGGACCAGCTCTCCCGGGAGTACGTCAGGGCGATGGTGTGGTTCGGCTTCAGCGCGGTGTTCTGGATCGCCGGGGCGCTGGTGCACGGCGTGGCCGTGCGCGGCGGGCTGTGGGCGGTGGCGGTGCTGGTCGAGTACCTGGCGGCGGGGATCGGCTTTCCGGTGCCGGGACTGGGACGGTCCAGTACCACGGCCTGGAACATCTCGGGGGAGCACTTCGTCGAGCGGTGCCGGCTGTTCGTCATCATCGCGCTGGGCGAGTCGGTCCTGGTCACCGGGCAGACCTTCGGCAGCGGCCGGTTCGATGCCGGGCGCACGGCGGCCTTCGTCACCGCCTTCGCGACGGCGGTCACCATGTGGTGGATCTACTTCGCGCTGGCCGGCCGGGCGGTGGACTCCGTGGTGGAGACCACGAGCGACACCGGGCGGATGGGGGTGCGGATCACCTACGTGCACCTGCCGATCGTGGCGGGCGTGATCGTCACCGCCGTCGGCGACGAGGTCGTCATCAGCCACCCCGGCGGCCATCCGGCCGGTTTCGCCACGGCGCTGGTGCTGGCCGCCGGGCCGGCCCTGTTCCTGGCCGGGCACCTGCTGCTGAAGCGGGTGATGTTCGGCTACTACAACCGCGCCCGCCACATCGGCCTGCTGGTGCTGGCGCTGCTGGTCCCGGTCGGCACGGTGCTGCCGCCGCTGGTGGTGGACATCGCGACCACGGTGGTACTGGCCGCCGTGGCCTGGGCGGACGTGGCGGCGGTGCGCCGGATCACGGCTGCTGACGAGGTGTCAGTCGAGCTGTGAGGACGGCCCCCTCCTCCGGGGTGAGGTCGAGCCGGAACTCCTCGCGCAGCGCGGCGACCACCGCGGCGTCGGTGAGCTCCACGCTCTCGGCGGGCCGGCCCGGCACCATCCGGGAGAACTGGCGCCCGATCAGCTCGCGGGAGGACCCGGCCTCGCGCCGGACCACGATCGGCCGCTGCCGGAACGGGGAGCTGGGCCAGGTGGTGGTGTAGTGGTTGGACATCACCACGTCCACCGCGTGCTGCGGTTCGTCGGTGAAGCGGTAGCGGGTCTGCCACTGCCCGGCGTCGAGCTCCTGGAAGCGCCGCACCCCGTCACGGTCCGGGCCCAGCGTCCGGTAGGTCCACACGCCCTGCGGCTGCGGACCGTCGGGGTCCAGCGGGATCGGCTCCAGCAGGCCGTTGCCGAAGCCGGTGTCGGCCAGCAGCCGGCGGCCGTCGACCTCCACCGAGAGCGTCATATGGGTGCGCGGGCGCAGCGCCTCACTGTCGGAGCCGACCCGGGCCAGCAGCCGGTCGACCCGGAAGCCCAGCCGCTGCAGCACCGCGCCGAACAGGGTGTTCTGCTCGTAGCAGTAGCCGCCCCGGCCCTGGTGCACCAGCTTGTCCTGGACGCTGCCGAGGTCGGTGCGGACCGGCTGGTCCAGCATCAGCGCCAGGTTCTCGAACGGGATGGCCGCCACGTGCGCCCGGTGCAGGGCGGTGAGGGTGGCGGCGTCGGCGGCGAGGCCGCCGGTGCGGTCGAGGCCGATGCGCTTCAGATAGGCGTCGAGGTCGAGCAGGTCGTTCTGCCACTCGTCGGCCGGCTGGTCAACTGTCCCCATGGGGCCGATTCTGCCACCAGGCCGCTCAGCGGGTGGCGGTGATCAGGATGAAGGGGGCCCGTTCGCGCTCGGCGGTCCAGGGACGGGAGGCGATAAGGGCGGGGTCGGCGACGCCGTGGGCGTCGGCGAGCACCGGGGTCAGCTCGGTGTACGCGCCGAACCCGGCCGCGGTGAGCGCCTCCTGGAAGGTCTCCCGGGGCCAGTAGGTGTTGGTGATGGTGGCCCAGCTGCCGTCCTCGCGGCGGACCCGGACCGGGAGCGTGTCGCCGGAGCGGTAGCGGGCGCCGGGCTCGCCGCGGTGGAAGCCCTCGAAGGAGGCGTCGTGCATCTGGTCCGGGTTGGGCATCAGGATGGTGAAGCGGCCGCCCGGGCGCAGCACCCGGGCCATCTCGTCCACCAGCGATTGCAGGAGTCTTCGGTCCGCTATGCAGGTGAACAGGAAGGAGGCCATGGCCGCGTCGGCGCAGCCGTCGGCGAGGAAGGGCAGGCCGTCGCCGGCGGTGAGCCGGTAGTCCACCGCCGGGTGCGGGTGCTGGGAGCGGGCCAGGTCGAGCATGGCCGTGGAGGTGTCCACGGCGGTGGTCCGCACCGGGTGGCGGTCGGCGATCCAGCGGGTCAGGTCGCCGGGTCCGCAGCCGAGGTCCACCAGGTGGGCGCCGGGCAGCTGGTCCAGGCCCAGGGCCACTGGCAGGAACGGGTAGCCGAGCAGCCAGCTGCCGGAGTCGTCCCAGCGGCAGTAGTCGTCGGCGACCCGGGGGGTCTGGTAGGAGATCACGCCGGTCATGAGCGGATCGGCGGTGAGCGTCGCGGTGTCTTGCACGGGTGGTCGCCGTCCTTCGTCCCGATGGGTGATCAAAGTCGGGCAGAGCATAACCACGCCGCCTGTCCGCACCGGCGGGGGCGGCGGACGGCCTCCGGTGCGGGCAATTGCGGGCAAGCGGAACACCGCGGTCCGCACATACCAGGATTGAACTGCGGAATAAGCTCCTGTTAGGGATGGGGCCAGAGGTGCGGATCCGGTCAGTTCCGTCGAAAGAATGACTGAAAATCGTACGATTGAGCCACCGTCAGGGCTGTTTTCCGCCCCGGGCGGCCAGCGTCGCCAGCAGTTCCTCGATCGCGGCCAGCCGGGCCTGGATGGCCTGGACGTCGCTGTGCGTGGCGGTCTGGTCCGCCTCCTTGAGGGTCACGATCAGCTGGCCGCCGGGCTCCAGCCGGGCGTCGGCGACCTCCTCGATGCTGTCGCCGTTCTGCACCCGCACCGCGTGCTCGATCTCGCTGGTGCGCAGGGCCAGCCGCCGCAGCGCGCCGGGCACGAAGGCGCCGTCGCTGACCAGGGTGGTGGCGGTGCCCTCCAGCAGCCGCTCGGCCCGGGCGTCCGAGGCCACCCAGCGGTTCATTCCGGCGTTGACGGCCACCAGCGTGACCGCCCCGATCACCCCGCCGAGCAGGCTGTTGTCGGCGCCGATGATGGCGTTCTGGACCACGTTGGACAGCAGGAACATCACCACGAAGTCGAAGGTGTTGAGGTTCGCCAGACCGCGCTTGCCGGCGAACCGGAACAGCAGCAGCACCAGTGCGTACACCAGCACGGTGCGAATGATCTTCTCGAGGATGGGGATCTGGACGGACCACAGGTCATGACTGATCATCGGAAGGTCCTCCTGGGTTGACGGCCGCCGGCGGGCCTGCGCTGTAACGTACGTGATCAGTGGTCACCGTCGGTCCCCGTCTCTCGTCGGCACACCGAACTCTCCCATGACGGGCAGGTGATGAGCAGGTGGTCAGCACTGGTGGCGCGGGTGGCGTCCGGCTGTCCGGGGCGGCCGGGCGCTGGGTGCTGCTGGCGACCGTCCTCGGTTCGGCCATGGCGATGCTCGACGGCACCGCCGTCAACGTCGCCCTGCCCCGGATCGGCGCGACCCTGCACGCCTCCATCGGCTCCCTGCAGTGGGTGGTCAACGCCTATCTGCTGACCCTGGCCGGGCTGATCCTGCTGGGCGGCGCCCTCGGCGACCGCTACGGCCGGCGCCGGGTGTTCGTGGTCGGGGTGGTCTGGTTCGCGGTCTGCTCGGCGGTCTGCGGTCTGGCGCCCGACGTGCAGGTGCTGATCGCGGCGCGGGCCCTGCAGGGCGTCGGGGGCGCGCTGCTGACGCCGGGTTCGCTGGCGCTGATCCAGGCGGTGTTCCATCCGGACGACCGGGCCGCGGCGGTGGGCCTGTGGTCAGGACTGGGCGGCGTGGCCGGCGCGGTCGGCCCGGTGGTGGGCGGCTGGCTGGTCGGCGGCCCGGGCTGGCGCTGGGTGTTCCTGATCAATCTGCCGCTGGCGGCGGCCGTGGTGGTGACGGCGCTGCGCCACGTCCCGGAGAACCGCGACGACAGCGCCACCGGCCGGTTCGACCTGCGCGGCGCGGTACTGGCGGCGCTGGCGCTGGGGGCGCTCACGGCGGCGCTCACCAGCGCCGCAGGCGACCCGGTCCAGGCGGCCGTCGCCGCGGTGCTGGCGGTGCTGGCCGGCACGCTGTTCGTGCTGACCGAGCGCCGGGCGGCGGCGCCGATGCTGCCGCTGGAACTGTTCGCCTCCCGGCTGTTCACCGTGGTCAACATCGCCACCGTGCTGATCTACGGGGCGATGGGCGGGCTGCTGTTCTTCCTGGTGCTGCAGCTGCAGATCACCGCGGGGTTCACGCCGCTGCTGGCCGGGCTCGGCACCCTGCCGCTGACCCTGCTGATGCTGGTGTTCTCGCCCCGCGCGGCGAAGCTGGGCGAGGTGATAGGGGCACGGGTCCCGCTCACCATCGGCCCGCTGCTGGCGGCCTCGGGGGCGCTGCTGATGCTGCGGATCGGCGCGCACGCCTCCTACCTCACCGATGTGCTGCCGGCCTCGATCGTGCTGGGCGCCGGGATGACCCTGCTGGTGGCCCCGCTGACGGAGACCGTGCTGAACGCGGTGGAGACCCGCCGGGCCGGTATCGCCAGCGGCGTCAACAACGCCGCCGCCCGCACCGGCAGCCTGCTCGCCGTCGCCGCCCTGCCGGCGCTGGTCGGCCTCAGCGGCGAGCAGTACCGCTCGGCCCATGCGGTCGACCACGCCTTCCGCGCGGCGGTCGTCGGCTGCGCCGGGCTGATGGCCGCCGCCGCGGTGCTGTCCTGGACGGCCATCCCGCACCGGCTGCCCGAACGACCGGAACCGTCGCCGCCCGGCATGATGGGGCCGTGACCGACGATCAGTACGCCCAGGACTGCTACAGCTGCCGGATGGACGCGGCCCACGACCGACTCCCGCCCCGCGAGCGGATAGCCTCCGACCGGTACTGGCGCGCGGCGCATGCGGTGAACACCGCGCTGCCCGGCTGGCTGGTGCTGCTCCCGCGCCGCCATGTGACCACCGTCGCCGGGCTCACCGACGAGGAGGCCGCCGGCCTCGGACTGTGGCAGGTACGGCTCTCCCGCGCGCTGGAGGCGGTCACCGGCTGCGCCAAGACCTATGTGGTCCAGTTCGCCGAGGCCGAGGGCTTCGGCCATGTCCACTTCCACCTGGTCCCGCGCCCGGCCGACCTGCCGCAGCCGCTCCGCGGCCCCGGGGTCTTCGGCCTGCTCAACAGCCCACCGGAGCAACGGGTGCCGGACACCCGGATGGACGAGCTCGCGCTGGAGCTGCGCGCGGCGCTGCGATGACTTCGGCGGGATCGGGGAGTCTGCCCCTGCAGTGACCGCCACGGAACGGTCACGGGACGGGAGAGACGGCCGATGGCGACCTACGTACTGATCCACGGAGCAGGATCCGACGCCCGGTACTGGCACAGGGTGGTTCCGCTGCTCCACACCGAGGGGCACCGGGTGGTGCTGCCAGAACTGCCGGTCGACGACGACGCGGCCGGGCTGGCGGAGTACGCCGACGCGGTGGTGGCGGCGGTCGACGGTAGCCCCGGGACGGACGGTGACCTGGTCGTGGTCGCCCAGTCGATGGCCGGCTTCACCGCGCCGCTGGTGTGCGGAAGGCTGCCGGTGCGGCTGCTGGTGCTGGTCGCAGCGATGGTTCCCGCGCCGGGCGAGTCGCCGGGGGACTGGTGGGCCAACACCGGCTTCGCCGAGGCCAGGGCCGAGCTGGACCGCAGCGAGGGCCGTGATCCGGCCGCCGGGTTCGACCCGCTGGTGACCTTCTTCCACGACGTCCCTGCGGAGGTCACTGCCGAGGCGATGGCGCAGGCCCCGCGAGGCCAGTCCGACACGCCGTTCGCCAAGCCGTGGCCGCTGGACCGCTGGCCCGACGTCCCCACCCGTTTTCTGCTCGGCCGCCAGGACCGCTTCTTCCCCGCCGCCTTCCAGCGCCGGGTGGTGCGGGAACGGCTGGGCTTCGCCCCGGACGAGATGGACAGCGGCCACCTCCCGGCGCTGTCCCGACCGGAGGAACTGGTACGGCGGCTGGAGGCCTACCGGACACAGGCGGGGCTGCGGTAGGGCCCGGTGCTCGTGTCCGGGCAGGTGTCCGGGGGTTGCTCTGCCTCCAGGCCTCAGGCCTCCAGATGCGGCATCACCCGGTCGCGGAACAGCCGCAGGCTCTCCCAGCCGGCGTCGACGGGGAGTCCGCCGCACAGCGGGTGCAGCAGCAGGCTGCCCATCGGGCCCTCGGCGGCGGCCAGGGCGAGGCACTCCTCCGGGGTGAGGCAGGCGTAGATGCCCTCGGCGCGCAGCTGCTCGGGGGTGGCCGAGGCGGAGGCCATCGCCGAGTGGATGTCGGAGGTCTGCCAGCCGGCGTAGGTGCGGGCCTCGTGCAGGAAGCACTCGCCGTACTCGGCCCAGGCCTTGTCGGGGTCCTCGGTGCAGTGGATCATCGCGGTGCGCTCCGGGGGCAGCGTCGCGAAGCCGCCCTCGAAGCCCGCCTCGGCGGCGAGGGAGTCGTAGTAGTCGACCAGTCCGGGATCGTGGGCCGAGGTGAAGAACGGCAGTCCCAGCCGCACCGCCCGGCGGACGGCGACCCGCGAGGAGCCGCCCACCATCAGCCCGGGGTGCGGGGTGGTGCGCGGCGGCGGGGTGACCCGGACCGTGCGGCCCCGGTACTCGAACGGCTCGCCGGTCCAGGCGGCCAGCAGGGTCTCCAGCACCTCGTCCTGGAGCCTGCCGCGCTCGGACCACTCCTTGCCGAGCATCACGTACTCGTCGGGGCGGTAGCCGATCCCGGCGACCACGGTGAGCCGCCCGGCGCCGAGGTGGTCCAGCACCGAGACGTCCTCGGCGAGCCGGAGCGGATCGTGGAGGGGCGTGATCAGTGCGCAGAGCATGACGCCGAGCCGCTGGGTGGAGCCGAGCACGGCTGCTGCGGTGAGCATCGGCGAGGGGCTCCAGCCGTTGTCCGCGCCGTGGTGCTCCTCCAGGGTGACCAGGTCGAACCCGGCCTCGTCGGCGAAGACGGACATCTCCACGGTGGCCCGGTAACGGGCGGAGAGGTCGCGGCGGTCCAGGCCGGGGGAGACCTGGTTGAAGCGCAGGGTGGTGATGGTCATGGGCACGCACCTCCAGAGCTGACGGTGTGTCAGGCAAGGAGATGCCTACCATTCCCCGGGTGCGACCTCAATGGCCGTGCAGGAGCCGTGGTCTGTCGGTTCGTCAGGGACCGTCGTAGTAGCGGCGCTCCTCGACGTACTCCGGCGGGGTGCCCGCGCGTCCGCCGGGGAAGCGGCGGCGGTAGATGCCCGCGTAGGTGACCAGGCCGAGCAGGCCGGCGGCCATCAGGATCACCCCCACCACATGGACGTTCATACCGCTGATATGCCAGTCGACACCGAAGGTCAGGATCGCCCCCAGGGCGAACACCACGATGCAGCCGCCGATACCCATGGTCGAGACCTCCGTTGCTTGGTGGAGCAGCCGGCACGGGAACGTGTCACTGCCTTCGTCCTTCATCAGGGCGACTAGCCTGAAGCGGCCGTTCCAAACCAGGCACGCACGACACGGTGGACAACGGATGTTGTCGCATGAACCGGCCAGGGCATACGCTGAGCCACATGCCCGGGACCCATTTCGCACTCGTCCTGTCCGAAGCCGAGATCGCGGCCGTCGCTGACGCCACGGTCGCGGACCTGGCGCACCGGCTGGCCGCCCGCGCCTTCCGTCCGCTCGGTGACCCGGACCTGCTGCCGGGCGGCGCCGAGGAGAGCGACGCGCTGGCGCACCTGCACGCCCTGGTGCACCTCCAGCGGGCCGTGGAGCGACAGGTCGACCGGGCCGCCGAGCACGCCGCCGACGTCGGCGCCGGGTACCCGCAGCTCGGGCAGGCCTGCAACATGAGCCGTCAGGGCGCCCGCCGGCGCTGGCCGGGACTGGTCACCCCGGCCAGGCCCACCCACGCCGCCGCGCTTCGGGCCGTCCGGGACGGGGACGCGTGACCCCGGCGGCGCTCCCCGCCGCGCGCAGATGCGACATCCTGCTGGTCGAGGACGACGTCGCCGACGCGATGCTGATCGAGGAGGCACTGCTGGGGCACGGCCTGGCCCGGAACCTGCACAAGGCCGTTGACGGCGTGGCCGCGCTGGAACACCTGCGGACACCGGGGGTCGACCGGCCCGACCTGATCGTGATGGACCTCAACATGCCCCGGATGAACGGGCTCGAGCTGCTGGCGGTGCTGAAGGCCGACGAGCAGCTGAAGGTCATTCCGGTGGTGGTGCTCACCACCTCCAGCGCGCCGCAGGACATCGCCGGGGCCTACCGGAGCCACGCCAACGCCTTCATCACCAAGCCGGTCACCCTGGACGAGTTCGCCCAGGCCGTGCGCAGCATCGACGCGTTCTTCCTGGACACCGCGACCCGGGTGCCGAGGGACTGGGAGCAGGGCTGAGCCCCTTCCCCCGGCGGCCGGAACGGCCTGGTGCGTGCAGGGGGAAGGGGCTCGGCCCGCGGGGCGCCGCTGCCGGGTTCAGGCGTCCAGGAGCTGGTTCAGCATGGACCGGTACTGCTGCAGCGTGGTCCGCAGCTGCTCGGTGGGGAAGCCGCTGTCGTCGGCGGCGCTGCCGGCCCCCTGCTTGTCCCAACCGTCGCGCAGGGCACGGCGGTTGGCCGTGATGGCCGCGGTCAGCTGACCGGCCACCTGCTCGACCAGGGTGTCGGCCTCCTCGACCGCGTGGCGCGGGTCGTCGACGAAGTCGATCTGGATGTGCTGCCAGCGGTCGCGCAGCTTCTCACCGGATCCCTCCGGGAAGAGCCGCCCGCCCGGAGCCACGGCGGCGGGGCCGACGGGACCGGCCGAGTCACTGGAGGCGGGAACGTCGGCGAACGACGCCGGGGCGGGTAGCGGGGCGTCAGGCTCCACCGTGCCGGCTCCGAGGCTGGTCCGGTCGTCCACGTCGGGGTGGGAGAGGGTGTCCTCCGCCTCGGGCTTCGCCTCGGGCTTCGCCAGGTCCGTCCGCTCGGCATCCGGGGTGTCCAGGGCGTCCGGGGTGTCCAGGGCGTCCGGAGTGTCCAAGGCGTCCAGGTCCGTCTCGTCGCGCTCGTCGTGCTCGTCGGTCTCGGGGGACTCCTCGTCCCAGCGGGCCCGGTCCTGCAGGTCCTCGTGCTGCTCGGGGAAACGTCGGTCGGACATCAGGCCGTCCTCTCGTTGCTGCTGGTGGAGGTCGTCGCGGTCTCGGCGCCGACCAGTTGGTCGAAGGTCTCGCGGGCGTTGACGAACGCCTTGCGCAGTTCCTCGGTGGTGGCCTCGCCCCGCTGGGCGCGTTCGGCGAACTGCCGCGAGGTGCGGTACCCCGGCAGTGCGCGGGCGTGGTGCACGGACAGCGCCGCGTAGCGGTCGTCCTGCGCGTCGTCGTCCGGGAAGCCGCGGTCCCGCATGACCTCGCCGAGCAGCCGGTCGGCGTCGATGACGGCCTTGGCCGGCGAGTCGACGAACTGCTCCTGCAGCGTGTTCCACTGCGCCAGGGCGCGCTCGCGCTGTGCCGGGTCCAGCGGACGGATGTCCAGGTCGCCGGCGCGCTTGACCCGTTGCTCCAGTACCTGGTCGGTCGCCCTGGTATCGCCGTCGTGCTGGGCCAGTTCGCGGTCGTACTCGGGGCCGAACTGCTGTCGCAGCCTCCGGTTGCGCTGCTGCGGACGCATGAAGGCCAGGGCGGCCAGTGCGACGACAGCGACCACAACGACGACGATCACGATGATCAGACCTGTGGACATGCCGTTCCTCTCCTACGAGTTGGGGCGCGCGGGTCGTCAACGCGTCCCTTCTGTAGGGCGACTAGCCGAATCCGACCGGAGCAAACAAGCTGGGGCCGGCCAGAAGTGCGGCCCCGGCGCATCGCGCCGGGGCCGGTCCGATCAGTGGTGCTGTTGTTGCCGGAGCGTCACCAGGTCGCCGGGTCCTCGCGCAGCTTCACCATGGCACGGGCCGTCAGTTCGTCGTCAGGCGCGGGCGCCTGCTCGGGGTGCGCCAGCGACCAGCGCTTGAGGTAGGGGCAGAGCGGGACCACGCCCTGCCCGGCCTCCGCGGCACGCCGGTAGAACTCGGCGGCCAGCTTGCCCGCGATGCCCTCGCCCTGGTGGTCCGGGTCGACCTCGGTGTGCACGCCGACCCGGGCCGTCGGCGGCTGGTCCAGTACGAAGTAGTCGATCTTGCCGATCTGCTGTCCGTCCTGCAGGGCCCGGAGCCGGGTGCGGCCGTTGTCGTCGAACTCGATGTCTGCCATGTCGTCCACCTCTCCCTCAGTGACCGTCAGAACTGCTCGGCGGCCTTGTCCTCGGCGTTGGCACGGTCCGCGGCCTGTTCGGCGGCCTTCACCCGGGCCTCGACCTCCTCGGCCGGACGCCGGTGCAGCGCCGCGCCGTGACGGGCCGCCAGCTCGTCGGCCGGCCCCTGGTCGGACTCGCTGATGTCGACGATCAGCTGGCTGGTGTCGTCCTCCACCTCGGCGCCGAAGAGGATCAGCGTGGCAAAGGAGTCCTGGGCCTGGTGCGCCTCGCTGGTGCCGCCGAGCCAGGCACCCGCGGTCGCTCCCACGAAGGAGCCCATCGGACCGGCGAGCAGGCCGATCAGGGCGCCGACCGCGCCGCCGGCGGCGGTCGCCGCCCCCACGTGGTGGACCCAGCTCTCGGCGATGTCGAAGTCGCCGTCGGCCGAGCGGGTGAGTGCCGCCGCCTGGTGCACCCCGGGCAGCTTCTTGGCCTCCTGAAGCGCGGGCAGCGCCGCGTCGGGATCGTCGAACTCAAAGAACAGCACGCTGTGGACAGCGGACACGGTGGTTCCTTTCGTGGCGGACGGACCCGCTCAGTCTCGTTCACCGGCGGCTGATCCTCCACCTGATGCCCCGGTCCATGCCTGGTCGATCCCTACCTCATCCTCGCCGCCGGCGTCCTGGCGCGGGCCACCAGCGTCTCCACCACCGCGGCCGCCAGCACCAGCAGCCCGGCCGCCAGGCCCAGCGCCACGGTCAGCGCCGGGTCCGAGTGCAGGGCAGGCCGGCCCGGTCCGCCGGTGAAGGCGCGCAGGTCCAGCGCCGGGCCGAGGATCCGCGGCTCGACCAGGCCCAGCACCACCCCGCCCAGCGCCGCGACCGGGACCAGCGGCAGCAGCTGCACCAGGTGCAGGGCGGCCGCCCCCCGGCCGTTCAGCCCGAGGGCGCGCAGGTAGGAGGTGGTCCGCCCACGCTCGGGTGCGGTCAGCACCAGCTCCAGGCCGACGGCGAGCAGCGCGAACAGCACCGCCAGCAGGGTGCTCGCGGTGTAGAGGACGCCGACGCCCCGGGTCAGTCCGTCCCCGCGCAGGGCGGCCAGCTCCTCGGTGCGCACGGTGACCTGCGCCAGCGGTCCCAGCACCCGCTCGGCGGCGGCATGCAGCGCCGCCGCGTCCGCGCCGCCGCTGAACAGCAGCACCGCGGTGTGCCCGGAGGACAGCTGCGGCAGCCGCTGCTCCACCGCGGCGGTGGTGACCAGCAGCGGGGTTCCGTCGGCGACCAGTGACACCAGCGGGCCCAGCACCGGGTCGTCCCGCTCGGCGGCGGTCAGCGTCCCGGTGGGGCTGAACCGCAGATGGACCACCGGCTTCCGGTACGGCTGGACGGTGGCGCTGAGGCTGCCGCCGGGCGCCGTCGCCAGCAGGTCGGGCGAGCCCAGCGCGGGCAGCTGCACGGTGCCGTCGGAGAGGGTGCGGGCGGGTGCGGACAGCGCCGCGCGCAGGGCGCGGACGGCGGCCGAGCCGGGGTCGGCGGCGGCGAGCGCGGCGGGGTCGACCGTGATCACCGCGACGCCGCCGATCCCGGCGCCGTTCCGGTCGCCGATCAGGTTGAAGGTGCGCAGCTGCTCGGTGACGGTCCGGATCCCGGTACCGGGTCCGGCGGCGGTGGCTGATCCGGAGGTGGCTGATCCGGAGGTGGCGGTCAGCGGGGTGGTGTTGCCGAGCTGCACCGCGACCGCGTCGGCCCCCGCGGCCCAGGCCGCGCCGGTCCTGGCGCCCGCGCCGACGGTGCTGGAGACCAGGCCGCCGAAGACGGCCGTACCCAGCGTCAGCACCAGCACGAACAGGGCCATCGCGGTCGCCGGTGCATCCCCTCCGGCGCGCACCAGGCCGACGTACCCCAGCAGGCCGCGCCCCCGGCGCAGCCGACCGGCGCACCAGCGCAGCACCGGCGGGTACAGCCGCAGCAGCACCAGGACGGCGGCCAGCGCCACCACCACCGGTACCGCGCTGAGCCGGACGTCCCCCTGGCCCGCGGCGTCCTGGGCGGAGCCGGCCGGCGTGGAGGTGCGCAGCACCGCCACCCCGGCGACGGCGAGCAGCAGCACGGTGGCCTCCAGCACCACCCGCCGGGCCGGGGACGGGCCCTCGCCGCGCAGCCGGCCGTCGTTCCTGACGGCGGGCCAGGTCAGCAGCGGAAGCAGCAGCCAGGCGGCGCCCGCCAGGAGGGCGGCGAGCAGCGGCCGCGGCGCTCCTGACGTCCCGTCGGGGGCGAGTCCCAGCCCGACCGCCCAGCCCGCCGCGCCCGCCACCGCGACCACGGGTGTGGCCACCGCAAGCCGCAGCAGCACCAGCCGTGGCCCGGAGGCGCCCCGGGCCCGCTGCAGCCGCAGTTCGGCGTCGCGCCGGCGCAGCAGCAGCCGCACCGCCACCACGGCGGTGGCCAGCGCGACGGCGAGCAGTGAGGCGATGGCGTAGGAGGCGACGGTGTGGGCCTGGGCGTCCTCGGCGGTGAAGGCGGCCAGCAGCGGACCGAGGCCGTCGGCGAGCAGCAGCGGATCGGTGAGCTGCCCGTCCAGCACGCAGCTGGACTGATCCAGCATCGGGTTCTCGGCACACAGCGCGGAGTCGAGCCTGGTGCTCCAGGACGCGAGCGGCTGCGCGATGCGGGCGGCCTGGGTGACGGCGTCGCTGCCGAGGGTGACCCGCAGCTGCCAGCTGAGGGCCGGTTCCGTGGGCACCTCGGCGTTCATCGCCGCGTCCACGCCGTCGGCGGCGACCAGGCCGCGCGCGGAGATCAGCTGCTTGGTCGGATCGGTGTCCTTGGGGTACTCGATCGGCTGGTCCAGTGATGCCTGCTCGTTCCAGAAGTCGTCCCCGGTCCGCTGCGGCTCGAAGATCCCGGCGAGGACGTAGGAGGACGGCGCCCCGGCGGGGTCGCCGGGCCCGACCAGGCTCAGCCGCTCGCCGACGTGCAGTCCCAGCAGGGTCGCGGTGGCCCGGGATAGGGCGATCTCGGGCGGGCTGCTGTGGGCGGTGGAGCGCGGTCGCGGTCGCGGTGCACGGCCGGCCGTGATCCGCAGGTGCGCGTCGGCGTCGGTGATGTAGGACAGGGCGAGACTGGTTCCCACCACGCTGGCCTGCGGCACGGCCGGGGAGGCCAGCGTCGCCGGGTCGAACTGGGCCTCGGCGCGGGAGACGGTCAGTGTCGCGGCGAGCCGGGGGTCGGCGTGCGCGATCAGCTGTCGGCCGCCCTTGGCCAGCAGGGCGGCGGTGTCGACCGGGGTTCCCGGTGTCGCCGCCGGCAGCAGGCTCTCGCTAGGCATGTTGGCGGGATCCTCGGCGGTGGTCTGCACGGTCAGCAGTGCGTCCTGCTGCTGGGCCGTCACCAGCCGCTGCCGCAGCGCCCGGTCCTCCTGACGGGCCGCCAGCACCGGTGCCAGCGCCGCCAGCGCGGTCAGCACCGCCACCAGCACCGCGAGGCAGCCCAGCAGCGGCAGGTCGCCGCGCGCCTCGGCCCTGATCAGCCGTCCGTTCACGCCGTTCACGCCGTTCACGCCGTTCACGCCGTTCACGCCGCCGTTCATGCGCTCTCCCCGGCTCGCAGCACCCGGACCAGGTCCACCCGGGCGAGCAGCCGGGACAGGGCCATGACGACCAGGCAGATCGCCGCGGCCGTGCCCAGCGCCGACAGGGTGACCCCGCCCCAGGGCACCCGTACCCGCAGCGGCGGGAACGGCGGCTGCCCGGAGTCGTCCACCGTGATCAGCGGCAGCACCTGGGCGGCGAGGACGGTGCCCAGCAGGGCACCCGGCACCACCGCGAACAGGGCGATGCTCAGTTGCTCGGCCCACAGCAGCGTCGACAGCGACCTGCTGCGCGCCCCCATGGCCCGCAGCAGCGCGAACTCCCGGCGCCGCTCCCGGGTCGACACCACCGCGTGCACGGTGAAGCCGATCACGGCGAAGGCCGGGGCGAGCAGTCGGCACAGCGTCAGCACCTTCCGCAGCCCGCTGCGGAAGGGGTCGCCGCGCAGCTGCGCGGCGGACTGCGCCACCGTCAGCGGGCTGCCCAGGGCGGGTCGGGCGGTGACCGCGGCGGCGGTGCGGGCGCTGTCGGTGCTGGTCAGCCGCCACAGCGCGGGCGGCTGCTGGTCCACGCCGGCCGCGGCCAGGGCGGCGGCGAGGGTGCGCTGGTCGGCGGTGAACCAGCCGGTGGTGCGGGTGGATCCGAGACCGGGGACGGCCGCCACGCTGCCGGTGATCCGCACCGCCAGGCTCCGTCCCGAGCCCAGGTCCAGGTTGACGGTGTCGCCCACGGCGTGGTGCAGGGCGGCCAGGGCCCGAGGGTCGGCCAGCACCGGGACGGGTGCCGCCGGGGTGGACGACGCGGTGGACACGGCTGGGGCGACGGCGATCCGCAGCCGGGTGCCGGGGTCGGTCTTGATGGCGGGGATACCGGTGCTGACGGTCGCCGAGAACAACCCGTCGGGGTCCGAGGAGAGCGAGCACACGCCGGGCGGCTCCGGCTGGTACGGGTCGGCCGCGTTCGCGGCGGTGTCGCAGGCGGTGGTCCTCGAACCGGTGGCGGACAGGGTGCGGTCGGCCCAGGCCAGCCCGGGCGGCAGGGCCCCGGCCCAGCTCGTGGCGGCGGTGGAGCCGGGCGTCGGGACGGAGTCGGAGCCGATGCGGTGCAGCACCAGCCGCAGCCGGGCCGCGTCCTGGCCGGACTGCGGCACCAGGGTGATCGAGGTCAGCGTCAGCGGGTAGTCGCGCGGCCGGCCGCCGCTGCCGTTCACCGTGAGCGGGACGGTGACGGTGTGTCGGGCCCCGTCGGCGTCCGGCAGTGCGGCGGTGACGGAGTCGGTGAGGCCGGAGGCGTCCTGGAGGGTCAGCTCCAGGGTGGGGGCGGCCTTGGCGCCGTCGCTGGTCAGCGTCTCGTCCAGGCTCAGCCCGCTCGGACGTCCCGGTAGCCGCACACCGTCGGGGGACGCCGCGGTCCCGCTGTCGGTGCCCACGATCTGCAGAGTGGTCCCAGCCGCCGAGGTGACCGGGGTCAGTGTCACCGGAGTCACCGCGGTGACTCCGGGCAGAGCCCGGTAGGCACCGGCCAGGACCGAGGGGGCGTAGCCGCCGCCGGCCGAGGTGTCCACCCGGACGTCCGCGCCGACGGTGAACGCGGCCTGGTCCAGCGCCAGCCCGTCCAGGCAGGCCAGCGCGGTGCTGGCGAGCGCCCCCACCGCTGCGGCCAGGCACATCAGCAGCACCGGGCCGGCGTTGCGGGCCGAACGCCGGCTCAGCTGCCAGCCCGCGAGCGGCAGCACCAGTCCGGTGCGGCGGCGGCCGTAGCGGTCCAGCAGCCGTGAGGTCAGCGGCATCAGCCGGAACAGCAGCAGCGAGGCGGCGACACAGGCCACCACCGGGGCGAGCACCAGGACCGGATCGACGGCCGGCACCGCGACCGGGCCGGCGGCGACCGGGGTGCCCTGGACCACGGCGTGATGGTGCGCCAGTTCCGACCAGCCCAGCACCGCGACCACGGCCAGCGCCAGATCCAGACCGGCCCGCTGCACCGCCACGGTCCGGGCCCCGCGACGGCCACCACGGGGCCGCAGCCGCGGTATTCGTCCGAAGAGCGGCCGCAGGGCCGGATACAGCACCGGCAGCAGTACGGCCGCGCCCTGCACCACCAGGGTCAGCAGGGCCGCCGTCCATCCGGCGGAGCCGAGCGCGCCGTGCACGAGCGACTGCGCCAGGAACGGCGCGGCGACGGCGGCGGGGACACCGGTCAGCGCCCACTCGGCGGTGGCCGCCCGCAGCAGTCGGACCGTCCCGGCGCCGCGAGCCTGTTGCAGCGCCAGCTCGCCGCTCCGGTGCTCGGCCAGTTGACGCGCCGTCAGGACCAGTGCGGTGAGGGCGAGTACGGCCAGCAGGGCGGTCGGTTGGTAGAGCGCGGAGCGGGCCACCGCGACGGGTGCGGCCAGCGCGTCCACGGCCTGGGGCAGTGCGGAGACGACGGTCATGCGGCTGCTGAAGGCGGAGGGCGCCCCGTGGAAGACGGAGAGGTCGGCGTGGCTCCCGGCGAAGGCGCCGACCCGGTCCCGCAGCCCGGCCAGCTGGTCCGAAGCGGCGCCGGCGAAGTCGCCCTGCACGCTCCAGTCGACGCTGACCTGGCCGTTCAGTGCGGCGGTTCCGTTCAGCGCGGCGGGGGAGACGACGAACAGGGAGTCCGCCGCGCCCTGGGTGGCGGTCGGGTCCCCGGCCATGCCCGGCCAGAACCCGGCGTTGCCCTGGGCGGCGTAGACGCCGGTGACCCGTACCGTGACCGGGCGCCCGAAGGCGTCGCTGAGCGCGAGCCTCCCGCCGGGGCCGACGCCGAGCAGCTGCGCCAACTGCCGGGGCAGAGCCGCGTCCACGGTCGATGGCGCACCGGGCGCGGAGCTGCCGGCGGAGACGTTGGGCAGGCTGGTGAAGGCAGTTGACGGAGCGTCGGCCGCTCCGGCGGGCCAGGCGCCGGAGAGCAGTCGGCCGAAGCGTGCGGCCCCCTGGACCGCGACCGGATGCAGCACCGCCCCCTTGCCGTTGCTGTCGGCGCCGCCGCCGACGACCAGCGGCCCGACGCCGAGCAGCCCCAGGTAGGTGTGCTCGGGCACGCTGCCGAAGACCTGGGCGGTGGCGTTCCGTACCGCGAGGTCGGCCGCGGCCAGACCGGTGGTCTGGAAGCCCGCGCCGACCTGCACCTGGGCCCGTGGATCGGCGGCCAGCCGGGTCCCGGCCCCCTGGTCGACGGCGTTGCCCGCCAGCGCGGCCAGTGCGGCCAGCACCGTCGCTGCGAGCAGCACGGTCACCGCGACCGCGGTCAGCACCAGTCCGTGGTGCGCGGACCGCCGCACCGAGGGCGGCAGCCTCCGGACCTGCGCGGCCCGGACCGGTCGGACCTCCGTCGCGACCACGCACGTCTCCTTGGGCCTTGTGTTCCGTGTTCTGCGCTTCTGTGCTTGTACTGTGCGCCTGCCCGGCTCAGTGTTTCCCGCGGTGCAGGTGGGGCGCAAGGGATTGCGGAGCCCGGTGGTCCTTTTTGCGCGGAGGGGTCAGGCAGGCGGTTCGGAGGGCGGCGGACCGGGGGTCGCCCCGTCCGGTGCCGGCGTGGGCGAAGGCGCTGCCGTCGGCTCCAACTCCCTTGCCAGCAGGGTCGCTCCGGCCACCGCGCCCGGCATGAGGACGACGGCGACGAAGGGGATCAGGAACAGCAGCACCAGCGGGACGCCGAAGCCCAGAGTGAGTCCGAGCCGGCTCCGCAGCCTGCGTATCCGCTGCCGGAAGGTCAGGCCGCGGCGCTGCAGGGCCACGGCGGCCAACTGCTCGGTCAGGAAGAATCCGGAGACGCAGAAGGCGGCGGCGGGGACCACGGTCTGCCCGATCGCCGGGACGAAACCCAGGACCAGGAGCAGCAGGCCGATGCCGGCGGTCAGCAGCACCGAGCCCAGGCCCTCGCGGGCGGCGAACACCAGCTGCTGCCAGAGGGACTGGCTCGGTGCGGGTGGGGCACCGCCCTCGATCTCCTCCACCCGCTCGGACAGCGACTCATAGAACGGCTGGCCGATCAGCAGGGTGACGGCGGTGAAGGTGACGACCGCCAGCAGCAGGCTGCCGCAGACCAGCAGCACGGCGAGCAGTGCCCGCACCGCCGAACGCCAGTCGCTGGACCAGCTGTCGGCGAACGGGGTGGCCCAGCTGGCGATGTCGGTGGCGTAGGTCGCCAGGGCGACCAGGGCGGCGATGTAGAGGACCAGTGCCACCAGCCCGGGCAGCAGCCCGAACCCCCACCAGCGGCCGTGCCGCAGCACCCACCGCTGCCCCTTGAACAGGTGTCCGAGGCCCTTTCCGAGATCATGCATGCGCGCAGTCTGCCGTAGCGGACCGACAGACTGCGCATCCGGCCGGGACCCGGACGGTTCGCGGGCCCGGAATCAGCCGCCGAGGACGGGCAGCACCGGCACGCACAGCGGTGCCGTGGCGTGCGCCGGGTCCAGCGCGTTGCTCACATCGTGCAGGGCCACCGGGTCGTAGATCACCGCCAGGTGGTCCGCGAAGTCCAGGCCGCACTGGTCCTGCAGCGTGATGTCGCTGACCTGCCCGCTGCTGCCACCGGTGAGGAAGGCCGAGGTGTAGGGGGTGACCACCTCGTCGTACCTGGTCTCGATGACGGTGTAGTGGACGCCGGGCACGGTGTCGCCGCCCGCGTTGAGCGCGGTGATGAACGGCGAGCCGACGACCTGCTGGCCGCAGGCGGCGCACAGCGAGCTGACGAACGAGGAGCCGCCGGGGAAGGCGGCCAGCAGCCCGGTGAGCCCGTCCAGGTCGGTGCCGTGGTTGGACGGGGCCAGGCCGACCAGGGTGTGCACCTTGGCCGCGCCGCCCAGGTTCTTGAGGTAGTAGCGCGGCATCATGCCGCCCTGCGAGTGGCCGACGATGTCGACCTGCGCGGCCCCGGTGGCGGCCAGCACCTGGTCCACGAAAGTCGCCAACTGCGCTGCGCTGGTGGGGATGTCGCCGTAGCCCTGGAACAGGTTGCCGGGCGAGCCGCCGTAGTTGAGGGCGAAGACGCAGTAGCCCTGGTTCGCCAGCAGCGGGGACAGTGCCTGCCAGCTGTCGGTCATGTCGCCGAAGGTCCCGTGGACCAGCACGACCGGCCGGGGATGCGCCGAACTCGGCTTGCAGGACCAGTTGTTGGAGCCGGGGGGAGCGCTCCCGGGCGCCGCCAGCTCGGCGGCGACGCCGGCGGCGAAGCTGTAGGGGACGGGGTAGGTCGAGGCGTGCGCCGTCGCGGTGGCGAGGCCGAGGGCCGAGGCCGTCGCGGTGCCGAGGGCGAGCAGGGAGGCGGCGAGGCGTCGGGGGCCGGGCCGGGAGCCGGGCCGGGATCTGGGCATGGGCATGGGCAGGGACATGGAGGGCCTCCTGGGTGGGGGAGGATCCGGCTACCGATCGGTAGACTTACTGGAGAGTAGGAACGTCGGAACGAGAAGGCAATGCGGATGACACCGCAACTTCATGATTCTCGCGAGCCGGTCCGAGCGTCGGCGGTCAGGCGCGCTGCGGAGCCGCTGACGACCACTCGAACGGGTTGCGGCGCCCGGAAGCTGAGCCTTCGGATTCCTCTGCACGGCCTCCCCCTCCTCGCGTACGCTCCAGTTCTCGATGACTGACACTTGGGACACCATCGCCGACTGGTACGCGGAGCGCCTGCGGAAGGGCTCCGCGATGCACGAGTTCGCGCGCGACATCCTGCTGGAGCAGATGCCGGACGATCTGACCGGCCTCCGGATCGTGGACCTGGGTTGCGGCGAGGGAATCGTGGCCCGGGCGCTCGCCCTGCGCGGGGCCGGAGTGCGCGGTGTGGACCTCTCCCCGCGCATGATCGCGCACGCCTGGATCGCCGAGGCCGAGCACCCGACCGGTGCCGTCTACACGGTCGACGACGGCTGCTCGCTGGCCACCATCGGTGACGGCACCGCGGACTGCGTGACCGCCGGGCTCTCCCTCAACAACGTCGTCGACCTCAAGGCCGCCCTCGCCGCCGTCGAACGGGTGCTGCTCCCGGGCGGGCGGCTGGTGTTCACCATCCCGCACCCCTGCTTCGAGGCCCCGGGTGCGGGCTGGGCACCCGAGACGGTCGACGACGACCCGCCGGACAGCCGTCGCCGTCGCCGCACCGTCGGCGACTACCTGAGCGAGGGCTTCTGGCGCTCCGGCAACCCCGAGGGCTTCCGTCGCGCGGGCAACCAGCACCGCACCCTCTCCACCTACCTCGGCGCCCTGCTGGACCAGGGCTTCGCCCTGGAGGCCATCGCCGAGCCCGCCCCACCGGAACCACTCCGCGCCGAACAGCCGCTGCGCGAAGGCCTCCCCCCGTTCCTGGCGGCGACGGTACGACGCGAGGGGTGAGCGGGCGGTTCACCGGGGGCGGCCCGCGCCGGTGCTGGGCGGGTAGGTCACCAGCGGGCCGGCCGCCTTGATGGTGCGCAGTACCGGTGCCGTCTCCAGGGTGTGGATGGCGTCCAGGGCGCCCAGGCGGTGGGTGAGGTAGCGGTGCAGCGAACCCGGGTCGGGGCACAGGGCCTGGGCGACCAGGTTGGTGGGGCCGGTGGTGGCGCCGACGAAGGCGAGTTCCTCGTGGCCGGCCAGGGTGGTCGCGATCCGCTCCAACTGGGCCGGGGCCACGGCCATCCAGAGCAGCGCCTGGGTGCCCGCGCCGAAGACCGCGACGTCCAGTTCGACGTCGAAGAACAGCGCGCCGCTGGCCCGTAGTTCGGCCAGGCGGCGGGCCACGGTCGCCGGGGTCCAGCCGGTGGCCGCGGCGAGTTCGGCGTTGCCGGTCCGGCCGTCGTGCTGGAGCGCGGCCAGCAGTGGTCCGTCGGCGTCGGTGATCGCGGCGTCGCCCTCGGCGGGCGTCACGGCCGGGCGCAGCATTTCCTGCTGCTTCTCGTCCAGCGCCCCGGTGCGTCCGCGCCAGGCCGTGGGGCCGCCGAAGTAGGTGTGCAGGACGTAGTGCGCGGACACGGAGGTGACGCTCGCGGTGCGCGGTATGTCGCGCAGCAGCAGCGAGTGGCTGCTGGCGGTGGCTCCGGTCGGGGTGTGGATGATCGCGACGATCTCCGTGCCGCCGGAGGCCAGCTTCACCCAGGAGGTGTCGTTGCGCCGGGCCAGCGCGTGGGCCACGTCCTGCGCCTGGTGCGGGACGGCGGTCAGCCGGACCAGCCACTGGGCCTGGCCGGCCCGGTGCGGGTCGGGCAGGCCGACCACGCGCAGGGCGATGCTGTCGCGCAGTTTCCGGTAGCGTCGCGCCACGGTCTGCGTGGACACGCCGAGTGCGGCCGCGATCCTGGTGTACGGGGCGCGGCCGTCGATGTGCAGGGCGTGGATCAGGCCCCGGTCGATAGCGTCGAGCATGGAGCCATTCTTCGCCATCGGCCCCGGCGATGGAAGAAATCACGCAACTTCCCCGCGTGGATGGAAGCGGTCCGGTGGGTGCCAGCACGCTCGTGGTGAGAGCGAGACGTCCTGGAAGGAGCCCCCGATGACCCTCCCCACCGCTGCGCCGCGGACCGCCCCGGCAGCGGCCGCGCCGCACCCGCGCCGCTGGTTCGCGCTGGCGCTGCTGCTGACCGCCGAGGCGATGAACCTGCTGGACTCGACGATCGTGCAGGTCGCGGCCCCGGTGATGCACGCCGGGCTCGGCGGTCCGGTCGCCGACATCCAGTGGTTCAGCGCCGCCTACACCCTGCCGTTCGCCGTACTGCTGGTCACCGGTGGGCGGTTGGGCGACATCGCCGGACGCAGGCGGATCTTCCGGATCGGCGTGGCCGGGTTCCTGCTGGCCTCGCTGTGCTGCGCGCTCGCGCCCTCGGCCGGACTGCTGATCGCCGCCCGGGCGGTGCAGGGCGGGGCGGCGGCGCTGGTGATCCCGCAGACCTTCGGACTGATCAAGGCCATGTTCGACGGCGGCGAGCTGTCCCGGGCGCTGGGCACCATCGGCCCGGTGATGGGGCTGGCCGCGGTCTGCGGGCCGGTGCTCGGCGGGGTGCTGACCCATGCGGACCTGTTCGGCTCGTCCTGGCGGGCGGTGTTCCTGGTCAATCTGCCGCTGGGCGCGGCCGTGCTGGCCGGCTCCTCGCTGCTGCGCGAGGACCGGGCCGAGCACCGGCCGCGACTGGACCTGGTCGGCACCGCGCTGCTGGTACTGGGCAGCGTGCTGCTGGTCGCTCCGCTGATCGAGGTGGACGCCGTCGCGGGCGTGGTGCTGTGGCTCGCTGTCGGCGCGGGCGTCGCCGTGCTGCTGCTGTTCGGACTGCACCAGCGCGGGAAGAGCCGGCGGGGCAGCAGTCCGTTGGTGGAGACCAGCCTGTTCGCCAACCGGGGATTCCCGGCCGCGCTGGCGACCTCCACGCTGTTCTTCGCGGTGATGAACGGTCTGATGCTGGTCGTGGTGGTGCAGGTGCAGCTGACCCGGCACGCCGGTGTGCTCACGGCGGGGCTGACGCTGCTGCCCTGGTCCTGCGGGATGGCCGGTGCCTCGCTGTGCGCCGGTACCTGGCTGGTGCCCCGCTACGGTGCGCGGGTCATGTTCGCCGGTCTCGCGGTGCTGGCCGGCGGGGTCGGCGGTGCGGCGGCCGACTACGCCGCCGGTCCGGCCGGACCGGGGTCCTGGCTGCTGTGGGCCGCCCTCGCGGTGAGCGGTGCCGGGATCGGGCTGTTCACCGTGCCGTTCTTCACCACCGCCCTGCACCGGGTCCGCCCGCAGGAGAACGGCTCCGCGGCCGGACTGCTCAACGCGGTCCAGCAGTTCGGCGGAACGATCGGGGTCGCCCTGCTGGGCACCGTCTTCCTGCGCGCCGGTGCGGCGGACGGCGCCTGGACGGCCTGCTGCGTCGCGGTCGGCCTGCTCGCGGCGACGGCGCTCACGGCTCGGCTGATGACCGCTCCGGAGGCCTCCTGATCCGCCTGGTCCGCGCGGGTGCCGGGGCGGCCGGTCAGCTGCGGGCGGGGGCCGTTCCGCCGGCCCGTCCCAGCGAGCGGTCCAGCACGCTCGCGGCGAGCAGCAGCAGGGCGCAGCCCAGCATCACCAGCGCCAGGACGTGCAGTCCGGCGCTGGTGGCGCCGGTGGTGAAGACGGCGGCGATGACCGCGGAGGCCAGCATCGCGCCGCTGTACTGGAAGGTGCGCAGCAGGCCGGACGCGGTGCCGATGCGGTCGGCGGGGGCCTGGTGGTAGAGGGCGTTCTGGTTGGCGAGGCTGTTCAGGCCCTGCGGGACGCCGTAGACCAGGACCACGCCGATCAGCGCCCAGGCCGGGGTGTGCGGGCCGAGCAGGAGCAGCAGCGCCGAGCCGACCGCCATCGCGGTGCTGCCGACCACCAGCTTGGCCCGGATTCCCTTGCGGCGTCCGGTCGCTGTCGCCACGCCGATCGCCACCAGCGACATCGGCAGCAGCACCAGCCCGGCCGCGGACTCGCCGAGGCCGCGGCCCTGTTCCAGCCACTGGGTGAAGCCGTAGAGCACGGAGTAGGAGACGGTGCAGGTCAGCGCGTGTCGGGCGTAGGTGACCAGCAGCGGCCCGTTGGCGGCGAGCATCCGCAGGTCCAGGAACGGGTCGTTGACCCGCAGCTCCCGTGCGACCAGCGCGGCGGCGGCCACTGCGGCGATCAACAACAGGTACCAGCTGGAGGTCTGAGGGGCCATCAGGAAGAGCAGCGCGGCGGTCATGGCGGCGGAGAACAGCGCCATCCCGGCCAGGTCCAGGCCGCTGCGCCCGCCGTCCGACGGACGCTCAGGGGGGATGGCGGGCAGCCGGCGCCGTCCCATCACCAGGCAGGCCAGCGACAGCGGGATGTTGACGGCGAAGACGGTGCGCCAGCCGCCGACGCCGATCAGCAGGCCGCCGAGGGTGGGGCCGATCGCCGAGCTGGCCTGGGCGGCGACGGAGAGGGCGGTCAGGATGCCCGCGGGCGTGCTGAGCCCGGTGCGGGCCGCCTCGCTGCGCACCAGGTGCATGGCGGCGGGGTAGGCGGCGCAGGTGCCGAGGCCGAGCAGGACCCGGGCCACGATCAGCAGCCCCAGCGACGGCGCCAGCGCGCCCAGCAGTCCGGCGATCCCGACCAGCGCGGTACCGGCCAGGTAGACCGGGCGGGCGCCGTAGCGGTCGACGAGGCGTCCGACGGCGGGCTGTCCGACGGCGGTGGCCAGGTAGAGCGCGGAGACCAGCCAGAGCGTGGTGGACGGCGGTGCGCCGAAGGCCGCGCCGATCGGGACCAGGGTCACCGCGATCATCGAGGAGTTGACCGGGTTCAGCAGCGAGCCCAGGACCAGCGGCGGGGTGAGCCTGCGGTCGAAGCCGGCGGCGCTGCCGTCGGCGGGCCGGGCGTCGCGGCGGGGGAGGAGCGCGGTGATCCGGCTCATGCCCGGTCCAGCCGTTCCAGCAGCGCCAGCGCCTCGACGACGGTGGCCCGCTCGGCCGCGGTGTAGCGGTCCTGCAGAGCGCGGGCCAGCCACTCCTCGCGGACCCGGCGGGTGCCGGTGATCGCCTCGGTGCCTTCGTCGGTGAGCGAGACGACCTGGCGCCGCCCGTCGGCGGGGTCGGGGCGGCGCTCGATCAGGGCGCGCTCCTCCAGCGCCGCGAGCGTGGCGCCCATCGACTGAGGTCGTACCCGCTCGGCCGCCGCCAGCACGCCCGGCGCCGCCGGGCCCTCCCGGTCCAGCCGGCTCAGCACCGACAGTTGCGAGGCGGTGATCCCGTCGGTGTTGTCGACCTCCTTGAGCCGCCGCCGCAGCCGTCCCAGCAGTACCCGGAGGTCGGCCGCCGCCTGGGCGGCGGTGCTGCTGACGGCGGGCTCGAGAGGATCCATGCCCTCTACACTAGTTTCATCAGTCCAGACTTACAAGTTTGACCTGACAATCAGAACGCTCCGGTCAGAACGCCCCGGTCAGAACCCTCCGAGCAGCCCGGCCGCATGGCTGACCTGGACGGTGTGGGTGGCGCAGCCGCCGTCCGCGGTGAGCAGGTGCAGCAGGAAGCCGGTCGGCTCGTCCAGGTAGCCCATGGGGGAGCCGTCGCGCATCGACAGCGAGCTCTGGCGATAGGTGCTCGGCGCGACCGCCAGCGTGCTGCCGCCGAAGGCGCAGGTGATCGGCCGGTGCACATGCCCGGCCAGGACCCGGACCACCCGGGGGTGCGCGGCCACCACCTCGGCCAGCGCCTCGCCGTCCTCCAGCCGCATCCCGTCCAGGAAGGGGATGCCGACCGGCACCGGCGGATGGTGCACCGCGACGAAGGCCGGCACGTCGGGGCGCTTGCCGAGCACCGCGTCCAGCCAGCCGAGCTGCTCCGCGCCGAGCAGGCCGCCGGGCTTCCCGGGCAGATTGGAGTCCAGCACGACGACGGTGGCCGCTTCGTGCTCCACGGCGTAGTGGACGCCCTGCTCACCGCCGTCGAGCAGGCCGCTGCCGGCGAAGGCGGCCAGCATGGCGTCCGGGCTGTCGTGGTTGCCCGCGACCAGGTGCAGCGGCAGCGGGAACCGCCCGATGATCCGCCGCAGCTCCTGGTACTCCTCGGGACGGCCCTGGTCCACCAGGTCCCCGCTGATCACCACCGCCACCGGTTGCGGATCCAGCGCCAGCACCCGGGCGAGCGCCAGCTGCAGCCCGGCCGCTGGGCCGGCGCCGAGCGGTCCTGTGGTGATGTGCGGATCGCTGAGGTGCGCCACGGAGAAGGAAGAAGTCATGGCTGAACGCTTCCCCGACCCACCGTGCCCGGACAACCCGTCAAGCTGACGGCGTAACGAACAACTGGTGACGCGGGGTCACACCGCCGGACCCGGGGCGCCGAGCAGCACGGCCGGCTCCGCCGGGGAACCACCAGTGGTCGCGGCGGCGTTTGCCACAATCGGCGCTATGAAGATCGAAGAGACTCCCTGGTCGGACCCCGACGCCACCGAGCTGCGGCTGCGGCAGCGGGCCGAGGTGGCCGAGCGGTACGGGACCCCGGACAGCGAGCCGGGGACGCCGCCGTCGGCCGCCGACATCGAGGTGTTCTTCGTGGCCCGGGAGGACGACGGAACGGCGGTCGGGTGCGGCGGCCTGCGCCGGCTCGGGCCCGGGGTCGGGGAGATCAAGCGGATGTACGTCGACCCCGGCCGGCGTGGTTCGGGAGTCGCGGCGGACATCCTCCGCACGCTGGAGGACTGGGCCCGTGAGCAGGGGTGGACCACCCTCCGGCTGGAGACCGGCGACGCCCAGCCCGACGCCATCCGCTTCTACACCCGTGCCGGATACCGGCGGATCCCCAACTTCGGCGGATACGTCGGCGCGAAGCGCTCGCTCTGCTTCGAACGCCCGCTCTGAGTCCCGGACCGCAGGCTTGCAGGCGGATGAGAGACTGCGACGATGAACTCTGAGACGATCACCGCGAAGGACTCCGGCACCTGGAAGCTGGGCGATCTGACGGTCAACCGGATCGGCTTCGGCACGATGCGGCTCACCCAGGACGGTGCGGCCCTCGACCCCCGGGCGGTCCCCAGCGACCGCGGTCGGGCGCTGTCCGTGCTGCGCCGGGCGGTCGAGCTCGGGGTGAACCACCTGGACACCGCGGCCTTCTACTTCTCCCCACTGCGCTCCGCCAACGAACTGGTCAACAGCGCCCTGGCGCCCTACCCGGACGACCTGGTGATCACCACCAAGGTCGGTCCCGGCCGGGACCAGCACGGCGAATGGACGGACGCGGCCACCCCGGCCCAGCTGCGCGGACAGGTGGAGGAGAACCTGCGCCAGCTCGGTCGGGACCACCTCGACGTGGTCAACTACCGCCGCCAGCGGCCGGGTTCGATCGCCGAGCACTTCGGTGCGCTGGCCGAGCTGCGCGAGGCGGGGCTGATCCGCCACCTCGGGCTGTCCGGCGTCGGCCCCGAGCACCTGGCCGAGGCCCAGGCCATCGCACCGGTGGTCTGCGTGCAGAACAAGTACGGCCTGGGCGCGGCGAGCCCGGAGAGCGACGCCTTCCTGCGCTCCTGCGGCGAGCAGGGCATCGCCTTCGTCCCGTTCTACGCCATCGCCGGCCACGCCGGGGAGCGGGGTGCGGCCGGTGCGGCCCAGGACGCCGAGGTCCTCGCGGTGGCCGCGGCCCACGGGGTGTCCGCCGCCGAGATCCGGCTGGCCTGGTCGCTGCACCTGGGCCCGCACGTGCTGGCCATCCCCGGCACCGGCAACCCGGCCCACCTGGAGGCCAATGTGGCCGCAGGCGCGCTGAAGCTCTCCGACGAGGAGCTGGCCCGGCTCGACGCGGTCCACTGCGCCTGAACGACGGGGCTGAACGGCTGGGCCTGAACGACGTGGCCTGAACGACGGCGCCTGAACGGCTGACCGCGGTGCGTTCAGAGGCCGGCCAGGTTGTCGGCCAGGTCGTCGAGCCCGAACGAGCCCTGGACCAGCGCCTTCATGTGCCAGGCCTTGAGGTCGAAGGCCGCCCCCGCGCGCGACCTGGCCGCCTCGCGGCCTCGGAGCCAGGCGCGCTCGCCGAGCTTGTAGCCGATGGCCTGGCCCGGCAGCCCGAGGTAGCGGACGATCTCGCTGTCGCGGCGGGCTGCCGGGCTGCCGTGGTGGGCGGCCATGAAGGCGGTGGCCAGCTCCGGGGTCCAGCGCTCGCCCGGGTGGAAGCCCGAGTCGGCCGGGACGGCCAGCTGCAGGTGCATGCCGATGTCGATGATCACCCGGATGATGCGCAGCATCTGCTTGTCGAGGTAGCCGAGCCGCAGCCCGGCGTCGGTGAGGAAGCCCAGGTCGTCCATCAGCCGCTCGGCGTACAGGGCCCAGCCCTCGACGTTGGCGCTGACCTTGCCGAGGGTGACCTGGTAGCGGCTGAGCCGGTCGGCCGCCGCGGTCCAGGAGGCCAGCTGCAGATGGTGGCCCGGAACTCCCTCGTGGTACCAGGTGCTGACGATCTGCCAGGTCGGGAAGGACTCCCGGCCCAGGGTCGGCAGATAGGTCCGGCCCGGGCGGCTGAAGTCCAGGCTGGGGCCGGAGTAGTAGGGCGCGGCCGCGCTGCCGGCCGGGGCCAGGCAGGACTCCACCCGGCGCAGCGGACCGGTGATGTCGAAGTGGACGCCGTCCAGCGCCTCGACGGCGTCGTCCATGAGCTGCTGCAGCCAGGCCCGGACCTCCTCCTGGCCCTTGATCGCCGGACCGTGCTCGTTCAGGTGGGCCATGGCCTCCAGCACGCCGGCTCCGGGCAGGATCCGTTCGGCCTCGGTGCGCATCGCGGCGAGGGTGGTGTGGAACTCGCTCCAGGCCCAGGAGTAGGCCTCGTCCAGGTCGAGGTCGGCGCCGGTGGACCAGCGGGCCGAGCGCAGGTAGCGCTCACGGCCGACGGCGTCCGGGGTGCCCTGGGCGGCGGGCAGGTAGTCGTCCCGGAGCCAGTCGCCGAGCCCGGCCGCCGCGCCGGCGGCCTCCCGCGCAGCGGCGTCCAGTTCGGGGCGCAGCCGCTCCGGGGCGGGGGCGACGAAGTCGGCGAACCAGCCCGCGCCGCCGGTGTCCTGGCCGCTCCAGGCGGCGAGCTGGCCGATCACCACCTCGGCCTGCCGGGGTGCGGCGAGCAGCCCGCGGGCGATCCCCTCGGTGAGGCTGGCCCGGTAGCCGGCCAGGGCGCCGGGGACGTGGCGCAGCCGTCCGGCCACGGTCGCCCAGTTCTCGTCGGTGTCGGTGGACATCACCGTGAAGATGTTCCGGACCCCGTGCAGCGGTGAGTTGATGTTGCGCAGGCTGCGCAGGTGGTCACCGGCGTCGTGCAGTTGGAGCTCGGCGGTGAGCCGCTCCCGCAGCAGCCGGGCGCAGGCCTGCTCGGCGGGGTCCTCGGTGCTACCGGCCGGAAGGGCGTCGAGGGCGGCGAGCGTCGTCCTCGCCGCTTCGGCCTCGGCCTCGAACCCTTCGGGGGAGAGGTCCGCCTGCCGGTCGTCGCCCGGGTTGAGGCCGAGCCAGGCGGCTACGCCCGGGTCCAGGGCGACCACCTTCTCGACGTGCTGGTCTGCGATCCGGCGCGGTGTCATCTCATCATCCGACATCCGGCCATCCTGCCTGACCGGCGGCCCGGGTCGCCAGCAGCGACGGTCCGTGGCCGCCGGTCACGCGGCTGCCGCGCGGCTCCCGCAGGGGAGTTCGAGGTCGGATCCGGGGCGCGACCACGTTTGAGTGACATTGCCGGGGAGGACGCGTTCCGCGGTGATAGATCTTCGGATTCGACGTCCACGAACCACGGGGAGCTCCTCGACATGTCCATCGACACCGCCCTGCCGCCGCAGGTCGAGCTGGAAGCGCCCCCGGTGGTGGTGTCCGAGCACACCCTGACCTTCGACGGGTTCCGCTACGTCGCCAGGGTCGTCCGCCAGGGGGAGAGCGTCACCGCGCCGCTGCTGCTGCTCGGCGGCTCCTCCCAGGACCGCTTCTCCTGGATCCGGCACCAGGCCGCGCTGCTGCCGCTGTGCGACGTGGTGACCGTCGACCTCCCCGGCTACGGCGACGCCGACCAGCTGCCACCCCGCTACGGCACCGACTTCCTGGCCGCCGCCACCCGGCACCTGGTCGACGCCCTGGACCTGGGCGAGGTGAACCTGTTCGGCGGCTGCTTCGGCGGCTCCATCGCGCTGCGCTTCGCCCAGCACTACCCGGAGCTGGTGGAACGGATGGTGCTGGTGGGGATGACGACCACGGTCCCCTCGGAGTACGAGCAGGCGGCCACCCGCTGGCTGGGCATGCTGGACGAGGGCCGCTACGAGGAGATGGCCGGGGAGCTGGTGGCCCGCTTCATGGCTCCCACCGGCAGCGGCACCATCCGCAGGCACGCCGCGATCGGGCGGCTGATCCACCGCCAGTTCGTGGAGCAGACTCCGCGCCAGTTCGAGATGGCGGTGGCGGACCACAACCGCCGGCTGATGCGCCACGAGTGGTACCGCCCCGAGCCGGTCCCGGCGGTGCCGACCCTGGTCTTCACCGGCGAGCACGACTCGCTGACGCCGCCGGAGATGGGGCGCGGCGTCGCCGCGGTGCTCCCCGGCGCGGTGTTCACCACCGTCAAGGACGCCGACCACCTGGTGCACATGGAGCGCAGCGAGGAGTTCACCGACCTGCTGGCACACTTCCTGACGGACTGTCCGATCGACTCGCTGCCCTACTGCACACCGCTGGAGTGCCCCTCCGCGACGGGCTGAGCAGTGAGGGCCGGAGCAGCGAGGGCCGGATCAGCGAGGCCCAGTGCGGTGAGGTCCAGCGCGGTGAGGTGGATCCGGGTCACGCCGCTGACGTAGCGTCCGCCGCAGCGGTCCTGCGGCACCACCAGCTGCGGCCCGCAGGCGTCCAGCGGCTGCCCGTCGGCGCGGGTGGCCAGCAGCACCGGCTGGTGGGCGAAGTCGGGGTCGATCTCGCCCCAGGACAGCACGGCGTGGTGGCCGTCGGCCCCGGTCACCGACAGCAGGAAGCCGGCCCGGTCCTTGCGTCGCCGCAGCTCGAAGCCGGGGGCGGCGGCCAGCACCACGTCGTGCAGCAGCGGGCCCTGGAAGCGGTGCCGCTGGATGCCGCTGGTGGCGCAGGCGAAGGTCACCTCGGCCTGGTGCAGCGGCCGGCGGGCCAGTTCGGCGACGTCGATGAGCGACGGCCGGGCGAACGCACCGGTCAGTTCCAGGACGGCCGTCCGCTGCGTGCGCGACGAGTGCTCCACGGCTGCACCTCCACCGGCGTGATGCCCCGTCGGGAACGGGCTTACCCGCATCTGCCGGGAAACCGCCCCGACGGCCTCGGATCTGCGGCCCGGTCACCCCTGTGCGGTTGGCAGTTGCGGATCGTCCCCGCGGGCTTCCGTGTTGGCCGTGGCACCGGCCTCCGCGGCCTCGGCGAGCTGCTGCCAGATCCGGTCCCGGGTCAGCGGCAGCCGGGTGAAGCGGAGCCCGGTGGCGTCCCGCAGGGCGTTGGCCAGTGCCGGGGCGACCGGGTTGAACGGGCTCTCGCTCATCGACTTGGCGCCCAACGGGCCGATGGCGTCCGAAGTCTCCATGAAGTGCACCTCGGTGCGCGGGACGTCGGCGAAGGCGGGCAGGTGGTAGCGGCGGAAGGCGGCGGTCTCCACCGCGCCGCGCTCGTCGATCCGCACCTCCTCCCAGAGCGTGGCGCCCAGCGCCTGGGCGATGCCGCCCTCGACCTGGCCCCGGCACTGCATCGGGTTCATCACCTTGCCGGCGTCGGCGGCGTGGACGCTGCGCAGGATCCGCAGCTCCCCGGTGTCCGGGTGGACGGCGATCCGGAACCACTGGGCGTTGAAGGCCACCGAGCGCGGACTGCCGCCCCAGTGGCCGGCCGCCGAGGTCTCCCGCCCGGCCGCGACCATGGCGGTGTGCAGGTCCTTGAGGGCGAGCCGGCGGCTGCTGCCGCAGCGGACCGAGTCCGTCTCCAGCCGGCACTCCTCCGGCGGCGTGCCGGTGTGCTCGGCGGCGAAGGCCAGCAGCGCCTCGGCCAGCGCGTTGCCCGCCTGTAGCACGGCCTTTCCGGCCACCACGGTGCCGGTGGAGCCGAAGGCGCCGGTGTCGTGGCGCACCACGTCGGTGTCGGACTGCCGGACGGTGATCCGGTCGGCGGTGGTGCCCAGCGCGCCTGAGGCGATCTGCTTGTGCACGGTGGTGGTGCCGTTGCCGAACTCGGCGGTGCCCACGGCCAGGTCGTAGCGGCCGTCGGAGAGCAGGCTCAGGGTGGCGTCGGCGAAGTGGCCGCCGGGCGGACCGGTGGCGATCATCGCCAGCGCCGATCCCTCGCCCACCAGCCAGCCGTCCGGCAGTTCCGGTTCCGGGTGCGCCGGTTGTTCGGCCGCCGCCGCGCGGACGATGTCCAGGCACTGGTCCAGGCCGTAGGAGGCGATGTGCAGGTCCTCCTCCTCGCCGCCCGCGGTGATCATCGGCTCGCCGGGACCGATGACGTTGCGGGCCCGGAACTCCAGCGGGTCGATGCCCAGCCGTCGGGCCAGCTCGTCCATCACCTGCTCCATGGCGAACACCACCTGCCCCAGGCCGTAGCCGCGGAAGGCCCCGGCCGGAACGGTGTTGGTGTAGACGGCGAAGCCGTCGGCCTTCTTGTTGGGGCAGCGGTAGACGGACAGCGACTCGCCGCAGCCGTGGAACAGCACCGCGGGGCCGTGGTTGCCGTAGGCGCCGGTGTTGGAGACCACCCGCAGCTGAAGGGCGGTCAACTCGCCGTCCGCGGAGGCCCCCGCCTTGACCCTGACGGTGAAGGGGTGCCGGGTGGTCGCCGAGGTGAACTGCTCGGCCCGGGTGTACTCCAGCTTGACGGGCCGTCCGGTCCGCAGCGCGGCCAGCACCACGATGTCCTCGACCAGCATCTCCTGCTTGCCGCCGAAGCCGCCGCCGACCCGTCCCGCCAGCACCCGAAGCCGGTCCTCGGGCAGGTCGAACAGGGTGCACAGGGCGCGCCGGGTCAGGAACGGGGTCTGCGTGCTGGAACGGACCACCAGCCGGCCGTCCTCCTCGAACCAGGCCACCGCGCCATGGGTCTCCAGGCTGGCGTGCTGCACCCGCTGGGTGCGGAACTCCTCCTCGTACACCACGGCCGCCTGCGCGAACCCGGCCGCGACGTCGCCGACCTCGCCGTGCACCTCGCCGACGGCGTTCACGGTGCTGCCGGGGACCGGGTGGATCACCGGCGCGTCCGGCGCCATCGCGAGCTCGGGGTCCACCACGAAGGGCAGCAGCTCGTACTCGACCTCGATCCGCCGGCAGCCCTCCTCGGCGGCGCCCTCGCTCTCGGCCACCACGGCGGCGACCCGCTGGCCCACGAAACGGACGGTGTCGTCCAGGACCCGGGTGTCGTAGGGGTCCTCGTCCGGGTGCTCGTGCCTCGCGGTGGAGAACAGCCGTTCCGGGGCGTCCTGGTGGGTGAGCACCACGACCACGCCGGGGACGCGCAGCGCGGCCGAGGTGTCGATGGAGCGGATCCTGGCGTGCGGATGCGGTGACCGCAGCAGTTTGAGGTGCAGCAGGCCCTCCACCGTCAGGTCGAAGGTGTAGCGGGCGGTGCCGGTGACCACCTGCGGTCCGGCCGGCGCGGCCAGCCCGCGGCCGACGGCCCGGCCGGCCTCCGGCTCCTCGGTGTTGCAGCGGCCGCGGACGGCGTCCTCGATGGCCCGGTAGCCGGTGCAGCGGCACAGGTTGCCCTTGAAGGCCCGCGGCAGGTCGGCGCTCAGCTCGTGGTCCAGGGCGGCGGTGGTCATCAGGTAGCCGGCCGTGCAGAAGCCGCACTGGAACCCCTGGGCGTCCAGGAACCGCTGCTGCACCGGATGCAGCTCGCCGCCCGGTCTGGCCAGCCCCTCGACGGTGGTGACGGACCGGCCCTCGGCCCGGAAGGCCGGGTAGAGGCAGCTGTGCACCGGCTCGCCGTCGACGTGCACGGTGCAGGCGCCGCAGTCGCCGGCGTCGCAGCCCTTCTTCACCCCGAACCAGCCGCGCTCGCGCAGATGGGTGCGCAGGCACTGGCCCGGACGCACCGGCAGCTCGGACTCCTCGCCGTTGACCGTCAGCCGCATGCCTCGCCCCTCTCCTCCGCCGCGTCGCGCAGCTCGCCCGGTTCCCGCAGCTCCCGGCGGATCTCCTCGGCCAGTCGCAGCGTCATGTGGCGCCGCCACTCCGGGAGCCCGTGGATGTCGTCGAACCACTCCCCGCGCGGCACGGCCGCCTCCACGGCGGCGCGCAGCTGCGCCGCACCGGGGTGCAGCGGGAACCACAGCCGGACCGGACGCACCGTCGACGCGGTGATCGTCAGCGTCAGCGAGCCGTCCGCCGGGTCGCTGCGGCCGATCAGCAGGGCGGCCGAGCGGCCGTGCTCGTGCAGCGAGGCCCGGCGGAAGGCGGTGCGCTGCCGCAGCGCGGCGTCCGGCAGGGTGACGGCGCGGAGCAGCTCGCCCTCGCCGAGGACGTTGCGGTTGTCGCCGGTGACGAACTCGGTGACCCTCACCCGGCGCTCGGAGCCGTCCATGGCCCGCAGCGTGCAGACCCCGTCCAGGGCGGCGGTCAGCGAGATCATCGGGCCGGCCGGGAGGGCGTTGGCCAGGTTGCCGCCGACCGTGGCCATGTTCCAGATCTTGAACGAGGCCAGGAAGGACCGGCAGCACTGCTCGACCAGCCGCTGGTTGTGCGCCCAGCGGTCCGGGAGCACCAGTCGCGAAAGTTGTGCGACCGTACAGGTCGCGGCGATCTCCAGGCCCTCCGGGCGCTCGGTCAGCGGCGGCCAGCCGGCCGTGGAGAGGTCCCGCAGCCGGCGCAGCCAGGGCTGGGGCTCGGAGAACAGGTAGGTGCCCCCGCCCAGCCAGGCGTCACCGGGCCGCCAGGGCTCGGCCCAGTGCACCGGCCCGGACTCGGTCACGGTGTGCAGATCCATCCGGCGCTCGGTCCTCTCCCGTCTCCCGGTCCCGGCTTCCCGGTCCCGACCCAGCCGATTGAACCAGCGGCTTGTTACAACCGACGACTGTCGGAGCGCACCAGCGCCGACCAGCGTTACTGGTGGATCGACCAAGAGGGATTCTCACCGATCCGGCTCGCATCTACGATGCTGGGGCGTGCCCTGCCCTCGCTTCTGCGGATGGACACCCCGGTCCAGGCAGCCGGTGCGCGGCACCGAGGAGCGACGCGTGATCGTGGGAGACCTGCTGCGGCTGGAGGACCTGGACCTGGGCCTGGCCTGGGGCACCGACGAACTGCTGGAACGCAGGGTCACCGGGGTGACCTCGACCGACCTCCAGGACCCGGCCCGCTACCTGCGGCCGGGCGAGCTGGTGCTCACCGGCCTGGTCTGGTGGCGGCCGGACGCGCGGCCCGGGGCCGAGCTGCGGTTCACCACGGCGCTGCGCAGCGCCGGCGTCGCCGCGCTGCTGGCGGGGGAGGGCATCCACGGCGAGGTCCCGCCGGCGCTGGTGGACGCCTGCCGCACCCACGGCATACCGCTGCTGGCGGTGCCCTCCGGGACCAGCTTCCGGGCCGTGACCGACCGGGTCTACCTGCGGCTGTGGGGCGGCCTTCAGGCCGAGGCCGAGCAGCCCGGCGCGCTGCCGGGGGACGTCCGGCGGGAGCTGGCCGCGCTGCTGGAGACCGGCGCGCCGCTCGCCGAGGTGCTGACCCGGGCCGTCGCCCTGGTGGGACTGCCGCCCTGCGCCGTGGTCAGCGGCAGCGGACGGGTGGTCGCGGCGGTGGCCGGAGCCGACCTGGGAGCGGCGTCGGTGCCGATCGGGGCCGAGGGCGCCTCGCCGTTCGACGGTTGGCAGCTGACCGGGGGCAGCGGCCCGATGCTGCGCGACCTGGCCGAGCTGCTCGCCCCGCTCGCGGCCTCGGCCCGCGCCGAAGCCGCCGCCCGCCGCACGGCTGCCGCCCGCCTGTTCGACACGCTGGGCGGTGACGGCGGTGGTGGTACCGGTAGCAGCAGTGGTGGCGGCGCGGCCCGCCCCGCGGAGGCGCTGGCCGCCTGCGGCCTGCCCGCCGGTGCCCCGCTGACCCTGGTCACCGCCCGCATCGACCACGCGCCCACGGTCTGGGCCGTGGACGCCCTCGCCGAGGCGCTGCTCTCGCTCGGGGTGCCGTTCACCGCCGGCACCGACGACAGCGGTGACGCCACCGCGCTGACGACCGGGCCGCTGGCCGGCCTGCCCGAGCAACTGGCCCGGCTGCAGAGCAGGCTGCCGGACCGTCAGACCCTGCGGATGGCGCTCTGCGCCGCCCCGGAGCCGGGCGGCGCGGGTGCCCCGGCCGGTTCGTGGGAAGCCGGCCTGCGGACCGCCCGGGTCCGCGCCCGCCATGCGCTGGCCGGAGCGGCGCCCTTCGCCGACGCGGACGCCCTCGACTCGCTCCCGGGCCTGCTCGCCGGGCTGCCGCCGGAGGTGACCGCGGCCTTCCACGACCGGCTGCTGGCGCCCCTCCTCGAGCAGGACGCCCGCACCACCGTCTCGCTGCTGGACACCCTGGCCGTCTTCCTGGAACACGACGCCTCATGGGCCCGTACCGCCCGCAGGCTCCACATCCACGTCAACACCGTTCACTACCGGGTCCGCCGCATCGAGCAGCTCACCGGCCGCGACCTCTCCGATTTCGCCGACCAGACCGACCTCCGAGCCGCGCTCCTCTGCGCCCCGCAGCCGGTCGGCGGCCTAGGCTGGCGGCATGACTGATTCCGTTCTCCTCGACCGGCTCGGATCCGGCAAGTACCTGCTGGTCACCACCTACCGCAAGGACGGCAGGACCGTGCCCACCCCGGTGTGGGTGGTGCGTGACGGCGACACGCTGGGGGTGTGGACCGTCGCCGACTCCGGCAAGGTGAAGCGGATCCGCAACCGCGGCGAGGTGCTGGTGGCCCCCTGCGACGTGCGCGGCAACCGGACCGGGGAGGACGTCGCGGCCAAGGCCGAGGTCGGCCCCGCGGAGCTCGCCGGGCACTACCGCGAGCTGCTGAAGCGCAAGTACGGCCTGGTGGGCCGGATGACCCTGCTCGGCAGCAGGCTCCGCCGCGGCGCGGAGGGGACGGTGGCGATCCGCATCACCCTGGACGACGGCGACAGCGGTGGCGACAGCGGGGTCGCCGGCGAGGGCGCGGCGGAGCAGGGGTAGGGGGTCCACCTATGCCTTGACTTCTCATGGTCAAGGTTCCACGTTGTCAGCTGACGCATCGTCAGGAACGGTGCGCGACTGACCCGGAGGGCCCCAGCCATGGACCTGAGCAGCAGAGACGCCACCGGTCCGAGCCGCAGGGCGCTGCTCGGCGGGGCGGCGGCCGCACTGGCCGCGACCGCGGTGCAGTGGACCCCGCTCGGACGCATCCCGGCCGCCAGCGCGGCCAGCACACTGGCGACGCCGCCGTCGTTCCCCGCCAGCATCAGCCTCTACCAGCAGACCTTCCAGAACTGGTCCGAGGAGATCACCGTCGACGGGCTGTGGACCTGTGCCCCGGCCACCCCCGCCGACGTGGTGACCCTCGCCAACTGGGCCCATGCGCAGGGCTGGCGGCTGCGCCCGCTGGGCGCCGCCTACAGCTGGTCGCCGGTGGTGGTCGACCCGGCCACCCCGGCCGCCAACACCCTGCTGGTGGACTGCAGTCAGCACCTCACCGCGGTCACCGTCCACCCGGCCAGCGGCTCCACCCCGGCCAGCGTGACCGCGCAGCCCGGCGTCACCATGGACACCTTCCTCGGCACCCTGAAGACGGCCGGCTATGGCCTCACCGGTTTCCCGGTCCTCGGTGCCGCCACCCTCGGCGGGGTCCTCGCGACCGGGGGCCGCGGCACCGGCGTCCCGGCCACCGGGGAGACCAAGCTCGCCGGGCACACCTACGGTTCGGTCGGCAACCTGGTCGTCAGCCTCACCGCGGTGGTCTGGGACGCCGGCTCGTCCGCCTATGTGCTGCGCACCTTCCAGCGCACCGACCCGCAGATCCAGGCCCTGATCACGCACGTCGGACGGGCCTTCGTCACCGAGGTCACCCTGCGCGTCGGAGCCGACCAGCGGCTGCGCTGCCAGAGCTGGTTCAACATCACCGCCGCCAACCTGTTCGCCCCGCCGGCGAGCGCCGGATCGCAGTCGCTGGCGAGCTATGTCAACGGCTCGGGCCGGGTGGTGTGCATCTGGTTCCCCAACACCACCTCGCCCTGGCTGCGGGTGATCACCCCGACCCCCAGCCAGCCGTGGACCAGCCGCGCCGTCAGCAGCCCCTACAACTTCCCCTTCAACGACATCGTCCCCAAGAGCATCTCGGACCTGCTGGCCGAGATCATCGGCGGCGACGCCGCGGCCACCCCCAGCTTCACCGCCGCGCAGATGGCCGGCGTCAGCGCCGGGCTGATCTCCACCGCCAGCTGGGACATCTGGGGCTGGTCCAGCGACGTGCTGCTCTACGTCCGCCCGACCACCCTGCGGATCACCTCGACCTGCTGGAACGTGGTCACCAGCCGGGCCAATGTGCAGCGCGCGGTCAGCGAGTTCTACGCCGCCTACTCGGCCAAGCTGGCCGCCTACGCGGCCCAGGGCCTGTACCCGATGAACGGGCCGCTGGAGATCCGGGTCACCGGTGTGGACGACCCGGCCGACTGCCAGGTCACCGGCGCGCTGGGGGCCCAGCTCTCCACCCTCCGCCCGCGCCCGGACCACCCGGAGTGGGACACCGCCGTCTGGTTCGACATGACGACCATCCCGGTCACCCCCTACGACCACCAGTTCACCGGCGAGATGGAGGCCTTCGTCCGCAGCAACATGGGTGCCTACGGGCAGGTCCACGCCGAGTGGTCCAAGGAGTGGGCCAACACCCCCTCCGGCGCCTGGACCGACGCCTCGGTCATCGCCGGAGCCATCCCCGACTCCTACACCGCCGGCCAGGCCGCCGGCGACGGCTGGGCCGCAGCGGTGGCGACGCTGAAGACGCTCGACCCGTCCGGGGTGTTCAGCAGCGCCTTCCTGGAGCGCGTCCTGCAGTGACCCCCTCCTCCCCCTTCTCTTCTTCGGCCGCCGTCCGCACACTGGCGCCCATGCTGACGCTTCAGGAGATCTCCGACCGGTTGGAGATCCAGGATCTGATGGTCCGTTACGCCCATGCGGTGGACACCCGCGAATGGACCCTGTTCAAGGAGCTGTTCACCGAGGACGCCGTCATCGACTACACCGCGTTCGGCGGCCCGCGCGGGACCGTGGACGAGGTCACCTCGTTCCTGGCGCTCACCCTGCCGCTGTTCTCGGCCACCCAGCACCTGGTCGCCAACTGCGCGGTCACCCTGGACGGTGACCGCGCCACGGCCCGCACCATGTGCCACAACCCGATGGCCGTCACCGACTCGGAGTCCGTGCTGGTCTGCGGGCTCTGGTACGTGGACACCCTGGTGCGCACCCCGGACGGCTGGCGGCTGCGGGAACGCTCCGAGGACAAGGCCTACTCGGCCGTGCTGAATCCACAGCCGACCGACGAGCACTCGTAACGGTCCGTTCTTCCGCTGGGGCGTGATCCGCTGTCAGACTCGTCACCGTGCCCGAATTCGACATGCTCGTCATCGGTTCCGGACCCGGCGGCCAGAAGGCCGCCATCGCCGCCGCCAAGCTCGGCCGCAGGGTCGCCGTCGTCGATCGCCCCGACCGGGTCGGCGGGGTGTCCATCCACACCGGCACCATCCCGTCCAAGACGCTGCGCGAGGCGGTGCTCTACCTCACCGGGCTGACCCAGCGCGACCTGTACGGGCAGAGCTACCGGCTCAAGGACGAGATCACCGTCGCCGACCTGACCGCCAGGACCCAGCACGTGGTAGGCCGGGAAGTCGATGTGATCCGCAGTCAGCTCTCTCGCAACCAGATCTCGCTGATCGCCGGTACCGGCCGCTTCGCCGACCAGCACTCCGTCCTGGTGACCGATATCGCTGGCCAGGAGCGGCTGCTGACGGCGGAGAACATCGTCATCGCCACCGGCACCCGACCGGCCCGTCCCGACCTGGTGGAGTTCGACGAGCAGACCATCCTGGACTCCGACAACGTCATCAACCTGGAGCGGGTGCCGCGCTCCATGGTGATCGTCGGCGCCGGGGTGATCGGGCTGGAGTACGCCTCCATGTTCGCCGCGCTGGGCAGCAAGGTGACCGTGGTCGAGCAGCGGGCCAGGATGCTGGAGTTCTGCGACGAGGAGGTGGTGGAGGCGCTCCGCTACCACCTGCGGGACCTGGCGGTGACCTTCCGCTTCGGCGAGAAGGTCGCGGCGGTGGAGCGGCATCCGCGCGGGGCCCTGACGGTGCTGGAGAGCGGCAAGAAGATCCCCGCCGACGCGGTGATGTACTCGGCCGGCCGGCAGGGGCTGACCGACGGCCTCGACCTGGAGAAGGCGGGGCTGTCGGCGGACGCCCGCGGCCGGATAGCCGTGGACGAGCACTTCCGCACCTCCGTCCCGCACATCTACGCGGTCGGCGACGTCATCGGCTTCCCGGCACTGGCCGCGACCTCGATGGAGCAGGGCCGCACGGCGGCGTACCACGCCTGCGGCGAGCCGGTGAACCCGATGCCCGAGCTGCAGCCGATCGGGATCTACACCATCCCGGAGATCAGCTACGTCGGCCGCACCGAGGACCAGCTCACCGAGGACTGCGTCCCCTTCGAGGTCGGCGTGGCCCGCTACCGCGAGCTGGCCCGCGGCCAGATCATCGGCGACGCCCACGGCATGCTCAAGCTGCTGGTCTCCCCGGAGGACCGCAAGCTGCTCGGCGTGCACTGCTTCGGCACCGGGGCGACCGAGCTGATCCACATCGGCCAGGCCGTGATGGGCTGCGGCGGCACCGTGGACTACCTGGTGGACGCGGTCTTCAACTATCCGACCCTGGCCGAGTCCTACAAGGTCGCGGCGCTGGACGCGACCAACAAGATCCGCCAGATCGACCGGATGCGCGACTGACGGCGGGCCGGCGAAAAGATTTCCAAGAACCTCCACCGTTGGTGTCGAGCGGCGGCCTGCGGCGTCGACCTCGCTGTGAAAGGCTCCCCAGCAGGGGTGCCGACACCGCGAGGAGTGAGTCCCCATGAAGTTCATGCTGATGATCTACGGCAACCAGGAGACCTGGAGCGCCTACCCCGCCGAGGAGTGGCCCAAGGCCATCGCCGCGGTCGACGCCTTCAACAGGAAGTTCTTCGAGACCGGCGAACTGCTCGGCGCCTACGGCCTCGCCGACGCCGTCCAGGCCAAGACCGTCCGGGTGCGGGCCGGGGCGCCGGCCGTCACCGACGGGCCCTACCTGGAGACCAAGGAGTACCTGGCCAGCTACTACCTGCTGGACTGCGTGGACGAGGCCAGGGCGCTGGAGATCGCCGCCGAGATGCCCTACGCCGCCGAGAACGCGGTCGAGCTGTGGCCGGTCATGAACGAGGCGGCCCCCCAGCTGTGACCACGGAACGGACCGGCGACCGGCGCGTCGAGGACCTGCTGCAGCGGCTGGCGCCGCGGGTCCTCGGCGCGCTGGTGCGCCGCTACGGCCAGTTCGACGCCTGCGAGGACGCCGTGGCGGAGGCGCTGCTCGCAGGCGTGTTGCGGTGGCCGGAGGAGGGTGTGCCGGACAACCCGCAGGGCTGGCTGTTCACCGTGGCCTCGCGCCGGCTGATCGACCAGATCCGCAGCGAGAGCGCCCGCCGGGAGCGCGAGCGGAGGCTGATGGCGGCCACCCCGGCAGCCGAGATGCTTGCTCCAGGGCCGGAGGAGCAGGCCGACAGCGGGACCGACGACACCCTCGCCCTGCTCTTCCTCTGCTGCCACCCGGTGCTCACCGCGCCCTCGCAGATCGCGCTGACCCTGCGTGCCGTCGGCGGGCTCACCACCGCCGAGATCGCCCGCGCCTTCCTGGTCCCCGAGGCGACCATGGCCCAGCGGATCAGCCGCGCCAAGCAGCGGATCCGCGACGCCGGCGCGACCTTCGCCATGCCCGAACCCGAGGACCGCCCGGAACGGCTGAAGGCCGTGCTGCACGTGCTCTACCTGATATTCAACGAGGGGTACGGCACCTCCGCCGGCAGCAGCCTGCAGCGCCTGGACCTGACCGCCGAGGCGATCCGGCTGACCCGGCAGCTGCGCACCGTCGCCCCGCTGGACGGCGAGGTCCAGGGCCTGCTGGCACTGATGCTGCTCACCGACGCCCGCCGGGCGACCCGCACCGACGCCCAGGGGAACCTGGTGCCGCTGGCGGAGCAGGACCGCAGCCGCTGGGACGCCGCGCTGGTCGCCGAGGGCGTCGACCTGATCACCCGGGCGCTGACCAGCACCCGGCTCGGCCCGTACCAGGTGCAGGCGGCCATCGCCGCCGTGCACGACGAGGCGGAGTCCGCGGAGAAGACCGACTGGCCGCAGATCCTGGCCCTGTACGAGACGCTGGAGCGGCTCACCCCCAACCCGGTGGTCACCCTCAACCGGGCGGTGGCCCTGGCCGAGGTCAGCGGTCCGCAGGCCGGGCTCGACCTGCTGGCGGCGCTGGAGCGGGAGAGCGCGGCGCTGGCCGACAACCACATGCTGCACGCCGTGCGCGGCCATCTGCTGGAGGCGGTGGGGGAGCGCGACGCGGCCAGGGAGGCGTACCGCACGGCGGCGCGGCGCACCCGCAGCCTGCCGGAGCAGCGCTACCTGGACGCCCGCGCCCGCAGACTGCAGCCCTGAGGGGTCTTCGGCTGCGGACCGTAGCTGGTTTCTCGCGCACGCTGTTGCATCAGCAGAGCCCCGCGCCCCTGGGGTGCTGCCCCGTTACCGCTTGATCCCCATCCCCGCCCACACAGACCGCGGAGTGGGGTCCGCCCCCGCCGCGGGGCGCCAGTGCGGGGCCGAGACCAGGCCGGGCTCCAGCAGCTCGACGCCGTCGAGGAAGCGGGCGACCTGCTCCCGGGTCCGGTAGGTGATCTTCTGCGGCATCAGCGCCCGCATCACCGCGGCGGTGCTGGCCATCACCTCGGTGTGGATGTCGGCGGCCGGCTGGGACACCGTCAGATAGCTGCCCGGGGCGACCGCGTCCAGCACCGTCGCGACCAGGCCGGCCGGATCGTCCTCGTCCGGGATGCAGTGCAGCAGGCCGACCATCATCACCGCCACCGGCCGGTCGAAGTCCAGCACCCGGGCCGCCTCCGCCAGCACGGTCGCGGTGTCCCTGGCGTCGGCGTGGATGTAGCAGGTCGCGCCGTCCGGGTGGCTGGTCAGCAGGGCCCTGGCGTGGGCCAGCACGATCGGGTCGTTGTCGACGTAGGCGATCCGCGACTCCGGGGCGATCAGCTGGGCGACCTCGTGGGTGCTGTCGACGGAGGGGAGCCCGGTACCGATGTCCAGGAACTGCCGGACCCCGGCCTCCGCGGAGAGGTACCGCACCGCCCGGCCGAGGAAGGCGCGGTTGGCCCGGACGTTCTCGGTCACGGCGTTGCCGGTGGCCAGGACCTGGTCGCCGACCTCCCGGTCGGCGGCGAAGTTGTCCTTGCCGCCGAGCCAGTAGTCGTAGACCCGGGCGATGTGCGGAACCCCGGTGTCCAGCACGGTGCGCTCCGGCACCTCGGCCATCGGACTGTTCCAAGCCTCCGCCATGCCCCTGCCCCCGCCTCTGCCGCCCCGTGCGCCGCCCCTGCCCCCGGGGCCGTGCGCCAGAAGCATCGTAGTCGTACGGATGTCCGGGCGGCAGGAGTGCGCGAAGATCCTTCAGCTGCGGCGGCCGGCCGCCTCCACGCTCTCCGTGTCCTCCACCGAGGTCCGCTGGGACGGCAGATGGGCCGCCGCCACCTTGCCTGCGCCGCCCCCGCGGCGGCGCAGGCGGCCGGTCAGCCGCAGCAGCGGACCGGTGGCCCAGAGACCCAGCAGTGTCACCGCGACGCCCGCGACGGCGTCCAGCAGGTAGTGGTTGGCGGTGCCCATGACCACCATGGCTATCACCGCCGGGTAGGCCAGGCCCAGCACCCGCACCACCCGGGACCTGCTGTAGCGGAACAGCAGCAGCCCGCACCAGAGCGCCCAGCCGACGTGCAGGCTCGGCATCGCCGCGAACTCGTTGGTGACGTTGCCGAACCCCTTGGGCGTCCCGCCGCCCCCGCCCCACCAGCCGATCGAGGCGTGCTCGGCCAGGGTGTCCACGAAGTCGTAGGAACCGCCCAGCATCCGCGGCGGCGCCGTCGGGAAGGTGATGAAGCCGACCAGGCCGAGCATGGTGGTGAGCCCCAGCCAGGTGCGGGCCTGCCGGTAGGCCTCGCGGTGGGACTTCCACAGCCAGAACAGCACCACCACGGTGAGGATGTAGTGCAGCGTGGCGTACATGTAGTCGGCGGGTATGCCGAGCCAGGCGTGGTCGTAGAAGGCGTGGTTCAGCCAGTGCTCCGGGCTGAGGCCCAGGTGCCGCTCGACCGAGAGGATGTCCCGGCCGTGCTGTTCGGCCACGTCCTGCTTGCCGTGCACCAGCAGCCGGCTGCCGTCGTAGACGGCGTAGACGACCAGGAGGATCTCCCACTGCCAGGTCGAGCGCCAGCGCCATCTGAGGCGCCGGGTCTTCGGGGTTCGCACGTCTTCGGACGCACTCTCCCGCGAGTTCACGGGAGCTTCATCGGAGCCGGGCGGAACCGGCAGGTCGGTAGACACCCGGGTATCCTCTCGTCTCCCTGTGCGAATCGCTGCATCCGGGTCGGTACCAGTGGAAGTACGCAGGTCAGTGCCGGGTCGGCGGGGTGTCGTCGGCGACCGGAGCGCGCTGCGGGGATCGAACGCACGACCAGCGGGCATGATGTCCGGGCAGCACCTCCCGTCGCTCCCATCGATCATGATGGAGCGGTACACGACGCGCGACCGACAGCACGGACACGAAGGAGCAGCGATGGTGCACGATCGAGCCGGTCAGCCGGCCCAGCCCGGGGACCTGGTGGATGTCGCCCGGCTGGTGACCGCCTACTACTCGCTCACCCCGGACCTCGCCGACCCGGCCCAGCGGGTCGCCTTCGGCACCTCGGGCCACCGCGGCTCCTCCTTCGCCACCGCCTTCAACGAGGCCCACATCGCCGCCACCAGCCAGGCGGTCTGCGACTACCGGGCCCGGCAGGGCACCACCGGGCCGCTGTTCCTGGGCATCGACACCCACGCCCTGTCCGAGCCGGCCCGGGCCACCGCCCTGGAGGTGCTGGCGGCCAACGGCGTCACCGTCCTGATCGACACCGAGGACGGCTACACGCCCACCCCGGCCGTCTCCCACGCCATCGTCTCGTACAACCGCGGCCGCACCGTCCCGAACAGTGCCGCGGCCCTGGCCGACGGCATCGTGGTCACCCCCTCGCACAACCCGCCCGGCGACGGCGGCTTCAAGTACAACCCCCCGCACGGCGGCCCGGCCGACTCGGCCGCGACCTCCTGGATCCAGGACCGCGCCAACGAGCTGATCGAGAAGGGCATGTCGGAGGTCCGCCGGATCCCCTACACCCGGGCCCTGGCCGCCGACACCACCGGCCGCTTCGACTTCCTCGGCTCCTACGTCGCCGACCTGCCCTCGGTGCTGGACCTGGACGCGGTCCGCGAGGCCGGCATCCGCATCGGCGCCGACCCGCTGGGCGGGGCCTCGGTGGCCTACTGGGGCCGGATCGCCGAGCAGCACCGGCTCGACCTGACCGTGGTCAACCCGGAGACCGACCCGACCTGGCGGTTCATGACCCTGGACTGGGACGGCAGGATCCGGATGGACTGCTCCTCCCCGTACGCCATGGCCTCGCTGATCTCCAAGCGGGACGAGTACCGCATCGCCACCGGCAACGACGCCGACGCCGACCGCCACGGCATCGTCACCCCCGACGCCGGGCTGATGAACCCCAACCATTACCTGGCCGTCGCCATCTCCTACCTCTACCGCCACCGCGAGGGCTGGCCGCAGGGCGCCGGGATCGGCAAGACCCTGGTCTCCTCCTCGATGATCGACCGGGTGGCCGCGGACCTGGGCCGCCGGCTGGACGAGGTCCCGGTCGGCTTCAAGTGGTTCGTCCCCGGGCTGACCGACGGCAGCGTCGCCTTCGGCGGCGAGGAGTCGGCGGGCGCGTCCTTCCTGCGCCGCGACGGCTCCACCTGGACCACCGACAAGGACGGCATCCTGCTGGCGCTGCTGGCCTCCGAGATCACCGCGGTCACCGGCAGCACCCCCTCCGAGCACTACGCGGCCCTCACCGACCGCTTCGGCGCCCCCGCCTACGCCCGGGTGGACGCCCCGGCGACCCGCGAGCAGAAGGCCGCCCTGGCGGCCCTGTCGGCGGACCAGGTCACCGCCGGGGAGCTGGCCGGCGAGCCGATCACCGCGGTGCTCACCCGCGCACCGGGCAACGACGCCGCCATCGGCGGCCTCAAGGTCTGCACCGACTCCGCCTGGTTCGCGGCCCGCCCCTCCGGCACCGAGGACGTCTACAAGATCTACGCCGAGAGCTTCCAGGGCGCCGACCACCTGGCCCGGGTCCAGCAGGAGGCCCGCGACCTGGTCGGGTCGGTCCTCGGCCAGGACTGACCCGGCAGGACGGCGGTCACCCGCCGTCCTGCTGCTGGGCCACCAGGCGGCGGTGCAGCTCGGTGGTCATGGCGTGGATGGCGCGGGTGAGCTCGGTGTTGGTCTTGAGCTCCAGCTCCTGCTCGACGAAGTCGTGGTCGGCCTTGGCCTGCTGGAAGGCGGCCTGCCGGTTCTGACCGATCATCACGAAGGTGGACAGGAAGATCGCCTCCAGCGAGACCACCAGGGTCAGCGTCGGCCAGGGGCTGCGCTCCACCCACAGCATCCACACCGTGAACAGCACCGCGTGCAGATAGACGAACAGCATCGACCCGGCGAACTTGGTGATCGCGTCGGCGATCCGTACCTGCAGGTCGGAGGCGCGCCGGGCCTCGTGGGCCAGCACCACGGGATGGTGCTTGGCCTTGGGGTCCAGCGGGAGGTCGGGCTTGAACACGACGGAGGGCCTTCCTGCTGACGCGGGCGGTCAGGCCGTCAGGCCTGGTGCGCAGCATCATCCCGGACCGGGGCGGGCTTCGGCGAGCGGTCCGTGCCGCGGCCGCCGTCCCGGTGGGTGTCCCGGCCACGCAGCAGCGAGGCGGTGGCGGCGACCACGGCCATGGCCGCGGCGGCGATGAAGACCACCGCCAGCCCGTGGTGCAGCGGTCCCGAGATGAGGTGCGGGAAGAACTGGGTACCGGTCAGGGTGTCGGCGTTGTGCCGGGGGAGGGCCTTCAGCACGCCCGAGGGCGCCAGCAAGTGGCCGACCGGGTTCTGCCCCAGGAAGGCGGCGAACAGGGTGGAGACCGGTGGCAGCGAGGCGACCTGGCCGGCCACCGGGCCGGGCACGCCCTGTGCCTGCAGGCCCGAACTGAGCGTCTGCGGCAGGGATCCGGCCAGTCCGGTGACCATCAGCGAGAAGAAGATGCCGATGGACAGCGACATCCCGGAGTTCTGGAAGGTGGCCCGCATCCCCGAGGCCGCGCCGCGCCGCTCAGGCGGCACGCTGCCCATGATGGCGGAGGTGTTGGGCGCGGAGAACATGCCCTGGCCGATGCCGTTGGCGAAGACGATGACGGCGAAGACCGGGTAGGAGAAGTCGACCGGCAGGAACAGCAGCCCGACGAAGGAGGCGGCCATCAGCAGCAGGCCGCTGCTGGCGAAGGTGCGCGCGCCGAAGCGGTCCGAGAGGTAGCCGCTGACCGGTCCGGCGATCAGGAAGCCGGCGGTGAGCGGGATCAGCGCGATCCCGGCCCACAGCGGGGTGTCCTCGTAGGCGTAGCCGTGCAGCGGCAGCCACACCCCCTGCAGCCAGATGATCAGCATGAACTGCAGCCCGCCGCGGGCGATCGCGGTCAGCAGCGAGGCGGCGTTGCCGGCCGCGAAGGCCCTGATCCGGAACAGCCCCAGATGGAACATCGGATCGGCGACCCGGTTCTCCACCAGCCCGAACACCACCAGCAGCAGCACCCCGCCGCCCAGCATGGCCAGCACCATCGGGTTGGTCCAGCCGGTCGGGTGCCCGCCGTAGGGCTGGATGCCGTAGGTGATCCCGGCCAGCAGGGCCAGCGCGCCGCAGGTGAAGGTGAGGTTCCCGGCCCAGTCGATGCCGGCCGAGCGCTTGGCGCCGATCTCGCGCAGGCTGCGGTAGGACCAGACGGTGCCGACGATGCCGATCGGGACGTTGACCCAGAAGATGGCCCGCCAGTCCACGGTGGCCAGCAGCCCGCCGGCGACCAGGCCGAGGAACTGCCCGGCCAGGCCGGCGATCTGGTTGACGCCCAGCGCCATGCCGCGCTGCTCGGTGGGGAAGGCGTCGGTGAGGATCGCGGCGGAGTTGGCCATCAGCATGGCTCCGCCGACGGCCTGCAGGATGCGGAAGCCGATCAGCCACAGCGCGCCGCCGGCGCCGTGCATCGGGTCCAGCGAGAGCGCCAGCGAGGTGGCGCTGAACACCGCGAAGCCCAGGTTGTAGATCCTGACCCGGCCGTAGATGTCCCCGAGCCGGCCGAGGGCCACCACCAGCACCGCGGTGACCAGCAGGTATCCCATGATCAGCCAGAGCAGGTAGCTGATGTTGCCGGGGGCCAGCGGGTCCAGGCCGATGCCCCGGAAGATGGCCGGCATGGCGATGATGACGATCGAGGCGTCCAGGGTGGCCATGAAGACGCCGAGAGTGGTGTTGGACAGCGCGACCCACTTGTAGCGCGGGCTCAGGGGAAGGGTGTCGGATACACGCACCCGATCATCCTATGAATCTTAGTTGGTATAAGCAATGGTGCGGGGGCGCCCCCGGCTGGGAGCGCCCCCGCACCTTCGGTCAGGCCGTGCCTACGGGTTCACGGTGATGGTGAACGTGGAGGTGGTGTTCTGGATGTTGACGTAGTTGTTGCTCTCGGTGAGGTGGTTGAACACCGCCGTGCCCACCGCCGGACCCTGCCCCGCCTCGGGCAGCTGGTTGGCCCAGATGCCGTAGCCGGACTTGGCGTTGTAGGCGTCACCGCTCTGCTGCGCCCCGGTAATCGACACGTCGGTGAAGATGGTGTCGGTGACCGGGTACTGCGCGGTGCTGCCCACGTAGTCCGTCTGGAACATGATCCCGGAGTAGGTCGGGTCGGTGATGTCGACGCTGTTCACCCTGATCCCCTGGAACGGCTGGGTCGCCGAGAAGACCCAGATCGCCGGGAACACCTGGCCGTTCCAGAAGTGCCCGCCGTCGCGTACCAGCGAGACGTTCTGGATGGTCGTCGGCTGGGTGCCGAAGCCCTGGAACGGGTAGCCGAAGTTCAGCGAGCTGATGGTGATGCCCGCATAGGTGAGCGTGTCGGCCACGTACAGGTTCTGCATGATGTTGTTCTCGCCGCCGTAGACGGCGATGCCGGCCGCGCGCCAGGGGGTGAGCGCGGACAGGTTCTGGAAGGTGTTGTTGGTCAGGTCCGAGGAGTTGTGGTCCTGGGCCGCGAACAGCGCGAAGCTGTCGTCGCCGGTGGACCTCGCCTCGTCATTGCTGACCAGGTTGCCCGAGCTGCCGTTGGTGAGGTTGATGCCGTCGGCGAAGGTGTCGCGGATCCGCATGTTGGTGGCCGTCAGGCCGGTGACATGGGTACCCCAGATCGCGACCACCTGGTGCTCGATCCAGATGTTGTCGATGGTGAGGTTGGAGACGTCGGTCAGGTCGAAGACCTTGCCGGGCCCGTCGATGCGGGAGGTGTAGTCGCCGAACCAGCCGAAGCCGCTGAACGAGGACCCGTTGGCGCTGGACTGCACGGACCAGCCGACGTCCGTGTTGTCCTGCGTGGTCGGGGCGTTGAACTGGGTGTACCAGGGACCGGCGCCGACGACCTTGACCGCCTTGCCGCTGACCTGGAACTTGCTGGTGGTCTGGTACTGCCCGGCGGGCAGGTAGACGCCCACCAGCTTGCCGGTGGTGTCGTTGGCGACCTGGGTCAGGGCGTTCTGCACGTCCTGCTGCCCGAAGCCGGCCGGGGTGACGTAGGTGGCCGGGTTGGGGTTGGCCACCGGGGCGACCATCTCGGTGTTGATGTAGTCGATGGCGTACTGGGAGGTGTTGGCGGCGTCCTTCTGCAGCTTGATCACGCTGTCGGCGGGCACCGTCTGGTTGAGCATGATGTGCGCCTCGTCGTAGATGTGACGGGGCGATCCGGCGCTCGGGTCGTTGCCGGGACCGGTCTCGGCTCCGTACAGCCACTCGTACTTGGAGTTGAGGGTGATGGTCTGCAGGAACGTTCCGTTGACGTAGACGTCCAGGGTGGCCGTGGTGCCGCCACCGCCGGGTGCGTCCGGGATGTTGAAGCGGGTGACCAGGGTGTTGGTCGGGTCGGTGGTGTTCCACTGGACGTAGGAGCCGGTGCTGTCCAGGGTCACCGCCTTGCGGCCGGAGGCCTCGCCGGCCAGGTCGCCGATGGTCCGGTTGGGACCGACCACGGCCGCGCCGCCGCCGATCATGCCGTTCTCGGCCTCGTACACGTCGTACGGCATGTTGGCGCCGCGGCCGACGTAGAACGGGGTGTCACTGATGTTGTTGGCCTGCTTGACCGACAGCTCGTTGGCGTCGATGGCGATGACCGTGTGCAGGGTGTACTTGCCGTTCACGGCGGTCCAGGTGCCCATGGAGACCGGGGCGCCGGTCGCCCCCGGGGCCAGGCTGCCGCTGTAGGAGCCGTTCAGCGTCTTGACCACGCTGTTGTTGCTGTCCAGCAGGGTCAGCGTGATGGCGTGCGCACCGGAGGCGCTGGCCACGGTGCCCTGGTTCTTCAGCGTCACGGAGAAGGTGACGGTGTTTCCGGCGGACGGGGTGCCCGGGCTGGAGCTCACCGCCGAGGCGATCAGGTCCGAGGACTGCACCGGGGCCACGACCAGGTTGGTCGGGTTGGTGTAGCTGTTGTTCCCGTCGTTGAGCTCGATGACGGTGTTGGCCTCGTCCACCTTGGCCGTCAGCGGGTAGCTGCCGGCGGTCTGGGTGCCGATGTTCGCCGAGACGGTGCTGGAGGCACCGACGGCCAGCGCGCCCACGGCGGCGGTGCCGACCTTGGTCGTGCCCAGGTAGAAGTTGACGTTGGTCGCGCCGGAGGCGGCCGTACCGGAGTTCTTCACCGTGGCGGACACGGTGACCGGGTCGGTCTCCACCGGGGAGGTCGGCGACCAGGAGGAGGAGCTGACCACCAGGTCCGGGTTGGGTGCCGGGGTCCCGATGACCTGGAACTCGGCGACCTGCCCGCCCGGGGCGCCGCTGTTGCTGGTGATGCTCAGCTCGACGTCCGAGACCCGCGCGCTGACCGGGATGGAGACGCTGTTCCCGGTGCTCGGGTTGAAGGTGTACGTCTGCGCCGCGGCGATGGTGGTGAAGCCGGTCGCGCTCTGCTCGCGCCCGAGGACCGCGATGGTCTGGGTACGGGTGGACCAGGCGGCGTCCGGGTTGAGCTTGACGACCACCGACGTCACGTCGGCGTTGGCGCCCAGGCTCACGGTGAGCTGGCTCGGGTAGGTGGAGCCCTCGAAGTAGGTGGTCAGGTCGTTGTCGTTGGCGTTGGCAGGGGCGTAGGTGAAGGTGTTGGCGGTACCGGTGATCGGCTTGCCGACGGCCAGGTTGCTGCCGGTCCCGCCGCTGCCGGTACGGGTGACGGTGTTGGACGCGGAGGACTGGTTGCCGGCCGCGTCGTGCGCCTTCACGTAGTAGGAGACGGTGGCGGTGTCCGGCTGCGCGTCGGTGTAGGTCAGCGTGGAGCCGCCGACCGTGGTGGCCAGGGCCCCGTTGCGGTAGATGTCGTAGCCGGTGACACCGACGTTGTCGGTGGCGGCGCCCCAGGTCAGCGCGATCTGTCCGCTCTGCGGCTGGGTGTACGCCAGGTTGGTCGGAGCGGTCGGCGCCGTGGTGTCGCCGCTCTGCCCGGTACGGGTGACCGTGTTGCTGTTGCCCGACTGGTTCCCGGCGGCGTCGTGCGCCCGGACGAAGTAGCTGACCGTCGCGCTGGCCGGCTGGGTGTCGGTGTAGCTGAGCACACTGCCCGCGACGCTGGTCAGCAGGCTGTTGTTGGCGTAGATGTCATAGCCGGTGACACCGACGTTGTCGGTGGAGGCGCTCCAGGTCAGCGCGATCTGCCCGGTCTGCGGCTGGGTGTAGGCCAGGTTGGTCGGGGCGCTGGGCGGGGTGGTGTCCCCACTCGTCGGCCCGTACACCTCCAGCTCGGAGATCTGCCCGGCCGGCCAGCCGGTGTTGGCGGTGATGGTGATCCGGATGTACCGGGTGGTCGTCGCCGTGAAGCTGATCGTCGACGTGTTCCCGGTGCTCGGGTTGAAGGTGTAGCCGGCGGAGGGGACCAGGGTGGAGAAGGTCGACCCGTCGCTGCTGCCCTGGACCGTCAGGGTCTGCGTCCTGGTCGCCCAACTGGTGTCGGCCGGAACCTTCAGCACCACCTGGTTGACGCTGACGGAGGCGCCGAGGTCCACCTGCAGCCACTGCGGGAAGGCGTTGTTGGTGCTCTCCCAGTAGGTGGCCTGGTTGCCGTCGTTGGCGTTGCTCGCGGCGTAGGTCTGGCTGACGCCGCTGGAGCTCATGGTCTTGCCCAGCGCCAGGTTGGCCGAGGTCCCGTTGGTACCGCTGCCGTAGACCTCCAGCTCGGAGATCTGCCCGGCCGCCCAGCCGGTGTTGGCGGTGATGTTGATCCGCAGGTAACGGGTGCTGGTGGCACCGAAGTTGATGGTCACCGCATTGGAGCTGGACGGGTCGAAGGTGTACCCGGCCGAGGCCACGACGGTGCTGAAGGTGGAGCCGTCGGTGCTGCCCTGCACGGACAGCGTCTCGGTCCTGGCGCCCCAACTGCTGGGCAGCTTCAGCACCACCTGGTTGACGGAGGTCGCCGAACCGAGGTCGACCTGGGCCCAGGCCGGGAAGGAGCCGGTGCTCTCCCAGTAGCTGTCCTGGTTGCCGTCATTGAGATTGGCGGCCACGTACTGGCCGTTGGCACTGCTGGCGGTGGCGGTCTTCCCGAGGGCCAGATTGCTGCCCGCAGCGGATGCCGGCACCAGGTTCAGCACCGGAACCATGGAGACCAGCAACCCGATCAGGGTCAGGACCACGGTCCTGACCCGCAGGGATCTTCCTCTTCTGCGCATGCTCGTCCTCTGCTTGTGCTGTCGCACACGGGTGGGGATGCGGGAGCAGGAGCCCGGACGGGTCACTCGGAATTTGCAGAGCCTGTCCTGACACCTGAACTAGTAGTGACAAGAATTTGCGGCTATCGAGCAGGAAGTTACAGAGGCGCCATGGCTCCGTCAATGGATCGCACAGGGTTCCGGTGAGTGCATCACGGACATCTGCACTAGGGAAGAGGTGGCGAGTTGACGGATGCTCAGCCTGTTGCGCCATTCATGCGCTGATCAGGCACTGTGTGGTCGGAATTTTGCGACGCAGGGTGGCAGGGCCGGGCGCGCGAAGGGAGGCGGACAGCCGTGCCTGGTCGCTCCGGCCCGGGACCGACGCACCTGCCCCACGGAGGTGACGGACGGTCAGCGGGAGCTACATCTGGTGCTGGTACCGGGGAGCCGTCCGCGGGCCCGACGACAGGGCGAAGCGCGGGTGGGCGACGGACTTGCCCAGTGCCAGGTCGGCCGCCATCCGGCCGAGCAGCGGGGCGAACTTGGCGCCGTGGCCGGAGCAGGCCGAGACGATCACCAGCGAGCCGGCCCGGTCCAGCACGAAGTCCCTGGTCGGGGTGGAGGTGATCAGGCAGGACGATTCCGCCACCGGTTCCGGGTCCAACCCGGGGAGCCGGTGCCGGATGTAGTCGCTCACCGCATGGCGGACCAGCGGCTCGACCACACCGCTGCGCGTCCCCGCGGTGGTGCTCCGCCCGCGACCGGACAGCCCGACCTTGAACGTGCCGCCGCCCCCGCCGTCCGCGCCCGAGGGCAGTCCGTACGCCTGCAGGAGCCCGGCGGCGTGGAGGAAGGCCGGCCATTCCGGGCCGCTGTCCTCCCGCCACCGGTCCTCCCGCCACTGGTCCTCCCGTCGCCGGAAGTGGAAGACCTCGTGCTGACTCACCGTCAGCGGCGGTAGCCGGAACGGGAGTCCGAACCCGGGGAGCCAGGCGCCCGCAGCGACGACCACCCGCTCGGCGCGCACCACGGCGTGGTCGAGGCCGGGACCGTGCAGCCGTACCTGCCCCGAGGGCAGCCGCTCCAGGCGGCTGACCCTGGTGCCGCTGCGCAGCTCCGCCCCGTGGGCGACGGCCCGCTCCACGCAGGCGGCGACGGTCGCGTCCGCGTCCAGCCGGCCCGCGTCGGGGTGGTACAGGACCGGGCCGCCGTCGTAACGCAGCTGCGGCCAGCGCTCGGCGGCCTCCCGTGCGGACAGCAGCTCGTGCGGCACCCCGGAGGCGGCCAACTGCTCGGCCAGGCGCACCGGGTCGCGCCGAGTGCCGAAGTCCAGCATGCCGACGCGATGCCGCAGGCGCGTCCCTGCGTCGGACTCCAACTCGTCCCAGCAGTCCGCCGCCTGGCCGGTGAGCTCCACGTACAGCGGGTCGGCGTAGCTGCGCCGGAAGATCCGCGAGCTGCCGTGCGAGCTGCCCTGCCGGTGCCCGGGGTGGAAGGCCTCGACCAGGAGCGTGGCGACACCGCGCCGCGCCAGCTCCCAGGCGGTGGCCGCGCCGGCCAGTCCCGCGCCGATGACCGCGACGTCATAACCGTCGGAGTCCGCGAAGGGGGCCATCATGCCCACCTCCAAACGACTCTGATCGGCTGTCAGTTTCCATTGGACGGCCGGGGTGTTGCCTGGAGGTTTCCTGGCGGAAAGCAGACGGTTGCCGTTCGGGCCGCAGCCGACGCTCCCTCGGTCAACTCCGGTGCAGCGCCGGGTGGTCGGCGACCACCGTGCAGGAGCCCGGAGCGACCTCGGTGAAGCCGGCGTCGCGCACCATCGGCAGGTCCTCGGAGGCGGCCAGCACCGCCCACTGCTCCGGGCTCGCGGTGCGGACGGCGAGCGGGAAGCCGGCGTCGCGCCACGCCGCGCGCTGATCGGCCGTCAGCGCCCACCAGGCGAGCTGTGCGCCGTGGCCGGCCTGCGCCATGGACTTGCCGGTGGACATCTCCACCTCCGGGTTGAACCACAGCACCGGGATCCCGGGGTCGGCCGGGCCCGGCGGCTCGGGGTCGTCCAGCTCGGTGCCGGAGACCTGGAGCTTCGCCAACTCCTTCGGCCAGCCGTCCAGCGGGACCGGCACGAACACCCGCACCTCGGCGGACTTGCCGGTGAGCGTGATCCCGTCCAGCTCCTGCGCCTTGCGCCACTCGCCGCCCCTGGCCCGGCGGACCACCTTGCGGATCCTGGCGTCCTCCCAGGCGTGCACGCGCTCGGCCCACTCGCCGTCCGGGTCTGTGGTGCGCTGGTCCGAGAGCAGGGTCAGCACGGCGCGGGCGGCGGTCTCCAGCGCGTCGGTGTGGGAGGGCGGATCGGTGCGCTCGATCCGGACCACCAGTGGCAGGACGAACTGGGGAGCGGAGTCGCGGTCGACGGCACGGTCGGCGAAGGGGCTGCTGGTCACGGACCCAGAATAGGCCGCCGACGGATCAGTCCTTGAGCCGGCAGACCCAGAGCAGCGCTCCCAGCAGATGCGCGCGGAAGGCCGGGTCGGAGTAGGCCTCGTCGAAGTGGCCCAGCGCGGTGTAGAAGCTGCGGCCCTTCCCCTCGGGCTCGCGGCACCAGACCAGCGGGTGGTCCGCGCCCATCCGTCCGCCCTGGTACCGGCTCTCGTCGACCGTCGCCAGCACCCGCACACCCTCGGCGGACCGGGGCGGGCTGCGGAAGTCGTACCACTCGTCGGTCCAGTCCCACTGTTCCGGGAGGTGCGCGGTGGCCGGGTGGTTCCGGTCCTCGACGGTGACCGCGGCGGGCTGGGCCGCCGGGTGGCTGTGGAAGCGCGAGCCCAGGAGCTCGCCGTAGAAGGGCCAGTCGTACTCGGTGCCGGCGGCCGAGTGGATGCCCAGGAAGCCGCCGCCGGCCGAGAGGAACCGCTCCAGGGCCTGGCGGCCCTGATCCGTCAGCACCTCTCCGGTGGTCGACAGGAACACCACGGCGGTGGTCCCGTCCAGCCCGGCCTCGGTGAAGGCCCCGGGGTCCTCCGTCGCGGTCAGCTCCAGCCCCTGGCCGGCGGCCAGCTCGCCGAGCGCGGCGATACCGGCCGGGATGGAGTCGTGGCGGAACCCGGCGGTGCGGGTGAACAGCAGGACGCGGGGGAGAGGAGGCATGGCGGGGACGGCTCCAAGGGTTCGGGCGGGCTGCGCGCTGGCTCAGGGAAGCTCGGCAAGCGCTTTCCAGGGCCTCAGGCTAAGGACGGCGCCGCCGGGCGGTCAAGGCGTCCCGGTGCTGGCCCGCAGCATCGGCTCGACCGGCAGCCGCAGCGTCCGCACCGGTCCGGACGGGCCGTCGTCCTGGCGGCCCAGTGCCAGGCCGACGGCCTCGGCGCCCATCTGCAGCAGCGGCATCCGCACCGTGGTCAGCGCCGGAGCGAGGTCGGCGGCCAGCGGGATGTCGTCGAATCCGGCGACGGCGATCCCGCCCGGGACGTCGATCCCGCGCTCGCGCAGCTCCGCGAGGACGCCGACCGCGCAGACGTCCGACAGCGCCAGCACCACATCCGGACGGTCCTGGTCCCGTCCCCCGGCGGCGCCGTCCAGCAGCCGGCCCACCGCCTCCCGGCCCCCGGTCCTGCTGAACTCGGCCTCCTCGACCCTGATCTGATCCATGGTCAGGCCGACCTCGGCCAGCGCGTCGGCGACCCCGGCGAGCCGCTCCGCCGACACCCGGAACCGCTCGGGCCCGGCGATCACGGCCGGCCGGCGGTAGCCCAGGTCGAGCAGGGCCCGGGTGAGCGCCGCCGCACCGCCGCGGTTGTCGGGCAGGACGGTGTCGTACCCGTCGCCGTGGTCGCTCACGGCGGTGACGGCGCCGCCCTCGGCGCGGTAGAGCGAGAGCGCGGCGTCGATGGCGGCGGTCGCGCCCGGGTCGGTGTAGCCGGAACCCGCCAGCACGATCGCCCGCACCCGCTGGGCGTGCAGCATCCGGATGCAGCGCAGTTCGACCTCGGGGTCGCCGCCGGTGTTGAGGACCATGGTGAGCAGCCCGGCGTCGGCCGCCGTGTCGGTGGCGCCCTTGGCGAGGGCGCCGAAGTACGGGTCCGCGATGTCGTGCAGCAGCACCCCGATGGTCGCGGTGCTGGCCCTGGCGAGGGCCTGGGCGGGAGCGTTGGGGAGGTAGCCGAGCTCGTCGGCGCTGGCCCGCACCCGGGCGGCGAGCCCGTCGCCCACGGTGCGCGCGGAGCCGTTCAGCGCGCGGGAGGCCGTCGCCAGGGAGACCCCGGCATGGCGGGCCACCTGGCCCAGGGTCACCGCCATGGTCCCCACCTCTCCGATCGGACGAGTCGCCGTGCGCCGTGCGCCGTGCCTAGTGCGCTGTGCGCTGTGTGAGGGGAAGGCTACCGGGTCCGAGGCTCTTGACCTCCTCGGCGCACCGCTCTAGGTTCAACCGTTGGAAAGCGCTTTCCAGCACCCTGGATACCCGGAAGGACAGAGATGACGACCCGTAGGACCATCGGCATCGTGATGAACGGCGTGACCGGGAGGATGGGCTACCGGCAGCACCTGCTGCGCTCGATCCTGGCCATCCGGGAGCAGGGCGGCCTCCCGCTGGAGGACGGCACCCTGCTGTGGCCCGAGCCGATCCTGGTCGGCCGCAGCGAGGCCCGGCTGCGGGCCCTCGCCGAGCGCCACGGCCTGGAGCGCTGGACCACCTCGCTGGACGACGCCCTGGCCGACCCGATCACCGAGGTCTACTTCGACGCGCAGGTCACCCCGGCCCGGGAGAAGGCGCTGCGCACCGCCATCGCCGCCGGAAAGCACATCTACACCGAGAAGCCCACCGCCGAATCCCTGGAGGGCGCGCTGGACCTGGCCCGGTTGGCCCGTGAAGCCGGCGTCCGCAACGGCGTGGTGCAGGACAAGCTCTTCCTGCCGGGCCTGCTGAAGCTCAAGCGCCTGGTGGACAGCGGCTTCTTCGGCCGGATCCTCTCGGTCCGGGGCGAGTTCGGCTACTGGGTGTTTGAGGGCGACTGGCAGTCGGCCCAGCGTCCCTCCTGGAACTACCGCGCCGAGGACGGCGGAGGCATGATCCTCGACATGTTCCCGCACTGGCGCTACGTGCTGGACGAGATCGTCGCCCCGGTCCGCTCGGTCTACGCGCACAGCAGCACCCACATCCCGGAGCGCCGCGACGAGCAGGGCGCCGCCTACCGGGCCACCGCCGACGACGCGGCGTACGGCATCTTCGAGCTGGAGGGCGGCGTGGTCGCCCAGATCAACTCCTCCTGGGCGGTCCGGGTGGACCGCGACGAACTGGTGGAGTTCCAGGTCGACGGGACCGAGGGCAGCGCCGTCGCCGGACTGCGCAACTGCCGCTACCAGCACCGGGTCGGCACCCCCAAGCCGGTGTGGAACCCCGACCTCGCGGCCACCGAGGACTTCCGCTCGCAGTGGCACCAGGTGCCGGACAACGAGGTGTTCGACAACGGCTTCAAGGTGCAGTGGGAGCTGTTCCTGCGCCATGTGGTCACCGGCTCGGACTACCACTGGGACCTGCTGGAGGGCGCCAAGGGCGTCCAGCTGGCCGAACTCGGGATGCGCTCGGCCCGCGAGGGCCGCCGCCTCGACGTCCCCGCACTGGAGCTGTGAGGCCCGCCATGACGCACTCCTCCTCCGCTCCCTTCTCCTCCCGTACCGCCTATGCGGCCGCCCATGTGGTGGCCGACCCCTACGGCGGCAACGCGCCGGGCGCGCCCGCCGCCGTCGACTGGGACGCCACGCTCGCCTTCCGCCGCCACCTCTGGTCGCTGGGCTTCGGCGTCGCCGACGCCATGGACACCGCCCAGCGCGGCATGGGCCTGGACTGGGCCGCCACCAGCGAGCTGATCGCCCGCAGCGGCGCCGAGGCCAGGGCCGTCGGCGGCCTGCTCGCCTGCGGCGCCGGCACCGACCACCTCCCGGCCGGACCGGCCGCCGACCTGGCCTCGGTACAGGCGGGCTACGAGCAGCAGGTCGAGGCGGTCGAGGCCGCCGGCGCCCGGGTGATCCTGATGGCGAGCCGCCAACTCGCGGCCACCGCAGCCGGACCCGAGGACTACCACCGGGTCTACGGCGCGCTGCTGCGGCAGACCCGGCAGCCGGTGATCCTGCACTGGCTCGGCACCATGTTCGACCCGGCCCTCGACGGCTACTGGGCCGGCCCGGGGGCCGGCCTGGACGCGGCGGCCGACAGCGTGCTCACACTGATCAAGGAGCACGCCGACCGGATCGACGGGATCAAGGTCTCGCTGCTGGACGCCGACCGGGAGATCGCCCTGCGGGCCGCCCTCCCCGCCGGTGTGCGGCTCTACACCGGCGACGACTTCCACTACCCGGAGCTGATCCGGGGCGGCAGCGACGCCCTGCTCGGCGTGTTCGACCCGATCGCCGTCCCGGCCGCCGCGGCGCTGCGCGCCCTCGACGCGGGGGACACCGAGCGCTACCAGGAACTGCTGGCCCCCACCGTGCCGTTGGCCCGACACCTGTTCGCCGCGCCGACCTTCCACTACAAGACCGGCATCGTCTTCCTGGCCTGGTTGGCCGGACACCAGGACCACTTCGGGATGGTGGCCGGCGCGCAGAGCGGACGCTCCGCCGTGCACCTGCTGGAGCTGCACCGCCTCGCCCTGGCCGCCGGGATCCTCCCCGACGAGGACCTGGCCGCCGCCCGACTGCGCCAGTACTGCGACCTGATGGGAGTCGGCCGATGACCGGCAGCACCACCGAGGGCATCGAACGCCTCTCGCTGAACCAGATGACCACCCGGGGCTGGTCCCTGGCGGAGGCCGTACGCGGCTGCGCGGAGGCGGGCATCGGCGGGATCGGGGTGTGGCGGGACAAGGTCGAGGAGGCGGGCGGTGCGGTCGCCGCCGCGAAGCTGGTCCATGACGCCGGACTGAGCGTCAGCAGCCTCTGCCGGGGCGGGTTCTTCACCACTCCGGGTGCGATCGAGGACAACCGCCGCGCCATCGAGGAGGCCGCCGCGCTGGGCACCGACACCCTGGTGCTGGTCTGCGGCGGGCTGCCGGCGGGCAGCCGGGACCTGGTCGGCGCCCGCGAGCAGGTCCGGGACGCCCTCGGCGAGTTGGCCCCGTACGCCGGGGAGCACGGCGTACGGCTGGCCGTGGAACCGCTGCACCCGATGTTCTGCGCCGACCGGGCGGTGGTGTCCACCCTCGCCCAGGCGCTGGACCTGGCCGAGCAGTTCCCGGTGGAGCAGGTCGGCGTGGTGGTCGACAGCTACCACGTCTGGTGGGACCCGGAGCTGTACCGGCAGATCGACCGCGCCGGTGCCCGGATCGCGGCGTACCAGGTCTGCGACTGGACCCTGCCGCTGCCCGCCGACGCCCTGCTCGGCCGGGGCCACGTCGGCGACGGCGTGATCGACTTCCCGCCGCTCAGCCGGGCCGTGGCCGCGGCCGGTTACACCGGTTGGATCGAGGTCGAGCTGTTCAACCAGGAAGTCTGGGACACCCCAGGCGAACTGACCCTACGTCGGATGATCGAACGGCATCGCGAGCACGTGGCGCTGCGATGAGAGTCGTCCTCCGACGCTCTTGACGGTCCGGCACGGGCTCAGTACGGTTCCGAAACAAGTAAGGAAAGTTAACTAACTGACAGACTTGTTTCGTGTCCCGAGGAGCTCCGCATGGGATCGCCGACCCGAAGAAGAGCCCTGCTGGCAGCCGTCGCCACGGCCGGGCTGGCGGCGGCGCTGGTGCCGCTGACCTCCGCGCAGGCCGCGACCACCGGCCTGCTGCGCGTCGACCAGGTGGGCTACGCGCCCGGCGACACGAAGATCGCCTATCTGATGACCAGCGCCGCCGTGACGGGGGAGACCTACAAGGTCCTCAACTCCGCCGGCTCCACCGTCGCCAGCGGAAAGGTCGGCAGCGCCAGCCGCGGCAACTGGAACTCCGCCTACCCCGACGTCTACCCCGTCGACTTCTCGTCGGTGCGTACCGCCGGCAGCTACCACATCGTCACCAGTGGTGCAGCAAGCGCTACTTCGCCCACGTTCAGGGTCGAGTCCGCCGCCAAGCTCTACGGCACCCTGGTCGCCGACGGCGTCAACTTCTACCAGAACCAGCGGGACGGCTCCGACGTCATCCCCGGGGCGCTCAAGCGGAAGCCGGCGCACCTCAACGACAGGTCCGCGACCGTCTACAAGCTGCCGAACTTCGACACCACCAGCGACAACGGCGACATCATCAAGGACAGCTCGCTGACGAGGATCGGCGGCCCGGTCGACGTCTCCGGCGGCTGGTTCGACGCCGGCGACTACCTGAAGTTCACCTTCACCACCGCCTACGCAGACGACCTGCTCTACGCCTCGGCCCGGGCGCTGGGCAGCAGCGCGCCCGCCTCGCTCCCGGCCGAGGCGAAGTACGGCACCACATGGCTGAACAAGATGTGGAACCCCGGCACCAAGACGCTCTACCTCCAGGTCGGCATCGGCAGCGGCAACGCCTCCGGGTCCTTCCTCGGCGACCACGACCTCTGGCGGCTGCCGCAGGTCGACGACTCCGACACCGCGAGCGCCGACAAGTACGCCGCCAGGAACCGTCCGGTCTTTGAAGCCGCAGCGCCCGGCGCCAAGATCGACCCGGACATCGTGGGCCGGGTCGCCGCCTCCTTCGCACTCGCCGCCCAGGCCGACGCCGCCTCCGGCGACATCGCGGGCGCCACCACCGAACTCGCCGACTCGACCTCCCTCTACGCGCAGGCCAACACCAAGCCGGGCAGCACCCTGGAGACGGCAGCGCCCGACGCGTACTACCCGGAGTCCATCTGGCACGACGCGATGGAACTAGGCGCGACCGAGATCGCCCTGGCCCAGCAGGCCCTGGGCCGGTCCAGGGCGACCTACCTGCCCTACCTCACCCAGGCGGCGACCTGGGCCAAGGACTACATCGCGAGCGACTCGGGCAAGGACACCCTCAACCTCTACGATGTCAGCGCCCTCGCCCACGCCGACCTGGTCAGCGCGATAGCTGCGGCGGGCAGCCCGAGCGGCCTGGCCGTCACCAAGGCCGGCCTGGTTGCCGACCTCAAGGCCCAGGTCGCCTCCGCCGCCAAGACTTCCGCGGCCGACATCTTCCGTGCCGGCGGCGACTACACCAACTTCGACGTCGACTCGCACAGCTTCGGCTTCATCTCCACCGAGGCCCTCTACCGCAAGGTCAGCGGTGACAGCCGGTACGCCGCCTTCGCGGGGGAGCAGCGCGACTGGCTGCTCGGCGGCAACGCCTGGGGCACCAGCTTCATGGTCGGCGCCGGCACCACCTTCCCGGACTGCACCGGTTCGCAGATCCCCAACCTCTCCGGCTCCACCAACGGCTCCGCGCCGATCGACACCGGCTCGGTCGTCAACGGCCCCAACGGGACCGACAACTTCACCGGAGGCCTCGGCGACCTGCAGGACGGTATGAAGAAGTGCGAGCACGACTCGTACACCGCCTTCACCGGCCACGGCGGCGAGTACGTGGACGACGTCCGCTCCTGGCAGTCCAGCGAGCAGGCGCTCGACATGACCGGCAGCGCGGTGCTGGCCGGCGCCCTGCAGTCGGCAGCGGCCGGGACCCGCTAGGCGGCCGGAGCGGCATGGTCGGTGTAGGTGTGGCCGGTGGGGGCGGTCCAGGTGACGTTGCCGGTGTCGGACTGGTAGCCGATGTGCCAGCCGGCGCGGTGCTTGGTGAGGTGGTGTCGGCGGCAGAGGGGGATGAGGTTGTCGGGGGTGGTCAGGCCGCCGGTGTGGGGGTTGGTGTGGTTGAAGGGGGTGACGTGGTCCAGGTCGCAGCGGCGGGAGGGGCGGGTGCAGCCGGGGAAGCGGCAGTGGGGGTCGCGGGCGATCACGTGGCGGGTGACCTCGGTGGTCGGCCGGTAGGTGGTGGGGTCGGTTTTGAGGACCTGGCCGGTGGCGGGGTGGGTGAGTAGGCGGCGCCAGATGCTGCCGGGGTGGGTGGCCAGTGCTCGGGCCTGGGCCGGGGTGATGGGGCCGTGGCCCTGGAGGTCGGCGGGTTCCTCAGCAGTGCCGATCAGGGTGTCGTAGGGGACGGTCACGATGATCGTCGGGGCAGGGGCGGCTGACGTTGTCCCCGTTTTGGAGACAAGTTCCACCAGCGCGTCGGCGCAGCGCTGGGGCAGGGTGCGGCCGTCCGCATCGAGGGTGTGGGCGTGCGCGGTGACGGCGGCGTCCACCAGGGCGGCGTCGCCTGCGGTGAGCAGGGCGCCGTACCAGGCCATGCCCTCGGGGTGGGCCTGCAGGGTGGTGCGCCGGTCTTCCCGGGCGCGGGTGTGGCGTTGTTCGGCGCCGGCAGGGTCGGCCTTGAGCACGGCGCGGCTGATGGCTTTACGGGCCGCGCCCACCGTCTGGGTCGGGAGCTTGGGCAGGACCAGGGCCTCCACGCGCGTGGCGGTCTCGTCGTCGAGGGCGGCGGTGTGTTCCAGCAGGGCCTTGAGGTGCATGATCTGCACCTGGCCCTGGGCCAGCAGCCCCACAGCGGTCGGGAACCGGCTCGTGAGCTGCTGGGCTTCGACCAGCCGCCCCCGTGCGGTGTCCGGGGAGATCCGCAGCGCACAGGCCACCTGCTCCTGGGTCTCCAGGAAATCCCCCAGCGCATCCGGCCGTCCGGGAATGCAGGTCAGCGGCTGCTCCTGCAGCCCGGCCAGCATGGCGATCTGCACCGCCTCCAGCCAGCACCGCGCCCGCGCCACCGCCACCAGCGCATCGATCCGCGCCGTCGCCGACAACTCCAGCCCCTCCAACGCGGCGATCCCGGCCACACTCTCCGCGCCGGGCACCGCCCGCGCCAACCCCGCCGCCCGGACGTTCACGTCCTCGAACCGGTCCATCCCGACCACCCCCTCCAGGTGCTCCGTACACCCCTGATTCTACCGTGACTCACCGTCAAAACCGTCACCGATAGGGCCCCTGACCTGTATGAACGGTTGCTAGTCGAACCTCCGCACGTCCCCCGAAAACGCTCCCTGTCCGAGGCCCAACCTGTCCCCGAAACCGGGACAAGCCCGCCCCCTCGTGGTTGCCGCGAGCGCGAGCGAGCCACCCCGGCCGTGCATGGACCTTCGTGCCCCACGGAGATGACGGTGGTTCAGTTGGAGCAGACACGCACGGGTTGCACGGCTCCCTGGAAGGGGGCTCGGTCGCCGGCGGACCGGCGGGGGCCACCCAGGACTGACGCCAGGGTGACCTATGACGGCCGCTCGTCGAAGCGGCGGACGAAAGTGCGCTGCCAGGGGGTTTCCACCGCACCGGCCGCATAGTGGGCGCGGACGTAGGCGACCGCCCGGTCGGCGGGGACTCCGTCCAGGACGGCGAGGCAGGCGAGTGCGGTGCCGGTACGGCCGCGGCCGCCGCTGCAGGCGAGCTCGACGCGTTGCGTCGCGGCTCGGGACCAGGCCTCCTGCAGCGCCTCCGCGGTTACCGCACGGTCGGCAGGCAGCCGGAAGTCGGGCCAGTGCAGCCACCTGGCCTCCCAGTCGACCCGGGGTGGCTGACGGCCCAGCAGATAGAGCGCGAACTCCGGCAGCGGACCTGCCGGGAGTGGGCGGCGCAGCGCCCGTCCGCGAACGAGCCGACCCGAGGGGAGCCGGAGCACCCCCGCGGCGCCGGGGTCCCAGGTGGCCGCTACGGGCGCGCTCATTCCGGCCCCTTGTCGGAGATCCAGAAGGCCTTGTAGCTCAGCGCCGGGTGGCGGTGCGGCCTACGCGTCCGGCCCGTCACGCAGGACGGGCCGCCGCTCCACAGGCTGCCGCTCGACGGGCCGCCGCTCCACGGGCTGCCGCTCGACGGGCCCCCTGCCAGGATGGACGAGCCGTAGGACGCCACCTCCTGTTCGAGGGTGTCCCGGTCGGTCTCCTCGTTGAAGACGCCGACGATCAGACGGCCGCCGGGTACCAGCACCCTGGTCATCAGATGCTTGAGGTAGGCGGGCCGCGTAGCCGGCGGGACGTAGTCCAGGCCAGTGCGGACGATGTCGAAGCGGCGTGGCGGCTGCCAGCCCATGGCGTTGGCGGACCAGATCCTGTCGGCCCACTGTGGGCAGCGTTGCCGGGCCAGGGCAGCCAGGCGCGGGGAGATGTCCACACCGTAGGGATCGATCACGGTGCCGCGCTCGGCGGCCCACTCCGTCAGGGTCTCCATCAGATGGCCGTTGGCGCAGCCGATGTCCAGGAAGCTGCCGCCCTGCTCGGGCAGCGCATCGACGAGCAGGCCCCGGGCCCGCCGCCAGTGGGCGACGTCACCGCTGTGGCCGGACTGCGCGCGGGGGTTGTCCGCGGCCAGATAGGCCGGTTCCAGTACGGCGAGGACGGCGGCGTGCCAGCCGGCCTGGTCGAGTTCCCCGGCGGCGTAGGCGGCGTCGATCGCTGCCATGGTGCGCCAGGAGCGCTCCTTGGCGGCGGCCAGTTCCTCGGCCCCGGTCACTGATCCGGTAGCGGTCTCGGCCTCGGCGTCGCTCATGTGCGGTGCACCCCTCCGGTCGGCGACTCCTCCGGTCGGCGACCTCTCCGGTCGACGGCCCCTCCGATTGGTGACCCTCCGATCGGCGAACCCTCCGATCGGCGAGCATGCGGTCCCGCGCCGGGATCGGCCCCGGCAGAGGGGGGATTCACTCCCTTGCGGAGCCAAGGTCGGTGCCGCCCGCGCCCAGGTCTCCCTGCGGGTACAGGGCGACCAGCACCCCGTGCACGGGCTCGTCGGCGCCGGCCTCCTCGGCGGTCTCCACCAGGCGTTCCAACTCGGCTCTCAGGCGCTTGGCCTGAGCCTCCGTCAATCGGACGTGGCGCAGCAGCAGGAGCGGCTCGCCGGTGGACTCGTCGAGTTCCTCGGCGACCGCGCCGAACATCGCCGCGGTGGCGGCGGACTGGTGGCCGGCGAAGGTCATCCGGCGGGCGGTGCGCTGGTAGTACTGCTCGGTTCCGCCCCGCACCTGGCGGGTCTCCACGACGCGGACCATCCCGGCGTCGCGCAGAACCCGGAGGTGGTGCGCGACATTGCCCTTCTGGGCGCCGAGTGCGGTGGCGAGCTGGCTCATGGTGGCGCGGCGGGCGAGGGCGAAGAGCAGGCGCTGCCGCAGCGGGTGCGAGAGGGCTTTGAACTGGACCGCACTGTCGACCTCCAGGAGTTCGTCCGCAGGGGGCAGGTCGCGTGTCTGCAAGGGCTCCATGGCATCCAAGTGTCTATGTCTCTTGACGCTTTTTCAAGTGGCGTGCTCTACTCCTGCTGACGGAAGCACCGACACACTGGTTCCACTCACGGGGGAGTCTCCATGGCCACGCTCGACACCGACCGGATCGTCACCGACACCGCCAAGCTGATAGCCGAGCACTACGTCTTCCCCGAGGTCGCCGAGCAGCTGTCCGCGCTGCTGCTGGCGAACCTCGGGGCGGGCCGCTACGCCGCCGCCGGCACCGCCGAGCAGCTGGCCGTGCTGGTCACCGAGGACCTCCGGTCCATCAACGGCGACCAGCACCTGCGGCTGAAGTTCCACGCGGAGCAGGCCCCGGAGGAGCCCGGCGGCGCGGTGCTGGCCGAGGTCACCCGGGAGGCCGACGGATCCCTGAACGGCGTGCCGCTGGTGCAGCGGCTGGACGGCGGGGTGGTGCTGCTGGAACTGGCGCCGATCATCTTCCCGATGACGCTGAAGGACGGTGCTACCGGGGAGACCCTGATCGCCGCGCTCAACCTGGTCGCCGGTGCCGAGGCTCTGATCATCGACCTGCGCCGGAACCGTGGAGGCAGCCCCGACACCGTCGCCTTCATCTGCAGCTACCTGCTGGACGAGTCCACCCACCTCAACACCAACTACTGGCGCGACGGCGACACCTACGCCCAGTCCTGGACGCTGCCGTACGTCCCCGGCCCGCGCTTCGGCGGCAGCAAGCCGCTGTACGTCCTCACCAGCGGCACCACCTTCTCCGGCGCCGAGGAGCTGAGCTACGACCTGCAGCAGCTCGGCCGGGCCGTGGTCGTCGGCGAGCGCAGCCGGGGCGGTGCCCACCCCCGCGAGGGCTACACCGTCCACCCGCACCTGGAGGCGACCATCCCCACCGGACGCTCCGTCAACCCGGTTTCCGGGACCGACTGGGAGGGCGTCGGCGTACAGCCCGACATCGAGGTCCCGGCGACCGAGGCGCTGGACCGGGCCCACCACGAGGCGCTGGCCGCGCTGGCCGCCGCATCCGCCGCCGCCGTATCCGCTACCGCCACCGCCGCCGCTTCCGCTGCCGCCGCCGTATCCGCCTGAAGCCGGGCGTGTCTGTGAGTCAGGCAAACGGAATCCCTGCTCCGCGTCAAGAAAACACCATATTTACCTGGTAAGTCCGGATTCGTCGTGTTGCGTGCCGGGGCCCCCGACCGGGGCCCCGGCAGACTCCGAGCCATGGCAACGATCGCGACGAGCACGGCTGTCCCAGCCCCCCGGACCGAAGCAGCACCGCAACCCCGCTACGCGCGCCCCGCCCTGATAGTCATCACCGCCGTCGCGACCCTGCTCTACGCCTGGGACATCGGACACAGCAGCTACCACCCCTTCTACGCGGACGCGGTGCGCAGCATGGCGGGGAGCTGGAAGGCCTTCGTCTACGGGTCCTTCGACCCCGGCAACACCATCACCCTGGACAAGCTCCCCGGCTTCCTGTGGCCGCAGGCCCTCTCCGCCCGCGTCTTCGGCTTCCACGCCTGGGCGCTGACGCTGCCCCAGGTCATCGAGGGCGTGCTCAGCGTGCTGGTGCTGCACCGGGCGGTGCGGCGCTGGGCCGGCGTCAACGCGGCACTGTTCGCGGCCGCGCTGTTCACGCTGACGCCGGTGGTGGCCGGGCTGTTCCGCACCGCCGTCGAGGAGCCCGCCTTCACTCTGCTCCTGCTGCTCGCCGCCGACGCCACCCAGCGCGCCGCGCGCGACGCCAGACTGCGGTCGCTGCTGCTGGCCGGGGTCTGGGTCGGGCTGGCGTTCCAGGCCAAGATGCTGGAGGCGTTCGCGGTACTGCCGGCACTGGCGCTGGTGTACGGGCTGTCCGCCCCGGCGAGGCTGCGGCGCAGGCTGCTCCACCTCGGCCTGGCCGGAGCGGTCACGCTGGCGGTGTCGGCGTCCTGGATGCTGCTGGTCACCCTCACCCCGGCGCAGGACCGTCCCTATGTCGACGGCAGCACCGACAACTCGGCCGTGAGCATGGTCGTCGGCTACAACTTCCTCAACCGCTTCTCCTCCGTGGGCGTCAACGCCGCCGACACCGGCAGCGTGCAGACCGTGCGCGCCGGAGGAATGGGCGGCGGGGGAGCCGCAGGCGCCCACCACGGCGCCGCGAACGCCGGCACCGGCACCGGCACCGGCACCGGCGCCGTCGCCGTCGCCCAGGGCGCCGGACACGGCGGTAGCGGCGGTGGCGGCGGTAGCGGCGGTGGCGGCGGCAGGGGCGACGGTGGCTGGACCAAGCTGCTGACCGGTCCCATGGCCGCACAGACCGGCTGGTTCTATCCGCTGGCCCTGGCCACCCTGCTACTCGGCTTCCTCCAGCGCCGCCGCGCCCCACGAACCGACACCCTGCGCGCCGGGCTGCTGCTCTGGGGGACCTGGTTCGCGGTGTTCTTCCTGGTCCTCAGCGCCGGGAGCGTCAACGGCCACACCTACTACCTTGGGGTGGTCGCCGCCCCGCTGGCCGCGCTGGGCGGCGCGGGCCTGGTGCTGCTGTGGCGCGCCTACCGGCGCGGCGGCGCCGCTGCCTGGGCACTGCCGGCCACCGTGGCGGTGACGGCCGGCTGGGGAGCGCGGCTGACCCACGGCTACCCCACCTTCCTGCCGCTGCTCATGCCCGCAGTGCTGCTGGTCGGCCTGGTCTCGGTGCTGCTGCTGGCCGTACCGCTGGCACTGCCGGGGCTACCCCGGTTCCGCAGCCTCGGTCGCCTGGCTGCAGCCGGGTTCGCCGCCGGGCTGGTGGCGATGCTGGTCGCCCCCGCCGCCTGGAGCTCCTCGGTGCTCGACCCGGCGTACGGGCACTCCGGCTTGGGCGCGGTCGGGCCCCCGGCCCGGCGGATGTGGGGCTTCGCGCCCAAGACGGTGGACCCCGCCATGGCGGCCTTCGCCGGGGTGATGCGCGGATCGGGGACACTGACGACCGCTCAGCGGAGCCTGCTCGGCTACACCAAGGCCAACCGGGACGGCGCCCGCTACCTTTTCGCCACCAACAACTGGGCGCTGGCCTCCCCCTACATCCTGGCCTCGGACGCGGCGGTGCTGCCCATCGGCGGATTCACCAACCAGGCGCCGTCGCCGACCCTCGCGTCACTGAAGCAGCAGGTCAGTGCGGGTGAGCTCGGCTATGTGCTGCTCAGCGACCGGCCGCTGGACTTCGGTGCTGGTGGGGGTGGTGGCGGCGGTGCGGCCGGCGGAGGCGGCAGCTTCGGCGCTGGCCACGGCACCGGCAGAGGCGCCGGCGGTGCCGGTGACGCGGTGGCCACCACCGTCGCCGCCCAGGCCACCGGCTGGGTCACCAGCAACTGCACCGTCGTCCCGCCCGCCGCCTACGGCGGGGGCGTGGCCGGCAGCAAGCTCTACCACTGCTCCCCGAAACAGAGCTGACCCGCCGTCAAGAATGCTGAGCGTCAGGAGGGCTGTAGGGCTGTCCGTCAGGGAGGCAGTCCGTCGGGAAGGCTGTCCGTCAGGAAGGCTGTCCGTCAGGAAGGCTTGGGGATGCCGAGGAGCCGGATCGACTCCTCGCGCATCTCCACCTTCCTGATCTTCCCGGTCACCGTCATCGGGAAGGCGTCAACCAGGTGCAGATAGCGCGGGATCTTGAAGTGCGCCAGCCGCCCGGTGCAGAACTCCCGCAGCGCCGCGACGGTCAGTTCGGGCACGCCGGGGCGCAGCCGCACCCAGGCCATCAGTTCCTCCCCGTACTTCTCGTCGGGGACGCCGACGACCTGGGCGTCGATGATGTCGGGGTGGGTGAGCAGGAACTCCTCGATCTCGCGGGGATAGACGTTCTCGCCGCCCCGGATCACCAGGTCCTTGATCCGGCCGGTGATGGTGACGTAGCCGTCCTCGTCCATGGCGGCCAGGTCGCCGGTGTGCATCCAGCCCTCGGCGTCGACCGCCTCGGCGGTGCGCTCCGGCTCGTCCCAGTAACCGAGCATCACCGAGTAGCCCCGGGTGCACAGTTCCCCGTTGCCGCCGCGCGGAACGGTGGCCCCGCTGTCCGGGTCGACGACCTTGACCTCCAGGTGCGGTCCGACCCGGCCGACGGTGGAGACCCGCTGCTCCAGCGTGTCGTCGATGCGGGTCTGGGTGGAGACCGGAGAGGTCTCGGTCATGCCGTAGCAGATTGACACCTCGCTCATGCCCATCCGCTCGACCACCTGCTTCATCACCTCGGTGGGGCAGGGCGAGCCGGCCATGATGCCGGTCCGCAGGCTGGACAGGTCGTAGCCGCCGAAGCCGGGGTCGTTCAGGACGGCGATGAACATCGTCGGCACGCCGTAGAGCGAGGTGCAGCGCTCGGCGGCGACCGCGGCCAGGGTGGCGGCGGGCTCGAACGAGGGGGCCGGGATGACCACGCAGGAGCCGTGGGTGGTGGCCGCGAGGTTCCCCATGACCATGCCGAAGCAGTGGTAGAAGGGCACCGGCACGCAGATCCGGTCCTGCTCGGTGTAGTGGCACAACTCACCGACGAAGTAACCGTTGTTGAGGATGTTCCGGTGGGAGAGGGTGGCTCCCTTGGGGAAGCCGGTGGTGCCCGAGGTGTACTGGATGTTGATCGGGTCCTCCGGGTCCAGCTGCGCCCCGATGGCGGCGAGCCGGTCCGGGTCGTTGTCCGCCGCGGCGCGGCCGACGCGGACCAGGGCGTCCCAGGACTCGGTGCCGATGAGCACGGTGTCGCGCAGGGCCGGACATTCGGGGGCGGCCTCGGCGAGCATCGCCGCGTAGTCGGAGCCCTTGTGCGCCGGCAGGGCGACCACGGTGCGGATCCCGGCCTGGTTCAGCACGTACTCCAGCTCGTGGGTCCGGTAGCCGGGGTTGACGGTGACCAGGATCGCGCCGATCTTCGCGGTGGCGTACTGGAGGAAGACCCACTCGGGGCAGTTGGGGGACCAGATGCCGACCCGGTCGCCCTTGGCCACCCCCAGGGCCAGCAGCCCGTGGGCCACGGCGTCGACCTCGGCGCCGAAGGCGCGGTAGGTCCATCGGCGTCCGGTGGGAACGTCGACCAGTGCCTCGCGGTCGCCGTACCGGGCCGTGATCCGGTCCAGGTCGGCGCCGATGGTGCTGGTCAGCAGCGGAGTGTCGGCGGGGCCGGTGGCATGACTGGTGGCATGGCTGGGGGCAGACATGCGGACACGGTATATCCGCTACCACCCCGACGGACAGACGTCGGCGTGGACACGCTGCGGACCGGCTGCGGCAGCACGACGGCCCCGACCCGGGGTGTCCGGGGCGGGGCCGTCGTGGGTGACCGGGGAGCGGTGCGCGCTCGTCAGATGGACTGCCAGCTGGGCTTGGCGGCCCAGGTCGCGCGGAAGTAGTCGGCCAGCTTGAGGCCGGAGGCGGCGGCCTCGTCGACCACCACGGTCGCGTGCGGGTGCAGTTGCAGTGCCGAGGCGGGGACCACGGCGGAGACCGGGCCCTCGACGGTGAGGGCCACGGCGTCGGCCTTGCCCTCGCCGGTGGCCAGCAGTACCAGGTGGCGGGCCTCCAGGATGGTGCCGATGCCCTGGGTGATGACGTGGTGCGGGACCTCGTCCAGGTTGTTGAAGAAGCGCGCGTTGTCGACCCTGGTCCGCTCGGTCAGCGTCTTGATCCGGGTGCGGGAGGCCAGCGAGGAGCAGGGCTCGTTGAAGCCGATGTGGCCGTCCGTGCCGATGCCGAGCAGCTGCAGGTCCACGCCGCCGGCCGCGGCCAGGGCCTGGTCGTAGGCGAGGCAGGCGGCGGCGATGTCCTCGGCGCTGCCGTCCGGGCCCATGAAGGAGGACTCGGTCAGGCCCAGCGGCTCGACGACCTCGCGCAGCACCACCGACCGGTAGGACTCGGGGTGGCCCTTGGGCAGGCCGACGTACTCGTCCAGCTGGCAGATCCGGGCCCGGCTGACGTCCAGGTCGGTCTCGCGGACCTTGGTGGCCAGCGCCTCGTAGATCGGCAGCGGCGTGGAGCCGGTGGCCACGCCCAGCAGGGCGTCCGGCTTGCGGATCAGCAGGTCGGCGATCGCCGCCGCGATGAGCTCGCCGCCGGCGGCGGCGTCGGGAACGATCACAATTTCCATGCTGGTCCCATCACAGTCGAGGCAAAGTCGGGCAAAGCCGAAAAAAGCATTGTGGTATAGACCAATTTTAGCAGAAAGCGGGGCTCCTCGCGCCCCGGGCGGGCCGTCCGGGGGAGCGGCGGATCAGAAGCTTTCGGCCTCGCGCCGGTAGCGTCCGGGCGTGCTGCCGAAGGCGTGCCGGAACGACTCCACGAAGGCGCTGGTGCTGCTGTATCCGCAGGCGGTCGCGGTGGTGGTGACGGAGGCTCCGGCGGCCAGCAACTTGAGCGAGTGGTGCAGCCGCAGCTGGGTCCGCCACTGCGGGAAGGTCATCGCGGTGTGCTCCCGGAACAGCCGGCTGAGGGTGCGTTCGCCGGCGCCGATCGCGGCGCCGAGCTGGGCCAGGGTGCGCGGGTCGGACGGGTCGGCCAGTAGCAGTTCGGTGATGTCCCGCAGCCGGGGGTCGCTGGGGGAGGGCAGATGCAGCGGCAGCGCCGGCACCCGGCGCAGCTGGTCCAGGGCCACCCGCTCCAGGTTGGCCCTGGCCTGCTCGTCCGCGTCCCGGTCCTCGATCAGCGCGGTGATGACCTCGCGCAGCAGTGGGCCGACCGCCACCACGGTCGGCTGGTCCACCCGCAGCGGATTGACCGAGGCCTCGAAGATCAGGTTGTACATCTGGGTCGGGCCGTGCGCCTGGTGGGCGTGCGGCACCCCGGCCGGCACCCAGACCGCGCGGTGCGGCGGCACCACCCAGGCGCCGAGGCTGGTGGACACCTGGAGCACCCCGGACCTCGGGTAGATCAGCTGGTGGACCTCGTGGTCGTGCCACTCGACCCGTTCGCGGTGGGTGAGCGACTTCCGGTCCGGGCCGGGCAGAGGCAGGCGGGTTACCGACATAAGTAGGCAGGATACTGGTAGCCCGCACCAGGACGTCGGCGAAATCCTGGGTGCATGCAGAGTTCTCCCAGTTCAGCCAGTCCTCCCAGTTCAGCCAGTTCAGCCGGTTCTCCCGGTTCGACACTGCCCTCCGGGCCCGCTGCGGCCGGTCCCGGGCCGACCACCTGGCAGCGGATGCGCCTGTGGGGCGCGGCCCATGCCGTCGACGACCTCTACCAGGGCCTGGTGCCCGCGAGCGTGCCCTACTTCGTGCTGGACCGGCACTACGGCTACGTCGCCGCAGCCGGGCTCACCATGGCCGCCACGCTGGGCAGTTCGGTGCCGCAGCCGTTCATCGGGGTGCTGGTGGACCGGCTGCGCCCCGGCTGGCTCGCGGCCGCCGGGGTCGGCCTGGCCGGCCTCGGGCTCGGACTGTCGGGGCTGGTCCCGACATATCCGCTGGTGTGGACGCTGATCCTGCTCTCCGGGCTCGGCGTGGCCATGTTCCACCCCGCCGCCGGGCGCTCGGCCCGGGAGGCGGCCGGCGACAGCGCCGGGGCGATGAGCATCTTCGCCGCGGGCGGCAGCGTCGGATTCTTCCTCGCCCCGGTCCTGGCCACCCCGGCACTGGTGGCCTGGGGCGTCGGCGCCACGGCGCTGTTCATCCCGCCGGCCGTGCTGATGGCCTTCGCCCTGCTGCGGAACCGCCGTCGGCACGGCGAGCTCACCGCCGGCGCCCCGGCCAGGTCGGGTCGCGACCAGTGGAACCCGTTCCTGGTGCTGACGGCGATCGAGGTGGTCCGCTCGGTGGCGTTCTTCGGCGTCAACACCTTCATCGAGCTGTACTGGCTGCGCGAGCTGCACACCGGCCGGGCGCTGGCCGGGACCGCGCTGGCCTGCTTCCTCGGCGGAGGAGTGCTGGGCACCCTGCTGGGCGGGCGGATCTCGGACCGGATCGGCATGGTCCGCACCGTCCAGCTCGGCGCCGTCCTGGCCGTCCCGCTGCTGGTCGGCCTGCGGCTGACGCCGGGCGGAGCACTGCCGCTGCTGTTCGCGCTGCTGTCCGGGGTCGCGCTCAACATCCCCTTCGCGGTGCTGGTCAAGCTGGGGCAGGACTACCTGCCCTCGCGTCCGGGAACCGCCGCCGGCGTCACCCTCGGACTGGCCGTCAGCATCGGCGGGCTGATCTCCCCGGCCTTCGGCGTGCTCGCGGACGCGCACGGGCCGCAGGCGGTGCTGGCCGTCATCTGCGTGGTCCCGGTGCTGGCCCTGGGACTCGGGCTCTTCCTGCGCGAACCCGACGCCGATGCCTAGACCGATCGCGCCTGGTCGCTGACGGCGGTTCAACTGCCGTGACCACGTGTTCACCCATGGATCTGCCATGTCCCCTACCGATCACAGTGACGAGGCGTCACTCTAGGTGTCAGGCGTGCCGCGTCGGCGCGCCCGAGGGGGAGGGCCATGGGCCCGCAGTCGCGCGACGCCGCTCCCGCCTCCGCCTCCGCCGCCGGGCGGACGATGCGGCGGCGGCACGGCGCGCTGCCCGGATGGCGGCCGGTGCTGGTACGCGGCTGCGCCGGGCTGGTCCTGCTGCCGGCGCTGCTGGCCGGGCTGCCACTGGTGCTGCTGTACGGGACGCTGGCACTGGCCCGGGACGGCGGACCGTTCGGCGGCCAAGGCCTGGGCGGCTTGATGAGCGCCCCCGACCAGGGGCAGTTGCTGGTCTGGGTGCTCGCCGCGATCGGCTGGCTGGCCTGGGCCGGGTTCGCGCTGGGGGTGCTGGTCGAACTCGCGGCACGGATCGGCGGACGGGTCCCGCGTCGGATCCCGGCGCTGGGCTGGTCGCAGCGGTCCGCCGCCGCGCTGCTCGGTGCGGTGTTCGCACTGCTGCCGGCCTCGGGAGCGTTCGCTGCCGCGCTCCCGGCACCGGCCGCGGCGGTCTCGGCGACCGCGCCGCCGGCCGTCGCGCCGACGGGTGCCGCGAAGGCCACTGCCGCTGCCGCGGCTGCCTACACCGTGCACACCGTGCAGGCGGTCCGCCCGGCCGAGACGCTCTGGTCCATCGCCGAGTCCCGGCTGGGCAGCGGTGACCGCTGGCAGGAGATCGCCCGGCTCAACCAGGGGCGGGTGATGGACGCGAGCGGAGCGGTCTTCCTGGCGGACGCACCGCTCTCGCCCGGCTGGCAACTGGTCATGCCGGCCGATGCGGTGACGGTTACTCAGAAGGGTTCACCCGAAACCTCCACCACGGTGACGGTGACGGTGCACCAGGGTGACACCCTCACCGGAATCGCCGAGGAGCACCGTGTCAGCGGGGGCTGGGAATCCGTCTATGCCGCCAACCGGCAGGTCATCGGGGCCGATCCGGATGTGATCCAGCCGGGCGAGCAACTCCGGCTCCCGGGTGCGGCGCCCGCGTCCGCCCGTCCCACTGCGGCACCGACACCGACACCCACGGCCACGCCTACGCCTACGCCGACACCCGCTCCCGCGCACCGGTCCGTACCCGAGCAGGCGGTGCCGGAGCCTGCCGCCGCCGGGGCCGCTGCCCAGGGACCCGCCGCGCCGGCGCCGGTCGCGCCGCACGCCGGAGATCCGGTCCGGCTCCCTGCCCTGGGCGCCGCCGCGCTCCTCGCCGCCGGCCTGGTCGGGCTGCTGGTCCGCAACCGGGTCCGCCAGCAGCGCCGCAGACCCCCGCGTCGGCGCATCCCCATGCCCGATGTCGAGGAGCAGCAGTACGAGGCGTTCCTCCGGGCCGTGGCCGACCCGACCGGGCTGGACCTGCTCGACCGCACCCTGCGCACCCTGGGCATGACCTGTCTGGAGACCGGGGCCGAGCTGCCCCCGCTGACCGCCGTGGCCCTGCGCCCCGGCGGCACCGTCGATCTGCACCTGGCGGTTCCGGCGCCACCGCTCGCGCCCTTCGAGGGTTCTCCGGACGGACGGATCTGGCGCTGCCGCGCCCGTGAAGCCGAGCTGATCGCCCCGGAGCGGGCCGGCGGCGTCCCGGCCCCCTATCCGGCGCTGGTCACCCTGGGCCGCACCCTGGACGGGGTGCACGTCCTGGTGGACCTGGAGCAGGTACGGCATCTGCACCTGGACGGCAGCCCCGAGGAGGTCGCCGCCGTCAGCCGGGCGCTGGCGGCGGAGCTCGCGGCGAGCCCGCTCGCGGACCGGATCCGGCTGTTCGCCGTCGGCAGCCCTGGCCCGGCCGGCGCCGAGGAGGCCTTCGGCAGCGACCGGATGGCCGTCTGCGGCAGCGCCGACCAGGCCCTCTCCGGTCTGGCCGGACACCGGTCAGCGCTGGTCGACTCATTGACGGCGTGTCAGGTCCCCCACCCCCGCTCGGCCCGCTCCCAGGGCGTGGCCACCGAGCTCTGGGTGCCCGCCCTGCTCTGCACCGACCAGACCTTGACGGAGGGTCAGCTGGCGCAGCTGGACTGGGTCCTGTCCGGGGAGGAACACCGCTGCATCGCCGCGGTCACCCCGGCGACGGCCGGCCCTGGACTCCATGTCGACGCCCGCCCCGGTCATCACGGCTCGCCCGACGGGCTGCCCTTCGCCGTCGAACTGCAACGCCTGACGGCGGACGAGTACGCGGCGGCGCTGAGCCTGCTCGCCACCAGCCGGCGGCCTTCCGACGAACCGGCACCGGACTGGACCGGCCACGATCCGGAGGCCGAACCCGACCGGGACGACCCGTTCGTCATCCCGGTACTGGCCACCCGATCCCGGGCGACCGGTGGCGGCACTCCGGCCTCGGCCACCTCCGTCCCGCTGCTCGACCCCGACCTGCCGGGCGCGGGCCGGCCCGTCCCGGGCCACCGGGGCGGACTGATCCCGTCACTGAGCGGCGGCCTGAGGGCGCATCAGGCAGCGGAGGGGCAGGGCCGGGGACAGGGCCAGCGCCAGGGCGAGGGCCAGCGCCACGGCCACACGCACGGCCACGACCACGGACCGGCATCGGTACAAGACCGGCTGCCGCAGCACCCCGTACCGCCTTCGCGTACCGGCCCGCCGCCGCTCGGCGAGGACGGCTGGCCGCTGGCTCCGGCCCCGCGCATCCTGCTGCTCGGGCCGGTGCGGCTGATCGGCACCAACGGCTTCGCCGAACCCGCGCTCACCAGCCAGTTGACCGCCCTGGCCGCACTGCTGGCGGCCCATCCCGACCCCGACCCCAGACTCGTGGACGCGGTGATCCATCCCGTCCCCTACGCCGCCCGACGACCGGCCGCGGTCGGCCGCAGGGCCCAGCAGATCCGCACCGCGGCGCTGTCCCGGCTGCGCGACTGGCTGGGGGTCTCGCCCGGTGGCGTGCCCTATCTGGACCCCGCCGCCAGGCGGCTGCATCCCGCCGTGACCTGCGACTGGACCGACTTCCAGGACCTGTACCGGCACGGCATGAACGCCTCGGGCCCGGCGGAGGACGCGGCGCTGCGCCGGGCGCTGGACCTGGTGCGCGGAGGCCCGTTCGCCGGATCGCACCACCTGTACCCCTGGGCCGAGCCCTACCGCCAGGACATGGTCTCGGCGATCATCGACGCCTCCCACGAACTCGCCAAGCGCCGCCTCGCCGTCGGCGACCTCAACGGCTGCGAGACCGCGCTGCACAGCGGGCTCGCGGCCGTCCCCGAGGCCGAGATCCTGCACCGGGGTCTGATCCGCCTCTATGCCACCTCGGGGCTCGGCAACCACGTCGCCGCCACCATCACCAGGCTCGCCCAGGTCAACGACGCCCTGGGGTGCCTCGACTACGAGCCGGAGACCCTCGAACTCCTCGACTCGATCGCCGGCCGAGGGCGTACGCACCGGCGCAGACCAGGATCCGGACACCGGTACCGGTACAGACGCATCTGACGCAGACCCGATACCCCTCTGCGATTTCCCACGACCTGTCACCACTGTGAGGAGCCCACGGAATGATCCCTTCGAACGGACGTCACCGCAGACCGCAACCGCCCAACGCCGCCGGCGTCACCCTGGCCAAGGCCGCGGGCGCAACCGCCGTCGGCGCCGCGATACCGGTGCTGGTCGCCGCACCCGGCCATGCCGCGACGTCGTCGGTCTGGGACAAGGTGGCCGCCTGCGAGTCGGGCGGCGACTGGCAGATCAACACCGGCAACGGCTACTACGGCGGACTCCAGTTCACCGCCGCCACCTGGGCGGCCTACGGTGGCGAGCACTACGCGAGCACGGCGAACCGGGCGACCGAGGCCGAGCAGATCACCGTCGCCCAACGGGTGCTGCAGGGTCAGGGGCCGGGGGCCTGGCCGGTCTGCTCGGTTCGGGCGGGACTGACCCGCAGCAACGGCGCCGCGGCGGCGGCCGAGAAGCCCGCCCCCAAGCCTGCGGTGAAGGCCGCCACGAAGAAGGCCACTGTCAAGAAGGCCGCCACCAACAAGGCCAGTGTCAAGAAGGCGGCCGTCAAGAAGGCCGCCGTCAAGGCACCGGGCACCTCCGGGAAGACCGAGGAGCACACCGTCCGCCGCGGCGAGACGCTGTCCGGCATCGCTGAGAGCCTGCACATCAGCGGCGGCTGGCAGGCCCTCTACGCGGTCAACCGCTCCGTCGTCGGCAGCGACCCGAATCTCATCCTGCCGGGCGAGCGCCTCACCTGGACCGGGTCGGCCGCGGCCAAGCCCACGGCCAAACCCGCCGCCGAGGTCACCGTCGCGACCAGCGTCGTCCACCACACCACGTCCACTCCGAAGTCCAGCAAGGCTGCCGCCTTCGTCGCACCGATCAGCGCCCACTACGTGATCTCCGAGGGCTACGGCGTCCCCGGCGCCTGGGCGGCCGGTCACCACACCGGTGTGGACCTCGCCGTCCCGGTCGGCACCACGGTGCACGCGGTTGGCGCCGGCACGGTGGTGAAGGCCGAGTGGGGCGGTGCCTACGGGAAGATGGTCGAGATCCGGCACGCTGACGGCCGCTACAGCCTCTACGCCCACCTCTCCCGGATCGACGTGCACACCGGCGAGACCGTCTCTGCCGGCACCGAACTCGGACTGTCCGGCGCCACCGGCAATGTGACGGGTCCGCACCTGCACTTCGAGGTGGACACCACCGAGCAGTACGGCTCCGACATCAACCCGATCAGCTGGCTCGCCGCCCACGGAGTCAGTCTGGGCTGAGCGGCAGGGCTGAGCGGCCGGGCTGAGCGGCAGGGCGGCGACACAGCGAGAGGGACACATCCGTCACAGGGGCCGCGTAGGGTGACCTCCGGTGCTGACCCGGTGCCCACCCGGTGCGGCGCGGACGGAAGGAAACCACGTGCGGCCCCTGCTCGGAGTGATCGGCGCCCTCGCCGTCCTCGGTGTGTTCTCGTCGGTGGTGCGCACCCTGGTGATGCCCCGGCCCTCCAGCTCCGGATTCACCCGGGTGGTGCTGGCGACGCTGTTCGTACCGTTCCAGCTGCTCGCCGACCGCTGCTCCAGCGTGGAGCGCAAGGACAAGGTGCTGGCCCCGGTCGCACCGCTGTCGCTGCTGGTCACGCTGGTGCTGTGGCTGCTGTCGTTCCTGGTCGGTTACGCCCTGCTCGAAGCGGCGGTCAGCGATCTGGGCGTCAAGGCGGCGCTCGACGAGGCCGGGTCGTCGCTGTTCACCCTGGGCTTCGCCAGCAGCAACCGCAGCGCGCTCACCGCCGTCGACTTCTGCGCGGCGGCCACCGGCCCGATCGTCATCGCGCTGCAGATCGGCTACCTGCCCGCCCTCTACAGCGCCTACGCGGCCAGGGAGGCGGAGGTGACCCTGCTCCAGTCGCGCTCCGGCAGCCCGCCCTGGGGGCCGGAGATCCTGGCCCGCTACTCCCAGGCGGAGCTGTTGGACTCGCTGGACCAGTTGTTCAGCAACTGGGAGCGCTGGGCCGCCCAGGTCAACGAGAGCCACACCACCTATCCGGTGCTGATCCAGTTCCGCTCGGCCCGCGCCACCCGCAACTGGATGGTCTCGCTGCTGTCGGTCCTCGACGCGGCTGCCCTCAGCTTGGCCTTCAACCCGTCCCGGCGTCCGCAGACCCCGGCCCGGATGGCGCTGCGGGCCGGCTACGTCTGCCTGCGCGACCTCGCCGACGTCCGGGGCATCCCCTACAGCGCCGATCCGATGCCGGACGACCCGCTCGACCTCGACTACGGGTCGTTCCTGGAGGGCGTGGAGCGGATGCGCCAGCAGGGCTTCCCGATGGAGCGCACCCCGGAGCAGGCCTGGCCGCACTTCCGCGGCTGGCGGGTCAACTATGAGAACCTCGCCTACCGCCTCGCCTACGACATCGACGCCGTCCCGGCCGCCTGGTCCGGCTCCCGCCGCACCCCCTCGGTCATCCTGCGACCGACGACCCCGAAGGACCGCCAGCCGGCCGCCCGCTGACGCCGGGTGGTACGGCGCCGGCGAGGACCCGGCCCAGTACCTCCGCCAGCCGGCGCAGCAGCTCGCCCTCCGGGTCGTGGTCCGGGTTGACCTCGGTGACCACCAGGCCGGCGAAGGCCGGGCTCGCGCACAGGCGGGCCAGGACGGATTCGGCCTGATCGAGTGTCAGGCCGTTGAAGTGCGGGAAGTTCGCGAGCGGGAAGGCGCCGGTGTCCAGCACGTCCACGTCGAAGTGGACCAGCACCGACTCCGCCCGTGCCTCGACGTGGGCGAGCGCCGCCACGGCGGCGCCCGCCGGGTCGGCGCGGACCGCCGCCACGGGCGTGGCGTGCAGGCGGTGGGCGGCCAGCCGGCCCCAGTGCTCGGTGCTGAGTTCGGCGGGGTCGAAGCCGAGCAGCGCGATGTGGTCGGCGGGGAGCAGCGGGTGGCGGCCGCCGAGGCGGGCGAGGGCGGGGGCGCCGTCGCCGAGCAGATGGGTCGTCCCCATGGTGTCCAGGACGGCGGAGTCGGTGGTCTCCGGGGTGCTCAGGTCGGCGTCACCGTCGAAGTAGACCAGGCCGGGCGTGGTGCCCCGGGCCGACAGCCCGGCGACCGCGCCCAGGGTGATGGTGCAGTCGCCGCCCAGCACCAGCGGCAGCCGTCCGGTCGCCACGACCGCCGCGACCTCGGCCGCGGTGCGGCGGGCGGTCTCCGCCACCCGCTCCAGGTCGCGGACGCCGTCCACCGGTGGGCTGGGCCGGTGCCGCTGTACCGGCAGGTCGCCGAAGTCCTCCACCGCGAGGCCGTGCCCGCTGAGTTCCTTGAGCAGGCCCGCCGCGCGCCAGGCGGCCGGGGCCTTCTCCTGGCCGGGGTTGTGCGAGCCCGCGCTGGTCGGGACTCCCAGAACGCCCAGCCCTCGTTCCGCGCTCCTCGTCCGCGTGTTCGTCGCCGTCATGCGCTTCCCCTGCCCGCCCTCCGTGGCGCTCAGTCCTCCAGGATCGGCGGGGCGTCCAGCACCGGCTGGACGTGGATCGGCATGTTCAGCGGGCGTCCGCCGGGGCCGGGTGCGGTGGAGAGGTAGGCGGCGAGGTCGTAGGCGGCCTCGGCGGTGGGGCAGTCGACGATCCAGTAGCCGGCCAGGAACTCCTTGGTCTCGGGGTACGGGCCGTCGGTGATGACCGCTGCGCCGCCGTCGGCACCGGCCCTGACGATCCTGGCCTGGTCGGGGGAGGCGAGGCCCTGGGCGTCGACCAGCTTGCCCCGGGCGGCGATCTCCTGGTCGGCGTCCCGCATGAACCCGATGTGCGCGGCGATCTCGTCCTTCGTCCACTGGTCCATCGACGGGAAGCCGGCGGAGACCTGGCTGAACTGCATCAGCAGCATGTACTTCATGGTGTTCTCCCTCAGGGTCGGTGTGTCGGTGTGTCGCTGCGGTGGTGCGTCCTTCGACGCTCTCGCTGACTGGTCGGAGCCGGGACCGGTTTCTCTACATCCCCCCGGAAGCAATCCGAGAAAACTTCCGGCGTGCGCCGGAGTGGTCCCTGTCTCCCCACACTGCAAGTCCTGGGGGTGCGCTGATCCGATCAGGTGACAATCGATACCCTGCCTGGGAAGGTTGTAGGTAGCAACCACTGAAATGGAGTCCCCATATGGTCGGCGATTCATCGCCCTCCCGGTCCGCCGCCTCCCCAGCAGCGGAGGGACCGCAGGGTCACCCAAGTCCGCACGGCCCGCACTACAAGTGGATCGCACTGTCCAACACCACCCTCGGCATGCTGATGGTGATGATCAACCAGTCGATCGTGCTGATCGCACTGCCCAACATCTTCGACGGCATCAAGCTCAACCCCCTGGACCCCCACAACACCAGTTACCTGCTCTGGATGATGATGGGCTTCATGGTGGTCACCGCGGTGCTGGTGGTCTCCTTCGGCCGCCTCGGCGACATGTTCGGCCGGGTCCGCATGTACAACATGGGCTTCCTGCTGTTCACCGTCTGCTCCATCCTGCTCTCCCTCACCTGGGGCAGCGGCAGCCAGGCGGCGCTGTGGCTGATCGGCTGGCGGATCGTGCAGGGCGTCGGCGGCGCGCTGATCTTCGCCAACTCCACCGCGATCATCACCGACGCGTTCCCGGTCAACCAGCGCGGCACCGCGCTGGGCATCAACGTCATCGCTGGTATCGCCGGCGGCTTCATCGGACTGATCCTCGGCGGCGTGCTCGGCCCGGTCGGCTGGCGCTGGATCTTCCTGGTCTCGGTCCCGGTCGGCATCTTCGGCACCATCTGGGCGTACCTCAAACTCAAGGACACCGGCACCAGGCAGCCCGCCACCATCGACTGGTGGGGCAACCTCACCTTCGCGGTCGGGCTCATCTCGATCCTGGTCGGCATCACCTACGGCATCCAGCCCTACGGCGGCAGCACCACCGGATGGGGCAACCCCTGGGTGATCAGCGCACTGGTCGGCGGGCTGATCGTGATGCTGCTCTTCGTCTGGATCGAGACCCGGGTCGAGGACCCGCTGTTCCGGCTGTCGCTGTTCAAGATCCGGGCCTTCACCGCCGGCAACCTGGCCAGCCTGCTGACCGCGCTGGGGCGGGGCGGCCTGCAGTTCATCCTGATCATCTGGCTGCAGGGCATCTGGCTCCCGCTGCACGGCTACAGCTTCCAGGACACCCCGCTCTGGGCCGGCATCTACATGATCCCCATGACGGTGGGTCTGCTGGTGGCCGCGCCGATCTCCGGCATCCTCTCGGACCGCTTCGGCTCGCGGATCTTCACCGTGGCGGGGGCGCTGCTCAACGCGCTCAGCTTCGGGCTGCTGATGGTGCTCCCGGTGAACTTCCCGTACTGGGCCTTCGCCGCGATCCTGGTGCTGAACGGCCTCGGGGCCGGGCTGTTCGCCTCCCCGAACCGGGCCCAGATCATGAACGCGATCCCGGGCCGCCAGCGCGGCGTGGGCGCGGGGATGACGGCGACCTTCCAGAACGCGGCGATGGTGCTGTCGATCGGCATCTTCTTCAGCCTGATCGTGATCGGCCTGTCGCAGAACCTGCCGTCCGCGATGTACAGCGGACTGACCGCGCAGGGCGTGCCGGCCGCCTCGGCCCACTCGATCTCACAACTGCCGCCGCTGGCAGTGCTGTTCGCGGCGTTCCTGGGCTACAACCCGATGCAGCAGCTGCTCGGGCCGGTGCTGCACCAGATCCCGGCGGACAAGGCGAGCTACCTCACCGGCCGCAGCTTCTTCCCGCACCTGGTCACCGGGCCGTTCCAGGACGGCCTCAGCGTGGCGTTCTGGTTCGCGCTGGCCGCCTGCCTGATCGCGGCGGCGGCGTCCGCCATCACCGGCGGCGTGAAGCCGGTGAGGGCCGGTGCCGCGCCGGTGGAGCGCGAGCTCCCCTCCCCGGTCGGCGACGAGCCGGTCTCGGCGGAGGACGTGGAGGACGTGGTGGAGGACGTGGTCGACTCGCTGCGCAGCGGCGGGGGCGGCGAGAACTGACGTACCGTCTGGTCTGAAGCAGGAAACACTACGGGGCCCGCCGACCGATCCGCAGCCGACCGGCGGGCCCGGTCCGTTCAGTCCCCGCCCTCAGCGCTGGTGCATCTGGAAGAACTCGGTCAGCACCGGCGCGACCGCGTCCGGCTTGAGCATGTGCGTCTGGCCGGGCAGCGTGCGGTACTCGGATCCCGTTAGCACGTCGGCCAGTTGGCGCATACCGTCGCGCATCGGCTGCGGGCTCTTGCCGCCGTCCATCACCAGCGTCGGCAGTGTCGCCCCGGTCCAGCGGTCGGTCGGCAGTGGACGGCCGGAGCCGGTGTCGCCGAGCACCCGCATGTCGTAGGGCAGGGTGTGCGCCACCCCCTTCAACTTCGACCAGACCGGCAGCAGTTGCATCACCAGCAGGGCGGCGGACGGTACGCCCACGGTGCGCAGGAACATCTTCACGGTGGCGCCGCGCTTGCCCGCCGCGACCAGGGCGTCCATGGTCTCGATGTAGTCGGCCGGACGCACCGGGCCGTTGGCGTCCACGGCCAGCGGGTACTCGTAGAGCGCCAGCGAGAGGAAGTCGGGCAGGACGTTCGCCGCCTCCAGGGCCACGGCCGCGCCCGAGGAGATCCCGTACAGATGGGCGCTGCCCCCGGCCGCCTCCAGAACCGCGGCCAGGTCCTCGACCTCGCGCTCGACCGCGTAGGGCAGGGTGTTGCCGCTCTCGCCGCGGCCGCGCCGGTCGTAGGTGTAGACGGTGAAGTGCCGGGTGAGCGCGGCGGCCAGCGGACGGGCCGGCCCGGACGCGCGGTAGCAGAGGGCGCCGTCGACCAGGATCACGGCCGGGCCGCTCCCGATCCGCTCGTAGGCGATGGCGGTGCCGTCCTTGGAGGTGGCGAAAGCGGTCGGAGTGGGGGCGGTGGTCGGAGCGGTGGAGGTCATGGTGACTCCCTGGGGACGGTCGGGTCGTTGAGGGTGTCGAGCCAGGAGCGCCACCCGGCGGTGGTCCGTTCCAGGTCGGCGGCGGGGTCGAACAGGTGGTGCGCCAGCATCACGCCGTTCTCGGGGAACAGGAGCAGGAAGCGGAACAGGCCCGCGTCGGTGCGCACCGCGAGGGCGGCGGGCTCGGCGTGGTAGACGGTGCCGGAGGCGAGGGCGGCCAGGGCCGGTGACGTCGTACGCACAGTGGGGCCGGTGCCGGTGCCGGTGCCGGGGTGCACTGGTTCGGCACCCAGGCCGAGTTCCTGGAGGAGCCGCGTCCGTGCGTCGGTCCAGCGCAGGCCCGGCGCGCCGAAGAGGGTGAGCGGGCGGGCGGTGCGGCCCGCGAAGTGGGTGAGCTGCTCGACCAGGGTGCGGAAGAACAGGGCGATGCCCTGGCCCATGGCCTCGAACTCGCCCTCCCAGTCGTCGCCGGGCAGGAATCCGCTGGTCGACAGGCGCAGCACGGTGCTTCCGCTGTCCCGTCCCTCGATCAGGAACTCGTAGGCGATGAAGCGGCCGTCGGGCCCGGTCCCGCTGCGGTGCTCCAGGAGCTTCAGCGGATCCCAGCCGGTCACCGTCGAGTCCAGCGGCCCGCGCCTGGTGTGGGTGCGGATCAGGCCGCCCGGTCCGGCCTCGACCTCGTTGCTCCCCATGAACCAGGAGTCCATCCCCGGGCCGGTGGCGATGGCCTCCCACACCTGCTCGGGTTCGGCGGGGACCTCGGCCTCGTGGCGGATCACATAGTCATGACCCATGGTCAGACCTCTTCCGCGGGTTGACGGTCGGCGCTCGGATGGACGGCGACCACGAAGCGGTGGCTGCGACCGCCCGGAGCCTTCTCGTCGTGGTACCTGCTGACCAGCGCGGTGACCGCACCGGAGAGCTCCTCGGCGAAGGCGGCCCGGTCGGCGGCGCTGGCGAAGCGCACCTCGGTGTCGATGGCGAAGGTCGCCAGCGGCTTACCGGCCCGGGAGGCGCCGGTGAGCAGTTCACCCACCTCGCGCACCATCCGCGCGGCTAGTGCCAGCAGCCAGCGTGCGGAGAGCCGGTCGGGAGCGCGGTCGGGATCGGGCCGCATCACGGCTAGCGCCTGGGGCGAGATGACATAGGAGGCGGCGGTGGCCCGCAGCATCCGCTCGGTGACATTGCCCTTGCGGCGCTCCTCGACCAGCTCCACCAGCCCGTGCAGCTCCAGTTCGCGCAGGTGGTAGTTGACCTTCTGCCGGGCCAGCCCCACCCGGGCGGCCAGCATCGTCGCCGAGGCCGGCTCGGCGAGTTCGGCCAGCAGACGGCTCCTGATCGGATCGAGTGACGACGCCGCTGCCGCGGCGTCGTCGATCACGGCTACATCAAGCATGCTTCCAGGATCTCGCCGACAATTATTTCTGTCAAGACAAGTGGAAGTGTCGGGTGCTGGCCGGTGCGGGCTGTCAGCCTGTCGGGACCCGGTGTCGGGACCCGGTGTCGGGTCGGGTGCCGCGCCGGGTTGTCGCTATCCGCGCTCGGCGATCAGGAACCCCTCGCTGCCGGCGGGTGCGGGGCGGCCGTAGGCCTGCTCCAGTTCAGCCTTGCCGTGGACGGTCACCTGCCAGCCGTGCCGGGGGAGCCAGTCGGCCGCGGGTTCGCCGAGGCCGCCCTTCCAGAGGCCGGCCAGGGCCTGCAGGCGCTGGTCTGCACCGTTCTCGGTGACCATCCGGTTCGGGTCCCGGCCCTCGGTGAGCGAGAGCAGACTGCCCGCGGCGGAGAGCCCGGTCAGCGTGGAGAGCAGGGACGTGGCCTGGTCCGTCTCCAGATAGACCAGCAGACCCTCGACCAGCCAGGCGGTGCGCGCCGCCGGGTCGAACCCGGCCTCCCGGAGCGCCGCGCCCCAGTCCTCCCGCAGGTCGGCGGTCAGCACGGAGCGCTCGCAGGTCGGTACGGCGCCCTCCTCACGCAGCACCCGCTCCTTGAACGCGACCACCGGAGGCAGGTCGAGCTCGAACACCCGGGTGCCCTCGGGCCAGGTCAGCCGGAACGCCCGGGTGTCCAACCCCGCCGCCAGCAGCACGACCTGACGGCATCCGGCTGCGGTCGCCCGCAGCAGGTAGTCGTCGAAGAACCGGGTCCGCAGCACGATCCGCGCGGCCAGCGCGGCCCCGCCCGCGCTGCGCTCCCTCGGCGCCGCGTGCTCCGCCTGCGACCGCGCCCCGGTCGCGGCCCGTACGAACGCCTTGGCGTAGGGATCCGCGAACAGCCGATCCTCCCGCCGACTCTCCGCCGCTCGTACCCGAGCGACCCCGACTGCGGTCCGCTGCACCCCGTCGGGCAGCAACTGGTTCCCCACGACAACCTCCTCCTCGGCGGACCCGGGCGCCCCCGCACCGGTCCGCGCGTGACGTTACACCTGGTTGCTGAGGGTGCTCGGGGGTGGGGGAGGCGGGGCGCCGTCGTCGGTGTGGCGGGATGCGTCTGGCGGCCGAGCCCCCGTCCCGACGCCGGGTCCGACGTGCGTGTTCGCTCCCGCTGACTGTTCGTCGCCTCCGTGGGGCACGGCGGTCGGTCCCGGGCTGGGGTGGCTCGCTGTCGCTCGCGGCCAACTGCGAGGAGGGGGGAGGGTGGTGGGGCGTGCGTTGCCGGGCGGCGGGTCGGTGCCCTTCCGGTGGGGGTCGGGGGAAACGTTCCTGCGTGGCGTCTTCCGCTGAACTGGGGTCACTTTTGGTACGTCGGGTCATTCTTGGTACGGGCATGTGTGGATGAATCGGGCATAGCGGCAAGATCAAGTGACACCTTGTCCCGAAAGTGACCCCGGTTTGCCCGATCACCCGGGGCCCAGATCGGCGCACGCGCCCCAGCCCCGCGCCCCCGCCGCACGCTCCGCGCCGGGCCCAGGCACCCCCCGCTCCTGTTGCCGGCGCGAAGCGCCTTCTGTCCGGGCGTGAGCCCGGGAGACGGTGGGTCAGGTCGGGGCACGGGTGGTGCCGTTGCAAGCGTGGGGCGTCAACGGCGCGACGTCACGCCGCCTTGGTGGTCTGGGCTCCCGTCGTGCTGCCGGCGACCCACTGGGCCCAGGTGAGGTTGAAGGCGGCGTAGCCGTTGTCGGCGTCGGCCTTGCCGCGGGGGGAGCCGGTGATAGTGACCGGGTCGCCCTGCTTGGAGTAGTCGTAGAACCAGATGGCGTCCGCCAGGGACAGGTGCACGCAGCCGTGGGAGCCGAAGCTGTGGCCCGGGTGCGGGTCGGCGCCGGAGTAGTGGAGGTAGGTGCCGGAGTAGCTGATGTGGACGTCCCAGGGGAGGTTCTCGTCGTAGAAGTCGGGACTGTTCTTGTTGCAGGTGATGCCGGCGCTGCAGGAGGTCATGTGGACGGTCTTGGACTTGTCGATGACCGCCATGGTGCCGTCCCAGGTGGGGAAGCTGGAGCTGCCGGCGTCGATGGACATCTTCCGGACGACCTTGCCGGCGTTGGTGACCTGCATGGAGTGCCCGGTCACCGAGACGGTGGTCTCGACGTCGGCGCCGACGGTGAAGCTGTGGGTGTAGGCATGGGCGCCGAAGTCGCCGTTGCCGTCCGGTACTCCGGTGAAGTCGGCCTTCACGGTGACGGTGGTCCCGGACTTCCAGAAGGTCTGCGGACGCCAGTCGACCCGGCGGTTGCTGAACCAGTGCCAGGCGCCGGTGACCGGGGTGGAGGTGGTGACGCTGAGGTGCTGCTCGATGGCCTTGCGCGCGGAGTCGGCGACCGGCTTGGTGAAGACGATCGAGATCGGCATGGCCACGCCCACGGTGGCGCCGGTGGCCGGGGTGATCGAGTCCAGCAGCATGGGCGGACCGGAGGGGGACGGGCTGGCGCTCGGGCTGGGGCTCGCGCTCGCCGGTGAACTGCCGCTGGCCGCACCGCTCCTGCTGCCGCCGGAGCCGGCGGACTGCGTCTGCGGCGACTTGCTGGTGCAGGCGGCGGCGCCTACCAGAACCACGCCCGCCAGCAGGATGATGCCTGTACCGTTCCTGGTTCGACCCACGTGCCTGCTCCGCTCACGTATCGTCAGATCGTCGGGTTCTCGGCATGCTGGATGACGCCGGGGAAGGCCCGGGTGGTTCCGGGCGCGGCCGGCGTCGGCTGTTGACCGACTGTCTTCCCGGATCCGGGCGTTATGAACATGAACGCCGTTGGAGCAGGAAGACGGCGACGTCGTCGGCGCGGGGGTGCTGCGCCTGGCAGGGGTGGACCAGGTGGTCGGCGAGGCGTTCGAGCCGTTCGGGGGCCGGGGAGTCGGCCTCGTCACGGGCCTCGTCGCGGGTCCAGTCGGTGACCGTGGCCAGCAGGCGGTCCAGTGAGGTGTCGATGGACTCGCCGCGGCATTCGATGAGGCCGTCGGTGTAGAGCAGCAGGGTCTCGCCGGAGGCCAGCACGGTGACCGTCTCGGGGTAGAGCGCCTGCGGGTCCACGCCGAGCGGCGGGCCGCCGGGGAGGTCCAGTTCGACGGCGGTGCCGGTGTCGGACGTGCCCGTGCCCGACACCCCCGTGCCAGTCGCGCCCGCGCTGATCCGGACCGGTAGTGGGTGTCCCGCTCTCGCGGCCTCGATCACTCCGGTGGCCGGGTCCAGGGAGAGGTAGCAGCAGGTGGCGAAGAGGTCGGTGTCCAGGTCGGCGAGCAGCCGGCCGGTTCGGGCCAGTACCGCGCCGGGGGTGTGGCCCTCGGCGGCGTAGGCGCGCAGTGCGATCCGCAGCTGTCCCATCACGGCGGACGCCTCGACGCTGTGGCCCTGGACGTCGCCGACGACCACGCCGACCCGGCCGTCCGGGAGCGGCAGCACGTCGTACCAGTCGCCGCCGACGGCCATCCCGGTGGTGCCGGGGAGGTAGCGGACGGCGGTGTCGTGGCCGGCGACGGAGGGGACGCCGCGGGGCAGCATGGCGCGCTGCAGCTCGGCGGCCCACTGGTGCTCGCGGTCGAAGAGCCTGGCCCGGGCCAGCGCGTGGGCGAGGATGCCGGCGACGGCGGTGAACAGGGTCCGCTGCCCGTCGTCGAAGGTCCTGGCGCCGGCGAAGTCGAAGAGGCAGGCGCCGCGTCCGTCGTCGGTGCCGGTGAGCGGGAGCACGGCCCAGGAGCGGACCACGGAGGGCCCGCCGTCGTCGGGGGGAACAGCCGCGCCCTCCAGGAAGAGCGGCTGGTCGTCCCGGACCGCCCGCTGCATCGCCTCGGTGGCCGCCCGGCCGACGACGGCGCAGGGGTGCTCCGGGTTGTGCGCGTCGGCCTCGATGAGGAGGTGGTCGGCGTTGAGCGCCGGGCGGGCGATGTCCGTCATCACCCGGGTGACGTCGGCGACGCTGGCCGCCTTGGACAGCGCCCGGGTGAGGGTGAGCATGAAGGAGTCGGCGGAGCTCGCGGCGGGGTCGCCGCCGCGCCGGGGCAGGGCGCCGCGGAACCAGGGGGCGCGGGGTCGGACCACGGGGGTGGGGGCGAGCGGGCGGCCCGGCTCGCGGCCCTCGTCGGTGCGGTCCAGCAGCAGCCCGGTGACCCGGTGCGGACGCCCGTCCGGACCGAGCAGCACCTCGCCGCGCTCCTCCAGCTGCCGGACGGTGCCGTCGGCGTGGACGACCTCGTAGCGGTTGCGGTAGCTGCCGCCGCGCTCGATGACCTCGGCGGTGGCGGCGGCGAGCCGGGTGGCGTCGTCCGGGTGCAGGGCGGCGAAGAACGCCTCGGCACGGCCCTCGAAGTCTTCGGGGGCCGTGCCGACCATCCGGCAGGCGGCGTCGTCCCAGAGGATGTCTCCGGTGACCAGGTCCCACTCGTAGGCGCCGGCGCGGGCGGCGCGGGCGGCTGCGGCGAGACGGGGTTCGGTCGGGTCGACGGCCGCCCGCTGCTGGGGCGCCTGCTGGGGCTGGGACTCCATGCCGGGGTGACTCTCCGCTGGGGTCGGGGCTCGATCAGGGGCGTCTGGCGATTTGCACCAATTTGTGGGCTTCCTGTGAATGATACGTAGGATGTTGGGATGGTAGGGCGCGTTGTGGCAGGCCTCACGTCGGCCGGATGCCGCCCGCAGGCGGGTTCCGGGTGCCGGGGCTGCCCGGGCGTACGGGCCTCAGGGGGCCGGAGCGTCCGCCGCCACCTCTCGTGAGGCCGCGCTCACCGGCACGTCGGGGTCGCGGAACCAGCTGCCCTGGACCGCCCACTGCACCAGCATCAGCACCAGGCCCAGCACCAGCGCGCCGATACCGATCACGGTCACCCCGCCGACGTCGCCGACCCAGGGCAGGTTGACCGAGGTGTAGCCGTAGTTCGGGTCCGCGTAGACGTCGAAGGCGGCGTAGCAGAAGAAGAACAGCAGCATCAGCGCGCCCAGGCCCGGCAGGATGCCCTTGAACCAGAGGTCCCTGGCGCTGCGGGTGAGCACCCTGCGGAAGTACCAGACGCAGGCGAAGCCGGTGAGGCCGTAGTAGAAGGCGATGCCCAGGCCGACCGAGGCGATGGAGTCGTTGAGCACATTGGTGCTGACCTTCACCAGCAGCACGTAGAACGCGATCGACGCCAGGCCCATCGCGACGGTGGACCAGGTCGGGGTGAGGAAGCGGCGGTGCACCCGGGCGAAGTGCGAGGGGATCGCCTTGTGCGCGGCCATCGAGAAGGTGGTCCTGGCGGTCGGCAGGATGGTGGTCTGGGTGGAGGCCGCCGAGGAGGTCAGCACCATGAAGATCAGCAGCTTGGCCAGGAACCAGCCGAGCCCCTTGCCGCCGAAGACCGCGTTGCCGAGGCCGGAGAGCACGTCCCCGGAGTTGTCCGGGTTGGCCAGTCCGATGCCCTTGTCACCGACCCCGGCGAAGGCCTGCGCCGAGGTGGTCACCAGGGCGTAGATGATCAGCAGCAGCACGGTGGAGATGACCGCGGCCCGGCCCGGGGTGCGCTCCTTGTCGGTGGTCTCCTCGTTGACGGAGACCGCGGTGTCCCAGCCCCAGTAGATGAAGACGGCGGCCAGGATGCCGGCGGTGAGGGCGCTCCCCGAGGACACATCGAAGGGGTTGAACCAGGATGCGGAGATGTGGATCGACCCGCTGGGCGCGCCGCTGGAGTAGACCTTGACCAGCGCGGTGACCGAGAACACCGCCAGCATCGCCACCTCCACGCACAGCAGCCAGCGCTGCAGGGCGGCCGAGACCTCGATGCCGACGTAGCAGATGGCCGTCATCACGATGATCCAGATCACCCCGGCGACCGTGGTCCACAGGGTGCTGGAGGCCAGGCCGCCGAAGCCGAAGAGCTGGAAACCGTAGGAGCCGGCGATCTGGGCCAGGTTCGCCATCACGATGACGTCGGCGATGACGATGCCCCAGCCGCCCATCCAGCCGGTGCGCGGCCCGAAGGCCCGGGCGGCCCAGACGAAGGTGGTGCCGCAGTCCGGGTCGACCTCGTTGAGCTCCTTGTAGGCGTAGGCGATCAGCAGCATCGGGATGAAGGCGAGGATGGTGATGATCGGCGCCTGCAGCCCGACCCCGGCCACGATGATGCCGAGGGTGGCGGCCAGGCTGTAGGCGGGGGCGGTGGAGGCCAGGCCGATGGCGACGGAGGAGAACAGGCCGAGGGCGTTGCCCTTGAGGCCTTTCTCCCCGGCGCCGGAGCCGGTGGCTTGGAAGGTTTCGGCGGTGGGGGGTGTGGTCATCTGCGGATCCCGTCCCTCTCGCGGTCGTGGCGACTGGCTGCGAAACGGCGGGAAACGAACTGACGCGCCGTCATGGCCGGATGGTAAGGCCCGAGGGAGTCATCCGGTGATATCGACGGCGCGTCAGTTTGTAAAAGCTTCAATAGCTTTGGGTTGATGTGGGCAGCTGTGGGCTATCCGGCGGAGGCTTCCAGCAGCGCCAGGATCTCGGCAGTGGTGGCGGTCTCACCCAGACGGGGGAAGATCTTACTGACGCTGTGGTGGTGCGAGTCGGCGTCCAGGTCGGAGGACGCGTCGGTGGCGATGGTCACGTTGTAGCCGTGCTCGTGCGCGGCGCGGGCGGTGGACTCCACGCCGATGCTGGTGGCGATGCCGGTCAGGACGATGCCGGTGATGCCGCGGCGGCGCAGCTGCACGTCCAGGCCGGTGCCGTGGAAGGCGCCCCAGTTGCGCTTGGTGATCCGCAGGTCGGTCGGCTGCACGTCCAGCTCGTCGACCAGCTCGGCCCAGCCCTCGGGCAGGGCGCCGCGCGAGGCCGGACCCTCGGTGCGGCCGGGCGGGACGTCGCCGCCGTCGGCGGAGAAGTCGACGTTGACCAGGACGACCGGCAGGCCGCGCTTGCGGAAGGCGGCGGCCAGCTCGGCGGAGCGGGCGATGGTGTCGGCGGCGGAGTGCGGCTGGACGGGGTGGCCGGTGATGCCGCGCTGGAGGTCGATGACGACCAGGGCGGTGCGGGGGTCCAGAGTGGTGGCGGGCATGGGTGCTCCGTAGATCGGTGGTGCAGGGGATTCGGTGCGGGGGGTTCGGTGCGAGGGGTGTGCTCAGGACTCCACGAGGCGGCGCAGCAGGGCGACCGAGGCGATCAGGGTCCGCTGCTCGTCGGGATCGAGCCGGGTGGCGATGGCGTCGAGCAGCCAGCCCTCCTTGGCGGACCTGATCTCCTCCAGCAGCCGGCTGCCGGCCTCGGTGGGCGTCATGACCACCTGGCGGCCGTCGGTCGGGTGCCGTCCGCGGACGACCAGGCCCTGCTCCTCCAGCGCGCCCAGGGTCGCGCCCATCGACTGCGGGCGGACCCGCTCGGCGCGGGCCAGGGCGGCCGGGGTGTGCGGGCCCTCGGCGACCAGCCGGTAGAGGACGGCGGCCTGGGAGAGGGTCAGTGCCGCACCCTCGTGCGCGGCGCGCATCCGCCGCATCAGCTGTCCGAGCAGCTGGTGCAGCTCGGACACGGTCGCGGCGAGGTCCTCGCGGTCGGTGTCCATGCTTCGAGGGTACGTGAATGACAGGAAGACTGACAAGTTCGGCTGAGCAGTTCGGCTGAGCAGTTCAGCTGAACAGTTCGGCTGATGACATGGCAGTGCCCCGTGCCGGAACGGATCCGGTACGGGGCACTCGGGCGCCGGGACGGCGTCAGATCACGCGGATGTTCTCCGCCTGCGGGCCCTTCTGGCCCTGCGCGATCTCGAACTCCACGGCCTGGCCCTCGAGGAGCTCCCGGTAGCCGGTCGCGTTGATGTTGGAGTAGTGGGCGAAGACGTCGGCGCCGCCGCCGTCCTGGGCGATGAAGCCGAAGCCCTTCTCCGAGTTGAACCACTTCACAGTGCCGGTGGCCATGCTGCTCCCTCTGTCAGGAGAAAGGGGCGTGCCTGGTGCGCGCCCTCAGGGTTGAGGTGATCGCCCTGGTCCTCCGACTGGTGCACAGCACAGCGCCCACGGTGCTTGACCGTGGGCACATGAGACTTCGGAACCACGACTGCTGCCAGGAAAGGTATCGGATGCGCGTTCGCCTGGCTACGGTGCGCAGGCGGCAAATCGGACAACTGCCCGTGATCTTCCCTGGATTGTCTCGCTGATCGGCTGCTCGCGGCCCGATTCCGCCGTTAGACTCCGGCCGTGACGCTGCGGATCGTCATCGCGGAGGACTCGTTCCTGGTCCGCGAGGGTGTGCGCCAAGTACTCGACCGCCAGCCGGATCTGGAGGTGGTCGGGGTCTGCGGCGACCTTCCCGGACTGCTCGCCGCGGTGGACGCCGCTGGCCCCGACGTGGTGGTCACCGACGTCCGGATGCCTCCCACCTCCACCGACGAGGGGATCAGGGCCGCCGTCCGGCTGCGCCGCAGCCACCCCGGGATCGGTGTGGTGGTGCTCTCCCAGTACGCCGAACCCGCCTACGCCACATCGCTGCTGGCCGAGGGCAGCGCGGGACGCGCCTATCTGCTGAAGGAACGGGTGGGCGAGCCGGGGCAGTTGGCCGGTGTGGTGCGCAGCGTGGCGGTGGGCGGCTCGTACATCGACCCGGTGGTGGTGGAGGCGCTGGTCGCCGACGCGGTGCAGGAGCGCCGCTCGCCGCTGGCCGGGCTGTCCCGCCGGGAGGGCGAGGTACTGGCGCAGATCGCCCAGGGCAAGAGCAACGCCGCGGTCGGCGCCGCACTCTACCTGTCCGAGCGCGCCGTCGAGAAGCACATCAACGCGCTCTTCGCCAAGCTCGGGCTGACCTCGGAACCGGACGTCAACCGCAGGGTGAAGGCGGTGCTGCTGTACCTGGCCGCACACCCGGGTGCTGGCACCCCTGGTACGGGTGCGGCGCAGGGATGATCCTGGCGGTATGGAGCGTACCGTCCTGATCGTCGACGACCAGCCGCTGTTCCGGTCGGTGGCCCGGATGATCGTGGCCCGGATTCCGGGCTGGCGGATCCTGGCCGAGGCCGCCTCCGGCGAGGAGGCGGTGGACCGGGCAGCGGGTGCCGCGGTGGTGCTGATGGACATCAACCTGCCCGGAATGGACGGGATCGCGGCCACCCGCCGGATCCTGGAGCGGCAGCCGGGCACCGCGGTGGTGCTGCTGTCCACCTACGCCGCCGAGGACCTGCCGGCCGAGGCGGTGCGCTGCGGCGCGGTCGGCTACGTCCACAAGGACGACCTGACCCCCTCGCTGCTGCGCGAGCTGGTCGGCGGTGCGGCGGGGACCGGGATCTCGCCGACCACCGCGGTGCCCTGACCCGGGCGGGACTCCACGGTGAGCCGGCCGCCGATGGCGCCCAGCCGGTCCGCCATGTTGACGAAGCCGCTGCCGGCCGCCGCGCCGTCGGCGGCGAAGCCTCGGCCGTCGTCGCTGACCCGGAACCGCAGCATCCCGTCGTCCGCCTCCACCAGCACCGTGACCGAGGCGTCCGGGCCGGCGTGCTTGCCCGCGTTCTGCAGCGCCTCCAGGCAGCAGAAGTAGACCGCCGCCTCGGCGGCCTCCGGGTAGCGTCCGGGCAGCTCGACCGAGACCGTGCAGGGCAGCACCGAGCGCCGGGAGGCCGAGCGCAGCGCCTGCCCCAGGCCGTGGTTGCGCAGCAGCGGCGGGTAGATGCCGTGCGCCAGCTCCCGCACGGCGGCGACGGTGCCCTGGACGTCGGTGCGCAGTTCCTCCAACAGCGCGGTCACGGTGGCCCGGTCCTCGTCGCCGCCGTCGGCGGTGTCGACGAGTTCGCGCACCAGCCCGAGCTTCACCGACAGGGCGACCAGGTGCTGCTGGGCGCCGTCGTGCAGATTGCGCTCGATCTCCCGGCGGGAGGCGTCGGCCGCGGTGACCAGGCGCAGCCGGGAGTCCCGCAGTTCCTGGTTGCGGGACCGCAGTTCCTGCAGCGAGGCCTGCAGCGCTGAGTCCAGCCGGACGTTGTGCAGGGCCAGGCCGACCTGGCGGGCCAGCTCCACCAGGACCCGGTCGTCGGCCTCCGAGTAGGGCGCGGCGTCGGCCGGGCGGCGCACCAGCAGCAGGCCCAGCAGCTCGCCGCCGTGGGCGGCGGGGGCGACCCGGACCAGCGGGCCGTCGTCCGGCCCGGGGCCCTGGTCCGGCTCGCGGTCGGGGTCGGGGCCGCGCTCGGGGGCGGGGTCGGCCAGCAGGTCCGCCATCCAGATCGCGGTCCAGCCGGCTCCGCCGATCCTGGTCCGGCCGACCACCGCCCGCTCGTGCTCGGTCAGCCTGATCCGTCGCTGCGGCCGGTCGGGGACGCTGACGGTGCGGGTCAGCAGGCCGTCGCCGCCGACCCAGATCTCCGCCCCGGCCGGGCCCAGCGTGGCCCGCAGTGACTCCGCCAGCTGCAGCAGCAGCTCGTCGAACGGCAGGGCGCGGGTCATCCTGGCGCCGAAGCCGGACAGCGCCTCCTCGGGGGCCAGCTCGCCCAGCCGCAGCAGGGACCGGCCCAACGCGTTCAGCCGCAGCCGCACCGGCAGCGCCAGGGCCGCGCAGACCAGGGCGGCGGTGACGCTGTAGGCGAGGACGTCGTGCTCCCGGCCGACCGGGGCCCGGCCCAGGCCGACGACGGTGACCAGGTAGACGGCCACCACCAGGCAGGCCAGGCCGGAGGTGGTGACCGCCTCCAGCAGCGCCCGCTCGGCGAGCCTGGCGGTGGACGGCAGCTGCCCGAGCAGGCTGCCCACCGGGATCAGCACCAGGGCCGCCAGCGCCCAGGGGGCCAGTGCGGCCGGGAGGCCGACCAGGATGTGCAGCGCCAGCAGTACCGCGTCGGCCGCCCCGGCCATCACCGTGCCGGCGGCGACCCACTGCAGCACCCGGCGGCGCGCGGCCCCGGCCTGCCGGCAGCGGCGGGCCACCCCGGCGACGATCACGGCGGTGGCGGCCAGCACGCCCGCCGCGGTGACCCCGGCGGCGGGGCCGTGGGCGGCGGTGGACCGCCAGGCCAGGACGGTCCAGGCGGCGGCGACGGCGTAGACCAGGGCGACCGCGGTGCGGCGCCGGGGGTGGTCCAGCCGGCCGTCGGGCAGCGCCAGGCCGCCCCAGGTCCAGGCAGCCAGGGTGAGCGGCGCGCTGGACGGCCATACTGCAGCTGCGTCCTGACTGATCGTCAGCACGACGGCCAGTCGCGCCGGCGCGGCGAGCCGGGCCCGGTCGCAGCCCGCCGCGGTCAGCAGCCAGCCGACGGCGACCACGGTGGAGGCGGTGCGCAGGCCGTCCGGGCGGCGCACCGCGTCCACCGCCGTGGCCAGTACGGCGAGGGCGGCCAGGACGACCGGCAGCCGCGAGGACAGCCGCGAGGACTTCGGGGCCATCGGTTCACTCCGCTCTGAGGGTCTGTCCGACATGGAGCCGCGCGGCGCGGTGGCCCGGCCAGGCGGCGAGCAGATTGGCCAGCAGCAGCGCGACCGGTCCGGCCAGCAGCAGCGTCAGCAGGGCCAGCGGCGGGTGGTAGGCCAGCGGGGTGCTGTCGGCGACCTGGCGCCACAGGGTGCGGCCCAGTGCCAGGCCCAGCGGGATCCCGAACAGCAGCCCGACCAGGGCCAGCACCGTGGCCTGGACGACCACCACCAGCCGGGACTGACGCCGCGTCATGCCCAGGGCGCGCAGCACCGCCACGTCATGGCGGCGCCGTCGTACCGCGGTGGCCAGGGCGTGCCCGACCGCTCCGGCCGCGAGCAGCAACAGGAAGCCGCCGAGGAACAGCGGGAGGGTCTGCACGTCCTGGATCTCGGCGAGCTGCTGCGGCGCGGTCACCTGCTGCAGGCCGATCGACTGCCCGCCGGTCAGCGGCGCCGCCTCGTGCTGCAGTTGCCGGGTCATGGCGGCGGTGCTGCTGCCGGGGCGCAGCGCGATCTCGGCGAGGTGGAACTTGAAGGCCGTGCCGAACAGTGCGCGGTAGCCGTCGGTGGTGGCCCAGGCGCCCGCGTCGTAGTCGTTGTGCGAGCCCTCGGGGACGAAGCCGATGCCGGTCACGGTGAACTCCCGCCGGGCCCGCGCGGCACCGGTCAGGGTCACCCACGACCCGACCTCGGCGTGCAGCGCCCGGGCGCTGGTGGGCGCGAGCATGATCTGGTCCGCGGCCTGCGGCAGCCGGCCGGAGACGGTGACCACCGACAGCGGCTTCCCGCCGACCGGGTCGACGGTGTAGGTGGTGATGGAGGTGTCCCCCGACTCCGCGACCGCGATCCTGGCGTTGTTGACGGCGGTGACCGCGGGGTCGGCGGCGATCCGCGCCAGCACCGGGTCGACCTTCCCGAAGTCGGTGCTGTTCAGGCCGAGGAAGCTCTCCAACTGGTGGGTCTGGCCGAACCTGGCCGGGTTGGCGGCGGCGTCGGCGACGGCGGCCGCGAAGGTGAAGGCCGCCAGCACGCCCAGCACCCCGATCACCGCACCCAGCAGGGCCGGGCGCACCGGTACGGCGGTGCGTCCGCGTCCGGGCTCCAGCGCGAACCGGGTGCCGACCACGACCGGCACCGGGAGCCCGGCCCTGGCGGTGGCCACGGCCACCGCGGAGCGCCTGGGCGCGGTCCGGTTCTGCGCCGAGGCCAGCGCCAGCCAGGCCGAGGCCACGGATCCGGCCAGGGCCAGCAGCGGCGTCAGCACCAGTCCTGCTCCCAGCACCAGCCAGTCCACGTCGAAGCCCGGGCTCGGCTCGTAGAGGGCCGCGGCGCCGATCGGCATCCACCGGGACACCAGGACCGCCCCGGCGGCCCCGAGCAGGCTGCCGAGGAGCGCCGCGATCACCGGCCCGGCCGATGCCGCCGCGAGGGCCTGCCGGTTCCCCAGTCCGACCCCGCGCAGGGTCTGCAGGTCGGCGACGGTGGCCGAGGTGTAGCGCAGCACCGACTGGCCGACCAGGAACAGCGCGGCGATCAGCGCCGCACCCGCGAAGCCGAGCAGGCAGTCGCCCTCGAAGGTGTTGACCCTGGTGGCGTGGCGTTCCAGCTCGGCGTTGTCCCAGATGTCGATGTCGGTTCGGCCGGAGACCCGGGCCAGGTCGGCGCGGAACTCCGGGATCGTCTTCTCGCCGCCTTTGAGCCGGACCAGGGCGTTGAGGTAGATCTGGTCGGTGCTGCCGACGAAGTTCGCCCTGTGGTTCAGGTAGAGCGCGGCCGACACCGCGACGCTGCCCTGGTCCCGGACGTTGTCGTGGTACCAGGGCGAGCGGACCACGCCGACGATGCGGGCCCGGATCGAGGGCCCCGCCGGGGCGCCCGGGTCGGCCCCGGTGACGTAGGTGTCGACCTGCGCGGGGGTGAACAGACGGATCGTCAGGTAGTCCCCGACGCCCTTGTGGAACGCCCCCGGGAAGTGCGCGCTGACCACCACCTCGTCGTCGCGCGCCTGGTCGGCGAGCCGGCCCTGCAGCACGATCGGCCGCTCGATGGTGCGCATGTTCGCGTCGTCGGCGACCGCGAAGCCGGTGGAGTTGTCCGGGACGCCCTCGATCTGGAAGGAGGAGATCACGAAGGTGGTGAGGGCCTCGACCTCGGGCAGCGCCCTGATCCGGTCCCAGTCGAAGCCGTGCTGGTTGGGCAGCACGGTGATGTCGGCCGGGCTGGTCCGCGCCACCAGCCGGTCCACCGCGGTGTCCCCGCGCCGTGCCCCGGCCACCGAGGCGAGCACGGCGGTGCCGGCCAGCGCCACCAGCAGGGCCAGCACGACCAGCGAGCGCCAGCGCCGCCGCAGTTCCAGGCGCAGCCAGAGGGCGGTGAAGGTCATGACGGACCGCCGGCCGCGCCGGACTCGGCTGCGTCGGAACCGGCCGCGGTGGGCCCGGTCGCGGTGGCCCCGTCGTCGACCACCCGGCCGTCCCGCATCCGCACCGCGCGGTCCGCGCCGGCCGCGACCTCGGGGGAGTGGGTGACCATCACGATGGTCTGGCCGTCCTCGTGCAGCCGCCGGAAGAGCTCCAGCACCTCCGCGCCGCCCTCGCTGTCCAGCGCCCCGGTCGGCTCGTCGGCCAGCAGCAGCCCCGGCCGGTTGACCAGGGCCCGGGCGATCGCCAGCCGCTGGCGCTGGCCGCCGGACAGGCTGGACGGCAGCTGCGCGGTGCGGTCGCCGAGCCCGAGGATGTCCAGCAGGTCCCGGCCGCGCGACTCGGCCGCCCTGCGCCCCATCCCGCCGAGCACGCCCGGCAGCACCAGGTTGTCCAGCGCGGACACCCCGTCGAGCAGGTTGAAGAACTGGAACACGAAGCCGATCCGGTGCCGCCGGAACCGCGCCAGCCAGTCCTGGTCGCGGCCGTCCACCCGCTCCCCGGCCACCTCCACGGTGCCCTCGTCCACGGTGTCCAGCCCGGCGATCACATTGAGCAGGGTGGACTTGCCGCAGCCGGAGGGTCCCATCACGGCGACGAACTCGCCCGGACCGACCTCGAAGTGCACGCCGCGCAGTGCCCGCACCGGTGCGAGCTCGGCGGCGAAGACCCGGCGGGCGCCGGTGATCCGCACCGCGGGGACGGCGGGCCGCGCCAGGTCCTCGGCCGGGGTGTCGAGCGCGGTCATGGGCGGGCCTCCAGAGCGGGATCGGGAACGGCGGCCGGATCGGGAGCGGTGGCGGGGCCGGCGCCGACCGGCAGTCGGAAGGCGACCACCGGTGCGCTGTGGCCCTTGACGCTGCACGGTCCCAACGGGGCCCAGGGCCACGCCCCGTCGGCTGTTCCGGCCGCGTCCACGGTGCCGGCGGTGGCCACCGTGGTCCCGGCCGGGCGGGCCAGGTCCTGCATCCGCTGGGCCAGGTTCACGGTGTCGCCGACCAGGGTGTACTCCAGCCGCTCGGCGCTGCCCAGCAGCGCCGCCGCGACCTCGCCGGTGCTCAGCCCGATGCCGAGGCCGAACGGGACCAGGCCCAGCGCCGCCCACTCCCGGTCCAGCTCGTGCTGGCGGCGGTGCATCCCCCGGGCCGCCCTGACGGCCCGTCGGGCGTGGTCCGGCTGCGGCTCGGGCGCGCCGAACACCGCCATCACCGCGTCGCCGACGTACTGCATCACGGTGCCGCCCTCGCCCAGCACCGCCGCGTTCATGGCCCGCCGGTGCGCCCCCAACTGCCCGGCCAGGTCCGCCGGATCGGTGCGCTCGGCGATCGAGCAGTAGCCCCGGACGTCGGACATCAGCACGGTCACGGTGAGCCGCTCGGTGCGGGTGGCCGCGCCGCGGTCCGCGCGCAGCTTCTCGGCCAGGCCGCCGGGCAGCAGCCGGGACAGCGTCTCGCCCTGCTCCTCGCGGCGCAGGATCGCGGTGTGCAGCAGCCGCAGCCGCCGCAGCGCGCCGTCCCTGGCCCCGCCGGAGCCCCCGCCCGCGTCCTTGGCCAGCCGCAGGAACAGGCTCTCCACCGCGTCGTTGACGGCCGCCGGCGGCTGGCCCAGGCCCGCGGCGATGGCCTTCACCGGCCGCCCCTCGGCCACCTGCCGCAGCAGGTCCTCCTCGTCGGCCGACAGCTCGCCCTCACGCCTGGCCGGCTCCATCAGCTTCCGGACGATCTGCGGGTCGATCATCGAGCCGCCGCCGGCGACCGCGCGGATCGCCCGCCCCAGCAGCCCGGCGTCGGCGATCCGGTCCTTGAGCAGGTAGGCGTATCCGGCCTCGCCCTCGGCCAGCAGCTGCACCGCGTAGTCGGGGTCGTCGTACTGGCTGAGCACGACCACGCCCGTCCCCGGGAGCTGCTTGCGCACCCGCTGCGCCGCCCTGATGCCCTCGTCCTGGAAGTCCGGCGGCATCCTGATGTCGGTGACCAGCACCTGCGGGCGCAGCCGTTCGGCCCCCTCGACCAGTTCGTCGTAGTCGGCGGCCAGGCCGACCACCTCCACGCTGCGGTCGCGGGACAGCAGTGCGCGCACACCCTCGCGGACGATCAGGTTGTCGTCGGCGAGCAGCACCGTGATGCTCTCCATGACGGACCATTACACAGTGTCGCCGGTCGGCTTCCCAGGGTGCTGGCACCCCCGGCCCGGTCGGGCAGCACTCCTGGGTGCCGGCTGCCGCTGCTCCTAACGTCGTTGGTGTGAACGGACCCTGACGGATGATCACACCTGATCGGAGCAGACGATGCGGATCGAGTCACGGACCACCTCGCTGTCCTGGATACCCTCCGAAGCCGTGAAGGGGGTCGCCCGCGGCGCCTTCACGGCCGGCGTCAGCCACTACGACGACCCGCCACCCGACGTCATCAAGGACTTCGACGGGCTGCGGGCCGCCGACGGCTTCCGCTTCGCCAACCAGCTCACCGGCTGGGCCGAGTTCGGCGACGACGGCGCCCTGCTGGACTGCGGGGCCGGCGGCGGGCTGCTGATGGGCTCGACCACGGTGCGGCTCGGCCCGCTCGGCGCGACCTTCGCCGCCGTGGTCATGCCCGAGCTGCGCGGCGAACCGGAACGCGGGGACGGCTGGGTGCGCTTCACCCAGACCGTGGGCGGCCGCACCGGAGTCCCGCTGCCGCGCCGGATCCCGGGCCGCCAGCTGATCCGGCTGCAGGCCCCCTTCGTCTGGTCCACCCTGACGCTGACCCTGCACGCCGACGGCCGGGCCGTGCCGATGCTGGCCGGAGCCAGCCCGTTCCCGAGGCACTGGGTCTACGACGGGGAGGACCGGCTCTGTCTGAAGGCCGGCGTCGCCGACTGGCAGGCCTGGAGCGGCCAGGACTCCTGGCGGCACACCCCGTGGGGCGACGAGGACTCCCCGGTGCTGGTCACCGCCGCCGAGACGGCTCTGGAACGCGAGCTGTCGACGCTGATCATGCGCGGCGGCCGCCGCCCGGCGGTGCGCGAGCTCGCGGCCGGCGAGGTGCTGATCCGTCAGGGCGACCCGGGGCGCTCGCTGTTCCTGCTGCTGGACGGCATCGTGGCGGTGGAGGTCGACGGCAGCGGACTGGCGGAGCTGGGTCCGGGCGCGGTGGTCGGTGAACGGGCCGTCCTGGAGGGCGGTCTGCGCACCTCCACGCTGACCGCGGTGACCCCGGTCCGGGTCGCCGAGGCCGCGGCGGAGACCGTCGACACCGAGGCCCTGCGGGCGCTGGCGGCGGGGCACCGCCGGGAGGAGGGCCGGGCGGAATGCGGGTGATCCTGCTCGGCGTGCGCGGCTCCACCCCGGCGCCGGGGCCCGCGTTCCTCCGCTACGGCGGCCACACCAGCTGCGTGGCGGTGGTGCCGGACGGCGCCGAGGTGCCGACGCTGGTGCTGGACGCCGGGACCGGGCTGCGGGACCTCGGCGCACGGCTGGGCGGGGCGGAGGCGTTCCAGGGCTCCGTGGTGCTCACCCATCTGCACTGGGACCACGTCCAGGGCCTGCCGTTCTGCCCCGCCGTCGACCGCAAGCAGGCCAGGGTCGACCTGCTGCTGCCGGTCCCGGTGGGCGGTCCGGAGCCGGCCGGGCTGCTGGCCCGGTCGATGTCGCCGCCGCACTTCCCGATCGGACCGGAGGGGCTGCTGGGCAGCTGGCGCTTCCTCAGGTCGGTCCAGGGGCCTTGCCAGGTAGAGGAGTTCACCGTGACCACGGCCGGGATCAGGCACAAGGGCGGCCTCACCCACGGACTGCGGATCGAGTCCGGCGGCGCGGTGCTCGCCTATCTTCCCGACCACGCCCCGGCCAGGGGTTCGGCCGTCGCCGAGGCGCTGGCGGACGGCGCGGACCTGCTGCTGCACGACGGCCAGTTCCTGGCCGGGGAGCGGTCCCTGGCCGACGGCTACGGCCATGCCACGGTGCCGGACGCGGTGGCCTTCGCGGCCCGCTGCGGCGTCCGCCGGCTGGTGCTCACCCACCATGCGCCGACCCGGACCGACGACCAGCTCGACCTGCTGCGGGCCGAGTTGGACGACCTGCGGTGCGGCGGCGGCCGGGTGGAACTCGCCCGCCAGGGCGACACCCTGACGGTCAAGGCTACTTGAGCATCCGTCAGGTGGCGCTGCGCTCGTCCGCCCCGCCGGTGTCCGGCAGCGCGCCGTCCCGGCCGCTGCGCAGCAGCTCGCGCCACTGGTCGGCGCTCCAACTGCCGGGCGGGGTGCTCTCGATGAAGTCCTCGACCAGTTCCAGGAAGCGGCGCGGATCGCTGTGGAAGGGGAAGTGCCCGGCGCCCTCGAAGACCTCCAGCCGGCTTCCCGGCATCGCGGTGTGGGCGCGGTGCGCGTGCTCCACCGGGACCACGCTGTCGCGCGAGCCCCAGAGCAGCAGGGTGGGCATGCCCTGCACCAGGTAGCAGCGGTCCAGCATGGTGACCACCTGGCCGCGCCAGTCCACCACCGCGCGCAGGGTGCGGATGAAGGCGCTGCGGGCGGTCGCGTCGGGCAGCCCGTCCACCAGGTTGAGCAGGTCGGCGGCGTCCAGGCCGAGGTCGGTGCCGAGCAGTTGCATCAGCTGGATCACCGCGTTGCTCTGCAGTCGCATCCCGGGCAGCCGCAGCGAGGAGAGCATCAGGTCGGCGCCGGGCAGCGACACGGCCCGCAGCACCGGGTTCACCTCGCGCCCCACGCCGCCGGTGCTGACCAGCACCAGCCGTTCGGTGCGCTCCGGGAACTGGTAGGCGAACTGCATCGCCACCCCGCCGCCGAGCGAGTGCCCGACCAGGGTGGCCCGCTCGATGCCGAGCACCCCCAGCAGATCCCGCATGCCGTTGGCGTAGGCGGCCACCGAGTAGTCGGCGCGCGGTTTGTCGGAGGCGCCGTGGCCGAGCAGGTCGGGGGCGATGACGGTGTGCTTCCTGGCCAGTCCCGGGATCAGCTCGGCCCAGGTGGCCGAGGAGTCGCCGATCCCGTGGATCAGCAGCACGGCCGGCCCGGAGCCGGCGATCCGGTAGGCCCGGCGGTAGCCGTGCACCACGTGGTAGTGGAGTTCCGCGTCCGTGTCGGCCACGGAGCGCAGCCGTCCGGTGCGGGGCGAGAGTTCCCTGGGCGTGTCGAACACGGTCCCACCTCCTCCTGCTGCTTCGAGCGTAGGGCGCCCGAAGCACAGGGGATTACCGGTGGGTTTCGGCGTCGAAACGGCGCTGTGCGAGTTCGGCCGCGATCCGCTGCAGGTCCCGGTCGGGCGGGCCGACGCGGCTTCCGCTGAGGGAGGAGGACGGGCCCTGCTGGCGGCGGTGGTTCCGCTCCAGGGCGTAGGCGAGGAGGGCGATCAGGACGAGGGCGATGGCTGCTGTGGTCATGGCAGTAATTGTTCTCCCGTCGGGATCCTGCCAGAAGTGGCAGGAGAGCCCTATGCCAACAAAATCCTGCCAGCTATGCTGACGGCATGCTGAAGACCGTCGCTGTGATGCTGATCGACGACTCCGCCCCGTTTGAATTCGGCGTTGTCTGCGAGGTGTTCGGGATCGACCGCACCGAGGACGGCGTCCCCCCGTTCGACTTCCGGGTCTGCGGCGAGCGGGCCGGCGAGCCGGTGCGGCTCAGCATCGGCGCGCAGATCGTGCCCGAGTACGGGCTGGAGGCGCTGGAGGACGCGGACCTGGTCGCGCTCCCGGCCGCCTTCATCCGGGAGGAGTACCCGCAGGCCGTGCTGGACGCGGTGGTCGCCGCCCACGCCCGGGGCGCGGTGCTGCTCTCGGTCTGCAGCGGCGCCTTCGTCCTGGGAGCGGCCGGGCTGCTGGACGGCCGCCGCTGCACCACCCACTGGCGGCACACCGACCAGCTCGCCAAGCGCCATCCGGAGGCCGTGCTCGACCCGGACGTGCTCTTCGTCGACGACGGCGAGATCATCACCAGCGCCGGCACCGCCGCCGGCATCGACGCCTGCCTGCACCTGGTCCGCCGCGAGCTCGGCACCGCCGCGGCCACCGCCATCGCCCGCCGGATGGTGGTGCCGCCGCAGCGGGACGGCGGGCAGCGCCAGTACGTCACCGCACCCATCCCCGAGTGCGAGGCCGACAGCCTGGAGCCGCTGCTCAGCTGGATGCTGGAGACCCTGGACACCGAGCACACGGTCGCCTCGCTGGCCCGCAAGGCGCAGCTGTCCACCCGGACCCTGGCCCGGCGCTTCGCCGCCGAGACCGGGACCACCCCGCAGCGCTGGCTGGCCACGCAGCGGGTGTCGCACGCCCGGCGGCTGCTGGAGGAGACCGGCTGGGGCGTCGACGAGATCGCCCGGGTCTGCGGCTTCGGCAGCGCCGCGCTGCTGCGGCACCACTTCCGCCGCGCGGTCGGGGTGACCCCGATGGACTACCGCAGGACCTTCGCCCAGTGCTGAACCGGGCCCCGCGGGCCTCTGTCAGTGGCCCGGTGTTCAATGGGCCGCATGGCGAACCGACCCCGTGCCCACAAGGCTCCGCACATGACCGCCCCGGAACCGACGGACCCGGGACTGGTGGTGCGTGACGAGGACTGGTACGCCCGCGAGCTGACGGCGGCCGACCGGTTCACCGGCTACAGCTTCCTGGACACCGACTGGACCGAGGTCGTCAGCAGCGGCACCGTCTTCGACGAGTGCACCTTCGCCGGGGTGCGCTTCAACGCCTCCCGGCACTCCGGCGCGGCCTTCACCAACTGCACCTTCCGCAACTGCACCTTCTTCGACACCCGGTTCACCGACTGCAAGCTGGTGGGCAGCGTGTTCCAGCGCTGCACCTTCAACCTGTTCCAGGTCTCCGGCGGCGACTGGTCCTACGTCGGGCTGGCCGGCGCCGACCTGCGGCAGGCGACCGTGGAGGACGTCCGGATGCGGGAGGCCGACCTCGGCGCCGCCCGCCTGGACAGGGCCGTGCTCACCGGCACCGACCTGTCCGGCGCGGTGCTCCAGGGCGCCACGTTCACCGGCGCCGACCTGCGCGGCAGCGACCTGTCGGCGCTGGACCCGCTCACCGTGGAACTGCGCGGGGCCAGGATCGACCTGCCGCAGGCCGCGGTGATCGCCACCGCGCTCGGGCTGCGGGTGGAGTGAGGACGGCCTCAGGTCCTGTCCGGAGTTCCGGCGCGGCGTCCCGGCGCCCGGCACGCTCCCCCAGCCTTCGGCCGGGAGGTGCCCCCTCTCGCCGCACCGGCCAAAGGCCCAGGTAGCTCCGCTACAAGGACCTTCGTCCGGCACGCCGAGGACACGCACCGACCGCCGCTCCTTCCTCCACGCCGGAACTCCGGACAGGACCTAGGGTCGAAGGCATGCGTACTGTCATCGCCGGAGGACACGGCCAGATCGCCCTGCACCTGGAACGCCTGCTCGCCGACAGCGGCCACACGCCGGTCGGCCTGATCCGCAACCCCGCCCAGTCCGACGACCTGCGTGCGGCCGGGGCCGAGCCGGTCGTCTGCGACCTGGAGTCGGCCACCGTCGAGGAGGTGGCGGCGGCCCTGGCCGGGGCCGACGCCGCGGTCTTCGCCGCGGGCGCGGGACCCGGCAGCGGCGCCGGCCGCAAGGACACCGTGGACCGCGCCGCCGCCGTGCTGTTCGCCGACGCCGCCGAACTGGCCGGGGTGCGCCGCTTCGTGGTGGTCTCCTCGATGGGCGCGGACCGCGAGCCGGCGCCCGGCACCGACCCGGTCTTCGCCGCCTATCTGCGCGCCAAGGCCGCGGCCGACGCCGACGTCTCCGCCCGCAAGGGCCTTGACTGGACCGTGCTGCGCCCCGGCGCCCTCACCGACGCCCCGGCGGCCGGCCGGGTCCTGCTCGCCCCGAGTACCGGGCGCGGCAGCGTCCCGCGTGCCGACGTGGCCGCCGTCATCGCCGCCCTGCTGGACACTCCGGCGACCGCCGGGCTCACCCTGGAGCTCATCGCCGGCGAGACTCCGGTGCAGGACGCGGTGGCGGCCCTGGTCGGCCCGTCCTGACCAGCGGCTCCGCCTGACCTCCCGCTCCTCCCCGCCGAGGTGACGATCCGGGCCGGTACTAGGGTTGTGATCGCTAACACGGGGCAGCGCCAATCGAGGAGCGGGAATGTCGGGCACAACCACCGAGGCGGGTCGCACCAACTGGGCCGGCAATGTCACCTTCGGCGCCTCGCGCCTCGCGCGCCCCGACACGGTCGACGAGCTGCGCCGCACCGTCGCCGGGAGCGACGCCGTGCGGGTCCTGGGCACGGGGCACTCCTTCAACCGGATCGCCGACACCGCCGGGACCCTGGTCTCCCTGGAAGGGCTGCCGCCGCGCTGCGAGAGCGACCGCGAGCGCTCGACGGTCACCGTCTCGGCGGGCATGCGCTACGCGCAGGTGGCCGAGCTGCTCGAACCCGAGGGGCTGGCGCTGGCGAACCTGGCCTCGCTGCCGCACATCTCGGTGGCCGGTGCCGTCGCCACGGCCACGCACGGTTCCGGCGTCGGCAACCGCGGCCTGGCCTCGGCCGTGGCCGGACTGGAGTTCGTCGGCCCCGGCGGCGACCTGGTCCGGCTGGACCGTGACAGCGCCGACTTCGCCGGCGCGGTGGTCCACCTGGGCGCGCTCGGCGTGCTCTCGGCGGTGACCCTGGACGTGGAGCCGACCTACCAGGTCGCCCAGCACGTGCTGACCGGCCTGCCGCTGGACGCCCTCACCGAGGGCGCCGCCGACGAGGTGTCGGCGCTGCTGGCGGCCGCCTACAGCGTCAGCGTCTTCACCGACTGGCACACCCCGGTGGCCCAGGTCTGGCTGAAGCAGCGGGTGGAGGCCGGTACGCCCCGGCTCGACTGGTTCGGCGCGACCCCGGCCGACCGGCCGCTGCACCCCATCCCCGGGGTGCCGGCCACCCACTGCACCGAGCAGCTCGGCGTCCCCGGCCCGTGGCACCAGCGGCTGCCGCACTTCCGTCCGGACTTCACCCCGAGCGCGGGGGAGGAGCTGCAGTCCGAGTTCCTGCTGCCGCGCGCCGCCGCGCAGGCCGCCTTCGCCGCCCTGCGGGAGCTCGGCGGCAGCATCGCCCCGGTGCTGCAGGTCTCCGAGATCCGCACGGTGGCCGCCGACGACCTCTGGCTCAGTGCGGCCTACGGCCGTGACTGCGTCGCGCTCCACTTCACCTGGCACAAGGCGCCGGAGGCGGTCGCCCCGGTGCTGGCCGCGGTGGAGTCGGCGCTGACGCCGCTGGGGGCCCGCCCGCACTGGGGCAAGCTCTTCACCGCGACCCCGGGTGCGGCCGCCGATCTGTACGAACGGGCCTCCGACTTCCGCGAGTTGATGGACCGCCAGGACCCGGACGGCAAGTTCCGCAATGCGTTCGTGCAGAGCGTGTACGCGGGGGGAGAGGTGACGGCTCAGTAGGTCGGTCAGTGCTGCGGTCGATCCGTGCCGAGCCCCCGGCCGCCACCGGGGGCTCCTTCGACCGCAGCTGGTGCCTGCAATACCTGTCGCGTGACAGAAATTAGGGACGAGAGGTTTCCGCCCCGTGTCGCGCCCGTGTCGGCGCCGTAAGGGGCGTTCCCGGAGCCGGGCGCGGGCGGGGATTTCTGCGTCCGTAACGCCTCGTTAGCGCCCCGGCAACAATGGGCCGGTTCCCTGGCTGCCAATCAACCGCCTGCCCGATCACCCGACTGCCCAGTCAACCGCCTGCCGGTCAACCGCCCGCCGCCATCGGGCCGTGCCACCTGTCGCCGCGCGCCGGCGTCCGCCGTCGCCGTCACATGTCACTCACGGAAGCGACAGGGGACAGCCATGTCCGATCCCGCTCTCAGCGGCACCACCGTCCAGACCCTGGGCGTGGACGCGCCTCCAGCAACCGGCACCGAGGGGACCGATGCAGTCGCCCTGGCCGCCTTCGGCTACCGGCAGGAACTGCACCGCAGGCTCGGGAGGTACGCCTCCTTCGCCGCGGGTTTCTCCTTCATCTCGGTGCTCACCACCGTCTTCCAGTTCTTCGCCTTCGGCTTCTCCTTCGGCGGGGCCGCCTTCGTGTGGACCTGGCCGGTGGTCCTGGTCGGGCAACTCGCCGTCGCGGCCTGCTTCGCCGAACTGGCCGCCCGTTACCCGATCTCCGGGGCCGTCTACCAGTGGGCGACCAGGCTGAGCACCCCCACCTTCGGCTGGTTCGCCGGATGGCTGATGGTCATCGGGCAGATCGTCGTGGTCTCCGCGGCCGCCCTGGCGCTGCAGGTGGTGCTGCCGGCGATCTGGTCCGGCTTCCAGCTCGTCGGCGGCGACCCCTCGCCCACCACCCACACCGGCGCGCAGAACGCGGTGCTGCTGGGCCTGGTGCTGCTGGTGCTCACCACCGTGGTCAACGTCGTGGACATCCGGGTGATGTCGGTGATCAACAGCGTCGGCGTGACCTGCGAGCTGCTCGGCATCGCGCTGATGGCGGTGCTGCTGTTCACCCACACCGAGCGCGGACCGGGGGTCACCCTGCACACCGGCCATGTCTCCGGCGGCTACCTGGGCGTGTTCCTGATCGCCTCGTTCAGTGCCGCCTACGTGCTGGTGGGCTTCGACAGCGCCGGCGAGATGTCCGAGGAGACCCGCTCGCCCCGGCGCACCGCACCGCGCACCATCCTGGGCGCGGTGGCCGCGGCCGGGCTCGGCGGCGGGCTGATCCTGCTCGGCGGGGTGCTCGCGGCGCCCAGCCTGACCGACGGTCACCTGTCCGGCGAGGGGCTCTCCTACGTGCTGACCAGCCGGCTCGGCAGCGGCCTGGGCCGGGCGCTGCTCGCCGACGTGGCGGTGGCGGTGTGCGTGGCGACCCTGGCGATCCAGACCGCCGGGGCGCGGATGGTCTTCTCGATGGCCAGGGACGGCGCGCTGCCGGCCTCGCGCCGGCTGGCGGCGGTGGGCACCCGCACCGGCACCCCCAAGGCACCCGCCGTGGTCGTCGGGGTGCTCGCGGCGGCGGCGATGGCGATGAGCCTGGTCTCCCCGTCGGTCTACCTGGCCCTGGGCACCACCTGCATCGTGCTGGTGTACGCCGCCTACGCGATGGTCACCGGGCCGATGCTGCTGCGCCGGCTGCGCGGGGTGCCGCTGGGCGGACGGGACGGCGCGGACGAGACCGGCCGCCCGGTGTTCTCGCTGGGCCGCTGGGGCCTGCCGGTCAACGTCCTGGCGGTGCTGTACGGGGTGGCCATGGCGGTCAACCTGGCCTGGCCGCGGCTGGCGGTCTACGACCCGCAGGGCGGGCACTGGTACCTGCAGTACTTCACCCTGCTGTTCCTGGCGGGCGCGCTGCTGCTGGGCGTGGTCGCGCACCGGGCCACGCTGGGGCGCCGGCAGGCGGCGGAAGGCTGAGGTTCCGTCGGCCGGGGCCGGCCCGCAGGGGCTAGACGTGCAGGGTGCCCAGCAGTCGGGCGCCCTGCACCGCCGCGTCGGCGACGGCCGGCTCCGGGGCCCCGGACAGCCGCAGCGCGGCGTCGGCCGCCGCCGGGGCCAGCACCTCGGCCGGCTCGGCCGGGGTGCCGCGCCGGATCAGAATGACGCCCTCGATCAGGCCGAACAGCAGGTCGCCGCGGAGTTCCAGCTCGGGGCCGGCCAGTGCGGCGCCCGCAGCGGTCGCCGCCAGCAGCTCCCGGTAGGCCGCCTTCAGCGCCGCGCGCACCCGGTGGAAGGCGGCGAACCGCTCGGCGCCCACCTCGGGCAGCAGGTAGAGCGCGCCCAGGTTGTGCGGACCGCCGCAGAGCAGCGCCACGTCGGCGCGGCACAGCGCCCACAGCCGGGCCTCCGCGCTGGGCTCGGCACGCGCCGCCAGCACCAGGGCCAGGTCCAGCGAGGGCTGGACGGTGCCTTCCAGCAGCTCGGCGAGGATGTCCTCCTTGCCGGCGAAGTAGTGGTACATCGAGGCCTGGCGCAGCCCGGCGCGCTCGGCGATGGCGCGGGTGGTGGTCGCGGCATAGCCGTGCCGGGTGAACAGCTCGGCGGCGGCTGCCAGCACACCGTCCCGGGGGGCCAGACCGTCGGCGGCGGGGCCCTGGGCCCTGGGCCGGCCGACCCGTCCCCGGTTCGGGCCTGAGGCGCGGGCAGTGGTGGGCATGGAGCGATCCTCGCACACCGGCCTACCCGCGTTACCAGCACGAAACGTTCGGGCAACGGGGCGGAAGCGCGGCCCGCCTAATTTCTGTCAAGCGACAGAAATTAGCGCAGCCCCATCGAACTCCTCGCCCACACCAGGAGGCTGACCGTGCGTTCGGCGACCGACACCACCCATGGCGCCCGGGACCACGCCCGCGCCCAGGCAGCCCCCGTCGACCGTCCCGCCGCGCCACCGGGAGTGCCGGCCGAGGACGTGGTCTGGGCCGAGACCGTCCCCGGCGGCAACTACACCCACAAGGTCCTGGCCCGGGGAACGTCGCTGCGGCTGGCCGACCCGCTCGGCGACGCCTGCGCCCATCTGCTGCTGTACGTCGCCGACCGGCCCTGGGAACGGCTGAACGTGGCCGACACCACCAAGGTCCAGTGGAACGCCTACCTCGGCCCGGGCAGCCTGCTCCTCTCCGACCAGGGACGGGTCCTGGCGAGCATCACCGAGGACGGCTCCGGCCGGCACGACGCCCTGTGCGGCACCTCCACCCTGGCCCGCAACACCGCCCGCTACGGCGCCGGCGCGCCCGAGTCGGCCAGCCCGGCCGGGCGCGAACTGCTGCTGCTCGCCGCCGCCAAGAACGGTCTCGACCGGCGCGACCTGGCCCCCTCGCTCTCCCTCTTCAAGGGCGTCCGGGTCAGCGCCGAAGGCGCGCTGGAGTACACCGGCTCCGCCGGTCCCGGCACCGCGGTGACGCTGCGTGCGGAGCAGCCGCTGACCGTCCTGATCGCCAATGTCCCGCATCCGCTGGACCCGCGCCCGGAGTACCACTGCGGCCCGCTGGAGGTCACCGCCTGGCGCGGCCGGCCCACCGCGCCGGGCGACCCGCTCTGGGAGGCGACACCCGAGGGCCACCGGGCCTTCCTGAACACCGCCGAGTTCTGCGCCGCAAGGGGGCTGTGAGATGACCACCACTGACGTTTCGACGGGCTCTGACGTTGCGACAGGCCCTGTCGTTTCGAGCGCCACCGTCCCGGCCCGGGCCGCCTGGTCCGCCGTGCTGCGCACCGGCCAGTCGCTCACCGTGACCGACCTGGCCGGCAACCAGGCGGTGGACTTCCTGGTCTACGACCGGCACGACCTCTCGGTCCGCTACAGCGCGGCCGACACCCTGCAGGCCCAGGGCTCGGTCTTCCTCACCACCGGCAGCGTGCTGCTCTCCAACGAGCACACCCCGCTGATGACCGTCAGCGCCGACCAGGTCGGCCGGCACGACACCATCGGCGGCGCCTGCAGCCGGGAGTCCAACACCCTGCGCTACGGCCACCACACCTGGACCCAGCACGCCTGCGTGGACAACTTCCTGGCCGAGGGCTCGCGTTGGGGCCTGGGCAAGCGTGACCTGGTGGGCAACGTCAACTGGTACATGAACGTCCCGGTGGAGGCCGACGGCACCCTCGGCATCGTCGACGGACTGTCGGCCCCGGGGCTCTCGCTGACCCTGCGGGCCGAGACCGACGTGCTGGTGCTGGTCTCCAACTGCCCCCAGGTGAACAACCCCTGCAACGGCTTCGACCCCACCCCGGTCCTGATGACGATCACCGACGGAGCGGCCTGAGATGCCCGATCGCGCCTTCGACACCCTGCTGGTGGCCAACCGCGGCGAGATCGCGGTCCGCATCATCCGCACCGCCCGCCGTCTGGGGCTGCGCACCGTCGCGGTCTTCTCCGACCCGGACCGGGGCGCACCGCACGTCCGGCTCGCCGACCACGCGGTCCGGCTCGGCCCGGCGCCGGCCAAGGACAGCTACCTCCGCGCCGACCTGGTCCTGAAGGCGGCGCTGGAGAGCGGCGCCGGGGCGATCCACCCCGGCTACGGATTCCTGTCCGAGGACGCGGAGTTCGCCCGCAGCGTCGAGGACGCCGGGCTGGTGTTCGTCGGCCCGACCCCCGAGCAGCTGGAGGTGTTCGGCGCCAAGCACACCGCCCGGGCCGCCGCCGAGGCCGCCGGGGTGCCGCTGCTCCCCGGTACCGGCCTGCTTGCTGACCTGGCGTCAGCCCTCTCGGCCGCGGAGGCCCTCGGCTATCCGGTGATGCTCAAGGCCACCGGGGGCGGCGGCGGCATCGGCATGCGGGCCTGCCACACCTCCGACCAGCTCGCCGAGGCCTGGGACAGCGTCCAGCGGGTCGCCGCCGCCAGCTTCTCCGGCGCCGGACTGTTCCTGGAGCGGCTGGTCGAGCAGGCCCGCCATGTCGAGGTGCAGGTGTTCGGCGACGGGGCCGGGCGGGTGGTCACCCTCGGCGACCGCGACTGCTCGCTGCAGCGGCGCAACCAGAAGGTGCTGGAGGAGGCCCCGGCCCCCGACCTGCCGGACGCCGTCCGGACCCGGCTGGCCGAATCGGCCGTCGCGCTCTGCGCCTCCATCGACTACCGCTCCGCCGGAACCGTCGAGTACGTCTACGACGCGGTCCGCCAGGAGGCGGCCTTCCTGGAGGTCAACACCCGGCTGCAGGTGGAGCATCCGGTCACCGAGGCGGTCTTCGGGGTGGACCTGGTGGAGTGGATGCTCCGCCTGGCCCAGGGCGACCGCGACGTGGTCCGGCCGGTCGGGCCGCCGCGCGGCCACGCCGTCGAGGCCCGGGTCTACGCCGAGGACCCGCACCGCGACCACCGGCCCAGCGCCGGCCTGCTGACCCGGGTCGCCTTCCCCGAGGACGTCCGGGTGGACACCTGGGTGGAGACCGGCACCGAGGTCGGCACCAGCTACGACCCGATGCTCGCCAAGGTCGTCGCCCACGGCTTGGACCGCGCGGACGCCCTGGACCGCCTGGACGCCGCGCTGGCCGACAGCAGGATCGACGGCATCGAGACCAACCTGGGACTGCTCCGCGCCGCCACCGCCGCACCCGCAGTCCGTGCGGCCGTGCACACCACCGCCACCCTGGCCGGGATCGGCGACCCGCTGCCCAGGATCGAGGTGGTCCGGGCCGGCACCCTCACCACCGTCCAGGACTGGCCCGGGCGCACCGGCTACTGGCATGTCGGCGTGCCCCCGTGCGGGCCGATGGACGACCTGTCGTTCCGGCTCGGCAACCGCGCGCTCGGCAACCCCGAGGGCGCGGCCGGACTGGAGTGCACCCTGGAGGGACCGGCCCTGCGCTTCAGCGCCGCCACCACCGTCTGCGTCACCGGGGCCCCGGCCGAGGTCACCCTGGACGGGGTCCCGGTGCCGCAGTGGGAGCCGCTGACGGTACCGGCCGGATCCGAACTGGCCGTCGGCGCACCGGAGCAGGCCGGGCTGCGCAGCTACCTGCTGGTCGCCGGCGGGCTGGACGTGCCGGACTTCCTGGGCAGCGCGGCCACCTTCACCCTGGGCCGGTTCGGCGGCCACGGCGGCCGTACCCTGCGCGCCGGCGACGTGCTGCACGGCGGCCGGACCGCTGCCGTGACCCGGCCGGTGCCGCTCGGCGAACGCCCGGTCCTCACCCGGTCCTGGCTGCTGGACGCCGCCGAAGGACCGCACGCCGCACCGGACTTCTTCACCGAGGAGGACATCGCCGAGTTCTACGCCGCCGAGTGGAGCGTGCACTTCAACAGCGCCCGCACCGGCGTCCGCCTGGTCGGCCCCAAGCCGGCCTGGGCCCGTCGCGACGGCGGCGAGGCGGGGCTGCACCCCTCCAACATCCATGACACGCCCTACTCGGTCGGCGCCGTCGACTACACCGGTGACATGCCGGTGCTGCTGGGGCCTGACGGTCCGTCACTGGGCGGCTTCGTCTGCCCGGCCACCGTGCTCACCCGGGACCGGTGGAAACTGGGCCAGCTGCGGCCCGGGGACACCGTCCGCTTCCGCCCGGTCACCGTCGACGGCCGCGACCGTCCGGCCATCGTGGACGGCGGCATCCTGGCCCGCACCCCCGAGGGCGAGGACCGGCCCGCCGTCGGCTACCGCCGCAGCGGCGACGACAACCTGCTGGTCGAGTACGGGCCGATGCAGCTCGACCTGGCGCTGCGGATGCGGGTGCACGCCCTGGCCGAATCGCTCGCCGCCCTGGACCTGCCCGGCGTGGTCGACCTCACCCCGGGCATCCGCTCGCTGCAGATCCACACCGACCCGGCGGTGCTGCCGCTCGCCGAACTGCTGCCGCTGGTCCAGCAGGCGGAACGGCGGCTGCCGCCCACCCGCGAGCTGCGGGTGCCCTCGCGGACCGTCCATCTGCCGCTGTCCTGGGACGATCCGGCGACCCGCGAGGCCATCGCCCGGTACATGGCCGGGGTGCGCGACGACGCGCCCTGGTGCCCGTGGAACATCGAGTTCATCCGCCGGGTCAACGGGCTGGGGTCGGTCGACGAGGTGTACCGCACCGTCTTCGACGCCGAGTACCTGGTCCTCGGCCTCGGCGACGTCTACCTCGGCGCACCGGTGGCCACCCCGCTGGACCCCAGGCACCGGCTGGTCACCACCAAGTACAACCCGGCCAGGACCTGGACCGCGGAGAACTCCGTCGGCATCGGCGGCGCCTACCTGTGCATCTACGGGATGGAGGGCCCCGGCGGCTACCAGTTCGTCGGCCGCACCGTCCAGGTCTGGTCCGGCTGGCAGCAGCGCGGCCCGTTCGAGCCCGGGAAGCCCTGGCTGCTGCGCTTCTTCGACCGGATCAAGTGGTACCCGGTCGGAGCGGACGAACTGCTGGAGATGCGGGCCGACATGGCCGCCGGACGGCTCGCGGTCACCATGGAGGAGGGCGAGTTCGCCCTCGCCGACCACCTGCGCTTCCTGGAGGACAACGCCGCGGACATCGCGGCCTTCCGGGAGCGGCAGCAGACCGCCTTCGGCGCCGAGCGCCAGGCCTGGGAACTGGCCGGGGAGTTCGACCGGGCCGAACAGGCCCAGGTCGCCACGGTGCCCGCCGAGGAGATCGTGGTCCCCGCTGGGGGCAGACTGATCGAGGCTCAGTTCACCGCCTGCGTCTGGAAGGTGGACGTCGAGCCCGGGCAGCTGGTCACCGCCGGACAGCGGCTGATGGCGGTGGAGGCGATGAAGATGGAATCAGTACTGACGGCACCTCAGGACGGTCTGGTGGAAAGACTGCTGGTGCGAGCGGGGGACCAGGTGGAGGCAGGGGCACCACTGCTGCTGCTGGCCCCCGCCGAGGTCAGGGAGACAGTCGAGGCCACGATCGGAGACGCCGCATGACCGAGGGACCCGCACTCGCCCGCGTCCGGGCCGCCTACCGCCGGATCGCGGAGGTGGACCGCCCGGAGGTCTGGATCGACCTGCGCCCGCAGCCGGAGGTGGAGGCCGAGGCGCGGGCGCTGGACGTACGCACCGCCGCCGGCGAGCGGCTGCCGCTGGCCGGGACGGTGCTGGCGGTCAAGGGCAACATCGACGTGGCCGGGCTGCCCACCACCGCGGCCTGCCCGGGCTACGCCTACCACCCGGGTCAGGACGCCACCGCCGTCGCCCGGCTGCGCGCCGCGGGCGCGATCGTGCTGGGCAGCACCAACCTGGACCAGTTCGCCACCGGCCTGGTCGGCACCCGCAGTCCGCACGGCCCGGTCCGCAACGCCGTCGACCCCGACCGCATCTCCGGCGGCTCCAGCTCCGGCTCCGCGGTCGCCGTCGCCCTGGGCATCGCCGACCTGGCCCTGGGCACCGACACGGCGGGGAGCGGCCGGGTCCCGGCCGCCTTCAACGGCATCGTCGGCCTCAAGTCGGCGCCGGGGGACGTTCCGACCGACGGCGTCGTACCCGCCTGCCGCAGCCTGGACTGCGTCAGCGTCTTCGCCCGCACCCTGCCCGAGGCCGAGCAGGCGCACGCACTGCTGTTGGACGCACCGCCCGAGCCCCCGGCCCGCCGCCCCGGGCCCTGGCGGGTGGCGGTGCCGGACGTGTCGCAGCTGGGCGAACTCGACCCCGGTTGGGACGCCGCCTGGGCCGCCGCGGTCGCGCGACTCGCCGAGGGCGGGGTCGAACTGCTGCCGCTGGACCTGGAGCCCTTCAGCCGCGCGGCGGAACTGCTGTACCAGGGAGCCTTCGTCGCCGAGCGCTACACCGCCGTCGGCGCCTTCGTCGACAAGCACGCCGCCGACCCGAGTGCGGGCGTCGACCCGGTGGTCGCCGGCATCATCGCTGCCGCTCGCGACATCCCCGCGCACCGGCTCTTCGCCGACCAGGAGGAGCTGGCCCGGCTGCGGGCCACCGCAATGGCGGAACTGGGGGACGCCGACGCCCTGCTGCTGCCCACCACGCCCGGCCACCCGACGCTGGCCCAGGTCGCCGCCGACCCGGTCGGCAGCAACTCCCGGCTGGGCCGCTTCACCAACTCGACCAACCTGTTCGGCCTGTGCGCCCTCGCCGCCCCGGCCGGGACCGTGCCGCAGACCTCCGGGCCCGGCGCCGCGAGGCTGCCCTTCGGGGTGATGCTGATCGGCCACCCGCACACCGAGACCCGGCTCGGCGCCATCGCCCGGCAGCTGGCGGCCCCCACATCGGTCCGACTCGCGGTGGTCGGCGCCCACCTCAGCGGCGAGCCGCTCAACGGCCAACTCCTGGACCTGGGCGCACACCTGGTCGCGGCCACCACCACCGCCCCCACGTACCGGCTGCACGCCCTGGCCACCGACCCGCCCAAACCGGGCCTGGTCCGGGTCGCTGAAGGCGGCGCCGCGATCGAGGCCGAGGTCTGGGAGCTCCCGGCCGAGGGCCTGGGCCGACTGGCCGCCGCCCTGCCCGCACCGATGGCCCTGGGCCCGGTACGACTGGCCGACGGCAGCACAGTGACCGGCTTCCTCTGCGAGGGCCTGGCCGTGGACGGCGCACCGGACATCACCGCGTACGGCGGCTGGCGCGCCTACCGCGCGGCGGAATCCGGCCCGGCGGGACGTCAGGACTGACCTGACCCGGCATCTCCCGGTCCGCAGGTGCGGATGTTGTGCAACGGCGTCAATGCGCCCTGTTGCAGGGGTGTTTCAGTATGCCGAGCAGGGTGCTGAAGGTGTTGCCGGGGAGGCTGCACGACCTTTACGTTGATCATGACCGGTCGACAGGCGTCCACAGGCGAGACGGCGGCAGAGACAGGGGGAGGGGACGGGCATGGGCATGGGCCGTTACGACGACAGCGTCTCTCCAGGGCTCGTCGACCATTCCTTCGCCGGCTCCACCTCACGCCGCCACGTGGACCTGCTCCGGGTCAGCAGCGCGCTCTGTCCCGCCGTCACCCTCCGGGCGACGCTCCGACTGACCGGCCCCGCGCGCTGATCGCGCGCTGAACACGTCGCCGCGAACCCCGGCGCGATCGCCCGGCAGCCCACTCGGCCAACCCCCAGTCCGTCTCGTTCGGCGGCCCCGCCGCCAGGAGGTCATTCCGCCATGCCTGCGAACCAGCCCGACTCCCCTGCTGCGAAGTCCCGTTCACCGCGCCGCACCGGCATCGCCACCGGCGCGGCGGTCGCCGCGGCTGCCGCAGCTGTGATCTCCCTGCCCGGGAGCGCCGCCCACGCGGCCACCGCCACGCCGCTGTTCGGCCCGCTCCAGGTCACCACCGACAGCCCCCGCGCGGACAACGGTGACATCTTCCTGACCCCCACCAGCGCCACCGCCTCCGGGGTGGAGATCCTCAGCCCGGACGGCACCAGGGTCGTCTGGTCGCACCTGGTACCCGCCGGTGAGACCGCCGCCGACTTTCGCGAGCAGACCTATCGCGGGCACCAGGTGCTGACCTGGTGGCAAGGGACCGGTCTCGGCGGCGTGGCTGCCGGAGAGGACGTGATCTACGACGAGAACTACCACCAGATCGCGACCGTCCGGGCAGGCAACGGATACTCCGCCGACGGGCACGAGTTCACCATCACGTCCAAGAACACCGCCCTGATCGTCTCCTACACCACCGCGACCGCCGACCTCACCTCGATCGGCGGCCGGGCCGACCAGGAGGTGATCGACGGCCTGGTGCAGGAGATTGACATCCGCACCGGCAAGGTCCTCTTCCAGTGGAACAGCGCCGACCACGTCCCCTACGGGCAAAGCGAGCAGCCGCTTCCGGCCTCGTCCTCGACGCCGTGGGACTGGTTCCACGTCAACGCCGTCAAGGTGGACACCGACGGCAACCTGCTGGTGGACGCCCGGGACACCTGGACCACCTACAAGGTCAACCGCCGGACCGGCCGGATCATCTGGCAGCTCGGCGGAAAGGCCAGCAGCTTCAAGCCGGTCGCCGCACCCGGGCAGTCCCTCAACACCGCCGGGACGATCTTCGCCTGGCAGCACGACCCTGAGCCGCTGGGCGGCGACCGCTACTCCGTCTTCGACAACGAGTCCGCAGGCACAGCCAATACGGGCCAGAACAGCCTGAGCGAACTGCCCTGGAGCCGCACGGTCACGGTGAAGCTGGACCTGAAGCATCGGGTGGCCACCCTGGTCTCGTCCAACGACTCCCCCGACCGGCTCAGCTCGCCCTCCCAGGGAGACGCTCAACCACTCTCGGGCGGGCACCAGTTCGTGGGCTGGGGAGCGCAGAACTACGTCTCGGAGTTCGACGCCCACGGCAAGCTCGTCTTCCAGGCCGAACTGCCCGCCGAGATCTCCTACCGCGCCTACCGCTTCTCCTGGAAGCCCACCGTGTAGGACGTCTCTCCCCGCCGCACGACCTGGACTTCCGGGAGCGCTGGTTCGACGGCCTCGGCCTGTGCGGGCCGACCGCCGCCAAGCTGCACGTTCCCTACGCCGTGAGGGCGGTGTGCAGCCGACCCGCTGACAGCGAGCACCACCAGCGCCGCGCCCAGCGCGAACAGCAGCGCGGGCAGTGGCTGGAACCGCCCCTGGTAGGCGAAGCCGGTCACTGCCCAGCGGGCCAGCGCCACCACACAGGCCACCAGTCCGAGACCGCCGAGCACCGGCCGGCGTACTGGCCCGTCCGGACGGGTCCTCAGATACGCCTGCGTCAGCCCCCGCTCCAGCGGCCGGAGCAAGAGCACCAGCCCGACCAGCACCGTGCTGAGCAGCAGCAGCCACGGCAGCCTGAGCAACCACCACAGCCCGGCGCCGTAGGCCGGCTCCGGGGCCAGGTCGGTCAGATACAGCACCGCCGCCAGCACCAGTACCGGCACCATGTGCCAGAGGTAGAGCGTCATGCTCGCCCCGCCCACCGGGCGAACCCACCGCCACACCCGGTCCCGCGCCAGCAGCCGCCGCGCCGCCGGGGCCAGCAGCAGGCACAGTCCGGTCTGTGCGACCGCCCAGGCCAGCATCGCCGCCGACGGGGGATTGGTGTTGCTCACGGTCTCGTCACTGACCAGGATCAGGCTCACCGGGAACGGCCCGAACCCCACCAGCGCCGCGAACGCCGCCGCACCGCCCGCCGCCATGGCGAGCTGAAGCCGACGGGGCGTCAGCAGCCCGTCCCGCCAGCAGAATCCCAGCTGGTACGGCACGCCCCAGACCAGGACGTAGTCGACCTGTCCGACGTACGGGGTGTGCGCTGCCACGGTCAGCACATCGGCGACCACGGCCACCACGCCCATGGCCACCGGCACCAGTAGCCCCCAGCGCCGGTGCGCCGCGTGCAGTGCCGGCGTGAGGGCGCTGAGCAGCAGATACACCGGCAGGAACCAGAACTGCATCCCCAGCGCCCAGCCCACCAGCGCCAGCGTCCCCGGATCGACCCCTACCCCCGCGCAGACTGCCACCGCGAGCAGCACCAGCCCCGCGTACGCCGCCGTGGGCAACAGCAGCCGCAGCGCCCGCCCACGCACCCACACCGCGGCCTCCCCACCGGCGGCCGACCACCGCGCCCAGGAGCCGCCGGCCGCGTACCCGCCGGCCAGGAAGAACAACGGCATGATCTGGAAACCCAGGGTCAGCCACTGCGTCCAGTGAACGGTGGCCAACAGCTCGGGCGCGCTGATGGTCCCGTCCGGCCGCCGCACCAGTCCGGTGATCAGCCAGTGCCCCAGCACCACCAGGCAGATCGCCAGCGCGCGCAGGAAGTCGATGTAGCGATCCCTCGTCATGTCGCGCATGCTGCCCCAGCACCGCACCCCACGACTCCGAAAACCAGGTGCCGCAACCAATCCGTGGCCGCAACAATGCCGCATGCTGACCAACCACTGGCCGCTGTCCAGTCTCCGCCTGCGCACTCCCCGTCTGGAGCTGCGCCTCCCCGACCATGAGGAACTGGCCGAACTCGGCGAGTTGGCGGCCCAGGGCGTGCACGACCCGTCCGTGATGCCGTTCACCGTCCCCTGGACGGACCTGCCCCCGGCCGAGCGGGCGAGGTCGGTCATGCAGTTCACCTGGCGCACCCTCGGAGATCTGACCCCCGAGAAGTGGCAGCTGCCCTTCGCGGTGTTCCACGAGGGACGCGTCGTGGGCCTCCAGGAGATCAGCGCAGAGCACCTGTCGGTGACCCGCGAGGTCGACACGGGCTCCTGGCTCGGTCGCGACCACCAGGGCAAGGGCCTCGGCACCGAGATGCGAGCCGCCGTACTGCACCTGGGCTTCACGGGCCTGGGCGCCGACTTCGCCACCTCCGGGGCCTTCTCCGACAACCACGCCTCGCAGGCCGTCTCCCGCAAGCTCGGCTACGAACCCGACGGCATCACCCGCCTCGCCGTCCGCGGCGAACCGGTCACCTGCCACCGCCTCCGCCTCACCCGCACCCGCTGGCAGCAGACCCCCCACCCGGCCACCACCATCGAAGGGCTCGAACCCTGCCTGCCGCTCCTCGGTGCCCCCGGCCCTACAGCCAGTTGCGGCGCTTGAAGATGACGTAGAGGCCGCCGCAGACCACGCCCATCAGGGCGATGGCGAAGGGGTAGCCGAAGGCCCACTTGAGTTCGGGCATCTCGCGGAAGTTCATGCCGTAGACGGTGCCGATCAGGGTGGGGGCGAAGAGGATGGCGGCCCAGGAGGAGATCTTCTTGATCTCGTCGTTCTGGGCGTGGCCGGCTTCGGCGAGCTGCTTCATCTCCTCGTTCTGGGCCTGGGAGACCAGGGTCGCGTTGACGGTGAGGATGTTCTGGAGCATCTGCCGGAAGCCGTCCACGCGTTCGGCGGCGGTGGTGGCGTGGTCGGCGACGTCGCGGAGGTAGCGCTGGAGCTCCTCGTCGGTGCCGTACTTCTGGAAGCCGCCGGCGAGGTTGCGCATGATTTCCAGCAGCGGCCGGGTGGCCCGCTGGAACTCGATGACCTCGCGGGAGAGTTCGTAGATGCGCCGGGAGACCTGCTTGTCGCCGCGGAAGACCTCGGTCTCGATCTCGTCGATGTCGTGCTGCAGGCCGGCGATGACCGGCGCGTAGCCGTCCACCACGGCGTCGAGGACCGCGTACAGCACCGCTTCCGGTCCCAGGGCCAGCAGTTCGGGGTCGGCCTCCAGCCGGCGGCGCACCGCTGACAGGTCGGGGGACTGGGAGTGACGGACCGTCAGCACGAAGTCGGGGCCGACGAAGAGGTGGATCTCGCCGAAGTCGACCTCCTCCACGTCGTCCAGGTAGCGGGCCGCGCGCAGCACCACGAACAGGGTGTCGCCGTAGCGCTCCAGCTTGGGCCGCTGGTGGGCGACGATGGCGTCCTCGACCGCCAACTCGTGCAGGCCGAAGCGCTCGGCGGCCTCCAGCAGCTGGGACTCGGCCGGACGGAACAGGCCGATCCAGGCCATGCTGCCGGGCTTGCCGGGGATCTGCTGGTAGATGTCGGACAGGCTGGTGGGCGTGGCGATCCGCACGCCCTCCCGGTAGACCGCGGCGTCGACGACGGAGCGCTCCAGCGACACCGCGTCGGGCCTGGGCTCCTGCCGGGGGTCCATCGAGTGCTCCGGAGCCCGCTCGGCCGGGGTCGAGCCGGGGGTGCGGGCGGGTGCCGCCGGACGGGTGAAGGGCCGCTTGCTCGCGCGGACCGCACGTACACGCCATTCGGACATCTCAGGAACCTCCATGGAGTAGGTCCGCCGTGACGCTGCACCTGCTCGCCCGCTCCCGGCGCGGGACGGCGCGGGGCAGAACGGGGCAGGGACCGTACGGCAGAACGGCACCCGGGGTTTTCCGTGCGGCAGGCGACCAGGAAGAGGTCAGTCGTGGACCGGACGCGGGTCCGCATGCGGACGCGTTCCGGGGCGGTGCACGGACCGGGGGCCGAGGGGAGAGGGGAACAGTCGGGGGCGGGGCCGACTTCGACCCGGACTACTGCACTCCACTGCTCTCACCTCCTCACCGCCGGGGCGCCGTCAGCGCCGACCGGGCGTGGGGCCGGCCGTCATCGGCGGCGCCCTCACCTTCACACCAAGTTCCGCAGTCTAGACCCGTTGTAGCAGCTCGTGCCCCCGGGGTCATATCGCGGGCATCGCCCCCGCCCCCAAAATGACATGACCAATTCACCGTATCCGGATTGTTCGTACCGCTCCGGGTTACCCCGGCTCCCTACGCTGACCTGCGCAGCAGCGCTCTGCCGCCGCCCCCTCTTCACCGTGGAGCCCGTCATGCGTCTGAGGTCCCGCACGCTCGCCCCGCTCGCCGCCGCGACCGCCGCGGCTGTCGCCCTCGGCGTGGCAGCAGTCCAGACCCACGCCACGCCCGCCGCCACCCCGGTCGCCACCAAGGCGGTCGCCAGCACCGTGCCCACCCCGGCCCACGTCGTGGTGGTGATGGAGGAGAACCACTCCTACTCCGACATCATCGGCAACAGCAGCGCCCCCTACTTCAACTCCCTGGCCGGCCAGGGCGCGCTGCTCACCTCGTCCTACGCGGTGACCCACCCCAGCGAGCCCAACTACATGGCGCTGTTCGCCGGCAGCACCTTCGGCCTGAGCTCCGACGCCTGCCCGGTCAGCGAGGGCACCACCGCCAACCTCGGCTCCGAGCTGCTGGCCGCCGGCGACACCTTCAAGGGCTACTCCGAGGGCCTGCCCTCCACCGGCTCCACCACCTGCAGCTCCGGGAAGTACGCCAGGAAGCACTCGCCCTGGATCAACTTCAGCAACGTCCCGACCGCCGACTCGCTGCCGTTCACCTCCTTCCCGACCAGCAGCTCCGGCTACGCGAGCCTGCCGACGCTGTCGTTCGTGATCCCCAACCTCAACGACGACATGCACGACGGCACCATCGCCGCCGCCGACACCTGGTTGAACAGCAAGATGTCCGCCTACGCGACCTGGGCCAAGGCCAACAACAGCCTGCTGATCGTCACCTGGGACGAGGACGACTACACCGAGAGCAACCAGGTCCCCACCATCATCGTCGGCCAGTCGGTCAAGACCGGCACCTACGACGAGACCGTGAACCACTACAACCTGCTGGCGACCCTGGAGCAGATGTACGGGCTGAAGGCGGTCGGCAACAGCGCCTCCGCCACCGCGATCACCGACATCTGGAACTGACACAGGGACTGGAACAGCACCGGACCATGCGCCGACCCCCGCTCCGCGCCGCAGCGGCCGCACTGACCGCGGCGACGGTGATCGCCCTGCTCGGCGTCGCCGTCTCCGACGCCGCGGACGCTCCCGCCGCACCCGTGATCACCGTCAGTGAGAGCGGTTGCGGCGCGGAGTGGGCCGCCGCCACGGACGGGCACGCCGGGCACCTGGTGCTGCGCCTCAGCGACACCGCCCGCGACCCGGCCGAGGTCTATCTGATCGCCCCCGGCAGCGGCGACGTCTACGCCGAAGTGCTGTCGCTGCTGCCCGGGGTGCCCAGGACCCTCTCCACCACCCTGGACGGCGGCAGCTACGCGCTGCGCTGCGTGTTCACCGACGGCCAGGTGCGGACCTCCCCGAGCCGCACCCTCAGCGGCACCGTCGCCGACGCGGTCGCCGGCGTCCCGCCGCTGCCCGACCTGGACCTGGGCGCCCCGGTGACGGCCTATCGCGCCTACGTCACCGCGGCGCTGCCCGGGCTGCTCGCCGCCAGCCGCCGGCTCGACGCCGACCTGGCCGCCGGCGACCTGGCCCGGGCCCGCGCCGACTGGCTGCCCGCGCATCTGGACTACGAGCGGCTGGGCGCCGCCTACAACTCCTTCGGCGACTTCGACGGCGCCATCGACGGCACCGCCGACGGCCTGCCGGGCGGCACCGCGGACCCGTCCTGGACCGGCTTCCACCGGATCGAGTACGGCCTGTGGCACGGCCAGGGCGCCGCCGTGCTGCGTCCGCTCGGCAGCGGGCTGGTCAAGGACGTGCAGGACATGATCGCCGACTTCCCCAGCGCCGACACCGACCCCGGCGACCTGCCGCTGCGCAGCCACGAGATCCTGGAGAACGCCCTGCAGTTCCAGCTCACCGGCGCCTCCGACTACGGCAGCGGCACCGCGCTGGCGACGCTGCAGGCCAATGTGCAGGGGACCCGGGCGGTGCTCGGCACCCTCACCGCGCTGATCACCCCGCGCGACCCGGCGCTGCTGCCCGCCGTCGACGCCGGACTGTCCGCGCTCGACGCCGACCTCGCCGCCTGCCGGACCGCCCCGGGCGGGCCCACGGAAGGCAGCCCCACGGACGGCTGGACCGCCCCGGCCGCCCTGCCGCTGACGCAGCGTCAGCGGCTCGACAGCGCCCTGGGCGGACTGCTGGAACAGCTGTCCACCGTCCCCGACCTGCTCCAGGGAAGGCCCTCCGCATGAGCCCCACGTCCGAGCCGCTGCGCCGCCGCTCCTTCCTGCGCGGGGCCGCGGTGGGCACCGCGGTCGGGGTGGGCGCGCTGGGCGTGGAGCGGGCTGCGGCGGCCGGGTCCGACGGCGGCGACCCCGGTCCGGCCGGGCGCCGCATCCCCTTCGAGGGGCCGCACCAGGCCGGGATCACCACCCCGCAGCAGGCCGCAGCGACCTTCGCCTCCTTCGATGTCACCGCCGTCGACAGGACCGCCCTGCGCGAGCTGTTCCGCACCCTCACCGACCGGATCCGCTTCCTGACCGCCGGCGGCACCCCGCCGGACGTGAGCGTCGCCTCGGTACCCGCCGACAGCGCCACCCTCGGCCCGGACGTACCCGCCGACGGGCTGACCGTCACCGTCGGCGTCGGCTCCTCGCTCTTCGACGCCCGCTACGGCCTGGCCGCCCGCAGACCGGCCCGGCTCAAGCCGATGCCGGTGTTCCCCAACGACCACCTGGCCGGGTCGACAGAGCTGCACGGCGATCTGTCGATCCAGTTCTGCGCCGATTCCCGGGACACCGTGATGCACGCGCTGCGCGACATCGCCAAGCACACCCGCTCCGGCATGCAGCTCAACTGGAAGGCCGACGGCTTCCACGCCGCCCCCCGCCCCACCGGCGCGCAGCGCAACCAGCTCGGCTTCAAGGACGGCATCGCCAACCCGGACGTGGCCACCGCAGCGGTGGCCGACGCCCTGCTGTGGACCAGGGGCGGCGCCGGCGGCGAGCCCGCCTGGGCCGAGGGCGGCAGCTACCAGGTCGTCAGGATCATCCGGATGCTGGTGGAGTTCTGGGACCGGGTCTCGCTGCACGAGCAGGAGACCATGATCGGCCGCCGCCGCGACACCGGTGCCCCGCTGGACGGCAACCGGGAGACCGACGTCCCCGACTACGCCGCCGACCCCCAGGGCATCGCCGTCCCGATGAGCGCGCACATCCGCCTGGCCAACCCCCGGACCAGGGCCACCGCCGCCCAGCAGATCCTGCGCCGCGGCTACAACTACGACCGCGGCGTGGACGTCAACGGCAACCTCGACGTCGGCCTGCTCTTCTGCAGCTACCAGCAGGACGTGGTCCGGCAGTTCGAGGCGGTCCAGGCCAGGCTCGCCGACGAGCCGCTGGTGGACTACATCCAGCCCACCGGCGGCGGCTACTTCTTCGCCCTGCCCGGGGTCCGCGACGGGTCCGACTTCCTCGGTGCGGGCATGCTGTCCTGACGGCCTTGACCTTGTCCCAGGGGGAAGGCCCAGCATCGTGGTGACCGGGCAGAAGGCCCGGGACGAGGAAGTCCGGTACCGAGAAGTCCGGTACGGGGGGAGGGGGACGGCCATGGAGCTCTGGACCATCGGAGCCTTCGCCAAGGCGGCCCGCCTGTCACCGAAGGCCCTGCGGCTGTACGACGAGCTGGAACTGCTGGTCCCCGCGCACACCGACCCGGTGTCCGGCTACCGCCGCTACAGCCAGGACCAGCTGGCCCGGGCCCGGCTGGTGGCCAGACTGCGCCGGGTCGGGATGCCGCTGGCCCGGATCCGCGAGGTCTGCGACCTGCCGCGGGGCGAGGCGGCGAAGGCCGTGTCCGGCTACTGGGACGAGGTCGAGGCGGAGCAGCAGCAGCGCCGCGACATCGTCCGCTTCCTCGTCGAGACGCTCTCGGAGGGATCCACCATGCTGCCCGTCGCAGTACGCGAAATGCCGGCGCGCACCCTGATCTGCTCGCTGCGCCATGTCACGTCGGCCGAGATCAACGACTTCACCGTGGAGATGGTGGTCCGCCTCGGCGACGGCACCGTCCCCGGGCTCGCCGGGATGGAGGGAGCGCCCTTCTTCATCTACCACGGCGAGGTGGACGAGGACTCGGACGGCCCGATCGAGTGGTGCCGTCCGATCCCGGACGAGGCGGTCGAGGCGATGGCGGCCCGCTTCCCGGACCTGACGATCCGCCAGGACCCGGCGCACCGCGAGGCCTACGTCCGGCTCACCCGCCGGGAGCTGTCGCCGGCCGACGGGATGCGGGCCGGGGAGACCCTGGAGGCCTGGATCACCGCGCAGGACGAGGTGCTGTCCCCGCGCGGCCCGCTCCGCCAGGTCTTCTTCGCCGACCCCCGGGGTGTGACCCCGGACACCCCGGTCAGCGACGTGATCGCGCCGCTGCCACCGCTCGCCGCGACCGCGGCCGGCTGACCACGACCGTCCCCGAACCGTCCGCGACCGTCCGCGGCCGTCCGCGGCCGCCCTGCTCCGAGCTGATCGTCCCGCTCTGGTACAGTTGAGTTACCGACGCGGGGTGGAGCAGCTCGGTAGCTCGCTGGGCTCATAACCCAGAGGTCGCAGGTTCAAATCCTGTCCCCGCTACTTGAACTCTGTAGGCCCGGCGTTCTCGCTGGGCCTGCAGAGTTTTGCGTGTGATTCAGATCACGCCCCTGCGGAGAACTCTCCGCCGCCCCCTGGCTCGTTCTTGCGATCCTCCGCGCCCAGCGCTGCGGAGCTCTCCTCGAAGCGTGCCGCTACGAGGAAGGTTCTCCGTGAACCATCGCACCAGCCGTTCCAATGACCAGCGTCCCGCCACCCGCTTCGGCCGTCCCACCGGGACGGGCACCCGCAGCGGTGGCGGCGGCGGGCAGTTCCGTGGCCGCCCGCAGCAGGGCGCCCCGCGCCGCCGTCAGAACACGGCCCCGCAGGGCGAGTTCGAGATGCCCGTCAGCACCACCCCGGCGCTTCCCCCGGTCGCCGCCTTCAGCGAGCTGGAGATGCCCAGCGGCCTGCTGGCCACGCTGACCCGCGAGGGCGTCACCGAGCCGTTCCCGATCCAGGCGGCGACCCTGCCCAACGCCCTGGCCGGCCGCGACGTCCTCGGCCGCGGCCGCACCGGCTCCGGCAAGACCCTGGCCTTCGGCCTGGCCCTGCTGGCCCGCACCGCCGGCCGGCGCGCCGAGCCCAAGGCCCCGCTGGCCCTGGTGCTGGTGCCGACCCGCGAGCTGGCCCAGCAGGTCGCCGACGCGCTCACCCCCTACGCCACCGCCGTGAACCTGCGGCTCACCACGGTCGTCGGCGGCATGTCCATCGGCCGCCAGGCCGGTTCGCTGCGCCGCGGCGTCGAGGTGCTGATCGCCACCCCCGGCCGGCTCAAGGACCTCATCGACCGCGGCGACGCCCGGCTGGACCGGGTCGCCATCAGTGTCCTGGACGAGGCCGACCAGATGGCCGACATGGGCTTCCTGCCGCAGGTCACCAATCTGCTGGAGCAGGTCCGCCCGGACGGCCAGACGATGCTGTTCTCGGCCACCCTGGACCGCAACGTGGACCGCCTGGTGCGCCGCTTCCTCAGCGACCCGGTCACTCATTCGGTCGATCCCTCGGCCGGCGCCGTGACCACCATGGAGCACCACGTGCTCTATGTCGCCGACGCCGACAAGCGCGCCGTGACCGTGGAGATCGCCGCCCGCGAGGGCCGGGTGATCATGTTCATGGACACCAAGCACGCCACCGACAAGCTGGCCAAGGAGCTGCTCGCCAACGGCGTCCGCGCGGCCTCGCTGCACGGCGGCAAGTCCCAGCCGCAGCGCAACCGGGTGCTGGAGCAGTTCAAGGACGGCCACATCACCGCCCTGGTCGCCACCAACGTCGCCGCCCGCGGCATCCACGTGGACAACCTGGACCTGGTCGTCAATGTCGACCCGCCCACCGACCACAAGGACTACCTGCACCGCGGCGGCCGCACCGCCCGCGCTGGGGAGTCCGGCACCGTGGTCACCCTGGTGCTGTCCAACCAGCGCCGGGAGATGGCGCGGCTGATGGCCGACGCCGGGATCACCCCCAACAACGACCGGGTCCGGGCCGGCGACGCCGAGCTGGCCCGGATCACCGGCGCCCGCAAGCCCAGCGGCGTCCCGGTGGTCGTCACCGCGCCCGCCCCCGCCGTGCCCGCGCAGGGACCCCGTGGCCCCCGCGGCGGCTCCGGCCGCAGCGGTGGCAGTGGCGGCAACGGCGGCCGCCGCCCGCGCCGTCCCTCCGGCCAGGGCCAGCGCCCCAGCCGCGCGGCCTAGGACAGCCACACGAGGGCCCCGAACCGCTGCAGGCGGTTCGGGGCCCTCGGTCTGTCACGGGTGTCCCGGCTGTCCCGGGCACGGCACGGGCGCTCCGAGCGTCAGTCCTCGGCCAGCAGTCCGGCCCGCAGCCTGCCCAGGGTCCGGGTCAGCAGCCGCGACACGTGCATCTGCGAGAGCCCCAGCTCGGCGCCGATCTCCGACTGGGTGAGGTCGGAGCCGAAGCGCAGCGACAGGATCTGCCGGTCCCGCGGCGAGAGCTCCGCGATCAGCGGCCGCAGCGACTCGTGGTCCTCGACCCGGGCCATACCGGGGTCCTCGTAGCCGATCCGTTCGCCGCGCGAACCCTCGCCCTCCTCGGCCGCCGCGTCCAGCGACCCGGCCGAGTAGGCCAGGCCGGCCCGCTGCCCCTCCTCCACCTCGGCCTCGGTCAGGCCCAGCCGGGCCGCCAGCTCGGCGGTGGTCGGGGTCCGGTCCAGCTCCTGCTGCAGCGCGTCGGTGGCCCTGGCCAGCTCCAGCCGCAGCTCCTGGAGCCGCCGCGGGACCCGTACGGCCCAGCTGGTGTCGCGGAAGAAGCGCTTGATCTCGCCGGTGACGGTGGGCAGCGCGAAGGTGGTGAACTCCAGGCCGCGGCCCGGGTCGAACCGGTTGATGGCCTTGATCAGTCCGATGGTGCCGACCTGGATGATGTCCGCCATCGGCTCGCTGCGGGTGCGGAACCGCGCGGCGGCGAACTTCACCAGCGCCATGTTCAGCTCGACCAGGGTGTTGCGCACGTAGGCGTACTGCGGAGTGCCCTCCTCCAGCTGGCCCAGGCGGTCGAACAGCAGCCGTGACAGCACCCGCGCGTCCTCGGGCGACACCGTCGACGGTTCCGGGATCTCGGGGAGTCCGGCCGGGGCCGGTCCGGCCGGGGCCGAGGTCCTCCGCGCCACCGTGCGTACCGTCTGCCGCATACCAAGCTCCTTCGTCGGGATTCGGTCCGCATGGCTGGCTGCCATGCTCCGGCCGCGTGTGGTGAGCTGTTCCGTCGTGCCCTACCCGGGATGCCTTCCGCCCAAGCATGGCACGGCCCGGGCCCATGCCAAAGGCGGGCACCCCCCCGTGGTGCCCGCCGACGCGCCGTTGCCGGCGCCAGGGGCCCATCCTGGTCGTACCCGAACCTCCGGACCACCCCCGACCAGGGGTTGTCCGCCCACCGACCGGGGGGCGGAGCGGGGGTGGGCCTCCGGCCGCCGCGGATTCGCCCAGCGCTGGAGCCTGGGGTACGGTCACGCGGTACTCCCAGGTCAACGAGGTGTTGAAGCGACGCCGGAACGGCGCGCCGCCGGTGGAGCAATGTCAGAGAATCGTCCAGGACAGGTCCTTTTGCCCCCTCACTCAGCCAGCAGCCTCCCGCTCCGGATCGCCATCGTCGACGACGAGGCGCTGATCCGGTCCGGCCTCGCCATGATCCTGGGCTCCGCCCCGGACATCGAGGTGGTGGCGACCTGCTCCGGGACCGACGCCCTGAACGTGGTCAGGGAGCAGCGCCCGGACGTGGTGCTGCTGGACATCCGGATGCCCGACGTGGACGGGCTGACCCTGCTGCGCCGGCTGCGGGCGCTGCCCGAACCGCCGGAGGTCGCCATGCTCACCACCTTCGACACCGACGAGTACCTGGACCAGGCGCTGCGGCTGGGCGCCAGCGGCTTCCTGCTCAAGGACACCGAGCCGGACGTGCTGGCCCGCTCGGTCCGGGCGGTGGCTACCGGCGCCGGCTGCCTGTCGGCGCCGCTGCTGCGGCGGCTGCGGGCGGCCGAACGGCGCGGCGGCGTGCGCGGCGGCGAGATCATCGGGGCGCTGAGCGAGCGGGAACTGCAGGTTCTGGGCTTCCTGGGGCAGGGGCTGTCCAACATCGAGATAGGCGCGCGGATGCACCTGGGCGCCGCGACGGTCAAGGACTACGTCAGCGCGGTGCTCACCAAGCTCGGGGTGGCCAACCGGATCCAGGCGGCGGTCCTGGCCGAGCGGGCCGGACTGCTCGAATGACCGGGCCGCGCAGCGTCCCCGCGCTCTGGCGCCGGCTGCCCCGGCGGGTGCGCCAGGCGCTGGTGACCCTGGTCCTGGTGGCCGCGTCCACCGTCGACGCCCTGCTGAACTTCCCGCCGCCGCGCGACTGGACCTTCACCGTCTCCATCGTGTCGGCGGCCTCGCTGCTGTTCTGGCGCCGGTTCCCGCGGCTGGTGCTGCTGGTGGTGCTGCCGGGGCTGTACGCGGGCACGGCCGTGCTGGCGGCCATGGCCGCCCTCTACAGCCTGGCCCGCACCCCCCGCCCGCACTGGCAGGTGTACCTCGGCGCGGGGCTGGTCGGCCTCGGCCTGTTCGTCCCCTGGCCGCTGCACCAGTTCACCGTGGAGACGCTGAGCGACCACACCCAGGACCTGATCTACGCGGTGATGCTGGCGGCCGGACCGGCGGCGCTGGGACTGCTGGCGCGCACCAGGGAGGCGCTGTCCGAACGGGTCGCCGAGCTGGCGACGCTGCGGGACCAGGAACGGGAGCTGCACGCCGAGACGGTGCTGGCCCGGGAGCGGGCCAGGATCGCCAGGGAGATGCACGACGTGGTCTCGCACCAGGCCGGACTGATCGCGGTGCAGGCCGGCGCGCTCCAGGTGACCGCGAAGGACCCGGAGGTCCGGGCCACCGCGGGCACCCTGCGCGGGCTGGCGGTGGCCACTCTGGAGGAGCTGCGCAGCATGATCCTGGTGCTGCGCGCCGCCGGCGCCGGACCCACCGAGCTGGCCCCGCAGCCCCGGCTGGCCGACCTGCCCCGGCTGGTGGCCGACTCGGACGTGGACGCCGAGCTGCGGCTGCCGGGCCCGGTGCCGCCGGCCCTGCCCGAGCCGGTGGAGCGCGCCGCCTACCGGACGGTGCAGGAGGCGCTGACCAATGTGCGCAAGCACGCCCCCGGCGCCCGCACCGAGGTGGAGCTGCGCTGTGTCTGGCCGAACGGCGGCCCCCCGGGCGGTGAGTCCTCGGCCGGGGAACGGCTGGTGGTCTCGGTGGTGAACGGCCCGCCAACACTGGTCCGGGACGGCACCGATCTGTCCGACCTGCCGCGCGGCGGGCACGGCCTGATCGGCCTGCGGGAGCGCGCCACCCTGCTCGGCGGCAGCTTCACCAGCGGCGTCACCTCGGAGGGGGGCTTCGCCGTACGGCTCAGCCTGCCGATCGTCGGTCCGCCCGAGGAGGAGCGCGCGGGATAGGCTCGGGCACGTACCGAACCTCTGCAGGAATGGAGTCAACGCGATGTCCGAGGGAACCCGTTCCGACCGGCTGCCGCTGGATCGGTCTCCGGAGTGGGCGGAGTTGGGAAAGCACCGGGCCGAGTTGGGTGAGGTGCACCTGCGGGAGCTGTTCGCCGCGGACGCCGGTCGCGGGGAGCGCTACAGCCTGCGGGTGGGGGATCTGTACCTGGACTACTCCAAGCATCTGGTGACCGATGAGACGCTGGGGCTGTTGCGGCAGTTGGCGGCGGCGCGCGGGGTGTTCGAGTTGCGGGACGCGATGTTCCGCGGCGAGAAGATCAACATCACCGAGGACCGGGCGGTGCTGCACACCGCGCTGCGGGCGCCGCGGGACGCGGTGGTCGAGGTCGACGGGGTGAACGTGGTGCCCGGTGTGCACGCGGTGCTGGACAAGATGGCCGGTTTTGCCGACCGGATCCGTTCGGGGCAGTGGACCGGGCACACCGGCCGGCGGATCCGCAACGTCGTCAACATCGGCATCGGCGGCTCGGACCTGGGTCCGGCGATGGCCTACGAGGCGCTGCGCTCGTTCACCGACCGGGACCTGACGGTCCGTTTCGTGTCCAACGTCGACGGCGCCGACCTGCACGAGGCCGTCCGCGACCTGGATCCGGCCGAGACGCTGTTCATCGTCGCCTCCAAGACGTTCACCACCATCGAGACCATCACCAACGCCACCTCGGCGCGCAGCTGGCTGCTGGAGGGGCTGGGTGCGGGCAAGGACGCGGTCGCCAAGCACTTCGTGGCGCTGTCCACCAACGCCGCCGGGGTCTCGGACTTCGGTATCGATGTGGCGAACATGTTCGAGTTCTGGGACTGGGTGGGGGGCCGGTACTCCTACGACTCGGCGATCGGCCTGTCGCTGATGATCGCGATCGGGCCCGACGCGTTCCGGGAGATGCTGGCCGGGTTCCATCTGGTCGACGAGCACTTCCGCACCGCGGCGCCGGAGGAGAACGTGCCGCTGCTGCTGGGTCTGTTGGGGGTGTGGTACGGGGCGTTCTTCGATGCGCAGTCGCATGCGGTGCTGCCGTACTCGCACTACCTGTCGAAGTTCACGGCGTATCTGCAGCAGTTGGACATGGAGTCCAACGGCAAGTCGGTGGACCGCGACGGTCAGTCGGTGCGGTGGCAGACCGGTCCGGTGGTGTGGGGCACGCCGGGCACCAACGGGCAGCACGCGTACTACCAGTTGATCCATCAGGGCACCAAGGTGATCTCGGCGGACCTGCTCGGGTTCGCCGAGCCGGTGGCGGACCTGGCTCCGGGGCTGGTGGCGCAGCACGACCTGCTGATGGCCAACCTGTTCGCCCAGGGCCAGGCGCTGGCGTTCGGGAAGACCGCGGACGAGGTGCGGGCCGAGGGGGTGGCCGAGGACCTGGTGGCGCACAGGACGTTCAAGGGCAACCACCCCACCACCACGATCCTGGCCAAGGAGCTGACCCCGTCGGTGCTGGGGCAGTTGATCGCGTTGTACGAGCACAAGGTGTTCGTGCAGGGCGCGATCTGGAACATCGACTCCTTCGACCAGTGGGGCGTGGAGCTGGGCAAGGTGCTGGCCAAGAGGATCGAGCCGGTCCTGGTCGAGGGTGCGGGTCTGGACGCGCTGGACTCCTCCACCGCCGCCCTGGCCACCCGCTACCGCACCCTGCGCGGACGCTGACACCCACCCAACTGACGCCCACTCACCAGGGCATCGCCACACCGCCGTTGGGACGCAGGATCTGTCCGGTGACGAACCGGGCGGCATCGCTGACCAGGTAGCGGACGGCGTAGGCGATGTCCTCGGGTTCGCCGATCATCCCCAGCGGGGACAGTCGGCGCAGCGGCTTCTCGGCGGCGGCGCGGGCGGTCTCGTCCATGCTGCCGTCGGGCCGCAGGTAGTGGCGTCCGGTCATCGCGGTGCGCACCAGGCCGGGTGCCACCGCGTTCACCCGGACGCCGTAGCGGCCCACCTCGGCGGCGAGGTTGCGGGTCAGTTGCACCACGGCGGCCTTGGACACCGAGTAGCTCATGATCTCGGGCTGGGCGGTGTCCACGGCTCCGGAGGCGGTGTTGACGATGCTGCCGCCGCCGTTGGCGCACATGATCCTGGCCGCCGCCTGGCAGGCGTGGAAGGTGCCCTTGAAGTTGACGGCGAGTACGGCGTCGAGGTCGGCCTCGGGCACGTCCAGCACCCGGCCGGTGCGGATGATGCCGGCGATGTTGCAGAGGATGTCCAGCCGGCCGCGTTCGGCGGCGGTGTTCTCGATCAGGGCGAAGACCGCCGCCCGGTCGGTGACGTCCAGCGCCGCGGCGCCGGCCGACTTGCCGATGCCCTCGGCGGTGGCCCCGGCTGCGGCCCCGTTCACGTCGGCGCACACCACATAGGCCCCCGCGGCGGCCAGTACCTGGGCGGTGGCCCGGCCGATGCCGCTGCCCGCGCCGGTGACCACGGCGACGCGGTCGGTCAGGCCGAAGGGGTCCGCTGTCTCGCTGTCCGTCATGCCACCGATGACTACCAGCGTCGCCTTGACTTTGGAAGCGACAGTGCAGTTAGCTACTGGCAAGTAACTTATTGAGGAGCGACCGGTATGACGGCAGCGGATCAGGTGTCCGAGTTCGACCGGGGGATCGCCGTCACGGCACGCCCCGGTGTGCCCTCGGTGTACGACGCCGCGCTGGACCCGGGCTGGCGCATCGGCGGCGGCATCAACGGCGGGCTGCTGCTCGCCCTGGTCGGCAACGCCCTGCGGCAGGAGTTGGGCGCCGTGAACGACCACGGCGACCCGTTCTCGATGAGCGCCTACTACATCTCCGCCGCCCGTCCCGGCCCCGGCGAGATCCGTACCGAGGCGGTACGGCGGGGACGCACCTTCACCACGGGCGCCGCCACCCTGCTCCAGCCGGACGAGCAGGGCGCCATGGTGGAGCGGCTGCGGGTGCTCGCCTCCTACGGCGACCTGGACGCGGCGAAGGGCGAGGTCCGCACCAGCGCCACCCCGCCGGAACTGCCGCCGGTGGAGGAGTGCATCAGCTCCGAGCTGGCGCCCCCGGACTTCCTCACCGAGGCCGCCCTGCTGCAGCGGCTGGAGCTGCGGCTCGACCCGGCCTGTGTCGGCTGGGCGCTGGGCAAGCCCTCCGGGGAGGGCCGGATCCAGGGTTGGCTGCGGATGGCGGACGGCCGCGAGCCCGACCCGCTGATGCTGCTGTTCGCCGTGGACGCGCTGCCGCCGGTCACCTTCGACCTCGGCCTCTTCGGCTGGACCCCGACCCTGGAACTCACCGTCCACGTCCGGGCCCGGCCCGTGCCCGGCTGGCTCCGCGTGGTCCACTCGACCCGGAACCTGGCCGGCGGACTGCTGGAGGAGGACGCCGAGGTGTGGGACGCCTCCGGCCGACTGGTGGCCCAGTCCCGGCAGTTGGCGGTCGTGCCGCGGCCGGCGTGACCTGACGTGGGGGAGGGCACCGACCCGGCGGTCGGTGCCCTCCCCGTTTATGCGATGGAGCTCAGTGACGGAGCGTCAGCCCGCGAAGGCGGTGGTGCCGCTCGGGGTGCCGAGGCCGGTCGGGCCGTCGTAGCCGGTCTCCGCGGTGCACAGGTACGCCGGGGAGCAGGTGGAGGTCGAGCCGCTGGTCACGTCGTTGAGCGAGGACGTGTGGGCGTAGGGGAAGGACGCCGGGTAGGAGCTGGTGGACGGGGTGCCGGCCAGCGCGTAGACCGCGGCGATGAACGGCGAGGCGACGCTGGTGCCGCCGAAGGTGTACCAGCCGCTGACGCCGTAGGTGTCGTAGACCGAGACGCCGGTGGCCGGGTCGGCCACGGCCGAGACGTCGGCGACGGTGCGCTTGGTGCAGCCGGTGTCGGTCTGCCAGGTGGGCTTGGTCTCGTACTTGGAGCAGCCGGAGCCCGCACCCTCGGTGCTGCTGGTCTTCCAGACGCTCTCGGTCCAGCCGCGGGTGGTGGAGGTGGCCTTGACCAGGCTGGTGCCGCCGACGGCGGTGACGTACTGGGAGGCGGCCGGGTACTCGACGCCGTAGCCGGAGTCACCGGAGCTGACGGTTATCGCGACTCCGGCGTGCTTGTAGTAGGAGGTGTCGTAGCTGGTCTCCGAGGAGGACTCGGAGCCGCCGTAGCTGTTGGAGACGTACTTGGCGCCGAGCTTGACCGCCTCGTTCACCGCGGTGCCCAGGTTGGCGTACGACGCCGAACTGGCCTCGACCAGCAGGATGTTGCAGTTCGGGCAGGCGGCGCTGACCATGTCCAGGTCGAGCGAGATCTCCTCGGCCCAGCCGGAGTCGCTGGTGGGCAGCGAGGTGGTGCTACCGGTCTGGCTGACCTGCTTGAAACAGCCGCTGGCCACGGTGCAGGCGGACAGGCCGTAGTAGGAGCGGTAGACGGCCAGGTCGGCCGCGGCGTTGGGGTCGTTGTAGGCGTCCACGATGGCCACCGTCTCGCCGGAGCCGTTGCTGGCCGCGGCGGAGGCGAGGCCGTAGGCGCTCTGCAGGTCGGTCGGGCCGAAGCCGGACGGGCTGGAGGTGCTGGCCAGCGGGGCGACGCTCTTGCCCTGGCTGGCGGCCTTCGCGGCCATGTAGGCGGTGGTGCCGCCGGTGACGCGCTTGGCGTTGCAGGACGCGTACCCGGCCGCCGGGGTGGCGGCACAGACGTTGGTCCAGGTGACGCCGATCTTGGGGGTCGCGGCGATGGTGCCGGCGTCGGCGGGGGCCGAGACGGCGAGGGCCGACACGGTGAGGGCCACCGCGCCGATCAGGGTGGTCAGTAGCTTGCGCAAGGCGCTGCCTCCAGGAGTTGTGCTCGGGGGAACCGGGGGCCGTGCTGAATCGCACCGAAGCTAAGGTTGACGAACCATCGACAACAAGGTGGCCTCAGTGGGATTTACCTGCGCGTCACAGATGTGCGCCGTTCTTGGCGATTTCTCCCGCCGATGACAGGCCTTTCACAGCCTGCGAGCAAGGGAAAACCCTCTATTCGTGTACGTAGAGGACGTCCGGGTGGTCGTGCGCGTAGCCGGGGGCCTCGGGGTGGTCCAGCAGCCACTGCAGCCGCTCGCGGCTCTGCCGGTCCTCCGGGGTGTAGACCACCAGCTCGACGTCGGTGGCCCCGAGGATCTCGAAGTTGCTCACCACCACCCGTAGTTCACCCACGGCCGGATGCTGGTGGCGCTTGGTCCGGGTGCTCACGCCGGCCACGTCCTGGCGCGACCAGATCTCGGTGAACTCGGGGCTGACCGCCAGCAGGTCGTCCACCAGACCCTCCCAGTCCGGGTCCCCCAGGTGCCGGACGTAGTGGGTGCGGAACAGCGCGGCCAGCAGCGGCAGGTCGACCTCCCGCTCGACCAGGGAGCTGCAGCAGGCCGGGACGGTGAAGCTCAGCCACAGCAGGTTCCGCCCGCGCGACCCCCGGAACCGGGGCCACAGCGCCGCGTACGGGGCGTTCCAGGCCAGCACGTCCAGCCGGGAGTTGATCACACAGGCCGGGAAGGTGCCGAAGTCGTCCAGGATCCGCTGGACCGTCGGGTCCAGGTCGTCGCAGGGCGGCGGCGCGGGTGCGGTGCGGATGTCGGCGAGGCGGTAGAGATGGCTCAGCTCCGGCTGGTTCAGCCGGAGCGTCCTGGCTATCGCGTCCAGCACCTGCGGGCTGGCGTTGATCGGGCGGCCCTGCTCCAGCCAGGTGTACCAGGTCACGCCGACCCCGGCGTGCAGGGCGACCTCCTCCCGGCGCAGCCCGGGCGTGCGCCGCCGGGGGCCGGGCGGCAGGCCCAGTTCCTCCGGGGTGATCCTGGCCCTGCGGCTGCGCAGGAAGGCGGCGAGCTCGGTGCGACGAGCGGGGGCAGTCGTCATGCGATCCATCGTGCCGCACACCACTGACAACCCGCCGGGACCCGTGGTTTTCCCCAGCCCACCGCGCGCGGCAGAATGCAGGTGGCATCCCTGCGAGAGAGTGGTAACCGCGCGTGACCCTTCAGACAGCGTCCATCCAGCAGACCATCGCCGAGGAGCTCGGTGTACGGGCCGGTCAGGTGCAGGCGGCGGTCGACCTGCTCGACGGCGGGGCGACCGTGCCCTTCATCGCCCGCTACCGCAAGGAGGCCACCGGCGAGCTCGACGACGCCCAGCTGCGCACCCTGGAGGAGCGGCTGCGCTACCTGCGCGAGCTGGAGGAGCGGCGGACCGCGATCCTGGAGTCGATCAGCAGCCAGGGCAAGCTGGACGAGGCCCTGGAGGCGCAGATCCGCGCCGCCGACTCCAAGGCCCGGCTGGAGGACATCTACCTCCCCTACAAGCCCAAGCGTCGGACCAAGGCCCAGATCGCCCGGGAGAACGGGCTGGAGCCGCTGGCCGAGCTGCTGCTCGCCGACCCGACCCGGGACCCGCAGGCCGAGGCCGCCGGCTACCTCGGCGAGAACGTGGCGGACGCCGCGGCCGCGCTGGAGGGCGCCAGGTCGATCCTGGTCGAGCGCTTCGGCGAGGACGCCGACCTGCTCGGCGAGCTGCGCGAGCGGATGTGGGGCCGGGGCCGGCTGTCGGCGAAGGTCCGCGACGGCAAGGAGGAGGCCGGGGCGAAGTTCTCCGACTACTTCGACTTCGCCGAGCCCTTCGTCAAGCTGCCCTCGCACCGGGTGCTGGCGATGCTGCGCGGTGAGAAGGAGGACGTCCTGGACCTCACCATGGAGCCCTACGCCGACGAGGCCGACGCCGAGGCCCCCGGCGGCTACGAGTCCCGGATCGCGCAGAAGTTCGAGATCAGCGACCGCGGCCGGCCCGCCGACCGCTGGCTGCTGGACACCGTCCGCTGGGCCTGGCGCACCCGGCTGCTGGTGCACCTGGGCATCGACCTGCGGCTGCGGCTGCGCACCGAGGCCGAGGACGAGGCGGTCCGGGTCTTCGCCGCCAACCTGCGCGACCTGCTGCTGGCCGCCCCGGCCGGCACCCGGGCCACCCTCGGCCTGGACCCGGGCTTCCGCACCGGGGTCAAGGTCGCCGTGGTGGACGCCACCGGCAAGGTCGTCGCCCACGACACCATCCACCCGCACGTCCCGGCCAACCGCTGGGACGAGTCCATCCACACCCTGGCCAGGCTGTGCGCGGCGCACCGGGTCGAGCTGATCGCCATCGGCAACGGCACCGCCTCCCGGGAGACGGACAAGCTGGCCGGGGACCTGATCAAGCGTCACCCCGAGCTGAAGCTGACCAAGGCCGTGGTCTCCGAGGCCGGCGCCTCGGTCTACTCGGCCTCCGCCTTCGCCTCGCAGGAGCTGCCCGAGCTCAACGTCTCCATCCGCGGCGCGGTCTCCATCGCCCGCCGGCTGCAGGACCCGCTGGCCGAGCTGGTCAAGATCGACCCCAAGTCGATCGGCGTGGGCCAGTACCAGCACGACCTCTCCGAGGCCAAGCTGTCCCGCTCGCTGGACGCGGTGGTCGAGGACTGCGTCAACGGCGTCGGCGTGGACGTCAACACGGCCTCGGCGCCGCTGCTGACCCGGGTGTCCGGCATCGGCGCGACCCTGGCCGACAACATCGTGGCGCACCGCGACGCCAACGGCCCGTTCCGCAGCCGCAAGGCAATCAAGGACGTGGCCCGGCTCGGCCCCAAGGCCTTCGAGCAGTGCGCGGGCTTCCTGCGGATCCCCGGCGGCGACGACCCGCTGGACGGCTCCAGCGTGCACCCCGAGGCCTACCCGGTGGTGCGCAGGATCCTGACGAACACCGGCGGCGACCTCAAGGCGCTGATCGGCAACGGCTCGGTGCTGCGCGGGCTGCGCCCCTCGGACTTCGCCGACGAGCAGTTCGGCGTGCCGACCGTCACCGACATCCTGCGCGAGCTGGAGAAGCCGGGCCGGGACCCGCGGCCGGCGTTCCGTACCGCGGCCTTCAAGGAGGGCGTGGAGAAGCTCTCCGACCTGGAGCCGGGGATGCTGCTGGAGGGCACCGTCACCAATGTCGCGGCCTTCGGCGCCTTCGTCGACGTCGGCGTGCACCAGGACGGCCTGGTCCATGTCTCGGCGCTGTCCAGGACCTTCGTCAAGGACCCGCGCGAGGTGGTGAAGTCCGGCGACATCGTCCGGGTGAAGGTGCTGGAGGTGGACATCCCGCGCAAGCGGATCTCGCTGACGCTGCGGCTGGACGACGAGGCCGGGCCCAAGCAGGAGCGCGGACCGCGCGGCCGGCAGCAGGGGCAGGACCAGGGTCAGGGCCAGGGTCCGACGCAGGGTCAGCGGTCGCAGGGCCAGGGCCGCAGGGCGCCGCAGCCCCGGCGGGAGAACGCCCGGGGCGGCGCCGCGCCGGCGCCGGCGGCCAACAGCGCGATGGCGGACGCCCTGCGCAGGGCGGGTCTGCGGCCCTGATCGGAGCATCGCTGCCATCGGCTGATGGCACAGTGGATCCTGGTGCGCCAATGGTCCGGGCGTCCGGCGCCGCACTCGTACGATGATCCAAGGAAGTCCCCATCCGCTCCCCCGTGCGGAAGGGGACTTCCTGCTTTGGCCTGCTTTGGCGGTCCGGGTCACCCGGCCTGACGTAGCCAGACGGCCGTGTCCGAAGGCAGCAGCTCCCCGTCCAGCGGGCCGCTGGCCAGAAGCAGCTCGACCTGTCCGGGCAGGGCGACCGGGGTCGTGCCCAGGTTCACCACGCAGCGGAAGCCGCCGGGCCGGGTGAAGTCCAGCACCTCCGGTGCGGACGGCAGCCAGGCCATGGGGCCGTCGCCGAGCCCGGGCTCCGCGCGGCGCAGCCGCAGCCCGGCCCGGTAGAGCTCCAGATGTGATCCGGCCATCCCGGACTCGGCCGCGGCGGTGTGCTCCTTCCAGGCCGCCGGCTGGACGTCCAGCCACGGCGGCGCGTCCCCGTCGCCCACGCTGAAGCCGAACGGGCGCCCGGTGCCGCTCCACGGGATCGGGACCCGGCAGCCGTCCCTGCCCCGGTCGACATGGCCGGAGCGCAGCCAGGTGGGGTCCTGGCGCAGCTCGTCGGGGATGTCCTCGACCTCCCACAGGCCCAGCTCGTCGCCCTGGTAGACGTAGACGCCGCCGGGCAGCGCGAAGGTCAGCAGCGCGGCGGCGCGGGCCCGGCGGGTGCCCAGGTCCAGGTCGACCGGGCGGCCGAAGCGCCCGGCCCGGTCGAAGTCGTAGGTGGTGTCGGCGCGGCCGTAGCGGGTGACGTGGCGGGTGGTGTCGTGGTTGGACAGCACCCAGGTCGGCGGGGCGCCCACCAGCGCGTGCGCGGACAGGGTGTCGTCGATGACCCCGCGCAGCTCGGCCGCGTCCCAGCCGGACTTCAGCAGCGGGAAGTTGAAGGCGGTCTGCAACTCGTCGGGGCGCAGGTAGCGGGCGAAGCGGGCCGGGTTGTTCTCCCACAGTTCGGCGACGAACATCCGCTCGCCGGGGTAGGAGTCGGTGATGGCGCGCCAGCTGCGGTAGATCTCGTGCACCCCCTCCTGGTCCCGCCAGGGGTCGGGGCGGCCGTGGTGCCCGGCGGAGTGGGGCAGGCCCTGCTCCTTGACCAGGTGGTCGGTGACGTCGATCCGGAAGCCGTCCACGCCGCGGTCCAGCCAGAACCGCAGGATGGACTCGAACTCGGCCCGGACCGCCGGGTTGTCCCAGTTCCAGTCCGGCTGCTCGGGCGCGAACATGTGCAGGTACCACTCGCCGGGGCGGCCCTCGGCGTCGGTGGTGCGCTGCCAGGCGGAGCCGCCGAAGTGGGCCTGCCAGTCGTTGGGCGGCAGGTCGCCGCCCGGGCCGCGCCCGGGGCGGAAGTGGAACAGCGCCCGCTCGGCCGAGCCCGGGGCCGCCGCCAGCGCCGCCCGGAACCAGGGGTGCTGGTCCGAGCAGTGGTTGGGGACCAGGTCGACGATGGTCCGCAGCCCCAGCTCGTGGCCCTCGGCTATCAGCGCCTCGGCCTCGGCGAGGGTGCCGAAGGCCGGGTCGATGTCGCGGTAGTCGGCGATGTCGTAGCCGCCGTCCGCCAGCGGGGAGACGTACCAGGGCGAGATCCACAGCGCGTCCACGCCCAGCTCCACCAGGTACGGCAGCCGGCTGCGGATGCCGGCCACATCACCGGTGCCGTCGCCGTCGCCGTCCATGAAGCTGCGCGGGTACACCTGGAAGATGGCCGCCCCGCGCCACCACGGCTGAGTCTCCGTCACCTGCTCCGCCACCTGATCCGTCAAGGTCGTCTCCTCCATGCCCAGGGTCGGGACCGAGCCGTCCCGGCCCGCCCGGGAACCTACCCGGTGACCTACCCGGGGACATGCTGCCGCAACGTCGAACCGTCGCGCCCCTTGCGGACTTCCAGTTGGGTGGGGATGCGCCCGCGCAGGTCGGCGACGTGGCTGACGATGCCCACCGCCCGGTCCCGTTCGCGCAGCCGGTCCAGCACGTCCAGGACGTCCTCCAGGGTGTCCTCGTCCAGCGAGCCGAAGCCCTCGTCGATGAACAGGGTGTCCAGCGGCATCCCGCCGGCCTCGTCGGTGACCACGTCGGCCAGGCCCAGGGCCAGCGCCAGCGAGGCGAAGAAGCTCTCGCCGCCGGAGAGGGTGGAGGTGTCCCGCTCCTGGCCGGTCCAGGCGTCCAGCACGCTGAGGCCCAGGCCGGAGCGGCCGCCGCCCCTGGCCCGCAGGTCGGTGTGGGCCAGCGAGTAGCGGCCCTGGGACATCACCGCCAGCCGCGCCCCGGCCGCCGCGGCGACCTGTTCCAGCCGGGCCGCCAGCACATAGGTCTCCAGCGACATCCGGAACCGGTTGCCGCTGCTGGTCCCGGCGGCCAGCCCGGCCAGTCCGGCGACGGTGGCGTGCTCGGCGGCCAGCGGCCCCAGCCGGCGCAGCTCGTCGGCCAGCCCGTCGCTCAGCCGGTCCAGCGCGGCGCAGCGGTCGGCGGCGGCCCGCTCCCGGGCGTAGGCCTGCCGCAGCCGCTGCTCGGCGGCGCGGTCCGCGGCCTGCTCGGCCTCGGGGTCCGCCTCCGGCAGCCGTACCGCGGCCAGCAGGTCGGCGTCGGCCAGCTCGGTACGGACCCGGGCCACCTCGGCCCGGTGCCGCTCCACCTGGGTGCGCAGCCGCTGGGCCTCGGCGGCGGGGAGCGCCGCCCGTTCGGCTTCGCCGGGGTCGGCGAAGCCCTCCCGCTCGGCGGCGGCCCGGGCCGAGGCCTCGGCGGCGGCGACCGCCTGTGCGCCGGCGGCCGCCTCGCGGACGGCGGCCACCGCCCGGTTCAGCCGCTCGGCCAGCGGCTCCAGCTCGGCCACCCGCGCGGCCACGGACTCGGCGCCGGAGCGTCCGCGCTGCAACTCGGCCGCCAGCCTGGCCTGTTCCACGGCCAGGGCGTCCAGGCCCGCGGTGCGGGCGGCCAGCATCGCGGCGGCCTGCACCGCGGCCTCGCTGCGCAGGCCCTGCTCGTGCTGGAGCCGGTCCAGCTCCTCCTGGGCCCGCAGCCCGACCGCCGCCTGCTGCTGGGCCGCGGCCTGTTCGGCGCTCAACTGCTCGGCTTCCCGGCGCAGTTCGGCGGCGGGGCGGTCGCCGGCGACGGCGGCCAGCGAACCGATCTGCCGGCGCAGCTCCTGGACGTCCTCGCGGGCCGTCTCGGCGCGGGCCGCCGCATCCCGGTGCGCCCGCTCGGCCTGCTGCTCCTGCTCCCGGGTGACCTGCCCGGGACCGCTCCTGGCCGGTGCCGGGTGCTCGGCGGAGCCGCACACCGGGCAGGCCTCGCCCTCGGCCAGCCGGGCCGCCAGCTCGGCCGCCATGCCCTGCAGCCGCCGTTCGCGCAGCTCCAGCCAGTCCTCGTGGGCCCGCGCCGCACTCTCCCGCAGCGCCAGCTCACGCTGCTCGAACCCCGACAGCCGGTTGCCCAGCCCCTCGGCCCGCTCGGCGGCCTCGCAGCGCTGCCGCAGCTCGGCGAGCCGGGCGTCGAGCTGTTCGGCCCGCGCCGCCGCCAGCCGGGCCGTGTCCAGCGACGCGGCGGCCTGCTCCCGGAGCGCGGGCCACTGCTCCAACCACTCCACCGCCTCGGCCTGCCGGCCCTCGGCGTCGTCGCGCTCGGCCTCCAGCCGGCGGCGGGTGCGCTCGTTGCTGTGGAACTGCTGCTCGGCCGGCAGTAGCGCCCGCAGGCCGCCCAGCTCCTCGCGGGTCGCGTGCTCGGCGGCGGCCAACTGCTCGGCGTCGCTCCGGCCGTCGCCGCTGGGCAGCGTGGCTCGGGCCTGCTGCTCGGCCGCCTCCAGCCGACGCCGGGTCAGCAGCGCCTGCTGATGCAGGGTCAGCAGCGGGGCCACGGCCTCGGCGCGGCGGGCCCGCTCCAGCCGGGCCTCCGCCGCGGACTGATCGGCGGCGCCCTGCTCCAGAGCGTGCGCCTGCCGGACCGCGCGCCGGTGCCGCTGCTGACGGTCCGCCAGTACCTCGACCGCCCGGGCCCGTTCGGCGGTCAGCTCGCGCCGCTCGACCGCGAGCCGGTGCCAGCAGCGGGCCACCGCCAGCTGCTCCCGGGCCTCCACCCGGAGCTGGGCCGCCCAGCCGAGACCGTCCGCGTCCACGTCCACCGGCGCCGGGTCGTCCGTCCCGGCCGCCTCGCGCAGCCGTTCCAGCCGGGAGCCGATCTCCCCGCGCACCGCCTGGCAGGCCTTCTCCGACTGCTGGCGGCGCTCGGCCAGCCAGCCCTCCACCGCGCCGAAGCGGGCGGTGTCGAACAGCCGCCCGAGCAGCTCGGCCCGCTCCGGGGCGCTGGCGTGCAGGAAGCGGGCGAAGCCGCCCTGGGGGAGCAGTACCACCTGGCAGAACTGCTCCCGGCTCATGCCCAGCAGCTGCTGGATCTCGGCGCCGATCTCCTGGTGCGCCCGGCTGCTAGCTCGCCAGGAGACACCGTCCTCGCTCGCGCTGTCGACCACCTTCTCCCGCAGCAGGGTCTGCGCCTTGTCGGTGGTCACCCCCTGGCCGCGCTTCTTGGCGCGCACCTGCTCGGGACTGCGGGTGATCTCCAACCTGCGGCCGCCCAGGGTGAGTTCCAGCACCACCTCGGTTCGGACGTCGGCCGCGGCGTGGTCGCTGCGCAGCCGGGTCCGCGGACGGCTGCCGGGCAGCGTCCCGTACAGGGCGTAGCAGACGGCGTCCAGGACGCTGCTCTTGCCCGCGCCGGTCGCCCCGCGCAGCAGGAACAGGCCGCCGGCGGCCAGGGCGTTGAAGTCAACGGTCTGGGTGTCGGCGAACGGGCCGAACGCGGTGATCTCCAGCCGGTGCAGCCGCATCAGCGTCCACCCCCCTCGGCGAGCGCGGCGGCGCCCGCGGCCTCGGTGGCCTCGCGCAGTAGCAGCTCCTCCTCGGGCCCCGGACCGCTGCCCCGGACGTGCCGGACGAAGCCCAGCGCGATCTCGGTGTCGCTGCGCCCCCGGGTCCGCGCGGCATAGGAGGGGAGCCCGTCGCCCAGCTCGCCCTCCGGCTCGAAGGCCAGCTGCAGGGCGTGCGGGAAGCGGGCTCGCAGCCGCTCCATGGCCCGGTCGGGACGTCCGGGGTCCGTCAGCACCGCCTGCACCCAGGAATCCTCGTGCCGGGCCAGTTCCGGATCCTCCAGCAGCTCGTCCAGCCGGCCGCGCAGGCAGGCCAGGGCCCGCGGGACCGGGCAGTCGATCCGGCGGGCCGCAACCTCGCCCCCGGGGCCGAGATCGACCAGCCACATGGATTTCCGCTGTGCCGCCTCGGAGAAGGAGTAGGCGAGCGGGGATCCGCTGTAGCGCACCCTTGCGCTGATCGTCTGGCACCCGTGCAGATGCCCCAGCGCCGCGTAGTCGACCCCGTCGAACACCGAGGCGGGCACGCTGGGCACCCCGCCCACGGCGATGTCCCGTTCGCTGTCGCTCACCTCGCCGCCCACCACGAAGGCATGCGCGAGCACCACCGAGCGGGTCCGCTCCGGACGGTCCGCCAGATCCGCACGGACCCTCGCCATGGCCGCCGCCAGCACCGCCGCGTGGCTCACCTTCTCGGCCCCCAGCCCGGCCCCCACCAGCGCGGGTTCCAGGTACGGCAGTCCGTAGACCGCCACCGGACCGTGCTCGTCGGCGAGCAGCACCGGCTCACCGCACCGCTCCGGGTCGGTCCGCAGGTGCACCCCGGCCCGCTCGATCAGCCGGGCGGCCACCCCGAGCCGCCGGGCCGAGTCGTGGTTCCCGGCGATCAGCACCACCGGCACCCCGAGCCCGGCCAGCTCCCGCAGCACCCGGTCGAACAGGTCCACCGCCCCCAGCCCGGGGATGGCCCGGTCGTAGACGTCGCCCGCGACCAGCACGGCGTCCACCGCCTCGGCCCGCACCGTGGCGACCAGGTGGTCCAGGAAGGCACGCTGCGCCGGAAGCAGGTCCTCCCGGTGGAGGGTCCGCCCCAGATGCCAGTCGGAGGTGTGCAGCAGTCGCATGGTCAACGACAGTAACAACCGCCACTGACAACGGACTCCGTACCGCTCAGTACCCGGGCTCCCCGTGCCAGCGCCAGGTGCTGAGCCGGGGCCGTCCGGGCAGTTCGGTGCGCCCGGTGCACCAGAGCAGCGCCGTCCAGGGGTCGGCGTCCCCGGGCGCGTCGGGGAAGAGCCTGGCCAGGGTGCGGGCGCAGAGCCCGGCCGGGGGCCGCCAGTCCAGGCCGAGCCCGGCGGCCAGGTCGTGGGTGTGCACCAGGGTCTCCACGATCCCCATCGCGGCGAAGCCCTCCGGATCCGCTCTCCCGAAGACGTGATGGGACCGGACGCTCGCCGGTGTCACCCGCACCATCGCCACCAGCAGCGCCCCGCAGGCCTCCAGCACCTGCAGCAGCCCGTCCGGCCCGGCCTCCCGGTCCGCGAACACGACGTTGGCCGGCCCCTCCGGCCGCCGCCGCTGCCACACGAACGGCACCTCCCGCTCCGACGGCGGGGTACGCGGCCCGAGCTGTGCCGCATAGGCGAACAGATCGTCAGCCAGATGCTCGACGGTCTCCCAGCAACTCCACTCCAACGACCCGGCCTCCCCGTCCCAGGCAGCCGCCGGCGCCTCGCGAAGCAGCTCCACCGTCAGCCGCACCGCAAGGTCGAGGTCGTCCGGGGTCACCGGACCCACTGAAGATCGAGTCATGCCCAGGACCGTACAGCGAAGCCCCCAGATCCCCGGCAATACTATCTCTGCAGATAGTATCTCTTGCGATACTATCTAAGGGGCTAGGGTTCTCGGACTGCTGCGACAGGATTTCCTCTCATGCAACGCTTCATCGGTCGGGACCGCGAGCTGCAGACGCTGCGCCATGCGCTGGGTGAGGTTCGTGCAGCCCTCGGTTCGGCCAAGCCCGGCCAGTGCGTGCTGATGCGCGGTCGACGGCGTGTTGGCAAATCGACCCTGGTTGAGGAGTTCCTCCGGCGGGAGGGGGTGCCCAACCTGTTCTTCACCGCTGCCGGCGGCTCCTCGGAGGACGAGCTGGCAGAACTGCTCGACGCCGTGCTGAGTTCCTCGCTGCCGGATCGCTCCCTCTTCGCCGAGGAGGCGCCGAACCAGTGGAATGCGGCCTTTCGCCTGCTCGCGGAGGTCCTCCCTGACGACACCCCGAGTGTGGTGGTGATCGACGAGGTGCCCTATCTGATGGAGCGCATCGAGGCCTTCGAGGGAATGCTGCAACGGGCCTGGGATCGACTGCTCAGTCGCAAACCCGTATTGCTGCTGCTGGTCGGCTCGGACCTGTCGATGATGGAAGCACTCGACAGCTACGACCGTCCGTTCCACCAGCGGGGGCGCGAGATGGTGGTGGGCCCCCTCAACCCGGCTGACATCGGTGAGATGCTCCAGCTCGGTCCCGCCGACGCCTTCGACGCCGCGCTGATCACCGGAGGGCTGCCGTTGATCTGTCGTGAGTGGCAGGCCGGGACGTCCATGTGGGACTTCCTCGACACGGCCCTGCAGAACCCGATCTCGGCCCTGCTGGTCTCGGCGGAACGGTCGCTGGCGGCGGAGTTCCCTCCGCAGGCGATGGGCAGGGAAGTGCTGCGGGCGATCGGCTCGGGGGAGCGGACCTTCACCAATATCGCCCGGGCCGCCGGTGGCATCTCCCACAGCACCCTCACCCGGGCGGCCGACCTGCTGATCGACAAACGCGTCGTCGCGGCAGAGCTCCCGATCTCGCTGCACCCTTCCAAGGAGCGCCGCTACCGGGTGGCGGATCCCTATCTGCGCTTCTGGCTGGCCTTCCTCGATCCGCACATGGCGGAGATCGAACGTATGCGAGGAGACCTCACCCTGACCCGGATAAGGGAGCAGTGGACGAGCTGGCGGGGCCGCGCCGTCGAACCCCTGATCCGCGAATCGCTGGCTCGGATCCTGCCGGACGGTGACCTGCCTGCTGCACCCGTCGTCGGCGGCTATTGGACCCGTAGCAACGACGTCGAGATCGATATCGTCGGGGCCGACCGTCAGCCGGTGGCCAAGCAGTTGTTGTTCCTGGGGTCGGTCAAGTGGCTGGAGGCATCGAGCTTCGATGCCCATGACCTGGCCGCACTGCACAAGCACCGAGCCGCGCTCAGCGACGATCCGATCCCACTCGTCGCGGTCTCCCGAAACGGCGTCAGCTGCTCGGGGCTGCAGGCGAGCTACGGCCCAGAGGATTTGCTCGGCGCCTGGCGTGCTCGCTGACTGTGGCTCGCTCTGGTCGCTGGCAGGTTCGGATCGATGCCATGATCCACTTGACTTCGAAAGACGCCCGCTTCCCGCGGCCCTCGGGTGTGAGGGGGAGCGAGCAGCGGGCGTCGGGTGTGGAGCCGGGCCGATGTCAGGCCTTGGCGTCGGCCTGGACCGGGGCGTCCTCCAGGGCTTCGGCGTGGGCCTCGGCCTTGAGTTCGGCTGCCGCCTCGGTGAGGACCGCGGTGGCGACCGGGGTGGTGGCCATCGGGCGGCTGTGGCGGGTGAGGCCGAAGAGGGCGACGGCGATGGTGAGCAGCAGGGCGCCGGCGGCCAGCACGAAGCTGGTGGTGAACTGGCTCTCGGCGGGCAGCGGGGGGACGCCGGCCGGGAGTCCGCTGATCAGCTTGGAGGCCAGCAGCGAGGTGACCACGGCGGAGGCGATGGAGCTGCCGACGGACCGGGAGATGGAGTTGATGCCGTTGGCGATCCCGGTCTGCTCGACCGGGACGCTGGCCGCGATCAGGGCCGGCATCGAGGCGTAGCCGAAGGCGATGGCGATACCGGCGAGGATGCCGGCGGCGATCACGTTCGGGGTGGAGCCGTGGCCCCAGGCCAGCCAGGCGAAGCCGGCGACGCCGACCAGGGAGCCGGCGGCCAGGGTGTAGCGGGCGCCGATGCGGCGGACCAGGATGCCGCCGACCGGCGCGGCGACCAGCGAGACCAGGGTGCTGGGCAGCAGGTACTCGGTGGAGGCGCGCAGCACCGACGCGGTGAAGCCGTAGCCGGTGAGCTGGGCCGGCATCTGCACCAGGTAGGAGACGCCGATGAACATGGCGAAGGAGGCGAAGCCGACGAACAGTCCGGCGACGTTGGTGAAGGCGACCTGGCGGTGGGCGAACATCCGCATGTCCACCAGCGGGTTGGCGACCTTGCGCTCGACCAGGACCCAGACCGCCGCCATCACCACGGCGCCGACGAAGCAGCCGATGATCCGACCCGAGGACCAGCCCCAGGTGTGGCCCTGGGAGATGCCCAGCAGCAGCAGGACCAGGAAGACGGCCAGCGTGCTCGCGCCCAGGAAGTCGATGCGGCCGCCGGTGCGGACACCGCCGTCGGGGACCAGGAGGGCGACGGCGACCAGGGCCAGCGCCGAGACGCCGGTGGAGAACCAGAACACCGAGTGGTAGTCGGGGTGGGCGCCCTGGGTGAGCAGTCCGGTGACCACCAGGGAGAGGCCGCTGCCGAAGGCGAGGGTGCTGCTGACCAGCGCCATCGCGCCGTGCAGCTTCTCCCGGGGGACCTCGTCACGGATGATCGACAGCGCCAGCGGGAAGATCGCGGTGGCCGAGCCCTGGAGCACCCGGGCGACGATCAGCAGGGCCAGCGAGGTGGTGGCCGCGGCCAGCACCGAGCCGGCCACCATGACCACCAGCACGGCCAGCAGGGTGCGCTTCTTGCCGTACTGGTCGCCGACCCGGCCCAGCAGCGGGGTGAACACGGCGGCCGAGAGCAGCGTGGCGGTGGTGACCCAGCTGATGCCGGCGGCACCGGAGTGCAGGTCGGTGCCGAGCAGCGTCAGGATCGGGATGACCTGGGTCTGCGCCATGGCGACGACCACAGCCGCCAGCCCCAGGGCGGCGATCAGCGGGGTGCTGCCGCGCCGCGCGGACGCCGGCGCGGAGGCGGTTGAGGGGGAGACGGCATGGCTCATGGTGGGCAGCGGTCCTTCGGAAGGTTCAGGTACTGGATGCTTTAGTTCATCAAGCAATAAAGAGGACCTTAGGCCCGATGCTTTAGGTAGTCAAGTTAAAAGGTTCAGTGCGGAAAGTGTTCACATGCCGAAGCACCTGTCCTACGCTGACCCCCATGCGACCCCTGGACCTGCGCATCGCCCGCGCCATGCGCGACCTGCTGGAGCCCTACCACCTGGCCGTGGTCTTCGCGCCGGCCGCGCTGGCCGTCTTCAAGGAGGCCGGCCTGGACCGCCCCTGGAGCCCCTACTTCGCCGGGCGCGTCGCACCGCTCGGCGAGGTCAGCACCTCGGTGGTCGACGCGGTGTTCTACCACTTCGACCCCGCGCTGACCGGGCTGGAGCTGGGACACATCCGTGCGGCCGACGCGGAGAAGCTGCTCGCCCTGCGCCTGGAGGCCGTGGACGCCGGACTGCGCGCGGCCTTCGACCCGGACCTGCTCGCCTCGCCGCAGCTGGCCGAGGCGGCCGAGCTCGCCGTCGAGGCCGCGGCGGCCTGCGCCGCCGCGCCCTACGGACGCCCGCTGGGCGCGGCCAACGCGGCGCTTCCGGTGCCGGACCAGCCGCACCTGGCGCTGTGGCAGGCGGCGACCACCCTGCGCGAATGGCGCGGCGACGGCCACAACACCGCGCTGCTCGCCGCGGAGCTGGACGGCGTCGAGGCGCTGACCAGCATCGTCGCCACCGGATCCGAGCGCCGCCGGAGCCTGCAGCCGCGGCGCGGCTGGGACGACGCCGCCTGGCAGGCCGGGATCGACCGGCTGGTCGGGCGCGGGCTGCTCACCGCGGAGGGCGGGCTGACCCCGGCCGGCGCCGAACTGCGGGAGCAGGTCGAGTCCATGACGGACCGTCTGGCCGCCGCGCCCTGGCGGGCCCTGGGCCCGGAGCGCTGCCGCCGGCTGCACGCACTGGCCGCGCCGTTGAGTGCGCGGGTGGCCGAGTCGATGGGACTGCGGATGCCGGTCGGAGACTTCCCCGAGGCCTGACGGGGCAGACCGGCCGGGCAGATCGGTTGGGCGGATCGGCCGGGTGCGCCGGGGTCAGCGCGGCGCCGGGTCCTCGCGGGCGGCGCGGCTGAGCACCGCGCCCAGCTCGCCGTGCACCCGGCGGTCCATCGCCAGCGCGAACTCCACGTCGACCACGGTCCTGGCCACCGGGCGCAGCCGGGCCAGGGTGTCGGCGAGGCGTGCCGTCTCGCCCGCCGTCAGCCGGGTGCCCAGCTTGTCCAGCAGTTGCTTGTCCACCAGTTCGACGAAGAGGTCGGCAAGGGCGTCCGCGCTGGCCCGGACGCCGTGGGCGGCCTCCAGCACCGCGCTCAGCGGGATGCCCTCGGCGACCAGTTCGGCCGAGGCGTCCAGCAGCCGGCGGCTGATGTGGCTGACCCGGTCGCCGTCCACGGTCAGGTAGCCGAGCGCGACGGCCTCGGCCAGGGCCTCGGCGTCGGCCTGGCCCGAGTAGGTCCGGTCCAGTTCCTGGAGCGTCAGCGGGACTGGGGTCTCCTCGGACCACGGGGCGGCTATCGCCGCTTCCAGGCCCAGCAGTTCGGCCACGTCGCGGCCGTTCTCCCAGGCCGCGAGCAGCTCGGCGATGCCGCCCAGGGTGTGGCCGCGCTCCAGCAGGTCGGCGATGATCCGCAGCCGGGCCAGGTGGTCCTCGGAGTACCAGGCGATCCGGCCCTCGCGCCGCGGCGGGGGCAGCAGCCGCTTCTCGCGGTAGAAGCGCAGGGTGCGGACCGGGATCCCGGCCTCCTTGGCCAGGTCCTCGGTGCGGAACTCGTGCTGGTGCTGCGCCGGTGTGTCGCTCACCCGGACGAGCCTAGTGCTTGTGGGCGGGGCCGCCGGGCACACCGGCACCGGCGGAAGCACACCAGTGCAGCACAAGCGGAGCGGTCGCGCCGAACTTTCGCCGGAATTCAGGTAATCGGGCGAACACGGCGAGTAGCGTCCCCGGCGCCCGGTGCAGCAGTCCGCCGTACCGGCGTACGCCCGAGACGCAGGGAGCCGTGATGGCCGGAATGGGAAGCATGACCGAGCTCGGCTACGGCTGGCTCACCCCGATCCTGTCCTACGCGATGGCCGTCCTGGGCTCCGCGCTCGGCCTGCGCTGCACGGTCCGCGCGCTGGCGGCCGAGGGCCGTTCCAAGCGCAACTGGCTGCTCACCGCCGCGGCGGCGATCGGGTCGGGGATCTGGACCATGCACTTCGTGGCCATGCTCGGCTTCTCCGTCACCGGCTCGGAGATCCGCTACGACGTCCCGCTCACCGTGCTCAGCCTGCTGGTGGCGGTGGGCTTCGTGGCCCTGGGCGTCTTCGCCGTCGGCTACGGCCGGCACCGGGGCCGGGCGTTGCTGCTGGGCGGTCTCACCACCGGGCTCGGCGTCGCCGCCATGCACTACCTCGGCATGTACGCGCTGCATCTGCACGGCACCGTCGGCTACCGGCCGACGGTGGTCGCCGTCTCGGTGCTGATCGCGGTGGTGGCCGCGACGGCGGCGCTGTGGGCCGGGTTGAACATCCACGGCCCGGTGGCGGCCGGCGCCGCGGCGCTGGTCATGGGCGTCGCCGTCAGCTCCATGCACTACACCGGGATGGCCGCGGTCACCGTCGCGCTGCGCCCCGAGCAGGGGACGCTGCCGGGGGCGACGGTGATGCAGTTCGTCTTCCCGCTGACGGTGGGACTGGGCTCGTTCCTCTTCCTGACCGCGGCGTTCGTCGCACTGTCGCCCACCGCGCGGGAGCGGGCCGCCGCGGCCGGCGCCGAGCAGCTGCGGGCGCAGGCCGCGCCCGCGACCGCCTCGGCCTCGCCATCGCTCTGAGCCGGCGCCCTCCGAACCATGCCCTCCGAACCACGCCCTCCGAGCCACGCCGTCCGGGCGACACCCTCCGGGTTCACCAACCGACCAGCCGATGAAGCGAGATGAGGATCGAATGCGCCGACCACGGGGGGCTGCCCCGGTCACCGACACGGGCCCGGACCGTGGAGGCCGTCCCCGCCCCGCCCACGCCGGCCCGCCCGCCGCCGACGAGCCGCCGCTGCCGCCGCCCGCCCCGGTGCCGCCCGCCGCCGACGCCCCCCGCCGGTCGCTTGCGCCCAGGTCGGTGCGGGCCCGGGTGATCTGCCTACTGATGGTCCCGGTGGTCTCGCTGATCGCGCTGTGGGGCTTCGCCACCGTCACCACCGCGCAGGACGTCGACGCACTGGTACGGCTGAAGCAGGTGGACGCGACCCTGCTGACACCGGTCGGCGCCACCGTCGGCGCGCTCCAGGGCGAGCGCACCGCGGCCGCCGCCTACGCCGCCGACCCCGTCCCGGCGCGTGCCTCGGCGCTGGCGGCGGCCTCCGCCGTCACCGACCGGACCATGTCCGTGCTGGACACCGACATCCGGGTCGGCGCCGCAGCCAGCGCCGGCCTCAGCCCCACGCTGCCCGCCCGGCTGGACGCGCTGGGCACGGCGACCGACGGGCTGGCCGCGCTGCGGCGCCAGGTCACCGGCCGGGTCGCGGGCTGGCAGGACATCGCCGGCGGGTACGGGTCGGTGATCGAGGCCGCCTTCGGGGTCGACGGCGCGCTGGCGGAGGTCCAGCAGGGGACGGTGCAGAACACCGCGGTCGCCTCGGATCCCAGGGTGCTGCTGGAGCTCGCCAGGGCCGACGAACTGCTGGCCCGCGAGGACACCGCCGAGCAGGCGGCCCAGGCCGCGGGGCGGATGAGCCCGGCCCAGTACCAGGAGTTCACCGGGGCGCTCTACGCCCGGCAGGCCCTGGTCGGCGGCGCCGTCGCCGATCTGCGCCCGGCCGACCGGGACCGCCTGGCAGCGGTGCTGAACGGTGGTCAGGCCAAGGCGCTGGCGCAGCTGGAGGCCACGGTCAGGACGGAGGGCGCCGGCACCGGACCGGTGCGGCAGATCCCCGCGGACAGCTGGTCCGCCACCGTCCACGACGTCCGGCAGCAGTACGCGGCCGTGGAGACGGCGGCGGGCGCCAGCGCCACCGCGAGCGCCAACCCCTACAGCATCGGCTTCCTCAGCACCAACGGCGCGGCCATGCTGTTCGGGCTGCTGGCGGTGGTCGTCTCGCTGGTGGTGTCGGTGCGGATCGGACGCGACCTGGTGCAGGAACTGGTCGGGCTGCGCAACTCCGCGCTCGACCTGGCGCTGCGCCGGCTGCCGGACGCGCTGGGCCGGCTGCGGGCCGGCGGTGAGGTGGACGTCGAGGCCGAGGCACCGCAGGTCAAGGCCGGCAGCGACGAACTGGGGCAGGTCGGCGAGGCGCTCGGCACGGTCCACCGGGCCGCGCTGCGGGCCGCCGTCGAACGTGCCGGGGTGGCCCGGGTGCTGGTCAATCTGGCCCGGCGCAGCCAGGTGCTGGTGCACCGTCAGCTCTCGCTGCTGGACGGGATGGAACGCGCCACCGACGACCCGGCCGAGCTGGAGGGGCTGTTCCGGCTGGACCACCTCACCACCCAGATGCGCCGGCACGCCGAGGGCGTGATCATCCTGTCCGGCGCCGTCCCCGGACGGGCCTGGCGGCGCGCCGTCCCGCTGCTGGACGTGGTCCGCTCGGCGGTCGCCGAGGTCGAGGACTTCGCCCGGGTGGAGGTGCGCGACCTGCCCGGGGCGTCGGTGGTCGGCAAGGCCGTGGCCGACCTGACCCACCTGGTCGCCGAGCTGGTCGAGAACGCGACCAGCTTCTCGCCCCCGCACACCAAGGTGGTCCTCGGCGGCGAGCAGGTGGGCACCGGCTACGTGCTGGAGATCGAGGACCGCGGCCTGGGCATGAGCCGGGACGCGGTGGCCGAGGCGAACCGCAGGATCGCCGACGCACGGCAGGCCGACCTGTTCGACACCGACCAGTTCGGCCTCTTCGTGGTGAGCCGGCTGGCGAAGCGCCATGACATCCAGGTCTCGCTGCGCACCTCCGCCTACGGCGGCACCACGGCGGTGGTGCTGCTGCCGAACGCCCTGCTGGAGGAGCCGGGGCAGAGCCGGCGCGGGCGACCGGAACAGCGTCCGCCGCAGCGGGCGGTGCGCGAGCACGCCGGACCGGGCCCGTCGGCGGGCGCCTTCGCGTCGGACGGCCCCGGGGCCGGGGACGCCGGGCCGGGTGCCGCGGTGCCGGGTGGCTCCGGACCGGTTCGCACCGCGGCGGCGGTCTCGGTGCCGCGCGGCCCCGCGCCGGGCGTCCCCGGGCCGCGCGGCCCCGCGCCGGGCGTTCCCGGGCCGCGCAGCCCCGAGCCGGTCGCTTCGGGACCGGTCGGGCCGGGGTCCGGCGGCCGCGGCTCCGACCGTGCGGCCCCCGGGGG